>NZ_JBVIFM010000005.1:394213-421977 GCF_055571335.1 Kitasatospora sp. NPDC030952
GTACACTAAGAGGGACAAGGGGGTATTTCCCCCCCCTCCCCCCCCCCTCCCTTTTTGTGCCCTTCCCCCTCCTCTTTTCCCCCCCCCCCCCCCACCCCCCTCCCCCCGGGGCCCCAACTACTGTCCGCTGCAACCATCCCAGGGCCTCACGGCCAGGCGCCGACCAACATCGGCTCGGGCCGAAGTTTGATCCCGGCTGCGATCTCGACCTGCGTCGAGAGTTCGGTGAGGGCCTGGGCGAAGCCGGTTGCGGTCGCCCCGTTGTGGGCGGCGAGGGTGAGGGTGCGGCGTTCCGAGCAGCGGATGCCGTCTGCGATCTTGTAGCCGGGGCGGTAGCCGGTGTGTTCCAGCAGCCAGCCGGCGCCGGCCCGCAGCTGCCCGTCGCTGTCAGTGTGGACCGGACAGCCGGCAGCCGACCAGCGGCTGGCCTGGGTGGCGGTGATGGGTGGGTTGAGGAAGACCGATCCGGCCTGGCGGGCGTCGGGTCCGTGGGGGTCGAGGAGGAGTCCGCGGCGGTGACGGTTGGCGAGGACGGCGGCGGCCACCTCAGCCACGGGCGGCTGGGCGCCGACGTGGACGCCGAGTTCGTCGGCGAGCGGCTGGTACGTGATCGGCGCAGCCGGTGAGCGGGTGAGGTGGAACGTCGCGGTGAGGATGGTCCAGCGGCCGGGGTCGTTCTTGAAGCGGCTGTCGCGGTGGCGGAGATGGCATGCCTGAGCGGGCAGGGTCCGCAGGCGGCCCATGTCCCAGTCCCAGGCGGTGAGGTGGTCGAGGGCGTCAGAGACCTGCTGGCCGTAGGCTCCGGCGTTCTGGACGGGGGCTGCCCCGACAGTGCCGGGTATGCCTGCCAGGCACTCGATCCCGGCGAGGTGTTCGGCTGCGGCCCACTGGACGAGGTCGGCGAGCGGGTGGCCGGCCTGGACGGTAACGGCCACCGTGTCGTCGTCAACTCGCTTCACGGTGATGCCCCGGGTGTTCATCACGGCGACGGTGCCCTCGTGGCCGGTGTCGGAGGCGATGACATTGCTGCCGTGGCCGAGGGTGAGGGGTGCGTCCTCCTGCCGGTCGCCGATCGTGCGGACCAGTTCGAACCAGTCGTCGGGGTCGGCGACCGGCAGGACGTCGCTGGCCGGGCCGCCGAGCCGCAGGGTGGTCAGGGACGCGAGCGTGGTGCTGGGCACGGGTGGCCCTCCTAGGGTTCGTCGGTGATCGCCTTGAGGGCGAGGGTCCGCAGCGGGGCGAGGCGGGTGCGGTTGTCCTGGTGGTGGTAGACGGCGCTGGTGCAGATGGCCAGGTAGCGGCCGGTGGCCGGGGCGAGGTAGAGGCTGGTTCCGGTGAAGCCGTGGTGGTAGGCGACCCGGCCCTCGTGGGCGAGGATCCAGGCCAGGCCCCGGTCGAGGCCCGGCTCGATCGCGGCCTGCGGCCGCATGCTGTAGGCGAGCCAGCGGCCCAGGGGCCCGCCGGTGGCGTGCGAGGACAGCAGATGGGTGGCGAAGGTAGCGAGGTCGGCCAGGGTGGTGAACACCCCGGCATGGCCGGCGACTCCGCCAAGCAGGGCGGCGTTGTCGTCGTGCGGCATGCCCCACAGCCGGGGCCCGCCGGTCAGCCGCTGCTCGGTCGGGGCAACCCGGGCGGAGCGGGGCACCGGTCCGTAGGTCGTGCTGGTCATGCCGAGGTGCTGCCAGAGGTCGGACGCCAGCTCGTCCAGGCGCTGGCAGCGGTAGTGGGCCAGGGCCAGGCCGAGGAGGATGAAGCCGCGGTTGATGTAGCGGTGACCGGCTCCGGGATCGGCGATCAGCGGCTCCCCGCAGATCAGTTCGGCGAGCGGCTCGGCGCGGTGCCGGTACTGGTCGAGGCGGGTGTCGGCCCGCAGACCGGAGGTGTGGGCCAAGATCTGGCTGACCGTCACCTGGCCGCCGGGCGCCTCGGCCGGGATGCCGGCCAGCAGGTCGCGGACCGGGGTGTCCAGGGTGAAGTCGCCCATAAGGGAGGTACCGACCAGGGACCAGGTGGCCAGGACCTTGGTCAGCGAGGCCGCGTCGTACACCGTGTCCGGCCCCGGCCGGGCGTCGCCGCACTCGGGGGCGACGACGCCGGAGGCCAGGTAGCCGGGATCGGTGTCGAAGGTGCCGTGGGCGATGACTCCGCCGGGCACGGTGCCGTCAGCGGTCATCAGGTCCAGGCACTCGCGCAGGTCGGCGAGCGCGTTCGGCTTCCACGGCACGGTGAGGGTCACGGCTACTCCTGGTCGATCCTCAGGTCGGCACCGAGCGCGGCCAACTTCGGCAGCAGGCTGCCGTATCCGCGCCGCAGGTGATACATCCCTCGGATCGTAGAGGTGCCCTCGGCGGCCAGCGCGGCGATCACGAGAGCGGTCACCGCCCGGATGTCCTCCCCGGCCACGTCGGCGCCGGTGAGGGCGGACCGGCCCCGGACGGTGATCACCGAGCCGTTCGCGTTGACGGCCGCGCCGAACGCGGCCAGGGCCGGCAGGTGGGTGTCGCGCCGGGTGTAGATCCGCTCGTCGATGCGGGAGATGCCCTCGGCCTGGGTGAGGAAGGCGGTCAGCTGCGGCTGCACGTCGGTCGGGAAGCCCGGGTGCGGGCCGGTGGCCATCTGCACCGGCCGAGGCCCGGCCGGGAGGCTGACGGCCGTTCCGCCGTCCAGCGGGTCGAGCTGGATCCCGGCGTCGGCGAACACCGCCACCAGCCCGTCCGGGAACGCGCCTGGCGGGAAGCCGTCCAGGTGGACGGCGCCACCGGTGATGGCGGCGGCCAGCGCGAGGGTGGCGGCCTCCAGCCGGTCCGGCGGAACGGTGAACACCCCGCCCCGGATGCGGTCGGTGCCGGTGACGTCCAGGGCCGTCCTGCCCCGCCACTCGATGCCGACGCCGGCCTGCGAGAGCAGGGCGGCAGTGTGGGTGACCTCGGGCTCCACGCTGGGGTTGAGGATCGCGGAGGTGCCCGGGGTGCGGGCGGCCAGCAGCATCGCGGTGACCGTCGCACCCAGGCTCGGCCCCCACGAGGTGGTCTCGGCGTCGGTGATGAACGGCAGCCGCTTGCCGGTGAAGCGGGCCCGCACCCGGCCCCGGTTCACCTCGACCTCGGCCCCGGCGGCTTCCATCGCGGCCAGGTGCCGGTCGATGTAGCGGGCGCAGAAGGCGTCCCCGCCGGGGGTGGGGAAGGTGACCTTGCCGGCGCGGGCCAGCAGGGCGCCGCCCATCACCGCAGTGGTTCGGATGCGCCGTCCGAGGTCGTCCGGGATGACGGGGAAGTAGGAGTCGGCCGGTCGGGTGGCGAACTCGTCTCCGGTCACGGTGGCGAGAGTGCCGGTGCGGTGCAGGATGTCGGCGACGACCAGGGTGTCCAGGATCTTGGGTGCACCGGCCAGGGTGAGCGGGTCGTCGGCGAGGATCGCGGCGGCGTACAGGTGCAGGGCGATGTTCTTGCTGCCCTGGACGGTGGCGGTGCCGGCCAGGCGGCAGCCTCCGGTGATCCGCACGGCCCGCCGGTCGGTCGTCGTGGTGGTGTCGGTGGTGGGCATGGTCACCTTCCCTGGCTTCCGGCCGGGAAGAAGCCCCCGACCTGGGTCTTCGGGTAGAGCAGGGTGTGCGCGCCGATCAGGGTGGCGGGCTGGAGTACGGTGCCGGCGGGAACGATCACGCCGTCGCCGATCACCGCGCCGAACTTCGTCTGGCCGGTGGCGATTCGCCGGCCGTCGAGGTGGGCGCAGACCTCTTCGGTCGCCGGTTCGGTGACCGGCCCGGAGGTGACCCGCAGGCCGGTGGTGGACACGAACGCGCCGATGTTGACGCCGAGGCCGAGCACGGAGTCCCCGACGAAGCTGGTGTGCTTCATGAAGACCCCGCCGGCCAGCAGGGAGCGGGTGACCTCGGCGCCGAAGCCGATGCGGCAGCCGGGGCCGACGACGGTGTTGTCGCGCACCCGGGCGCCGGCCTCGATCACCGCGCCGGGGCAGACCAGCACCGGGCCGGTGACGAACGCGCCTTCGGCGATGACGGCCCCGGACGCCACGATCACGCGGCCCCGAACGGTGGCGCCCGGCTCGACGGTCCCGGTCGCCTTCGGCAGCGAGATGTCCAGGTTGCCGGCCAGCAGGTCGGTGATGGCCTTCTTGATGCCGAAAACGGTCGGGCAGCGGCTCAGCAGGTGCAGCACCACCGGATCGGTGACCTGCTCGGTGTCGAAGTAGTACGCGGGGGTGGTGCGGTAGTCGATGCGCTCCAACTCGGTGTGCAGCGCGGGCGCGTCGGTCAGCCGGTGCATGGCTGGTTCTCCTCTCGGGCGAGCGAGTGGAAAAGGGTTGGGGCGTTGTTGTGCCCCCGTGCTGGTGGGTGCGACTCGCGCGGATCAACCGGCGCGATGCTGCGGACAGGCGCAGGCGGGCCAGACCTCGATCCGGGCGACGTACTCGTCGGCGCCCGGGTAGGCGCTGGTCACGCCGGAGTCGTCGTAGCGGGTGCCGTCCTGGGCAACGCTGAAAGTGCGGACGGTCAGACCCGGGCGATGCTCGGTGCGAGTGACGCGGCCTTGTTCGGCAGTTGCGGTCGTCTCGCTATCCGCCAGGGACCGCGCTTCGGCGGTGTCTTCGGTCGTGGCGTTGTCCATCGGATCCCTCCCACCTCGATCTCATGCTTCGCTGTCGGTTGTGCGCGGATTGCGAAGGCTGTTTCAGCATGGCGGCGGCGGATTGGGCATGGATACGACATCGCCGCCGTCGTGGCGGCGTCGTCACCGGAGCTGGTTCGCGCGGCAGACGACATCGTGCGTCATGACCACCGTCATGGCTGCCGTCATCTGGCCCGTACGGTCCTCGAACGCGTTTCCTGCCTCCGGACCATGGCTATCGTCAGAGCAGACGAACGGGGACGGAGAGGATCCGCAGTGGTCGAAACTCCCACACTCTTACGGGTCTTGACGCTGCAGCGGCACTGGCAGGTCTACGAGACCTTCCGCC
This sequence comes from Kitasatospora sp. NPDC030952, assembly GCF_055571335.1. Taxonomy (NCBI): domain Bacteria; kingdom Bacillati; phylum Actinomycetota; class Actinomycetes; order Kitasatosporales; family Streptomycetaceae; genus Kitasatospora; species Kitasatospora sp. NPDC030952. The sequence goes on from NZ_JBVIFM010000005.1 coordinate 399,191, forward strand.
TCCGGTTCGAGGCGACCGCGAACTCGGCCGCTGAGCAGGAGAACGACCCCCGGCTCCGGGGTTTGTCGGTCTCCAAGCGGCAGTTCGAGCGCTGGTACGGCGGCGCGGTGAAGACCCGCCCCTACCCGGACCAGTGCCGAGTGCTGGAGGCCATGTTCGACGTCAGCGTCGTGCAGCTCCTCGCGCCCGCACCGAACGCTTCGCTGCCTGCGCCCGCAACTGCCGCTTCGTTCGTCGTCCCGCCGCCACGGCCGGTCCCTGCCCTCCTCCCCTCCGAGCAGGCAGCGGTACTGCCTGCCGGCGGCCCGTCCAACAGCGAGACCCGCTTCGACGCGGGCACCACGGAATTGGAAAGGCAGGTCGCAATGGCGGCTCGTCGTGCACTTCGGTTCACCGCGATGGCGGAGGGCAGCAGCATCGGCCCGGAGACCCTGGGACAGATCCACGACGAGGTACGGCGGCTGACCGTCGCCTACCCGAAGCTGGCGCTGCCGACCCTGCTCGGCGACCTGGTCGAGGTACAGGACCTCACCTTCCGGCTGCTGGAGCACGGCCGGGTCAAGCCCCTACAGGCCCGCGAGCTGTACCTGCTCGCCGGGATCACCTCCGGCATGCTCGCCAAGGCCAGCCACGACCTGGGCAACCCGAGCGCCGCGATGATGCAGGCCCGCACCGCCTTCGTCTGCGCCGATAACGCGGACCACCACGGCATGCGCGCCTGGGTCCGCTCGCTCCAGTCGCTCATCTCCTACTGGGCCGGCCGCCCGGCTGAGGCCGCCGACTACGCCGACCTCGGGCAGGCTGCCGCCGGCAGCGTCCGGGGCACCACCAGCATCTGGCTGGCCTGTCTCTCCGCCCGCGCCCACTCCCTCCTCGGCGACGGCGAGGCCACCCGCACCGCCCTCCAACAGTCCGAGGACGCCCGCGCGGCCGTCGAACCCGACGACCTCGATGCCTTCGGCGGCATCATGACCTTCCCGGTGCCCCGCCAGCTCTACTACGTCGCCGAGGCCACCGTGCAACTCGGCGAGGACCCTGCGCTCGGCGAGAGCCAGTCCGAGGCCGCCGTCACCGCTTACCGCGACGCCTCCGAGGACGACTGGGCCTTCGGCGACGAGGCGGGCGCACAGACCGACCTCGCCCTCGCCCGCATCGCCCGAGGCGAGGTTGAAGGTGCCGTTGAGGCCGTCCGCCCAGTACTCGACCTTCCTATCGAGCAACGGAACTTCGGCATCGTCAGCAGCGCCCAGCGCGTCCGCGCCGCCCTGCACGGCGACGGCCGCCGCGGCATCGGTGCGGCGGCCGATCTGCGAGAGGAGATTGAGGCATTCACCGCCAACCCGAGCTCCGTCATCGTCCGGTGAACGCGCAGGTAGGCTCCGCAGCCATGACCCCAGTTCACCTGGCCGGCCCCCGCCTGGCGATGCGCGAAGTCGAACCCGAGGACGCCGACGCCCTCCTGGCCATCTACGGCGACCCGGAGGCCACCCGGCACCTCAGCTTCGAGCCCCGCACCCGCGAGCAGGTCCAGGCGATCACCGCCCGCTCCATCGCCTCCGCGAAGGCCACCCCACGGACCGAGTACTGCCTCGCCATCACCCGGCTCGGCGAGCACCGATTGATCGGCTACGCGCGCCTGGCTACGGAGCCACAGCAGGCCGCCACCGTGGGCTTCGCCCTCCACCCAGCCGAGTGGGGCAAGGGTCTCGGCACAGAAACCGTCCACCTCCTGTGTGCCCTCGGCTTCGACGGCCTCGGCCTGCACCGCGTCTGGGCCGCCCGGTCACCCCTCAACGACGCATCGGCGCGCACCCTGCTGCGAGCTGGTATGACCGAGGACGGGCGGATCCGCGACCACGTCTTCGTCCACGGCGCCTGGCGCGACTCGATCACCTACTCGATCCTGGAACACGAGTGGGCACCGATCAACGGGCTGGAATCCAGCGGCGACGTCAAGCTTGGCAGTGGACGCGGGCCGGGAAGGTGACCCATGCTGCCCGAACTGGCCGACTCGCACATGGTGACACCCGGCACCGCTGAGTTCGCCCGCAGTGGCGTGCCTGGCCGGCCCACGGCCGATGACGGTAACGCCTGCTTCGATGGCTTCCGCTGGCTTTGCTACGGCCAGTACCGGCCCCGGGTCCTGTGGATCAGCCCCGCCACCGTTGCCGGAGCACAGGCACCCAGGCATGCCTGTGCTCCCTGCCTCCGTGAACTCCAGGCACAGGTCTGTCGCTCGATCCCGCTCATCAGGAGGTGGGCAGGGCGGCAACTGCAACCAATCCGCAACCACGAGACGGCGAAGGCCCGAACCTTCCGAGCAGTCCAGGCCGACGTTTGTCCTAATGGGCAGAGGCAGAGGGTACGACATTCACAACCGTGAGGAACAGTACCCACACTCAGACATGCCTTGCACTACTACCCTCTCCGCAATGGTCTTTCCCGGGACCCGGCGCCGCGCTCCGCGGCGCCGGGGCCCAACTGTTGGTCTTCGCAGCTTCTCTGGGGCCCGCCCCTCCTCCTCCGCCCGCCTCGATCCGCGCCGCCCCTAGCCGAGGCCGTGCTGCGGCGGCAACCCCGGCTCACCCGAGAGGCTTACGGCGTACCGGAGTTGGACCACATCGGGTGGCGCGCGGTGACCGGTCGCAGGGACGGTTCGTTGGTTGATGCGGCACATCGCACCGATCCGAAGAGGTCCCCGTCATGTCCGAACCCTCTGCCACGCCGCAGTTCCCGAGCAGCCCGACCGGCTCGGTCACCGGCGACCCGGCCGGGCCCGCGACCCCCAAGACCCTGCTTGAGCAGATGCAGGAACTGCTCGCCTCGGTGACCGCGGATCTCGCCGCGCTGCAGTCCGGTGCCCAGGACACCACCCCGGCCGCCGCCTATCCGGCCGACACCGACACCTCCGACACGTCCGGCGCTCCGACCGCGCCGGGCACCCGGTAGTCCGGCGCCCTTCCCTCCTCCCTCGGCCCGCCCTCGCCCGGCGGTTCGAGCCGGACCACGAGCAACGGCGCGCCATGATCGGCCCGTTCAGGCTCCGCCCCGCCGCCCCGGTCGACCGCCTCGCGCAGCCGCGCGGTCACGTCCCGGCACTCCGACACCGCGTCGACCCCGTCGATGCACGTCCAGTAGAGACTCTCGGTGTCGGCCCCACAGGCCAGCACCACGAGCGTCTCCCCGACCTCCCCCAGCAGTTCCTCCAACGCCTCCAACACCAGCGCCGGTTCTCCGAGTTCGGCGAACCGACCGGCCCGCCCCGCACGCACCGCGGCACCGGTGACGGCAGACCTGCCCAGACAGACCGCCGCGTGCGCCCCGGCCTCCGAGAGCTGTCGGCCGAGCCCCGCCAGGTCGTCGTCCTCCGACTCCGCCAGCCGCGCGCCCACCGCCTCGGTGAGCAGCGCGGACCGGCGCGCCTCGGCCAGTACGTCCGGTACGTGTCTGGCTTCGGCCAGGGCGTGCCGGGCTGTCCTGATCAGTCGCAGCGCCTCCATGGCCCCCGCTCCTTCCGCTTCTCGTCGCCGTCGACCGACCCGCCGCCGGGGCGGTCGAGTGGGTCACGGGGAGAGCGTGCGGGGAGGGCGGGGTGGGCCGCATCCACCATTTCGAAAGCTGTGGAAAACCCGGGGGATGTGGATAACTTCTGTCCCCCGCAAGGGTGATCAGCCCATGTCGGGGTTGACGTCGGCCGCCGTACCCGGCACCGGGAAGCGGTCCTCGTTGCGCTCGATCTTGGCGGCGAGCGCCTCCAGCGGGTCCACTCCGACCACCGTGCAGAACTGCACCAGGTACGCCAGCACGTCCGCGACCTCGTCGCGCACCCGGTGGGCCCGCTCCGGGTCGGACATCACCGCGGCCGCCTGCTCGGGTGTGAGCCACTGGAAGATCTCCAGCAGCTCGCCGGCCTCCACGCTCAGCGCCGCCGCCAGGTTCTTCGGCGTGTGGAACGGCTCCCACCGCCGCGCCGCCGCGAACTCCACCAGTCGCAGGCGCAGCGCCTCCAGGCTCAGCTCGCCGGGCTCCGCCCCGCCCCCGGATGCCCCGTCCACCGCCGGCTCCCCCGACCCCGACCCCGACCCCGGCCCCGACCCCGGCCCCGACCTCGACCCCGTCACACGCTCGTTCACGCCCCCAGGTCTACCGCATCCCCGTCCCCGGCCACACTCGGGGAACCCCTGCCAACACCGTCCGACGACCCAACACCGTCCGACGACCCCGAACCGTCCGACGGCTCCGCCCCCTCCGACGGCTCCGCCCCCTCCGACGAACCCCCGCCGCCCACCGGCCCCCCGCGCCCGCACTGGACCGGCACCCGCACCGCCTCCGGCCGCAGCACCGTCAGCCCCGTCGCCGGATCCCGCCGGCACTCCACCAGCGCCACGTCCCCCGACCACCCGCCACCCGACCGCCCGTCCCCCACCCCGAACGCCTCCCGCGCCGCCCCCGGCTCCTGCAGCGCGGCCACCACCCGCAGCTGGTTGCGCCCCGCCATGTCCCGCGCCAGCCGCAGCAGCGAGGCGGTCTGCTCACCGGCGAGCCCGGCCCCGAGGTCCTCGGCGAGGACGGTGAGCTGGCGGTGCGCCCACGGCACCTCGGCGGCCACGTCGAGGTCGAGCACCCCTGCCCCGGTCAGCAGCACCGCCGCGAAGGCGAGGTGGCGCAGCATGCCGTCGGAGGCCTGGTCAGCCCCGGTGCGCCCGAGCACGCCCTCGTCGAAGACCGCGAGCACCCGCCGCCCCGTCCCGCTCTCCCGCTCGGCGAGGGCGATCCCGAGCAGCGGGTGCGGCGCGGCCTCCTGGACGGCCCGCAGGAGCTGCCCGTACCGGCGCGGGCACTCGTGGGAGAGCCGGTTGATCACGGCGGAGACGTTGGCGGCGTTGCTGCGCAGCCGGGCCTGCGGGTCGGCCTTGGCCCAGCCGCGCATCAGCGCGGGGACGGGGTGCAGCGGGAAGACCTCGCGCAGCGCGGTGAGCAGGTCCTCGGTGGCGGCCAGGACGAGCCGCTCGCCGGTGGAGGAGCCGGCGACGCGCAGCGGCAGCTGGGCGGTGATCATGGTGCCGCTGGGGAAGGGCGCCCGGATGTCCCCCTGGCGGGTGTCGTTGTGCCAGCACACGTTGACGCGCCCGTTCCGTACGTCCTGTTCGCCGGTGTCCACCAGGGTGCGGCCGTCGAGGCTGAGCGACTCCCGGGCGATCCGGACCGTCCCGTCGGTGCGGATCACCAGGTCGAGCCGGATCCGGCCGCGCGGTGAGCGGACGGTGCAGCCGAGGATGACGGCGTCCCGCCCGTGCGGCACGCAGCCGGCCAGGCCGCCGCGCACGGGGGTGGCGAGCGGGCCGGTGCGGGCCGGCAGTCCGTCCAGGGAGCCGGCGATCTCCTCGCCGAGGGCGAGTCGGGACAGGACGGCCAGCGCGTCGAGGGCGTTGGACTTGCCCACCCCGGCGGGCCCGTGCAGCACGGTGAGCGGCGCGAGCGGCAGGACGGCCCGCCGGTAGGACTTGAAGGCGGTGAGCCGCAGCTCCTCGACGGTGGGGCGTGGCACGGGCGCCCGGTGGGGTTCCGGGGCCCCCGGGCGCAGTTGGGCCGGGCCGGCGGGCGCGGCGGCGTCGCGGTTCACCCGTCGGACGTTAGCCGCAGCCCGGTGGGGCGAAACGTCCCTGCTCGCCAGATTCATCCCAACGTGGCGGGCCTATCGCACGGCGCTGACCTACGGCCGCCGGTACGCGGCCACCGTCACCGAGGCGGTCACCTCGACCGGCTCCGGCAGGTCGGCGAGGGCGGCCGCGAGGCGGTCGGGGTCGGTGTGCCAGGCGCTCGGCCCCATGCCGACGACGGTCCGGACGTCCTGTGCGGAGAGCCGCAGGGTGAACTCGACGGACCGCCGGTCGACCGGCGTCAGGTACGGGCCGAGCTTCTCGTCGATCCGGCGCTGCTTCTCCTCGTCGACCGACAACAGGCCCAGGGCGGCGACGAGTTCGCGCAGGTGACGGGCGGTGGGCGAGACCAGCAGCAGAGTGCCGCCGGGGCGCAGCACCCGACGGATCTCGGGGCCGTTGCGCGGGGCGAAGACGTTGAGCATCAGGTCGGCGGAGGCCTCGCGCAGCGGCAGCGGGCGCCAGGCGTCGCAGACCACGGCGCCGATCCGGGGGTGGGCCTTGGCGGCGCGGCGCAGCGCGTACTTGGAGATGTCGAGGGCCGCGCCGACCCGGCCGGGCAGGGCGTCCAGGACGTGGGCGAGGTAGTGGCCGGTGCCGGCGCCGAGGTCCGCGACCAGGCCGTCCGCTCCGCCGCCGGCGACGGAGACAGCCGTCGAGGCGAGGGCGTCGGCGATCGGCCGGTAGTGCCCGGCGGTGAGGAAGTCGGAGCGGGCGGCGACCATCTCGGCGGTGTCGCCGGTGCCGGTGTGGGCGTCGCCGGCGAGGAGGCTGACGTAGCCCTGCTTGGCGAGGTCGAAGCTGTGCCCGGCGGGGCAGCGCAGGCTGCGCTCGTGCCGGGTGAGGTCCTGCGCGCAGTGGGGGCAGGCCAGGTAGGGCTCGATGTCCTGCAGCAACGTTCCGTCTTCTCTCGCCGTTCGGCCCCGACCGGTCGGGGCCGCCAGCCAGCCTAACCACCCGCGCCCGCCGACGGCCTCCCCAGGCTCCCCGGCACCGACCCACCCCTTCACCGAAGCCGCACCCGCACCCGCACCCGCACCGCGCTACACCGACCCCGCAGTACGCCCCCGCTCCCGCGCCGCCCGCAACGCGAGCCCGGCAAGCGCCTCGGGCGCACCGGGCCGCCCGCGCACCCCGGGGAAGGCGTTGACGTCCACGATCACCGGTTCGGCCACCCCGTCCAGCAGATCGACCCCGTACACCTCCAGGCCGAACACCTCCCCGACCCGCAGCGCGAGCGCGGCCCGCCGGGCGGACGGCACCCACTCCGGCACCTCCCCCAACTCACCCTCCGCAATTGCCAGTTCGGAGCGTCGTCGGGCCGCGAATACCTGCCCGTCGACCACCCACAGCTTCTGGTCCCAGCCGTTGCCCGGGAGGTACGGCTGGGTGACGACCTCCTCCTGCGGCCAGCGTTCGGCGAGCTCCCGCATCCGGGCCGGGCCGTCGACCAGCGCGACCAGGTCGTGCCGCCGGCTGTGCCGACTCTTCACCACGAACGGGTAGGCAGGAGAGACGAGTTCGGGCAGTGTCCCGGCCGCGACGGTGGTCGCGAACGGCAGCCCGGCACCCCGGGCGAGCGAGGCCATCCGCACCCGGTCCTGGCAAAGCTCCGTCGCCGCCGCCGAGTTGACCACCACGGCCCCGCGCCGCTCCAACTCCGCTGCCAGCGCCAGCGCTTGCGGCGTACGCGCCTTGAGCAGATAGACGTCGGCGAGCGCCCCCGCAGCGACACCACCGTCGCCGATCGGCACGGCCTCCACCCGGCAGCCGCGCCGCACCAGCAGTTCGGCCGCGGCCGCGAGCACCGGGTGCCCCGGGTCGCCCGCGATCAGCCCGACCCTCACCGCAACCCACCGTCCACCAGACCGAGTCGGTCGTACTCGTCGCCCCCGGCCGCGACCAGCGCGGGCACCGACACCGCCGTACCGCTGCGCGCGAGCCGCAGCACCGCCCGGGCGACCTTCGCCACCGCGTCCGGCACCTGCCGGAAGCTCGGGAAGTCGTTGACGTCGACCACCACCGGCCCGTCCGGCCCGAGCAGCACGTCGACCCCGTACAGGTCCAGCCCGAACACCTCGCCCACCTGCGCCGCGATCCGCGCGACGCTCCCCGGCAGCGGCACCGGCCGCTCGCGCACGCCCTGCCCGGGGTGCAACGGGGACTCCCGTTCGGTCGCGAAGAGCTCGCCGTCGACGCAGTAAACCTTGAGGTCCGTCCCGCCGTTGGGCACGTACGGCTGCGCGATCAGCAGCCCCTCGGCGGCGAGTTCGGGCCCGAGCCCGATCAGGTCGTCGGGCCCGGCCACCAGCCGCACGCCGCGCCCGGAGCTGCCGTCCGCCGGCTTGACGACCAGCGGGTACTCGGCGGCCGGGATCTCGGCGAGGCGCTCCCAACGGGCGGCGGCGTAGGTGACCGGGACGGGCAGGCCGCGGGTGCGGGCGATCACCGAGGCCAGCGCCTTGTCCCGGACGCCGCGGATCGAGCGGACGTCGTTGACGGTGGTGAGTCCCACGGCGGCGGCGGCCTCCAGCAGGGTGAGTCCGGGGCCGCCGGAGACGGTCTTGAGCACCCAGGCGTCGTGGCTGCCGGCCCGGACCGCCTCGGAGATCGCCATCAGCGAGTCACCGGGGCGCAGCACGTCCACCCGGTGACCCCACGCGGTGAGTTGACGCACCACGTCCAGCGGCATGCCGTCCCGCCGGTAGTGTTCCTCCACCAGAAAGCAGAGCCTCATGGGCCTGAGTTCCCCCTTGCCTCGCCGAGTGCGGACGTCCGCCGTCCCCCTCGGCAGAGCTGTGAAGGCCTCAGCATGCCCGGCGTACACGCACAAGATCGCCGCGAGCCGGTAAGCGTTCGGCAACAATCGAACGCCGACGGCCGGGCCACCCTCACCAGACCGGCCACCGAACCGCCCTCACAACATCGGTCACCGAGCCGGGCCGCCCTCGCGACACCGACCACCGGGCCGCCCTCGCAACGCCAATGGCGGGGCCGCCCTCGCAACACCGGCCGCCGAACCGCTCGAGCGAACGTCCGCGCAAATACGGTGGCGCCCCACCCGCGCCCCTGCTTGGATGCACGCCGTGACTTCAGCTGATCATGCTCCGGACCATGCCCTGCTCACCGGGATCGAGCGCTACTACGACGCCGTGCCGCGCAGCGCCGCCACCGCCGAGGACTTCGGCCCGCTGACCCTGTTCGTCCGCAACGGCAGCACCGGTTGGCACTACTACGCCCGCCCCACCCCCGGCCACGACGGCCCGGCCGCCACCGCCGAGGACGTCCGCCGGGTGCTGGCGCGGCAGCGGGAGCTGGGCGTGCCGGAGGCCTTCGAGTGGGTGGCCGAGCAGAACCCGGAGCTGCGCGCGGCGGTGGAGGCGGCCGGGCTGACGGTGCACGAGCACCCGCTGCTGGTGCTCGGCCCGCAGGACGAGGCGGCCCCGGCACCGGCCCTCCCGGAGCGGGTGGAGGTCCGGGTGCTGGCTGCGGACGCCCCCGAGCTGGCCGCCGCGGTCGCCGTCCCGCACGTGGCCTTCGGCAGCCCGGGCACCGCCACCGGCGCCGCCGGATCGGTCGAACTGGCCGCCAGTGTGACCGAGTTGACGGCTGCGGGTGCGGTGGCGCGGATCGCCCGGCGAATCACCGACGGCGTCTCCGTGCTGGCCGCCGTGCTGGACGGCGACGGCGACGAGGTGCTGTGCGCCGGCCAGCACAACCCGGTGGGCGCGGTCACCGAGGTGGTCGGCGTCGGGACGCTGCCCTCCGCCCGGCGGCGCGGGCTGGCTCTGGCGGTCACCGCGGCCCTGGTGGCGCACGCCCGCGCCAACGGTGTGCGGACGGTGTTCCTGTCCGCCGCCGACGAGGACGTCGCCCGGATCTACCGTCGGGCCGGCTTCCGCCCGTTCGCGACGGCCCTCATCGCGGAGCCCACCGCCCGGGACACCGCAGAGCCCATCACCCCGGACACCGCACGAACTACCTCCGACGCCATCCCCGACGCCGAAGCGTAGGACGCGCCCCCGGGCGAGGACGGCGCTCAGTCGTCGTCCTCGTCCTCGTCCTCCGCCCCGGTGACGCCCTCCCCCTCGGCCTCGTCGACGACCCAGGCCGCCAGTCGCTCGGCGACCCCGGACACCCCCAGCCTCCCCTCCCGGATGGCCCGGGAGAGGCTGCGCACCTCGCGGGCGGTGGTGGCGACGGTGCAGCCGCTGGCGACGAGATAGGCGTAGGCGACGGCGGTCGCGAAGAGTTCGTTGGTCTTCTCCAGGGCGGGCACCCGGATGAGCTGGTGCATCAGCGCGGCGGCGCGGTCCTGGGGTTCGGGGTAGACGGAGATGTCGAAGATCTCGGCCTGGTGCCGGGTGACGGCCGCGAGCAGCGATCCGTAGTCGGTGACCTGCGGGTCACCGGGCGTGTACTGCTCCGCGGTCATGAGCAGCCACGAGAGGTCGACCTCCAGCTTCAACGGCGCACGTCCTGGAGCTCGCCCGACTCCCCGAACTCGGCGAGGAAGGCCGTCTCGTACTCCTTCATGAACTGCGCGGCGGCGTCGATGAAGGCGCGTCCCGACTCACCCATGTCCTGCTGGACCAGGCGTTCGATGTACTGGTTCATGCTGATCCCCTGTTGTTCCGCCCGTTCCCGGGCCATCTCCGCGGTCGTGGCGTCCACTCGGACGTTCAGCTGCTTCTTGCCCATGTCGTTCAAGCTAGCGCCGAAGTGCTAGCACAACAAGGGCGCACGCACACCGCCCGCACACCTGCCGCACGCCCCCACGCAACCTGTCCGTCACCGAACCCGCCCCACCCCTGTCACCGAACCCACCACCGAGCCCGCCGCGAACCCACCACCGAGCCCGCCGCCGAACCCGCCCGGCGCCGTCCCGACGCCGCCCCACTCCTGACCCGGCCTACCCTGAACCCGTCCGGACCTACCCCGAACCCGACCGGACCTGACTTGAAGAGTCCCGAAGCATCCGGGACTCTGAACTCCCCTGAGCGTTCCCCGAGCGGCACCGACCGGTTTTGTGGAGGCCGGCAATGACAGCCATGTTCGACCAGGAGCTGCGCGAGCAGCTCGCCCAGGCCCGGCGGGACCTCGCGGCAGCCCGGGCCGAAGGGGACGCCGACGGCGTCCAGGCGTACGAGGGCCGGGTCGCCTCGCTCCTCAGGCTCGCCGCCCAGCACGGCATCGACCTTCCGCACAGCGCCGACGAGGAGGAGAGCAACGGGTAGCCCCCGCTCCCCACGAGAGCGCCGAGAACCCCCGAGAACCCCGAGAACCACCGAGAACCGCCGAGCCCCCAGCGAAAGCCACAAACAGCGAAGCCCACAAAGCCGAGGAGGCGGCCCCCGTCCACGACGGGGGGCCGCCTCCTCGGGCGTCATCGGGGTCAGGCCCCGGCCGGCTCCAGGATCGCCACGCACTCGAAGTGGTGGGTCATCGGGAACAGGTCGAAGGCCCGCAGCGAGACCAGCCGGTAGCCGCCCTCGCGGAAGAACGCCAGGTCCCGGGCGAGCGCCGCCGGGTCGCAGGCCACGTACGCGATCCGGCGCGCCTCCAGGCCGACCAGGTGGCCGACGGTCTCGCGCCCGGCGCCGGAGCGGGGCGGGTCCAGGACGATCAGGTCGGTGGCGGTGATGCCGGTGCGCGGCAGCAGCGTCTCGACCCGGTCGCACTCGATCCGCACGTTGTCCAGCGCGGCGAGGTTGTGCCGGGCGTCGACCACGGCCTGCGGGGCGGACTCGATGCCGAGCACCGCGCCGTCCTCGCCGACCCGGTCGGCGAGCGCGCCGGCGAACAGGCCGACCCCGCAGTACAGGTCGAGCGCGCTCTCGCCCCACTGCGGGTCCAGGCCGTCCAGCACCGCGTCGACCAGGGTGTCCGGCGCCTCCGGGTGGATCTGCCAGAAGCCGCCGTTGCTGACCCGCCAGGTCCGTCCGGCCGCCCGCTCGCGCACGAAGCCGCGCCCGTGCACCTTGTGCACGTCGCCCTGGTCGTCGATTCGGGCGATCGACACCGGCTTGTCCAGCTCGACCAGCGGCAGCTGGGCGCCGTCGCGCGGGGTCAGGACGACCTGGCGGTCCGAGGAGCCGGTCGCGGCGACCGCCTCGACGCTCGCCACCCCCGGCCAGTCCCGGGACTCGATGCCCAGTTCGGTGACGCCCTCGGCGGCGATCAGGCAGCGGTCGATGACCTGCACCTCGTGCGAGCGGTGCTTGCGCAGCCCGACCTTGCCGCTCTCCGCGTCCACCGTGTACTGCACCCGGGTGCGCCAGGCCGGCACCTGCCCGGCCTGCAGCTTGCCGCCGACCGGCTCGACGCTGCCGTCCCAGCCCGCCTCGGCCGGGGTCAGCCCGGCCAGCTTCGCCAGCTGCTCGGTCAGCACGGCCGCCTTGAGCTTGCGCTGCCCGCCCGGGGTGACGTGCTGCCAGTCGCAACCGCCGCACTTGCCCGGCCCGGCGAACGGGCAGGGCGCCTCGATCCGGTCCTTGGCGGGCTCCAGCACCTCCACCGCGTCCGCGCGCAGGAAGCGCGAGGTGCTGGTGCCCTCGGTCACCAGCGCGACCACCTTCTCGCCGGGCAGCGCGTGCCGGACGAACAGCACCCGGCCCTCGTGCCGGGCCACGCAGTGCCCGCCGCCGTGCGCGACCGGGCCGACCTCGACCTCGTAGCGCTCGCCGACCAGCGGGTCCCCGGACGGCTTCTCCGGCCGCGCGGCCCGCACGGACTGGCCGCGCAGCGCCTTCGGCGGCCGCACCGCCTGCTTGCGCGGCGCCTTCCGGCCGGCCGGTTCCGCGCCCTTGCCGTCCTGGACGGGCTTCCCGCCACGCGCGGCCTTCTCGCCACCCGCGGCCTTCTCACCGCGCACAGGCTTCTCCGCCCGGGCCGCCTTCCCGTCCCGAACGGCCTTCCCGTCCCGACCAGCCTTCCCGTCCCGGACGGTCTTCTCCACCGGGGCCTCCCCCGGCACGACCGGCGCCGTGCGCGCCGTCAGCCCCTCGCGGTCGGTGGCCTCCGGGCGCTGCGGCTTGCCCCAGCGCGGCCGGGCCACCTGTCCGGGCTGGGAGCCGCCCCGACGGGCGCCCTTGCCCTTGCCGGAGGCGCCGGAGGAGCCCGAGGAGCGGGGCGGAGTGTTGCGCGTCACTGGGAGGAGTCCTTGCTGCGGTCGGAGGTGGCACCGGCATTCGCACCGGCACGGTCGGAATCCTTCGACTTTACGGCCTTCGGCGCCCGCGGCTCGCCACGGCGGACGGATCCCGGCGCCGACCAGGCCTTCTGCGGCCTGCGCCGCTCGGAGGACTCCAGCTGCCAGGGCACCGAGGTGACCATCACACCGGGCTTGAACAGCAGCCGCCCCTTGAGCCGCAGCGCGCTCTGGTTGTGCAGCAGGTGCTCGTACCAGTGGCCGACCACGTACTCGGGGATGTAGACGGCGACCACGTCGCGCGGGCTGCTGCGCCGCAGGTTCTTCACGTAGTCCAGGACCGGCCCGGTGATCTCCCGGTACGGCGAGTCCAGCACCTTGAGCGGCACCTCGATGCCGCGCTCGTCCCACTCCCGCCGCAGCGCCGCGGTGTCGTCCGAGTCGACGTTGACGGTGACGGCCTCCAGGGTCTGGGCACGGGCCAGCCTGGCGTAGGCGAGGGCGCGCAGCGCCGGCTTGTGCAGCTTGGAGACCAGCACGATGGCGTGCACCCGGGTCGGCAGCACCACGTCGTCCGGTTCCTCGGCGGCGATGAGTTCGTCGGAGACCCGGTCGTAGTGGCGGCGGATGCCCTTCATCATCACGAACAGCACGACCATCGCGGCGATCGCGATCCAGGCGTGGCCGATCTTGGTGACCAGGACGACGATCAGCACCGCCATGGTCATCACCAGGCCGAAGCCGTTGATCGCCCGGCTGCGGTGCATGTGACGCCGCTTGGCCGGGTCGGTCTCGGTGCGCAGCAGCCGGGTCCAGTGCCGGATCATGCCGGACTGGCTCATGTTGAAGGAGACGAAGACGCCGACGATGTAGAGCTGGATCAGCCGGGTCGGGTCCGCGTCGAAGGCGATGATCAGCAGGATCGCGGCGATCGCCAGCAGGATGATGCCGTTGGAGAAGGCCAGCCGGTCGCCGCGGGTGTGCAGCTGGCGGGGCAGGTAGCGGTCCTGGGCGAGGATCGAGCCGAGCACCGGGAAGCCGTTGAAGGCGGTGTTGGCGGCGAGCACCAGGATCAGGCCGGTGACGGCGGCGACGAAGTAGAAACCGGGCGTGAAGTTGTTGAAGACGGCCTCGCTGATCTGCGCCAGCGCGGTCTTCTGGTGGTAGCCGGAGCCGGCGCCGACCAACTGCTCGGTCGGGTTCTCGGCCATCTGCACGCCGGTCAGCCGGGCCAGCCAGATGATGCCCATGAACATCACCACGGCGATGCTCGCCATCAGCAGCAGGGTGGTGGCCGCGTTCTTGCTCTTCGGCTTGCGGAAGGCTGGCACGCCGTTGGAGATCGCCTCGACACCGGTGAGCGCGGCGCAGCCGGAGGAGAAGGACTTCAGCAGCAGGAACACCATCGCGAAGCCGGCCAGCGAGTCGTTGCCGGGGGTGGCGGCGAGGTGGAAGCCGGAGCTCTCGGCGGGCATGGACTGGCCGAGCACGAAGTGCCGGAAGACGCCGTAGCCGACCATGCCGATCACGCCCGCCATGAAGGCGTAGGTGGGGACGGCGAAGGCGGAGCCGGATTCGCGCACCCCGCGCAGGTTCATGCCCATCAGCACCACGACCACGACCACCGAGACGATCATCTCGTGGCCGCGCAGTGCCGGGACGGCGGACACCACGTTGGCGACGCCCGAGGTGGTGGAGACGGCGACGGTCAGCACGTAGTCGACCATCAGGGCCGCGGCGACCACCAGACCGGAGGCCGGACCGTGGTTGACGGTCGCCACCTCGTAGTCGCCGCCGCCGCTGGGGTAGGCGTGCACGTTCTGCCGGTAGGAGGCGACGACGGCGAGCATCACGATCGCCACCACGACGCCGATCTGCCAGGAGAAGTGGATCGCCGACGCTCCCGCGACGGAGAGCGTGAGCAGGATCTCCTCGGGGGCGTACGCGACCGAGGAGAGCGCGTCCGAGGCGAAGACGGGCAGCGCGATCCGCTTGGGAAGGAGCGTCTCTCCGAGCTTGTCGCTGCGTAGGGCGCGCCCGATCAGGAGGCGTTTCGGAAGGTCAGTCGGCATAGGCACGTTAAGGAATCGTAGGGCTTTCCCGGCAGCACTTGCGCCGTTTATCCCCCCCTTCGTCGCGACTGTGTTCGGTGGACCGGCTAGCGTGTCGGATACGAGTCGGTGGGCAACACTCTGGTTGTCGAGCGGAGTCCGGCCGACGCCCCACGAGAACCCTCGCCCCGGCAGGACCGGGCGGGAAAGGGAGATGAACGGTGTTTGCGCAGGTCAAGAACCCTTCGGGACGGGTGAGGTAGCGCCGGTGCACATCGTCATCATGGGCTGCGGCCGCGTGGGCTCGGCCCTCGCGAGAGCCCTGGAGAAACAGGGCCACTCGGTGGCCGTGGTCGACCAGGACCCGACCGCCTTCCGTCGCCTGGGCGCCGGCTTCAACGGGCGCCGGGTGACCGGCGTCGGCTTCGACCAGGACACCCTGCGCGAGGCGGGCATCGAGGAGGCCGGCGCGTTCGCCGCCGTCTCCAGCGGTGACAACTCCAACATCATCGCCGCCCGGGTCGCCCGGGAGACCTTCGGCATCGAGAACGTCGCGGCCCGGATCTACGACCCGCGCCGGGCCGAGGTGTACCAGCGCCTGGGCATCCCGACCGTGGCGACGGTCCGCTGGACCGCCGACCAGATGCTGCGTCGGCTGCTGCCGAGCGGCGCCGAGCCGCTGTGGCAGGACCCGAGCGGCAGCGTGCAGCTGGCCGAGGTCGCGTACCACCCGGGCTGGGTCGGTCAGCGGGTCAGCCGCCTGGAGGAGGCCTCCGGCGCCCGGGTGTCGTTCGTGACCCGGCTCGGCGAGGGGGTGCTCCCCTCGCCGCAGATGGTGGTGCAGGAGGGCGACCTGGTGCACGTGATGCTGCGCCGGGCCGATCTGACGGCGGTCGAGGCCGCGTTCGCGCAGGGACCGAAGGAGGAGGGTCACTGATGCGGGTCGCCATTGCCGGTGCCGGTGCCGTGGGCCGCTCGATCGCGGGCGAGCTGCTGGAGAACGGTCACGAGGTCCTGCTGATCGACAAGAACCCCAACTCCATCTCGGTGGAGCGGGTGCCCATGGCGGAGTGGCTGCTGGCCGACGCCTGTGAGATCACCTCGCTGGACGAGGCGGCGCTGCAGCGCTGCCACGTGGTGATCGCCGCGACCGGTGACGACAAGGTCAACCTGGTCGTCTCGCTGCTCGCCAAGACCGAGTACGCGGTGCCGCGGGTGGTCGCCCGGGTGAACAACCCGAAGAACGAGTGGCTCTTCAACGAGTCCTGGGGCGTGGACGTGGCCGTGTCCACCCCGCGGCTGATGTCCGCCCTGGTCGAGGAGGCGGTCAGCGTCGGCGACCTGGTCCGCCTGATGCGCTTCAGCCAGGGCAACGCCAACCTGGTCGAGCTGACCCTGGCCGGCGAGGCCGAGCTGGTCGGCACCCGGGTCGGCGACGTCTCCTGGCCGCAGGACACCGCCCTGGTGAGCATCATCCGCGAGGGCCGGGTGCTGGTGCCGGGCAAGGACGACACCCTGGAGGGCGGCGACGAGCTGCTCTTCGTCGCGGCGCAGGAGCGCGAGGAGGAGCTGGAGCAGCTGCTGTCGGCCACCTCCGGCGCCCAGTAGGAACCGCCCAGCGGGAACCGCCCGGCAGGACCCTGCACGGCAGGAAACGCCCAGCGGGAACCGCACGTGCGTACGGCCGAGGGCCCGCATCCCCCAGGGGGTGCGGGCCCTCGGCCGTAGCGGGCGGGAGCGGCTACTTGGCCGACTCCTCCTCGTCGTCCAGCGGCGCCTTGATCGGCGGCGGCGCCTTCAGCAGGATCTGCCAGGTGACGTACATCGCCAGCAGCAGCGGCGGGATGCCGAGGGCGACCTTCAGCCAGCCGAGCAGGTTGACGTTGTGGGTGAAGTACAGCGGGAAGAGGATCACCGGCTTGAGGCCCATGATCACCACCCAGGCCCAGGTCGCCTTGGTGTAGGCGGCGAGGCGGCCCGGGTTCTCCTTGCGCCAGGTGAACATCTCACCGGTGATCGGGCCGAGCATCACCCCGATCATCGGCCAGCGCACCAGGGCGGAGACCGCCATGGCCGCGCAGTAGCCGACGCTCCAGAGCAGGCCGGGGAGGTAGAAGTCCTCGGCCTTGCCGCTCTTCATCGCGATCCAGGCGCCGAGGGCGACGCCGAACACCCCGCTGAAGGCGTGCTGGATGGTCTCCCGCCGGGCCAGCCGGGCCACCACGAACAGCGCGCTCAGGCCGAGCGCGGCCCAGGCGGCGGCGCTGACCTGGTGGGTGACGTTGTAGGTGAGGATGAAGACCAGGCCGGGCAGCGTCATGTCGATCATGCCGCGCACGCCGCCGAAGGCCTGCAGGACGGTGTCGGCGGCCTCCTTGGAGGCGGCCTTCCGGGCGGCTTCGGCGGCCGCCGGGTCGAGGGGCCGCTCGGCGGCCGGCGCGGTGCCCTCGATCGACCGGGCCAGTCCGTCCGCGGCCTCAGCGGCGGCGGCGTCCTGCCAGGCCGCCACGTCGGTGGCGTCCAGGTCGATCCGGGCGGCGGCGTCGCCGCCGGGGTGGTTGCTCACGCTCATTCGCTCCCGTGTCCCACCGGACGCAGCTCGTATCGGGGGTTGAACAGCACGCGGCGCCCGCGTGCGTGGCTGATCCGGCCGCTGGCGACGAGCCGGCGGCCCGGCTCTATCCCAGCGATCGAGCGGCGGCCCAGCCAGACGACCTCCAGCGCCTCGGTGCCGTCGAAGAGCTCGGCCTCCAGGGCCGGCACTCCGGCCCGCGGGCGGAGCGTCACCGTGCGCAGCGTGCCCGCGACGGTGACCAGCTGCCGGTCCGTGCAGCCGGCGATCGGCGTGCAGCCGGACTCGGCGGCGCTCTCCTGGCGCAGGTCCTCGGCGTCCAGTTCCTCGGCCGAGGAGGTCAGCCGGCTGAGCATGCGGCGGAACCGCCCCTGCGGCTGGCCGCTGCTGTTGTCACCACTCATGTCGGCAGGGTACCGGGTTCCGGCCCCCCGGCGGCAGGCGTCGCAGCCGCCGGGGGGCCGTACGGGCCGGTCTTCGAACCCCTGCTCAGCTCTCGAAGCGGTAGCCCATGCCCGGTTCGGTGATGAAGTGGCGCGGGTGCGAAGGGTCCCGCTCCAACTTGCGGCGCAGTTGGGCGAGGTAGACCCGCAGGTAGTTGGTCTCGGTGCGGTAGGCCGGGCCCCACACCTCCTGGAGCAGCTGGGTCTGGCTGACCAGCCGGCCGGCGTTGCGGACCAGCACCTCCAGCAGGTGCCATTCGGTGGGCGTGAGGCGTACGTCGGTGCCGTCCCGGTTGACCTTCTTGGCGGCGAGGTCGACGGTGAAGCTCTCGGTGACGACCAACGAGTCGTCCTCCCCGGCGACCGGCTCGGCCCGGCGCACGGCGGCGCGCATCCGGGCGAGCAGCTCGTCCATCCCGAAGGGCTTGGTCACGTAGTCGTCGGCACCCGCGTCCAGGGCCTCGACCTTCTCGTCGGAGGCGTGCCGGGCGGACAGCACGATGATCGGCACCCGAGTCCAGCCGCGCAGGCCGCGGATCACCTCGACGCCGTCCATGTCGGGCAAACCCAGGTCGAGGACGACCACGTCCGGGTGGCGGGCGGCGGCCAGTTCCAGCGCGCTCGCCCCGTCGTGGGCCGCGTCCACCTCGTACTTGCGGGCCTTGAGGTTGATCACCAGTGCGCGGACGATCTGCGGTTCGTCGTCCACGACGAGGACCCGGGTCATTTACGGGCTCCGCCTTTCAGGCTGTCGGATCTTACGGACTGTGTCTTGGCTGTTCGTACGCCGTGGGCCGCCGGGCGGTGGGCCGGGCCGGGCCTGCGCCGGGCCTGCCGCGATCAGCCGGAACTCACGTGATCAGTTCCGAGAGCGGATCGTCGCCCTCGCCGCCCACCCGGTCCGGTTCGGGCGGCCGTTCGACGGCGGGCAGGCTGACGACCATGGTCAGGCCTCCGCCGGGGGTGTCCTCCGCGGTGACGGTGCCGTCCATCGCCTCGACGAACCCGCGCGCCACCGCGAGCCCGAGGCCGACCCCGGCGCCGCGCGGCGCGTCCCCGTAGCGCTGGAACGGCGCGAAGATCCGCTCCTTGGCGTCCTCGGGCACACCCGGGCCGCGGTCCACGATCCGCAGCTCGACCCGGCCGGTCCGGCCCGGCGGCTGCAGGGCGTCGGCCTTGACCAGCACCTTGACGCCGTCCGGGCTGTACTTGACGGCGTTCTCCACCAGGTTGGCCAGCGAGCGCTCCAGCAGCCCGCCGTCGGCCCGGATCATCGGCAGCGTCTCCGGCACCTCCAGCCGGACGGACTCCGGCGGCACCCCGCCGAGCGCGTACGGCACCACCTCGTCCAGGTCGGTCTCCTGGATCAGCGGGGTGACGGTGCCGGTCTGCAGCCGGCTCATGTCGAGGAGGTTGTTGATCAGGTGGTCGAGCCGGTCGGCGCCGGCCTCGATCCCGGCCAGCAGCTCGGCCTCGTCCTCCGGGTCCCACTCGACGTCGGCCGAGCGCAGCGAGGTCACCGAGGCCTTGATGCCCGCCAGCGGGGTGCGCAGGTCGTGCGAGACGGCGGCGAGCAGGGCGGTGCGGATCCGGTTGCCCTCGGCCTCCCGACGGGCGGCGGCGGCCTCCCGGGCCAGCCCGCGGCGCTCCAGCACCACGGCGGCCTGCGCGGCGAACGCCCCCAGCAGCCGCCGGTCGGTGCCGGGCAGCACCCGGCCGCGCAGCACCAGGGCCAGGCTCTCGCCGACCGGGACGTCCACGTCGGCCTCCTCGGGCCGCTGCGGCGGGTGCGGCCCGGCAGTGGCGACCGGCGCCCAGCCGGCGGTCGGCTCCGGGCGCTCCAGCAGCGCGGCGCTCTCCTGGCCGAAGGTCTCCCGGACCTGTTCCATCAGCGCGGTCAGCACCCCGTCCCCGTTCGGGGCGCCGCGCAGCACGGTGCCGGCCAGCGCGCTGAGCGTCTGCGCCTCGGCCTGGGCGCGGGCCGCCTGGTGGGTGCGCCGGGCCGCCAGGTCCACCACGGAGGCGACCGAGCACCCGACGACGGTGAATATCGCCACCGCCATGATGTTCTGCGGCTCGTTGATCGAGAACGTGTGCAGCGGCGGGGTGAAGTAGAAGTTCAGCACCGAGGAGCCGACCAGCGCCGAGCCGATCGACGGCAGCAGCCCGCCGACGAGTGCCGCGCACACCGTCAGCGACAGGAACAGCAGCATGTCGGTGGACAGGCCCAGCCCGCCGATGGTGGTCAGCACCAGGGCCAGCACCGGCGGCCCGACCAGTCCGATCAGCCAGCCCGCGATGGTCCTGGTCCGGCCCAGGTCGGTGATCCGCCGCACCGGTATCTTGTTCCGGCGTCCGTGCCCGGCGTGCTCGTGGGTGACCATGTGGACGTCGATGTCCCCGGCCTTCTGGGTGACCAGGGTGCCGACGCCGGGCCCGTACAGGTACTGCCAGCCGGGCCGCCGGCTGGTGCCCAGCACGATCTGGGTGGCGTTCACCCCGCGGGCGAACTCCAGCAGCCCCTCGGCCGGGTCGTCGCCCAGGACGTTGTGGAAGGAGCCGCCGAGGCTCTCCACCAGGGCGCGCTGCTCGATCAGCGTCTGCGGCGAACCGGTGCCGGCCAGCCCGTCCGAGCGGGAGATGTGGACGGCCAGCAGCTCACCGCCGGAGACGCGGGCCGCGATGCGGGCCGCCCGGCGGATCAGCGTCGCCCCCTCCGGGCCGCCGGTCAGGCCGACCACGATCCGCTCCCGAGCCTGCCAGGTGCCCACGATGCCCTGCTCGGCGCGGTACTTCTGCAGGTACTCGTCCACCCGGTCGGCGGTCCACAGCAGCGCCAGCTCGCGCAGCGCGGTCAGGTTGCCCGGGCGGAAGTAATTGGCGAGCGCGGCGTCGATCTTCTCCGGCATGTAGACGTTGCCGTGCGCCAGCCGGCGCCGCAGCGCCTGCGGGGACATGTCCACCAGCTCGATCTGATCCGCCCGGCGGACCACCTCGTCCGGGACGGTCTCGCGCTGGCGCACCCCGGTGATGCCCTCGACGGCGTCCCCGAGCGACTCCAGGTGCTGGACGTTCACGGTGGAGATCACGTCGATCCCGGCCGCGAGCAGCTCCTCGACGTCCTGCCAGCGCTTCTCGTTGCGGCAGCCTGGCACGTTGGTGTGGGCCAGCTCGTCCACCAGGGCCACCTGCGGGCGGCGCGCCAGGACGGCGTCCAGGTCCATCTCGGAGAACCGCGCACCCCGGTGCACCACCTGCTGCCGCAGCACGACCTCCAGCCCGGCGACGAGGTCCGCGGTCCGTCGGCGGCCGTGGTCCTCCACGAACGCCACCACGACGTCCGTGCCACGCTCCTGCCGCCGGTGTGCCTCGGCGAGCATGGCGTACGTCTTGCCGACCCCGGGGGCCGCCCCGAGGTAGATGCGCAGCCTGCCGCGTCCCATGAGCACCATTCTTGATCCGGCTCCGTCCGGGAGCCACCCCCGGACACCTGTTCCCCCGGCCTTCGAGACTACGGCGTGAGCGGCGGTATTCCGCTGATCGGGGCACTGATCAGGCGGTTTTAGCGGCATATTGACGGAGCCCAGCCACTCGGCGGGGGTCACCCGACGCCCGCCCGCCGGATTCCGCCCGATTTCCGGCACAACGCGAAGAACCCCCATCCGGAAACCGGATGGGGGTTCTTCTGAAGAATTGTTCGGCGGCGTCCTACTCTCCCACAGGGTCCCCCCTGCAGTACCATCGGCGCTGTGAGGCTTAGCTTCCGGGTTCGGAATGTAACCGGGCGTTTCCCTCACGCTATGACCACCGAAACACTATGAAACTGTCGACCCGCCGGCAAGGCGGTCGTTGTTTCAGAACAACACAGTGGACGCGAGCAACTGAGGACAAGCCCTCGGCCTATTAGTACCGGTCAACTCCACCCCTTACAGGGCTTCCATATCCGGCCTATCAACCCAGTCGTCTACTGGGAGCCTTACCCTCTCAAGGAGGTGGGAGTGCTCATCTCGAAGCAGGCTTCCCGCTTAGATGCTTTCAGCGGTTATCCCTCCCGAACGTAGCCAACCAGCCATGCCCTTGGCAGGACAACTGGCACACCAGAGGTTCGTCCGTCCCGGTCCTCTCGTACTAGGGACAGCCCTTCTCAACACTCCTACGCGCACAGCGGATAGGGACCGAACTGTCTCACGACGTTCTAAACCCAGCTCGCGTACCGCTTTAATGGGCGAACAGCCCAACCCTTGGGACCTACTCCAGCCCCAGGATGCGACGAGCCGACATCGAGGTGCCAAACCATCCCGTCGATATGGACTCTTGGGGAAGATCAGCCTGTTATCCCCGGGGTACCTTTTATCCGTTGAGCGACGGCGCTTCCACAAGCCACCGCCGGATCACTAGTCCCTACTTTCGTACCTGCTCGACCCGTCAGTCTCACAGTCAAGCTCCCTTGTGCACTTACACTCAACACCTGATTGCCAACCAGGCTGAGGGAACCTTTGGGCGCCTCCGTTACTCTTTAGGAGGCAACCGCCCCAGTTAAACTACCCACCAGACACTGTCCCTGATCCGGATCACGGACCCAGGTTAGACATCCAGCACGACCAGAGTGGTATTTCAACGGCGACTCCACAACAACTGGCGTTGCTGCTTCAAAGTCTCCCACCTATCCTACACAAGCCGAACCGAACACCAATATCAAGCTATAGTAAAGGTCCCGGGGTCTTTCCGTCCTGCTGCGCGAAACGAGCATCTTTACTCGTAATGCAATTTCACCGGGCCTATGGTTGAGACAGTCGAGAAGTCGTTACGCCATTCGTGCAGGTCGGAACTTACCCGACAAGGAATTTCGCTACCTTAGGATGGTTATAGTTACCACCGCCGTTTACTGGCGCTTAAGTTCTCAGCTTCGCC
>NZ_JBVIFM010000006.1:0-251659 GCF_055571335.1 Kitasatospora sp. NPDC030952
AGGTGCCCCCACCTCCGCCTTGCGATGCACGCACCCCAACGCCGCCCCGCCCGCCCTCCGGGCGGACGACGGGAGTTTGAAGACAGGCCCTAGCCGAGGAAGGACAGCCGGACGGTACGGCGCGGGTTGTCCCCGTTGGTGTCGATCAGCACCACGGACTGCCAGACGCCGAGCGCCAGTTGGCCGCCGAGCACAGGCAGGGTGGCGTGCGGGGCGACCAGGCCGGGCACCACGTGGTCCCGTCCGTGGCCGGGGCTGCCGTGCCGGTGGCGCCAGCGGTCGTCGACGGGGAGCAGGTCGCGCAGGGTGGCGAGGAAGTCGTCGTCGCTGCCCGAGCCGGTCTCCAGGACGGCGATCCCGGCGGTGGCGTGCGGGACGAAGACGTTGAGCAGTCCGTCGCGTCCGGCGGCCCGTTCGTCGAGGAACGCGGCGCAGCGGTCGGTGATGTCGAGTGCGACCTCGCGGTTGCCGGTGACGATCTCCAGGGTGGTGGTGTGGAAGGGCCCGGTCGACGTGGAGTGGTTGGTGTCCGCCATGGCGCCATCCTGGCCCAGGTCAGCGGGTCGGGCGTACTGCCTCGCCGACTGGCCGCGCCGGAGCGGCGGCCTCGCATAGGGTGAGAGGTTCAGACCCGGGGTGGGAGGTTCAGACCAAAGTGGCGGGTCCGGACTCCGGATACGCCGACGACCCGACGGACCGGTGGTCCGTCGGGTCGTTCGGGAGCCGGTCCCGGGCCGAGGCCCGGAGCGCGGCTCCGGGATCTCAGCCGCGTCCGCCGAAGAGGCTCCGGCGCAGCCGACGCAGCGGTGCCAGCAGCGACACCCGGGTGTGGCGACGACGGGCCGCCGCCGGGGCGTCGGCGCCGCGCGGCGTCAGTTCCCTTATCAGCCCGAGCGCCTCGGCGGTGTCCACCGCCGGGAGCGCAGGCGCGCCGAGCACGGCCAGGTGTCGCTCGATCCGGCGGCCGGTCGCGCCGACACCGCACTGGACCGCCGGCACACGGGGCCGAGTCCGCACTTGCATGTGTTCCATCAGTTTTCCCACCCCTACGAGGCGCCAGGGCCGTGAGGCGAAGACTATCCGTGAGAGACGGCCTTCGCGCAACCGTCCTTGGTGTTGTGCCACCGTACCGTGCGACGTCAACTGACGGTGCACCAGGGGCCGCCCGGGGCGATCACGACTAGGCATCAATGATGGTGCACGACCGGCCGTCCGTCACCAGGGCCAGGAGGCGCGGGGCCGGCGCCCGCACCGACGGCATGCGCCGGGCGCACGGGGGCGGACGGCCGGTGCGGTGGTCGTGTCGACGAATCGCCCTGGGGCGCTCCGGGGCCTCCCGCCGGGGCTCCCCATATAGGGGACAGCCGTCACATCGACAAAGCGATCACCGAACGGGTCACCGAAGGGGTCACCAGAGGGATCGCCGAATGGGCCATCGCGGGACCAGGGGGTCGCAGGGGATCGCGGACGAGCCCGGGGACCGCCGGGATCAGCGCGTCACCGCGCGACTTCATGAAGTGAACGCATTCGGGGGATTGACTCCACCGATTCCTCCAAGCAATATCTGAGACAACACGCAGGTGCCCGCACCGCACCCAGTCGTGTGTTCGAGTCATGAATGGCTCGAGAAGGACTCCGGCTCCCTGCGGGCCACTGCCCGGTCACCTCGACGCTGCGGTGGCCAGGCCCGCGCGGTGCCCGGACCGGCGGCCGGCCGTAGAGGGTCGGCCAGGCCGCCACCAGACTGCCGGTGCCGCCCCGCACAGGGCCCGGCACCGGCGGTCCCGGGCCGGTTCCCGCCGCTTCCCACCGCCCGCCGCACCCTCCGCTCCCGCCCCGCCGCACCCGCCGTTCCGGCCCACCGTCGCCGACCGGACGTCCTCGCAGGTCGCACCGTGTGGGTCGGTAGACTCGGCCAGCGTGTCCCTCCTCCTCAGCATCGTGCTCCCGGTCCACGGCGTGGAGCGGTACCTGCCGCGCTGCCTCGACTCGATCCTCGGCGAGACCCCCGCCGCCGAGACCCGCTTCGAGGTCATCGCGGTCGACGACCTCTCCCCCGACGGCTCCGGCGCGATCCTGGACGCCTACGCCGCCCGCGACCCCCGGCTGCGCGTGATGCACCTCACCGAGAACCAGGGCCTCGGCGGCGCCCGGGCCGCCGCCCTGCCGCAGCTGCGCGGCGAGTACGTCTGGTTCGTGGACAGCGACGACTGGCTGCCCGAGCGGACGGTCGGCGTGATCCTGGACGAGCTGGCGCAGGAGAGCCGCCGCGAGGTGCCGGCCGACGTGCTGCTCACCGACTTCACCCACGTCTACCCCGACGGCGGGAGCGAGCCCAACCCCTGGCGGCACGTGCTGGTCGGCTCCCCGCTGGTCGAGGGCTGCACGGCGGCCGAGCACCCGGCGCTGTTCCAGACCGTGATGTCGGTGTGGAACAAGGTGTTCCGCCGCGCCTTCCTGGAGGGCCTGGACGTCGCCTTCGGCCGCGGCTACTACGAGGACATCTCGGTCACCTACCCGGCGCTGCTGGCCGCCGAGCGACTGCGCTACCTGGACCGCCCCTGCTACTTCTACCGGCGCGGCCGGGACGGCGCGATCACCGCCACCGCCTCCCCGAAGCACGCCGACGTGTTCGCCCAGTACGACGCAATCTTCGCGTTCCTGGACCGCCCGAACCAGCCGAACAGCCCGGAGCGCCCGGACCTACCCGGCCGCCCCGGCCGACCCGTCCCGGAGTCGCTGCGCACCCTGGTCTTCGACCGGACCGTCCGTCAGGCTCTGAACGTCTACGACACCCCCGGTCTCGTCCCGCTGGACCGGCGCCGGGACTACTTCCACCGGCTCGCCCTGCACTTCGAGCGCCACCGCCCGGCGGGCTACCGCTTCCCCGGCGGGGTGCGCGGGGTGCAGTACCGGCTGGCCGCCCGCGGCGCCCGGATCGCGTACGCCGAGCTGCGCCGCACCGGCCGGCTGCCGCGCGAACTCAAGCGCGGGGCACGGGCGGTGGCCCCGGCGGTGAAGAAGGGGGTGCGCAGCGGCGCCCG
Source organism: Kitasatospora sp. NPDC030952 (assembly GCF_055571335.1). NCBI lineage: Bacteria > Bacillati > Actinomycetota > Actinomycetes > Kitasatosporales > Streptomycetaceae > Kitasatospora > Kitasatospora sp. NPDC030952. The sequence goes on from NZ_JBVIFM010000006.1 coordinate 3,045, forward strand.
GTTCACCGCGTACAACGCCTTCCGCCGCCTCCCGCTGGACGAGCACCTTGCGGTCTACGCCGCGTACTGGCACCGGGGTTACGCGTGCAGCCCGGCGGCGATCTACGAGAAGGCGAAGGAACTCGCCCCGCAGATCCGGGGCGTGTGGGTGGTGGAGACCCGCCGGCAGGCCGACGCGATGCCGCCCGGCGTCCCGTACGTGGTGGTCAACACCCCCGCGTACCTGAAGGCGATGGCCACCGCCAAGTACTTCGTCAACAACGTCAACTTCCCGCGCACGATGGCCAAGCGCCAGGGCACGGTGCACGTCCAGACCCAGCACGGCACCCCGCTCAAGGCGATGGGCATGGACCTGCGGGGCCGGCCCGAGGCGGCCGAGGGGATGGACTTCGACCGGCTCCAGGAGGCCATCGACCGCTGGGACTTCCTGGTCTCCTCCAACCCGCACACCAGCGAGCACTTCGCCCGGGCCTTCCCCGGCCGGTACGAGATGCTGGACACCGGATACCCGCGCAACGACCGGCTGGCCAACGCCACCCCGGCGGAAGTCCGGGCGATGCGCGAGCGGTTGGGGCTGCGGCCCGGCACCACCGCGGTGCTGTACGCGCCGACCCACCGCGGCGGGAAGGGCGGCTACGTGCCGCTGCTGGACGTGGCGGAGCTGGCCCGGCGGCTGGGCCCGCGGTTCACGCTGCTGCTGCGCACCCACTACTTCCACACCGACGGCCCGGGCGACCTGACGGCCGGTGAGGACGCGGCGGAGATCGTGGACGTGTCGGCGCACCCGGTGGTCGAGGACCTCTACCTGGCGGCGGACGCGCTGGTGACGGACTACTCGTCGATGATGTTCGACTACGCGGTACTGGACCGGCCGGTGGTGATATTCGCTCCGGACTGGGCGGAGTACCAGCGCGAACGCGGCGTGTACTTCGACCTGTTCGCGGAGCCGCCGGGCGCGGTCACGGTCGACGTGGACGGGCTGGCGCGGGCGCTGCGCGCGGGCGATCCGGAGCCGGCGGCGCGGGAGCGGTTCCGGGCGAAGTTCTGCGTCTGGGACGACGGCGGGGCGGCGGAGCGGGTGGTGCGCCGGGTGTTCCCGGTGGCGCCGTCGGGTACGGCGAGTTCAGCAGGTACGGGCACAGCCGGTACGGGTACGGCGGCTCCGGCCGGTACGGCGGCTCCGGCGGCTCCGGCCGACGGAGCGTAGGCGGTAGCGGCCTTCGGACGGGGCGGGTGCCGCCGGTACGGCGACCGGCCCCGTCCGCGCGACTCAGCGCTGGCGGGCGGCCAGGAACTCCTCGAAGTCCAGGTAGCCCTGGTGGCGGGTGTCCATCGCGTGGATCAGCGCCTCTGCCATCGAAATGGTGACGCTGTGGTCGCCCATCTCATTGGCGGCCAGCGCGTACTCGGCCGGAGTGATCTTGCCGTCGCCGTTCTGGTCGAAACGGTCGAACATCTCCTTGATGGCCTCGACGCTCTCCATCGTTCCCTCCTGGGTACTGCGGGGTCTTGCTCGGTTCGGACGGCCGTACCCTACCCGGCCGTGGTGTTCACCACGGTCGCCGGGAGTGGACGGGCGGCGGGGTCGGTGTCGTAGTCTGCGGGTCTGATTGCTGACCCGGACTCCTCCGGGGCGGTCGTTCGTCCAGGGAGGGAACCCGTGCTCGACCTCGCCACCAGGCTGCTGCTGAAACCCGTTTCACGGGGGATCTGGCGTCCGGCCATCGAGGGCGTCGAGAACGTGCCGCGCAAGGGCGGGGTGATCCTGGCCAGCAACCACCTGTCCTTCATCGACAGCGTGGTGATCCCGCTCACCTCCCCGCGCCGGGTCCACTTCCTCGCCAAGGCCGAGTACTTCACCGGCACCGGGCTCAAGGGCCGGCTCTCCAAGGGCTTCTTCGAATCGATCGGCGCCGTGCCGGTCGAGCGCGGCACCTACCGCTCCGCTCAGGCCTCACTGGAGTCGGCGCTGGAGATCCTGGAGGCCGGCAAGGCCTTCGGCATCTACCCGGAGGGCACCCGGTCGCTGGACGGCCGGCTGTACCGGGGCAAGACGGGCGTCGCCTGGCTCGCGCTGACCGCGGGCGTCCCGGTGGTGCCGGTGGCGCTGGAGGGCCCGGAGCAGATCCTGCCGGTGGGCAAGCGGGTGCCGCGGATCAAGAAGGTGACCGTCCGCTTCGGCGAGCCGCTGCACTTCGACGAGCTGCACGGGCAGGCCCGTTCGCTGAAGGCCCGTCGGCAGGTGACCGACGAGGTGATGGCGGCGATCCAGCGGCTCTCCGGCCAGGAGGTCGTGGAGAGCTACAACGAGGTCCCGAAGGCGGCCTGAGCCGCGGCCCGTCCCGGCCGCACCGCCGTCCGTCCCGGCTGCACCGCATCCGTCCGGCCTGCACCGCGTCCGTTCCGCCTGAGCCGCTGCCGCTCGCACGCGCGCGCACTCGCGCCTGGTGCTACGCGTGTCCGAGCGCGGCAGCCGGCACGGTCTCCGTCCCGGCCGCCCCCGAAGCCTCCGGGACCTCCCGGCGCAGCAGCGCCGCGTACCGGCCGTCCAGTTCCACCAGCTCCTCGTGGGTGCCGAGTTCGACCACCCGGCCGTGGTCCAGCACCGCGATCTGGTCGGCGGAGCGGACGGTGGAGAGCCGGTGCGCGATGGTGATGGTGGTGCGGCCGGCGGCCAGGGTGTCGACGGCCTGCTGGACGGCGCGTTCGGTGCGGTTGTCGAGCGCGCTGGTGGCCTCGTCCAGGATGAGCACCGGCGGGTTGCGCAGGATGGTGCGGGCGAGTGCCAGGCGCTGCTTCTCGCCGCCGGAGAAGCGGTAGCCGCGTTCGCCGACCAGGGTCTGGTAGCCGTCCGGGAGGGCGGCGATGGTGTCGTGGATCTGCGCGGCCCGGGCGGCCTCGACCAGTTCGTCGTCGCTGGCACCGGGTTTGGCGAAGCGCAGGTTCTCGGCGACCGAGGCGTGGAAGAGGTAGGTCTCCTGGGAGACCACGCCGACCGCGCGGGCCAGGGTGTCGAAGGACAGCTCGCGCACGTCCACCCCGTCCAGGGTGACCCGGCCGCCGGTGACGTCGTACAGGCGTGGCACCAGGTAGCTGAGGGTGGTCTTGCCCGAGCCGGTCTCGCCGACGACGGCGAGTGACGTCCCGGCCGGGACCTTGAGTTCGACGCCGTCCAGGGTCGGGCGCTCCTGGTCCGGGTCGTAGCGGAAGTCGACGCCCTCGAAGCGGACCTCTCCCCGGATGTCGGCCAGGCTGACCGGGTGCTCCGGTTCGGCGATCTCCACCGGCAGGTCGAGGTACTCGAAGATGCGCTGGAAGAGCGCGAGCGAGGTCTGCACGTCCACTCCGGTGGACAGCAGGCTGACGGTCGGGCGGAACAGGCCCTGCTGGAGGGTGACGAAGGCGACCAGGGTGCCGACCGAGACGATCGGCGCGCCGGCGGCGGAGGTCAGTCCGGCCGCCCAGTAGATCAGCGCGGGCATCGCGGCCATCACGATCATGATGGTGTTCATCCGCCAGCGCCCGGCCATGCTGGCCCGCACCTCGAGGTCGGCGAGCTGGTCGGACTGCCCGGTGAACTCCCGGGCCAGCGAGTCGGAGCGGCCCATGGTGCGGCCGAGCAGGATGCCACTCACCGACAGCGACTCCTGAACCGCCGAACTCATCGCGGCCAGCTGCTTCTGCCGCTCGGTGGTGATCTTCTTGCGTTCCTGGCCGACCCGGCGGCTGATCCAGACGAACAGCGGCAGCAGGAGCAGCGAGACGACGGTCAGCCGCCAGTCGAGGGCGACCATGGCGACGATCGAGGCGATCACGGCGGTGAGGTTGGAGACCAGGCTGGTCGCGGTGGAGGTCACCGTGGACTGCATGCCGCCGATGTCGTTGGCGATCCGGGACTGCACCTCGCCGGTGCGGGTGCGGGTGAAGAAGGCCAGCGACTGCCGCTGCAGGTGGCCGTAGACGGAGGTGCGCAGGTCGTGCATGACGCGCTGGCCGACGGTGGTGGAGATCAGCGTCTGCAGCACGTTGAAGATGCTGTTCACCACGGCGGTGAGGATCATCCCGAGCGCGAGCAGGCTGAGCAGCCCGGTGCGGCCCTGCGGGATGGCGGTGTCCAGCACGGCCTTGAGCAGGAACGGGGAGACCACCGACACCACGGCGGAGGCGGCGACCAGCAGGCCGACGGTGGTCAGGCGGCCCCGGTAGGGGCGGAACAGCGCGAGGATGCGGCGCCACTGGGCCGGCGGGCGGGGGTCGCCCTCGGCGCGGTCGGGCGGGGTCCAGTCGATGGCGGGCCTCAAGTACGGGCCTCCCTGGGTAGGACGGTCGGGCGGGCTTCATCAGCATAGCGGGGTTAGCTCATAGTTAGACAAGCTAATAGTGAGGTTCTCTCTATTCCCTCGCCATGACCCACCACCGACGGCCGCCCGACCGCCGGGCCCGACCGCCCGTCTCAGCCGCGCCGCCCGACCGCCCCGCGCCTCAGTTGGTCCGGTAGGTGCGCGCCGCCTTGGAGGACAGGCCGCCGAGCCTGCCGGACGGCAGCACCCGGGCGATCGCCACCGCCAGCTTGTAGCGCTTGCCCGGCACGGACACCGAGCGGCCGCGGGCGAGGTCACGCATCGCCTCGTTCACCACCCGCTCGGCCGACAGCCAGGACCAGGAGGGGATGTTGCCGGTGCCCATGCCCGCCCGCTGGTGGAACTCGGTCCGGGTGAAGCCCGGGCACAGCGCCATCATCCGCACGCCCGTTCCGCCGAGGTCCCGCAGCACGCCCTGGGTGAAGCTCACCACCCACGCCTTGCTCGCGCCGTACGTACCGCGCGGCAGGAAGGCCGCCACCGAGGCGACGTTCACGACCGCGCCCCGGCCGCGCTCGCGCATCCCCGGCAGGGCGGCGGTGGTCAGCCGCAGGATCGCCTCGATGTGCACCTTCAGCATGTCCAGCTCGTCCTGGAGCGGGACGGTCCCGAAGGCGCCCTTGTTGCCGAAGCCTGCGTTGTTGACGAGGAGGTCCACCGGGCGCTCGGCGTCGGACAGCCGGGCCTCGACGGCCGCGATGCCCTCCTCGGTGGCGAGGTCGGCGGTCAGCACCTCCGCCTCGATGCCGTACTCGGCGTGCAGGTCAGCGCTCGCGCGCTCCAGGCGCCCGGTGTCCCGGGCCACCAGGACGAGCTGGTAGCCGCTGCGGGCGAGCCGGCGGGCGAAAGCGGCTCCGATGCCGGCGGTCGCGCCGGTGATCAAGGCTGTGGTCATGCCCAAGACCGTACCGACTCACCGCATCCGCGCCCACACCCAGGGCAACGCCCCAGCTCAGCGGGTTGCGGATGCAGGCATCGGATCGTGCTCGTAGTGTCGAACAGGGGCATCGCCCGACCGGGCGGTGAAAGCCAGACGAGGAGGCACATCTGATGCTTACTCAGTTCCACACCGAAACCGCCTCGGCGTCACCCAGCGCGACGCTCGCCGAGGCCGAGACACTCGCGAGCCTGATGGTGGAGGACGAGGCCGTCGTGTCCGACGCGCCCACGTACCTGCCCGAGGCCGCCGGTGCCGCACTGCTGGCCGGCCTGCTGCTGCTGTCGCCGAAGGGCCCCAAGGAGAAGCCGACCCGGTAGTCGGGTCCCGGGCCCCCGGGCCCCGCGCCCGCGCCCGGCCTCTCCGTCCTCTCCAGTCCCCTGAAGGAGAAGCACCTCACCATGCCGTTCGCCGAGACTCCTCTCCGTGACGAGTACGCCGCGGCAGTCGAGCGAGTGGCGGGCCGTACCCTCGACGCCCTCCGGGACGGCGGGGGCGCGGCCGTGCTCACGGACCCCGACACCGCCGTACCCCGGCCGCTGCTGGCCGCCGTACGGGTGCTGGGCGCCGACCTGTTCGCCCCGCAGCTGATCTCCGGCGCCGAGCCCGACACCGCCACCGCCGCGCTCCTGGCCGAGGCGCGACGCACGCTCCCGGCGCCGGCGCCCGCCTCCGAGGGCGCGGCAGTCGTGATCGGGTGGCAGGACTGGGCGGCCGACCGGCTGCTCTCCCGCACGCCGTTCGGGGACGGCACCCCGGCCTCCGCCCGGCCGCCCACGCCGCCGCCCGACCGGGAACGCCTCGGCTGGCGGCTCTGGTCGGCCCGGATGGCGCAACTATCCGTCCTCGCCCTGCCCGGACTGGACGGCCCGCTGCACGACACCGTACGTACGGGCACCCTGGACCTCGCCCGCGGCACCGTCCGGGCCGTGCTGCGGCGCGACGCCACCACCTCCGCCCGGCTCGCCCGCTGGCTCGCCTGGGCGCACGCCGACGGGCGACCGCTGCGCCTGGAGATCGAACCCGTCCTGGACCGGATCGATCAGGTCAACGACGGCACGGACCGATCCGGGCTCGAACTCGCCATTGCCCGGGCCTTGTTGAACGGGGCTCCGAGATGACCGACACCCAGGTGCTCAGCACCGCCCAACAGCTCGGCTCCCGGTCACTGGCCTGGCTGCACGCCGGCTACCAGAGCGGCTACGGCCGGCTGGAGGACAACACGGTCATCGACCTCGCCGAACCGAACGACGTCTACAAACCGCTCTGCGAAGTCGCCCTGGCCTCCTCGCTGGTGCTGCGCGACGGCATCACCGGCCCGCACGACACCGAGCTCGCCCGCGCGCTCCTCGAAGCCGCCTGGGCCCAACTCCGGGACGGCGACCTGCTGTACGAACGGCAACTGCGGCACGTCACGGTCATCGACCCGCTGGAGACGTACGGCCACTTCGCCCGGGCCGGCTACCGCCACGCCGCGCTGGAGGACCTCCTCAACTCGCTCGGCCGCCTCCGCTCCGTGCACGCCGTCGAGATCCCCGGCAACCGCCGGCTCGCCCTGGCCAACGCCCGGCGGATCGCGGGCCTCGAACCCCGGCCGGACTGGAACGCGCTCGCCGGGGCCACCTGGCTCGGCGCCCTCCCCGAGCCGTGGACCATCGCCTGGCTGATCGCCTACCACGTCACCCACACCGTCTTCCACGTCACCGACTGGGGCGCCCGGCCCGAGTGCCTGCCCGAACCGATGCGCGACTACCTGCGCGACTGGCTGCCGGTCTGGCTCGACATCTGGCTGGAGATCGAGCAGTGGGACCTCGCCGGCGAACTGCTGATCGTCGACTCGTGCATCGGGGAGCCCGTCACCGGTCGGGTCGGCTGGGAGGCCCTGGCCGCGGTCCAGCAGCCGGACGGACTGATCCCGTGCGAGGGGTCGGCGCCCGAGTACGAGGACCCGGAGGACGCCTTCCGCGATCACGGACACACCGCCGTGGTCGGGGTGGTGGCCGCCACCGTCGCGCTCTCGCGTGCGCTCGGCGGCACACCGGTGGCCACTTGAGCGGGCTGGACGCGGCGGTCGCGGCGACGCTGCGGGCCGCCGAACCGTACGCCACCGCCGTCACGGTGGCGGTGGCGCACGCGGGGCGGGAGGAGGTCCACTGCGACGGGCACCTCGACCGCGAACGGTCGGCGCCGTGCACGCCGGACAGCGTCTTCGAACTCGGCTCGGTCAGCAAGACGTTCACCGCGCTGCTGCTCGCCGAGCTGGCCGCGCGCGGTGAACTCGCCCTGGAAGAACCGGTGGAGAGCCGCCTTCCGCCCGACTGGCGCCCGGTGCGGGCGAGTTCCGGCGCGCCGATCCGGCTGCTGCACCTGGCCACCCACACCTCGGGCCTGCCGCGACTGCCGCCCGGACTGCTCGCGGCGGCCGTCCCGAACTGGACCGGCAACCCGTACGCCGCCTTCGGCGATGACCAGTTGCGCACGTCGGTGGCCCGAACCGCCGTACGGTGCCAGCCAGGCAGCCGGTACCGGTACTCCAACTACGGGGTCGGACTGCTCGGCCGGCTGCTCGCCGAGACCGGCGGGGCGCCGTACCCGGAACTGCTCGCCGAGCGGATCTGCCGGCCACTGGGGCTCCACGCCACGACCTGCGCACCGGACGCGCCGGAACGCGCCGTCGGGTACCGGCGCGGACGGGCACTGCCGCCATGGCTCATCCCCGGCCTGCCCGGGGCGGGCGCGGTCCGCTCCAGCGGGGCCGACCTGCTGCGCTACCTGCGTGCCCATCTCGACGGTGGGAACGGGCAGTTGGGAGCCGCCCTGCGGGACGTCCAGCGACTACGGCTGCGACTGCCGCACTCGACGGACCGGCTCGGCCTGGTCTGGCAGCACCGGGATTCAGGCGGCCGGGACCTCTACTTCCACGCCGGCGGCACCCGGGGGTTCACCGCCTTCGTGGGCTTCTCGCCGGAGGGACCGACCGCTGTGGCCGCCCTGGCCAACACCGCGCCCTCGCTCAACGGGCGTTTCATCCAGGCGGGTTACGAGGTGCTGCGGGCCGCGAGCCGGGGCTAGCGCGGCCGGGGCTGGTGGGGGGTGCCGGCGGACCTTGCCGGGCGCACGACCTGCCGAGCGCACGACCTGCCGGGCAGGCTCTAGACGGCGACGGCCTCGGCGCGGTCGGCGGCGATGTTCAGGGCGAGGCCCGCCAGGACGGTGCCCATCACATAGCGCTGCACGCGCAGCCAGACCGGGCGGCGGTTCAGGAAGCCCGCGATGCTGCCCGCGCTCATCGCGATCAGGCCGTTCACGCTGACCGCGATGACGATCTGGGTCAGGCCCAGCACCAGGCTCTGCAGCGCGACATGGCCACGCTCGGGCGCCACGAACTGGGGCAGCAGCGAGATGTAGATGATGGCGATCTTGGGGTTGAGCAGGCAGGTCAGGAAGCCCATCGCGAACAGGCGGCGCGGCGAGTCCGGCGGCAGCTGCTGCGGGGCGAAGACCGCCGTACCGCCCGGCTTGACCGCCTTCCAGGCCAGCCAGAGCAGATAGCCCGCGCCGGCCAGCTTGATCGCGGTGTACAGCGCCGGGACGACCGAGAACACCGCCGCCACCCCGGCCGTCACCGCGACCAGGTAGACCAGGAATCCGGTGGCGACGCCGGTCAGCGACACCAGCCCGGCGCGGCGGCCCTGGGATATCGAGCGCGACACCAGGTAGATCATGTTCGGCCCCGGCGACAGCACCATGCCCAGGGCCACGGCGGCGATGCCGAGCACCGCGTGGCCGTCCACGGCGGATGTCAACCTGTCCAAGTCGTCCATGCGAGGAGGCTAGGGTGCGGAGTCGGCTCGATGCAATGATGACTTTGCACTCGGTGCAATGCCTCCGGGGGCGAAGGGATTGGAGACCGATGGACGACTACCGGCGGATCGCGGACGAGCTCGCCGCCGACATCACCGACGGACGGCTGCGGCCCGGCCAACAGCTGCCCACCCTGCGGGCCTTCGCCCGCGGACGGGGCATCGCCGCCTCGACGGCGGGGCGGGTCTACCGCGAACTGGTCCGGCGCGGACTGACCGTCGGCGAGGTCGGGCGCGGCACCTTCGTCCGGGCCGGGCGGGCCAACGAGGCGGACGGCGGCCGGATCGCCCTCGCCGAGCCCGCCGACGCGCCGATCGACCTGGAGCTCAACTACCCCACCGTGCCCGGACAAGCCGAACTGCTGGCCGGTGCGATGGCACCACTGCTGCGGGCCGACGCACTCGGCGAGGCGCTGCGGCCGGTCGGCGCGACCGGGACGGAGCCGGCCCGGCGGGCCTTCGCGCAGCTGCTGTCGACGGGGGCGGGCGACTGGGCCGCCGACCCCCGGCAGCTGCTGTTCGCGGGCAACGGACGGCAGGCCGTCGCGGGGGCGCTCGCCGCACTGGTACCGCCAGGGCAGCGACTGGGGGTCGAGGCACTCACCTACCCGGTGGTCAGGGCCGTGGCCGAACGGCTCGGCATCCGGCTGGTGCCGCTCGCCGTCGACGAACACGGGCTGCTGCCCGACGCCGTGGCGGCGGCCCACCGTACGGCGCCGCTGCGCGCGGTGTACGTCCAGCCCCGGCTGCAGAACCCGCTCGGCGCGAGCCTGCCGCCGGAGCGGGCGGTCGCGCTGGCCGGGGAGCTGCGCCGGCTGGACCTGCCGGTGGTCGAGGACGGCATCTGGTCCTTCCTGCGCCCCGAACTGGCCCCGCTCGCCGCGCTCGCACCCGAGCGAACGGTGCTGGTCGACAGCCTCTCCAAGCGGCTCGCCCCCGGGCTGACCACCGGGTTCGCGGTCGTCCCGGACGGGCTGCGCGACCAGGTCGCCGGTGCGCTGCGGACCGGCGGGTGGGCGCCGAGCGGGTTCGCGCTGGAGGCGGCGGTGCGCTGGATCGGGGACGGGACGGCGGCCGCGGTGGCGGCGGCGAAGCGGGCGGACGCGGCGGCGCGGCAGGCGCTGGCCCGGGAGGCGCTCGCGGGGCAGCGGCTGCGGGCGGACCCTTGCTCGTTCTACCTGTGGTGGGAGCTGCCCGGGGCCTGGCGGGCGGAGACCTTCGTCGCGGCGGCGAGGCGGGCGGGGATCTCGGTGACGCCCGCGACGGCCTTCGCGGTGGATCCGCGGAGCACGCCGTCGGCGGTGCGGGTGGGGCTGGCCTCGCCGCCGCTGCCGGTGCTGGGGTGGGCCCTGCGCGTGCTGGCGGGGATCGCGGCGGGGACGACTCGCGGGGCGACGGATAACAGATGACAGGTAACAGATGACAGGTTACAGATTTCGAAATCTGTTATCTGTCATCTGTTATCCGTTCTCCGTCAGCTGTCAGCTGTCAGCTGTCGCTCGTCAGTCCCCCGCCCCCGCCCGGCCCCCTCGCACCGCCGTGTCCGCAGCGCCACCGGCCCCGACGGCGCGCAGCCGGGAGGCGGCGGTGGCAGCGAGCTGCGGAGCGAGCCTGGCGACGTCACGGGAGCCCACCACCGCGATCAGGCCGGGCAGCAGCCAACGCATCGGCTGCATCCCTCGCAGCCAGGCCTGGGCGTACACATGGGCGGAGCGCCGGGCGATCCCGGCGACGATCCGCTCCACCGCCGGCTCCAGCGGATAGGTCTTGTTGGCCGGCCATGGCAGCCGACTGCGCATCTGCTTCAGTACGGCGTCCTCGTCGGCGCCGCGCACCATGTCGGTGTCGGTCCAACTCAGGTACCCCACACCGACCTTGACTCCCTGGTAGGCGACCTCGGCGCGGATCGAGTGGGCGAAGGCCTCCACCCCGGACTTGCTGGCGCAGTAGGCGCTCATCAACGGTGCGGGCGTCAGCGCGGCGAGCGAGGCGATCTGCAGCAGGTAGCCCCGGCTCTCGGTGAGCGCCGGCAGGAAGGCCCGAGCGGTGGCGACGCTGCCCAGCAGGTTGACCTCGATCACCCGGCTGAAGGCCCGGTGGTCGCTGTCGGCCAGCGGTCCGCCGATCGCGATCCCGGCGTTGGCGACCACGGTGTCGATCCGCCCGTAGTGCTCCTTGATCCGGTCGGCGGCGTCGCTGAGCGCCTCCAGATCGGTGACGTCCACCTCCCACGCGGTGGCGGCCGCGCCGCACTGGGCCGCGACGGCCTTCAGCTCCTCCGGCTCCAGGCCGAGCAGCGCGACCTTGGCCCCGCGCCGGGCCAGTTTGCGGGCCAGCGAGGCTCCGACTCCACGGGCGGCCCCGGTGACCACCACGACCTGCGCGGACAACGGCGGGATGGCGTTCATGCGACGGTGGTCCTCTCGACAGCGGAAGCGGAGGCGGAAGCGGGCGCGTCAACAGCGGAAGCGGGCGCGGGAACGACAGTGGGAACGGTAGCGGGAACGGTAGCGGGAACGGCCGCGTCGGCGGCGCGGCCGGGGCTCAGGTAGGCGGAGGCCATCCGGTCGATCTCGGCGGCGATCTCCACCGGCCGCTCCAGCGGCGCCATGTGCCCGACCCCGGGCAGCAGCAACAGGCCCTGCGGGTCGGCGAGTTCGGCGACCATCCGGTGGGCGTGCACCGGCGGGGTCAGTCGGTCCGCGGTGCCCACCACCACGGCGGTGGGGGCGGTGATCCGCCCGAGACCGGCGCGCACGTCCAGCCGTTCCAGCACTCCGGCCCAGTGGAAGCGGACCCCGGTCGGGCAGGCGTGCACGATCCGGGCCGTCGCCTCGACCTGTCCGGGGGTCGAACCCGGCCCCATGATCGCGTACTTGAGCGCGGCCCGACTGACGCCCGAGACCGGTCCGAGCGGCATCCGGGAGCGCAGCAGTTGCCGGTGCAGGAAGCGCCGCAGGCCCGGGGCGCGGACGCCCTTCGGCAGGACGGTGAGCTCGGCGAGCAGCTCGGCCGGACCGGTGGAGATCAGCACGTTGGCGGCGATGCGCTCGGCGACCTCGGGCCGGCCGCCGGCGGCCATGACGGTCATCCCGCCCATGCTGTGCCCGGCCAGCACCGCACGCTCCCCCGCCGGGACGGTCCGCGCCAGCACGGCCGCCAGGTCCTCGGCGAGCGCCCGGGTGGAGTAGCGGGCCCGGCTGGGCGGGATCTCGCTGTGGCCGTGGCCGCGCTGGTCGTAGGCCACCACCCGGTAGCGGTCGGCGAGTTCGCGGATCACCGGGGCCCAGAAGGCGGTCGAGCAGGTCCAGCCGTGGGAGAGCACCACGGTGGGCGCGCCGGGCTGGCCGTGCACCTCGACGTGCAGCCGGATCCCGTCCGCCGATCGGACGCTCAACTCCTCGACGGGCGTGGGCGGTACGTACTCGGCGGGCAGGTGGACGGCGGTCATGCGGTGGCCTCCTGGACGGCGGTTCCGGCGGCGGTTCCGGCAGTGGATCCGGAAGCGGTTCCGGCGGCGGGACGGGCGGCGCTCGGGGTGGTGCGCATGATCAGCTCGTACTCGCCGAGGTCGACCTTGCGGGTGGCCCGGCGGAAGGAGGTGGTGGAACCGGGCCAGAGCACGGTGTTCCTGCCGCTCGGGTCCAGGTACCAGCTGCGGCAGCCGCCAGTGGTCCAGACGGTGCGGTCCATCCGGTGCTGGAGTTCCAGGTTCCACTGCCGCTGGGCGCGGACGGTGGGCTGCATCGCGGTCGCGCCGACCGTGTCGAGCGTCGTCAACGCGTCGATCATGTAGTTCAGTTGGGACTCGATCATGAGGATCATCGAGCTGTTGCCGAGGCCGGTGTTGGGGCCGATCACGAAGAACAGGTTCGGGAAGCCGCGCACGGTCGAGCCGCGCAGCGCCTCCATGCCGTCCTTCCACTCCTCGGCCAGGCTCGTCCCGTTCGCCCCGAACACCCGGGCGCCGATGGGCATGTCGGTGACGTGGAAGCCGGTGCCGAAGACGATGGCGTCCACCTCGTGCTCGCCGCCGTCGGCGGCCACCAGGGTGGAGCCGCGCAGTTCGCGCAGGCCTGAGGAGACCACCTCGGTGTTGGCGGCGGCGAGCGCCGGGTAGTAGGTGTTGCTGAGCAGGATGCGCTTGCAGCCGATCCGGTAGTCCGGGGTGAGCCTCGCGCGCAGCGCCGGGTCGGCGACGCCCTGGGCGATGTGGCGTTCGGCGATCCGCTGGACGACGCGCAGCAGTCCGGGGCGGCGCACGAAGGCGTCCACCTGGATCTCGCGGAGGGCGAACAGGGTTCCCCGGCGGATCTTGGCGGTGACCGGGAGGCGGTCGTGCAGCCACTTCTCCAGCTGGCTGATCTCGCGGTCGCGGCGCGGCAGCACCCAGGCCGGAGTGCGCTGGAAGACGGTCAGCTTGCCGACCTTCGGCTGGATCGACGGGATGATCTGGGCGGCGGAGGCACCGGTGCCGACCATCGCGACGCGCTTGCCGGCCAGGTCGAAGTCGTGGTCCCAGCGGGAGGAGTGGAACACCTTGCCGGGGAAGGTGCTCAGGCCGGGCAGGTCGGGGATCTGCGGGTCGGCGAGCGGTCCGGCGGCGGAGACGATGGCGTCGGCGGTCCACTGGCCGGCCGAGGTGGTGATCCGCCAGCGGGTCCGCTCGCCCTCCCAACGCGCCTCCAGCACCTCGGTGTTGAAGCGCAGGTGGGGGCGGAGGCCGAAGACGGTGGCGACCTTCTCCAGGTAGGCGCGGATGTCCGGCTGGCCGGAGAAGCTGCGCGGCCAGTCGGGGTTGGGCGCGAAGGAGAAGGAGTAGAGGTGCGAGGGCACGTCGCAGGCGCAGCCGGGGTAGCTGTTGTCGCGCCAGGTGCCGCCGACGGAGTCCGCGCGCTCCAGCACGACGAAGTCGGTGATCCCGGCGCGGCGCAGCCGGACGGCGGCACCGAGGCCGCCGAAGCCGGAGCCGATCACGGCCACCCGTACGTGCGGTACGGCCTCCGCCGCAGCATCGGGGTCGGTCGCGTCGGGGCCTCCGGACGCGCCCGTGGCGCCGGACGCACCGGACACATCGGATGTGCCGGACGCACCGGACGCACCGGACGCACCGGACGCACCGGGGCGTGGGCGCTTGCTGCTGGATGCCATGCGGCCTCCTCCTGAGGGTGGGGCGGTGGTCGTCACGCTCTTCCGGGGATGGCACCCCGGAACCTCCGGGGTCGCGCCCCGGAACCCTGCCAATCGCGCCAGTAATCACTGGCATGGTTGGCAGGGTAGCCCTTGCTGACACCGGATGGAAGAAGCGCGACGGCCCGGATTCACCGGAAGTTCCCGAAGCTCCCGCACGCTCCCGGGCCGACCCGACGGACCTATGCTGATCGCCGTGGACAAGGTCAGAGCTGCTGCGGACGACAGAAAACGCGAGTACCGGGTGGAGGAACTGGCCGAAGCGGCCGGGATCACCACCCGCACCCTGCGCTTCTACCGCGAGCGCAAACTGCTCCAACCGCCCCGCAAGGAGGGCCGGATCGCCTGGTACGGCGAGGAGCACCTGGCCCGGCTGCGAATGATCGGCGAACTGCTCGAACGCGGCCACACCCTGGGCGGGATCGCCGAACTGATCGGCGCCGGCGAGAGCGGGCGGGACGTCGCCGAGTTGATCGGCCTCGAGGCCGCCATCGTCGCCCCCTGGTCGGACGAGACCCCGGTCCGACTGGAGTGGGACGAGCTCAAGGCCGCCTTCGGGGACCAGCTCACCGAGGAGAACACCGCCGAGTCCATCGCCCAGGGCTACATCACGGTGGAGGACGACGGGATCACCCACGTCAGCCGCCGACTGATGGACGCCACCACCGAGCTGGTCGCCGAGGGCGTGCCGCTCTCCGCCGTCCTCGACGCCAGCCGGCGCACCCGGGAGCACGTCGACGCCATCGCCGAGATCTTCATCGAGGTGGTCAGCGAGCACCTGCTCAGCGTGCTCTCCGGCGACACCCCGCTGGCACCCGGCGAGGCGGCCCGGCTCACCGAGCGCATCCTGCGGGTGCGACCGCTCGCCCGTACCGTCGCCGACGCCCAGTTCACCCTCGCGATGGACCGCCGGGTGCGCGCCGAGTACCACGAACTGCTGCGCCAGCGACGGGAGTACGGCTCCGAGGCGTAACGGGACCATCGGGCGGGCAGGGATTCCCGGGCCCCGTACGCCACTTGGGGGAGCCGACCGGTGGGGGGTTCTGCCCGACGGGGGCCCACTCGTTGGAGGCGGCTCCTTGAAGCCCGCTCGTTGAAGCCCGCTCGTTGAAGCCCGCTCGATGGAGGCCAGCCCGTTGAAGGCCAGCCCGTTGGAGGCCAGCCCGTTGGAGGCCAGCCCGTTGGAGGAGCCGCTGATGCCCCGAACCCTCAGCCGCCGCGCCGCGCTCGGCCTCGCCGCCGGGCTCGCCCCGGGCCTGGCGCTCACCGCCTGCGGGTCAGGCTCCCCCGCGCCGGGCGGCGGTTCGTCCGGCTCCGGCGGCACCCGGACGGTCCGGCACGCGCGCGGCGAGAGCGCCGTACCGGCCCGGGCGAGCCGGGTGGTGGTGCTGGACACCGACGCCCTGGACTCGGTGGTCACCCTCGGCCTGAGCCCGGTCGGCGCCACCACGGTCAGCGCGGGCGCGCCCTTCCCCGGGTACCTGCCCGCCGAGCGGCTGGCCGGGACGAAGCCGGTCGGCGCGATCGGCCAGCCCAACCTGGAGGCGATCGCCGCGCTGCGGCCGGACCTCATCCTGAGCAACCAGGTCCGCGACGACAAGCGGTACGACCAGTTGTCCAAGATCGCGCCCACCGTGCTGTCCAGGACCACCGGGCCGACCTGGCAGGAGAACGCCCGGCTGCACGCCGAGGCGCTGGGCCGGCAGACCGAGGCCGAGGCGGCGGACGCGGCGTACCGGACGAAACTGCGGGACGTGGTCACCGCGCTCGGCGGGCCGGCCAAGGCGGCGGCCACCCGGGTCGAGATGGCCCGCTTCCTGGCCGGCGCCCCTACCCGGCTCTACCTCGACGACACCTTCGTCGGCTCGCTGTTCAAGGACCTCGGGCTCGGCCGCCCGGCCAACCAGGACAAGCCCGGGTTCTCACTGGAGATCAGCCCCGAGCAGGTGGACCAGGCCGCGGCCGACGTCATCTTCTACTCGGTGTACGGGGACCCGGCGAAGTCCGACCACACCAGGATCACCGAGGGCGCGCTGTGGAAGAACCTGGACGCCGTCCGCAACGGCCGGGTGTTCGCGGTGGACGACAACCTGTGGATGCTCGGCATCGGCTACACCGGGGCCGGGCTGATCCTGGACCAGATCCGCAAGGACCTGGCCTGACGGCGGGACGACCACCGAACGGAGAACAGATGACAGATGACAGATGACAGATTTCAACATCTGTTATCCGTTCCCTGTTATCTGTCATCCGTTCTCTGCCATCCGTTCCCTGTTTCCCGTCGGCCGTCCCCCAGCTCCCGCCCCTCCCCCGCTACGCGACGTCGTCCACCGCCCCCGGGGCCAGCGCGGGCGCCGGGAACACCCCCCGGGCCTCGCCGCCGGACCACCACACCCCGATCGCGAACACCGCCGCTGCCTCCAGCAGCCCGGCCCGGTCGAGCCCGCCACAGGGCACCGGCGTGCAACCCATCGAGCCCACCAGCTCCGCCGTCAGTGCACCGGCCGCCGGATCGTCCGCGCAGTACGGGACGCCGAGCGGTGCGCCCTCGAAGCTCGGCCGCGGCAGCGACCAGATGCTCTCGTGGCAGATCCCGAACACCTTGGCCACACGCGCCGCCGGAGCTGCCGAGGCGAGCCTCCGGGCGATGGAGTCCGTGCCGCCCTCCGTGGTCAGGGTCGGCCCGCCCGCGCCCGGAGCCATCGGCACGGTGCAGTC
Organism: Kitasatospora sp. NPDC030952; assembly: GCF_055571335.1. Lineage (NCBI taxonomy): Bacteria > Bacillati > Actinomycetota > Actinomycetes > Kitasatosporales > Streptomycetaceae > Kitasatospora > Kitasatospora sp. NPDC030952. The sequence goes on from NZ_JBVIFM010000006.1 coordinate 20,114, forward strand.
CAGCAGGACCCGCCCGGCCAGCTGGTCGGCCAGCGAGGCGACCACCTGCTCCGCCACGCCGGCCGGCAGCGCGACCAGCACCGCCTGCCCGAACCGCGCCGCCTCCGCTGGGTCACCGCCGCCCGAGGCGCCGATCGCCCCGGCGAGCTTCCGGGCCGCGTCCGCGTCCCGCCCGCCCACCAGGACCTCGTGCCCGGCCCACACCCAGGCGCGGCCGAGCGCGGCCGCCATGGATCCCGTCCCGAGTATGCCGATCCGCATGGCCCATCCACTCCTCACATCACGTCCTGTGCCGTACTCCGGACGCTAGAGGGGTCGATGCACACCGCTGGGTGTGCAACGGATCGGGCAGGATGACGGCATGCGGACCGAGGACGCGAGCGAAGACCGGCCGGACGGCGCCCCCGACGACGCCCTCGACGGCACCCCCGGCGGCGACCCGGGCGGCAGGGTGTTCGCCGCGGACTGCCGCGCCCGGCTGGCCTTCGAGGTGATCGCCAACCGCTGGGACAGCGTGGTGGTGTACGTCCTCGGCGAACAGGGCCCGATGCGCCCCCGCGCGCTGCTGGACCGGATCGGCGGACTCAGCCCGAAGGTGCTCAACGAAACGCTGCGCCGGCTGGAGTACAACGGCCTGGTGGAGCACCGCCGTTACGCCGAGGCCCCGCCCCGCGTCGACTACACCCTGACCGGGGCGGGCGTCGCGCTGCTCGGTCCGATCCGCGCGCTCGGCGCCTGGGCCGATGTCCACGCCGACGCCGTCCTCACCGCCCAGGACCGCCACATCGGTACCACAGCAGCGAACTGACGCAGCGTCATCGGAGAACTGTCAGTCCCCCGTGCCACCCTCGTCGTGAACCCGCGACGACCGGAGGCACCCGTGCACACCGATCACACCGATCTGGACGAACTGGAAGCCATCACGCTCTTCGCGGCGGACGTCCCCGCCACGAAGGCCTTCTACCAGGAGGTCTTCGGCCTCCCGGTGGTCTACGAGGACGACGCCTCGGCCGTCGTCCGGCTGCGCAACCTGCTGGTCAACCTGCTCGCGGCGGACCAGGCGCCCGAACTGGTCGAGCCGGCCCCGGTGGCAGCGCCCGCCACGGGGGTGCGGGCGCTGCTCACGGTTCGGGTGCCGGACGTGGACGCGGTCTGCGCCCAACTGGCCGAGCGCGGCGTCGCGTTGCTGAACGGGCCGGTGGACCGGCCGTGGGGCCGGCGGACGGCGGCCTTCGCCGACCCGGCGGGACACGTGTGGGAGGTCGCCCAGGATCTCGCCTGACCCGCCACCTCGACCCACCCCCTCGACCCACCACCTCCACCTGCCGCCAGCCGGCCGGCCACCAGCCAGCTGTCAGCCGCCCCGCCGTCAGCCACCCGAAACCACGGCCACACAGGGCAGTCGAGCACGGACGACGGCGGGGGCGACGGTGGTCCGCACACCGTCGCCCCCGCCGTCAGGTCCGGCCGTTCGGCACCCACAGTCCGGCCGGACCCCGCTCGGGCGTGCCCCGGGCCGGGCCTGCCCAACTCAGGCCCGAACCCGGTTCACACCCGAGTCAGTTGACGTTGACCGCGGTCCAGGTGGCCGCGACCGCGTTGTACTCGGCGCTGTTCGCGCCATACAGGTCCGACGCCGCGCTGAGGGTGGCCGCACGGGCGCCCGCGTAGTCGGTCGTCGAGGTGAAGTACGCCGTCAGCGCCTTGTACCAGATCTGCGCGGCCTTGTCGCGGCCGATGCCCGCCAGCGAAGAGCCGTCGGCCGTCGGGCTGTTGTAGCTGAACCCGTTGATCGTCTTCGCGCCGCTGCCCTCGGACAGCAGGTAGAAGAAGTGGTTCGCCACACCGGACGAGTAGTGCACGTCCAGGTTGCCGACGTTGGCGTCCCAGGAGTCGGCCGAGGAGCCGTCCTTGCTGGGCTGGTCCATGTAGCGGAGCGGGCTGCCGTCGCCGCGCAGGTTGATCAGCTCGCCGATCCAGTAGTTCGGCGGGTTGGAGGGCAGGTTGGCGTACCACTCCACCATGGTGCCCATGATGTCGGAGGTGGCCTCGTTGAGGCCGCCGGACTCGCCCGAGTAGTTCAGGTTGGCGGTGGCCGCGGTGACGCCGTGGCTCATCTCGTGGCCGGCCACGTCGATCTCGGTGAGCGGGGCGGCGTCGCCGCTGCCGTCGCCGTACGACATGCAGAAGCAGTCGTCGCTCCAGAACGCGTTGACGTAGTTGGAGCCGTAGTGGACCCGGCTGAGGGCGCCGACGCCGTCGTTGCGGATGCCGTTGCGACCGAAGGTGTTCTTGTAGAAGTCCCAGGTGGTGGCGGCGCCGAACTGGGCGTCCACGGCGGCGGATTCGCGGTTGCTGTTGGTGCCGTCGCCGAAGCTGTTGCTGGTGTTCGCGAACAGCGACCCGCTGCCCGACTCGCTGTTGCTCATGTCGACGGTGGACTGGCCGCCGCGGCTGGTGTCCTTGAGCTCGTACTGCGAGCCGTTCTGGTTGGTGTTCAGCCCGACCTTGCCGACGAAGATGCCGGTGCCGGTGCCGGCGGCGGTCTCGATCTTCTCGTGGGTGGAGAGGACCTTGCCGTCGGCCGCGTCGGTGACCAGGATCTGGGCGCTCGGGGTGCCGTCGGCGCGCACGCCCTCCACGGTGGTGCGGTAGGCGAGCCGCGGGGTGCCGTCGGTGGCCCACACGACCAGCTGGGCCTTGCCGACCTGGTGGACGTCGGCCAGCGGGGACTCGTCGGCGTCGATGGTCTGCCCGATGGTGGCCTTGACCGTGCCGGAGGCCTGGTCGGCGGCCTTGTCGGCCGGGATCTTCGGGCTCAGGCTCGGCAGCGCGATCTGAGCGGCGACCGCCTTGTCGACCGACTTCACGGCACCGTCGGCCTTCTGGTGGACGACCAGGTCGCCGCCGATCACCGGGAGGCCGGCGTAGGTGCGCTCGAAGCGCAGGTGCCGGGTGCCGTCCTTGTCGACGACGGCGTCCTTGGCGACCAGCTTCTCCTGGGAGCCCAGGCCGAGCGTCTTGGCGAGCGGCGCGGACTGGCCGCTGGCCACCGCGAGCACGGCCTCGTGCTGCTGGGCGGCCTGCGCCTGCAGCGAGGGGGCCGCGGGGGTGGCCTGGGCGACGGCGGTGGTGGTCACCTGGACGACACCGGTCAACATGGCCGTGGCCGAGAGTACGGCTACAGCGGCGAGCTTTCGCTTCACGTGCGAGTCCTTCCGGGAAACCGCGTGTGGGCGCGGTCGCACCACGTCCCGGGGGCCGGGGTCGGCACCTGTGGGGCGGAACGGGCGCTGACGTGCTGAAACCCCGTACGGTCGAGCGGCTCGCCACCGAGGGGTGGGGGTGGGGGCTACCGCTGGGGGATGACCAGAAGCATGACAATCCAGCAGGTGAATTGACAGGTCTGCCTCAGTTATTGGCCAGGTCCCGCCAGTTGGCAAAGGAATTCAAAGGACGGTCAAATCGGGGCAATCCACGGCGTCTTGCAGAGGGTCCCGGATCGAACCAGCGCCGAACCGCCTGCGTCGACGGCCGGTCGCCCGTCGACCGTCAATCCGGCGATCGCTGTTGATCATTGTTGATCACAGGCCGATCGACTTTTACATCTCTGTAGAACTTTCCATACATACCCTTGACACCCGGGTGGCGAGGTCCCGCCACCGACCACCCTTGCCCGCCGAACGGCGGTCTGCTAGAGACTCGACCGGTGCACCGGGCAGAGCACCGCACCGCCATGGCGGTGCGTCACTGCAGCCGCCATTCCTGGGCCGTGTTCCCGGGCGTGCAGGTGACCATGGTGACGGCGTTGCCCGGCCCGTTGTCCGTCATGCAGGACTGGTTCTGGTAGTCGGCCAGGGTGTACGACCCCGCGGTACTGCCGGCCCGGACCGTCCACCGGGTGAGGAAGCTGAAGCCGTTGCTCAGCACCACCTTGCCATCCATGGTCTGGACCAACTGGGGGCCGCCGCTGTTGCAGGCGTTGAACACGATCCAGTTGCCCGGATCGGTGGAACGCACCCAGCCGTACTGCGAGGCGCCGCCGAGGACGAGCGGGTTGTCCCCGTTCAGGTTGTCGTCACGCATCCCGATCGGACGGCCGTCCCGGACGCTGACGATGGAGCTCCAGTTGCCGCCGCCGCAGGACGGCGGCCGAGGGTTGCCACCGGTCGACGCGCTACCCGAACCGCCGCCCTGCGAGGTCGAGTTGCCGGGCTTGGCGGGAGGCTGGTCGGCCGTACCGCCCCCGCCGGCGGGCTGGTTGGCCTGGCCGCCGGCGGAGCCGCCGGGCGCCGAGCCACCGGGGTTCGCACCACCGCCCGGGTTCGTGCCCCCGCCGGGGTTGGTACGGCCGCCGTGCCCCGGTCCGCCGCCGTTCCCGCCGCCGTTCCCGCCGCCGTTCCCGCCGCTGTTCCCGCCCTGGGCCGGTGCCGTGACGGGCAGTTGGGCGCCCGCCGACGGCTGGCCCGCTGCGGGGGTGCCCGACGGGGTGTCGGTCGGCTGCGGGGTGGCGGGCGCGGAGGTGGTGGCGGCCTCGCTGGTGGTGCCCGGGGCGGCCGGGACGGTCACCACCACGGTGGGCAGGGCGGCCGGCGGCGCGGCCGCGTCGGCACTGCCGGGGCCGCGATCGACGAACAGCGCGGTCGCCGTGCCCACCGAGATGACGATCGGGACGACGACCGGCAGCAGCAGGGTGCGGCGCGAACGGCGCCGGCCCGCCTCGGTCTCCGCCCGCGGGTCCACCTTCACCACCTGCTCCGGTCCGGCCGGTGCGGCGGCCCCGCCCGGGACCACCGCCGGTACCGCCGCCGCCCCCTCCCGCAGGTCGATCGTCGCGGTGTCCGCCGCCTTCCGCGCCGCGCCCGGCAGGCCGATCGCCACCCGGGCCGCCGCCGCCATCCCGGCGGCGCTCTCGAAACGGTCCTCGGGGCTCTTGGCCAGCGCGGTGGCGACCAGCGCCCGCACCGCCGCCGGGAAGGTCTCCGGCAGCTCCGGCACCGGCTGGTTGACGTGCTTGAGCGCGACCTGCAGCGGCCCCTCCCCCTGGTACGGCACCCGGCCGACCAGCAGTTCGTAGCAGACCACGCCGATCGAGTAGAGGTCGGAGGCCGGGCCGGTGGCCTCCCCGGAGGCCTGCTCGGGGGACATGTAGGCCGCGGTGCCGATGATCGCGTAGGGCGCGGTGAGCTTGGTGCTGGCGACGGCCCGGGCGATGCCGAAGTCGGTGACGACCACCCCGCCGTCCTCGCGCACCATCAGGTTGGAGGGCTTGAGGTCGCGGTGCACGATGCCCCGCCGGTGGGCGGCGTGCAGCGCGTCCAGGGCTTCGGCGAGCAGGCGCAGGGCGCGCTGGGCGCTCAGCGGACCGTCCTCCTTGAGCACCCGGTCCAGCGGCCGGCCCTCGATCAGGTCCATCACGATGTAGGCGCAGTGCTCGTCGCCGCCCTCGGCACCCTCGCGGTCCTCGCGGTCCTCACCGCTCTCGCCGCTCTCGCCGTAGTCGTGCACGCCCACGATGCCGGGGTGGTCGATCGCCGCGACCAACTGGGCCTCGCGGCGGAACCGTTGCACGGCGGTACCGTCCTCGAACAGGTCCGCCCGGAGGATCTTGACGGCCACCGACCGGGCCAGCACCTGGTCCTCGGCCCGCCAGACCGAGCCCATCCCCCCGCCGCCGATCTTCTCGACCAGCGTGTACCGCCCGCCGAGCACGGTGCCCGCGCTACTCATCTCCCCTGCCCCCAGGTGTCATGACCCTCCCCCGGGTCGTCGGCACTCAGTGTGCCAGAGGGTGCCCTCGGCTCAGCAGGGGCCACCAGGCCTCAAAATCCGGCCTCCCGGGCGATTCGGACCTGCTCGGACACCTCCCGGACGGCCGCGGCGACCACCCCCGGCCGGTCCTCGTGGACGGCGTGCCCGACACCGGGCACCATCCTGTGCACACCCCGGGCGGCGAGGTCGCCGACCTGCGCCGCGAGGGTCAGGACCGGGGCGCGGTCGGGGTCGCTCGCGCCGAGGCCGGCCCGGTCGTACGCCACGATCCGGCCCAGTTCGGCGAGTTCGGGCAGCAGCGGGGCCCAGGTGAGCGAGGACGTGCCGTTGCCCGCGACCAGGACGATCGGTGCAGCGGCGACCGGCCCGGCCTCCAGCCAGCGCAACGCCCGTCCGCCGCGGTCGAGTTCACCTGCTCGGAGCCCGCCAGGCGTGTGCTCGGCCAGCACCTCGGCGACGGCTTCCTGAACTCCGTCGAGGCGCAGGCCGGTTCGCGTGTTCCATCCGTTCGGCACGTACGGCCCCCGTGAGTTCGTCGACGGGGCCCGCCATCCGCGCGGCCCGACCGACCGCGCCCTGCCCCCAGCGCCCACTCTACGACCGGCGGATCGGGGGCCGACAGACCGGCGCCCGGCCGGGGTCGACCCGACCGGGCGCCGGTCCCGCGATCAGGCCGGCAGGTTGCGCTTCAGCAGGTCGAACAGCGCCGACCAGTGCCGGGCGTCGCCGACCGCGTCGTAGCGGGTGGTGTCGGCCTGGGTGTAGCCGTGCCCGGCGCCCTCGTACACCTCCGACCGGTGGCGGACGCCGGCCGCCGTGAGGGCCTCGTCGAGCCGGGTGATCTGCTCGGGCGTCATCGACTCGTCCTGGTCGGCGTGGCCGAAGTACAGCTCGGCGGTGACCCGTCCGACCTCCAGGTGCGGGCTGTCCGGGCGGTCGGTGACGAGGCGGCCGCCGTGGAAGCCGGCCGCGGCGGCGACCCGGTCCGGGTGGCCGATGGCGGTGCGCAGGGCGAGGTAGGCGCCGAGGCAGTAGCCGGTGACGCCGATCGGGCCGTCCGTGACCAGCGGGGAGCCGGCGAACCAGGCCAGGTAGGCGTCCGCGTCGCGGAGCACCACGTCCGGGGCGGTGGCGGGCAGGAGCAGCGGGCCGATCTGGGCGAAGACCTCATCGCACTGCTCGACGTCGATCAACTCGGGCAGTTCGACCAGCGGCGCCCGGCCGCTGCGGTAGTACACGTTGGGGACGAGGACGGTGTAACCGGCCTCGGCGATCCGGTCGGCCATGGCCTTCAGGTGGGGCCGGAGCCCGAAGGCGTCCTGGTAGAGCAGGACGCCGGGGTGGGGCCGGCCGTCGTCGGGGTGGGTGAGGTAGGCGTCGGCGGGGCCGTCCGCCGTCGGGATGTCCACGAGGGTTCCGCGCACGGTCATGGGTGAGAGCTCTCCTTAGGATCCGTGGGCAGCGTAACCCGTGGATGCCCGGAAGCGGGAACGCCGTTGCGACGGTCGCGCGTTGGACCGGACATGGGGTTGATCGTGGGCGTGGTGTGCGTGGTGGCGGTACTGGTCGGGCTGGTGGTGCTGGCCGGCTTGCAGGTCCGGGACGAGTCCTCGCCGCACCGCCGGAGCAGGCCCGGGGTCGGGGTCGGCGGTGGCGGTGGCGGTCTGCTGGACGAGTTGCACGCGATGTTCAGCCCGGGCAAGCGGATCCAGGTCGAGCAGCGGCGGGAGCAGGCCTCGCGCCGGGACGACACCGAGGCCGGGGCGCCGCCGCACTTCGGGGTGGACCTGGACCGGGGCGTGGCGGTGCTGCGGCGACAGCCCGAGGGCGACGAGGGCGCACAGCGGTAGGGCGTGTCTTCGAACTCCCGCCGTCAGAACCGGCGCAGCCGCTCCTCGTCGCCGGTGCGCGGGCAGGTCAGACAGGCGACGGCCTCCGGCTTGACGGCGTAGTAGAGGCAGCAGCCGAGCCGGGTCCGGGTGTGGTGCTCGCGGCCGTCCGGGGTGCGCAGCCGGCGGAAGTCGGCGGCTCCGGCCAGCGGTCGGGTGCCGCCGGGCAGCAGGGCTGCGGCGGCGGCCACGGCGGCGTCCTCGCCCGCGGTTCCACCGGCCCCGGAGTCCGGCTCGTCCCCTGCGCCCTCGGCGTTCCCGGGGGCGGCGGCGTCGAGCATCCGAGCGGCGTCGAGCATCCGACCGAGGTACCAGACGGCGGAGGCGAGGTCGTCGGTCACCATGCCCCAGAGCGCGCGGTCGCGGCGCCGGGTCGGGCCGGCGAAGGCGGCGAGCACCGGTTCGAGGTGGGCGACCACGGCGGCTCGCAGTTCGGCGCGCAGTTCGTCGTCGCCGGGGTGGGTGGCGTGGCCGCGCGGGCGCAGTGCGAGCTCGCCGGTGGGGGCGTGCAGCCAGAGGTCGGCGGGGTCGACGGCGGGGACCCGCCGGGCCAGGTGCCAGGGACCGGCGATCAGCAGGCAGGCGGTCCAGGCGTAGTGGTGGAGCAGCCGGGAGGCGGTGACGTGCGGGCGGGGCGCGCAGCCGTGTTCGGCGGCGATGCGGGCCTCCTGGCCGGCCAGGACGGCGGCCAACGCCCGTTCGTCGGTGGCCAGTCGGGCGCCGGAGTACCAGCCGTCGGCGGCCGACGGGTCGGGCTCGGCGGGGTCGAGCAGGTGCAGCCGCAGGACGGGGCAGAGTTCGCGCAGCCGCTCGTAGTCGCGGACCAGCGTGGCAGCCGGAGCACCAGGCAGCGTGGCAGCCGGAGCGCCGGGCGGGGCGGCAGCCGGAGCGTCAGGCCGCGTGGCAGCCGACGCGACGGGCGGGGCGGCAGCCGACGCAACAGTCGGGACAGAAGCCGGCGCGACCGTGTGGACGGGGCCCGGCGCGACGGGCAGGGGTGTTCCGGGGACCATCGGCGCTCCCGAGATCGACATCGACTCCGAGTGATCGATTAAGGTGAGCCTCACCTTACAATGCCTCAGGGGGTGCACCAACCGCCCGGCCACCCCAACGGTCGCCCTCGCCCGCCCATCGACTCGACCTTGACGAACTTAGGCAAACCTAACCTAAGATATCGACTCGTGTTGAGAACCGACCCGCCGGCCACCACGGCCCCGGCGACGCCCCGTTCCCCGGCGATCCGGCGGCCCCTGCTGCTGATCGCCGGAGCGTGCGCGCTCGTCCTGTGCGCCGCTCTGAGCCTCGCGCTGGGCTCCCGAGCCATCCCGCTGTCCACCGTCGTCGACGCCCTCACCGGCGCCGCCCACGGCGGGGACGCCGATGTGGTGACGGGCCTTCGGGTCCCGCGCACACTCATCGGACTGGCCGTCGGGGCCGCGCTCGGCGTCGCCGGGGCGGTCGCCCAGGGCGTCACCCGCAATCCGCTGGCCTCCCCGGTCACCCTCGGCATCAACGCCGGCGCGAGCCTCGCCGTGGTCGCCGCGATCTACGCGCTGGGACTGTCCCGGCCGTCCCAGTACGTCTGGTTCGCCTTCGCCGGGGCGGCCGTCGCCGCCGTCGCCGCGTACACCATGTCCCGCCGCGGCGGGGACCTCGACCCGGTCCGGCTGGCGCTCGGCGGCACGGTGCTCACCGTGGTGCTCACCTCCTGGACCTCCGCGCTGATGCTGGCCAGTCACCGCACCCTGGACGAGGCCCGGTTCTGGCTGGCCGGCTCGATCGCCGGGCGGCACCTGGACACCCTCACCCCCGTGCTGCCGTTCCTGGTGCTCGGCCTGGTGGCCGCCTTCGCGATCTCCCCCGCGCTCAACGCGCTGGCCCTGGGCGACGAGACCGCCCAGGCGCTGGGCGTGCCGGTGGCCCGGATCCGGGTGGTCGGCGGACTCGCCGTGGTCCTGCTCGCGGGCAGCGCGGTCGCCGTCTCCGGCCCGGTGGCGTTCATCGGACTGGCCGCGCCGCACCTGGTCCGCGCGCTGCTCGGCAACGACCACCGCTGGCTGCTGCCCGGCTGTCTGATCACCGGCCCGCTGCTGCTGCTCGCCGCCGACGTGCTCGGCCGGCTCGTGGTGCGGCCCTCCGAGATCGAGGTCGGCATCGTGACCGCCTTCCTCGGCGCGCCGCTGCTCGCGGTGCTGGCCCGGAAGGTGGCCAAGTGAGCGCGCGGAACGAGCGAACCGTCCAGAGGGGCACCGTGAGCGAAGCCCCCGTCGAGCGAAGCGTCGGACGAGCGGAGCGCGGTGGGCGCATGAGCCCGCTCGCCGCCCCGCTGAGCGCGATCGCGCGCCGCCGGGCCCGTACCGCCGCCTGGTCGCTGCTGGCCGTCGCCCTGCTGGTGCTGCTCACCGGCATCGCGCTCGGCACCGGCCAGGTGAACATCTCCGCCTGGGACGCGCTGCGCGCCCTGTTCGGTCAGGGCGAGCCCGGCGACGTCCTGGTGGTGCAGCGGTTCCGGGCGCCGCGGGTGGTGTCGGCGCTGATCGCGGGCGCCGGACTGGCGATGGCCGGCTCGATGCTGCAGCGGCTGTTCCGCAACCCGCTGGCCGCCCCCGACACCATCGGCATCACCGGCGGCGCCTCCTTCGGCGCGGTGCTGATGCTCGCCACCGGCGCCTCCCAGCAGTTCATCCCGCTGGCCGCGGTCGGCGGCGGACTGCTCGCCGCGCTGCTGCTGGGCGGCTTCGCCTGGCGCTCCCGGATGGCCGTGACCCGGTTGGTGCTGGTCGGTCTGGCGGTCCAGCAGGGCCTGGCCGCCGCCGTGAACCTGATGATCGTACGGTTCCCGGCCGAGCTGGCCTCCTCCGCGATGCAGTGGACCACCGGCTCGCTGTACGGGCGCAACTGGACCGAGGTGTGGATCGGCGGCACCGCCATCGCGCTGACCGCCGGGGCCGTGGTGCTCTGCCAGCGGCGGGTCGCCGTCCTCGACCTCGGCGACGACTCGGCCGGCGGCCTCGGCCTCGACGCCGCCCGGGACCGGCTCTGGCTGCTGCTGCTCACCATCACCCTCGCCTCGCTGGCCGCCGCCCTCACCGGGCCGGTCGCCTTCGTCGCGCTCGCCGTCCCCCACCTGGTCCGGCTGCTCGCCGGACCGCCCACCCCCGGCACCCTCGGCCTCACCGCGCTCACCGGCGCCGTGCTGCTGCTCTCCGCCGACCTCCTCGTCCTGCACGTGATCCCCGTCCACGGCCTGCCGGTCGGTGCCGTCACCGCCACCCTCGGCGCGCCCTGGCTCCTGGTGCTGATGATCCGCCAGGGCCGGCTTCCCCAGAGGAGCAGCTGATGACCAGCCCCACGGAGTCCAACCGGCTCGCCGCCCACGGCCTCGCCCTGCGCTACGGCGACCGCACCATCGTGGACGGGCTCGATCTCGAACTGCCCGGCGGCGCCGTCACCGCGATCGTCGGACCGAACGCCTGCGGCAAGTCGACCCTGCTGCGCGGCCTCGTCCGACTGCTCGACCCGGCCGCCGGCACCGTCACCCTGGACGGCGCCGACATCCACCGGATGCCCGCCCGCACCCTCGCCAAGCGGATGGGCCTGCTGCCGCAGCAGCCGGTCACGCCCGAGGCGGTCACCGTCGAGGCGCTGGTACGGCTCGGCCGCTACCCGCACCAGCGGATGCTCAGCCCGTGGTCCAAGGCCGACCAGACGGCGGTCGAGGAGGCGCTGGCGCGCACCGGCACCGCCGAACTGCGCGACCGGCAGGTCGACCGGCTCTCCGGCGGTCAGCGCCAGCGGGTCTGGATCGCCCTCGCCCTCGCCCAGGAGACCGACCTGCTGCTGCTCGACGAGCCGACCACCTTCCTCGACCTGCGGCACCAGCTCGACGTGCTGGACCTGGTCGCCGACCTGCACGCCGAGGCCGGACGCACCGTCGTCATGGTGCTGCACGACCTCGGGCAGGCCGCGCGGTACGCCGACCACCTGGTGGTGCTCAAGGACGGGCGGCTCGCCGCGGCCGGTCCGCCCGCCGAGGTGCTGACGGCCGAGCTGGTGGAGGCCGTGTTCGGCGTGCCGTGCCGGGTGGTGCCCGACCCGGAGACCGGCACCCCGCTGGTCGTGCCGCGTGCCCGGGTCCGCGCCGCCACTGCGCCCGCCGCCACCTCGCCCGCAGGCACCGCGACCACCGGCACCGCGCCTGCCGCGTCCACCGCTGTCGCCGCCACCGCCGTCTGACCCGAACCCCCTTCTCCCGTCCCCCCGTTCGACCCGATCCAAGGAACTCCGATGAACCGCCGACTCCCCGTCGCCGTCCTCGCCGTCACGCTGTCCGCCACGCTCCTCGCCGCCTGCGGCAGCACCGGTGACAGCGCCAAGTCGGGCGGCGACTCCGCCTCCGCCGGCGCCTCGGCCGGCACCGCCGCCGGGTTCCCGCGCAGCGTCAAGCACGCCGCCGGGACCGCCCAGATCAAGGCGCAGCCCAAGCGCGTCGTGGTGCTGGACAGCGGCGAGCTGGACGACGTCACGCTGCTCGGCATCACCCCGGTCGGCGCGGTGTCCCCGCACATGAAGACCGAGGGCGGGTTCCCGAACTACCTCAAGGACAAGATCAAGGACACCAAGGACGTCGGCCCGATGAACGAGCCGAACCTGGAGCTGATCGCCTCCCTCAAGCCCGACCTGATCCTCTCCTCCAAGGTCCGGCACGCCAAGGTGTACGACCAGCTGAACGCGATCGCGCCGACCGTGCTGGCCGAGACCACCGGCTTCCCGTGGAAGGAGAACCTGGCGCTGTACGCCCAGGCGCTCGGCAAGGAGGACGAGGCGAAGAAGGCGCTGGCCGACTACGAGGAGCGGGCGCACAAGCTGGGCGAGGCGATCAAGGCGAAGTACAACGGGACGATGCCGACCGCCTCGGTGGTCCGCTTCGTGGCCGGCCCGACCCGGCTGTACGCCAAGGCCTCCTACAGCGGTGTGGTGCTCAAGGACGTCGGCCTGACCCGCCCGGCCTCGCAGGACGTGGACAAGAACATCATCGAGGTCAGCGCCGAGCAGATCAGCCAGGCCGACGCCGACCTGGTGTTCGTCACCACGGCCGACGACCCGACCAAGACCAAGGAGAGCGAGGTCCAGCAGACCCCGGTCTGGAAGGGCCTGAACGCCGTCAAGAACGACAAGGTGTTCACCGTGCCGGACGAGACCTGGATGTCCGGCATCGGCGTGCAGGCCGCGGACGCGATGCTCGTCGACATCGCCAAGGCGGCGGGCGTGGACGCGCCGAAGTAGCCGTCGCTTCGCCCTCCACGAACAGCTGATGGCGAACAGATTTCAGAGTTCAGCTGACAGATGTCAGCCAACAGATCACAGATAACAGATTTCGGACTCTGTCATCTGTTCGCCGTCCCTCGTCCGTCACCACGCCCCCCGAGGACACCCCCCATGCGGCTCTACCTGCTCGCCCTCAACACCACAGACTCGGTCACCCGCGGCTTCCTGCCCGCCGCCGCCCGGCTCGGACTCGACGTCACGGTCCTCACCGACCACGTCGAGGACCACCAACGCGCCTACACCAGAGCAGGGTTGGCGTGCGAGGTGGTGGAGTGCGACGTCCAGGACTTCCGCGAGGTGATCGGGCTGATATCGCAGCACCACACCCCCGACGCGGTGTTCAGCAACAGCGACCACCTGCAGACCCAGACCGCCCTGGTCGCCGAGTACTTCGGCCTGGCCGGCAAGGACTGGAAGGCCGCCCTGCGGGCCAAGAACAAGGGTGAACTGCGCCGCCACCTGGCCGAGTCCGGGCTGGACCAGGTCAGCTCCGCCGAGCTGGCCCCCGGGCAGGACCCGGCCGGCCTCAACCCGCCGTTCCCGTGCATCGTCAAGCCCCGCGAGGGCGTCGCCAGCGAGGACGTCACGCTGGTCGCCGACGCCGCCGAACTCGCCCAGCGGGTCAAGGAGATCCAGCAGCGCCGCCCCGGCGCCACCCTGGTGGTCGAGGAGTTCCTGGCCGGCGAGCTGTGCACCCTGGAGACCCTCGGCGACGGCCGGGCCCGGCACGTCCTCGGCGGCTTTCGCACCCGGCTCTCCCCGCCGCCGGACTTCATCGAGGAGGTGCTGACCTTCACCCCGGCGCACCCCCGGCCGGTGGTCGACCAGGTCCTCGCCCAACTCGACGCCCTCGGCGTCGGACTCGGCGCCTGCCACACCGAGTTCGTCCTCCAGCCGGACGGCCGCGCCCGCATCATCGAGGTCAACTACCGCGCCATCGGCGACCAGTGCGACCTGATGCTCGCCGAGATCCTCGGGATCCCCTACTTCGAGCTGGTGCTGCGCGCCCACCTCGGCGAGCGGCTGCCCGCCGACCTCGGCGCCCGTACCGACCGTCGGGCCCGCCACGAGCGGGTCTGCGCGGAGCGGGCCGGCACCCTGACCGCCGCACCCGAACCGCACTTCGAGCGACGAGCCGACGGCGTCACCCTCTCCTACCTGCCGGTGCGCGAGCTCGGCGCCCGGCACGAGCTCTACCGCACCAACCGCGACTACCTGGGCATCGTCTGGGCGGTCGGCCCGGACCAGGGCGCGGTGGACACCGCCGTGGCGGAGTTCATCGCCGCCAACCGCTGGGAGATCACCCCATGACCCCGACCGAGCCGACGCTGACCGCCGCACCCCCGGCCCCGCACCCGGCCCCGGCTCCCGCACCCGCCCCTGCCCCCGCCCCCGCCGAACAGCTCACCCTGCGCGTGCTGTCCGCACTGCTGCGCGAGGACGTGCTCGGCCTCCGCACCGGCGGCGTCCTGGAGCAGCGGTCCGACGGCCCCTGGCTGACCGACGGCACACTCGCCCTCCCGGTCGCCCCCGACGGCTTCCAGGGCGACCACGCCGCCCGGCTGCCGGTCCTGGAGGTGGACGGCACCCGTCTCACCGACCTGACCGCCGTCCTCGCCCGGCTGGCGGAGCGCGCCCACCCGCAGGACCGCCCCGGTCACCTGGCCTTCGCCGAGGAGTGCCGGCAGACCCTCGCCACCATGGAACTGCACGAGCGGGTCCGGCCCGAGGTGCTCGACCGGCTCGCCGAGCGGTACGGCGTGGACGTGTCCGGCTGGACCGGCCCGAGCGGCGCGCTGGGCTTCGAGGCACTCGCCGCCTTCCTGGACCACCCGGTCTACCCCACCGCGCGCGGCCGCTCCGGTCTCACCGAACCCCAACTGCGGTCGTACGCACCTGAGTTCCACCCCAGCTTCGAACTGCGCTGGCTCGCCGTGCCGGCCGGGCGGCTGACCGTGCACGGCGACGGGCCGCTGCCATCCTGGTGGCCGAGCGCCGAACAGCTGGGCGTGCCGGGAGAGTTCGAGACCGTCCCGGTCCACCCGCTCACCGCCGGCGAGGACTTCGCGCGGATCGCGCCCGGCGCGGTGCTCGCCCCCGAGCCGTACCTCGAGGTGCTGCCGACGCTGTCCATGCGTACTGTCGCCGTCGCCCAGGATCCTTCCTGCCACCTCAAACTGCCGCTCGCCACCGCCACCCTGGGCCTGCGCAACCGGCGCACCATCAAGCCGGTCACCCTGGTCAACGGCGCGGTCGGACAGCGGCTGGTGGAGACGGTGGCCGCCGGGGAGCCGCGCTTCGCCGGCCGGGTGCTGCACGCCGACGAGCAGCACTACGCCCACGCCGAGGACGAGTTGCTCGCCGTCCTGCTGCGCCGCTACCCGGACGGCCTGGACGGGGCGGTCACCGTCCCGTTGGCCGCCCTGCTGGCCGGGGCGCCGGACGGGCGGCTGGTGATCGACCACCTGGCCGACCGCTTCCACCACGGTTCCGTCCCCGCGCTGTTCGAGGACCTGCTGCGGCTGCTGGTCGACTGGCAGACCACCCTGTTCGGCCACGGCATCGCCCTGGAGTCGCACCAGCAGAACACCTCGCTGGTCCTGGACGGCTCCGGCCTGCGGCTGCTCTACAAGGACAACGACGGCCCCCGGGTCAACACCGCCCGGACGGCCGCCTCCCCGATCGCCGAACTGGCGGCACTGGTCGCCGAGTTCCGCGACCCGCGGATCCTCGGCGAGCAGGACGGGGCTCTCACCGACCTGTTCACCACGATCACCGGCCACCTGTGCACGGCCTCGCTCGCCTTCGGCCTGGCCGAGCACGGCCGGGTGCCGCTGGAGCGGAGCCTGGAGCTGCTGCGCGCCGTCCTCACCGAGGCGCTCGACCGCCTCGGCCCGGCCGGGCAGCCGCTGCGCACCGCCCTGCTGGACGCCGAACGGCTGCCGGTCAAGGCCATGGTGAGCGCCGGCACCCTGCTCAGCAAGGAGCGCAGCGGCGCCGCCGACATCAACAAGCACTACACCGACGGACCCAACTACCTTCTGCCGAAGGACCGTTCATGGTGACCGCCGAGCCGCTGCCGCGCGCGGCCGACGCCGTCGGACTGGACCGGCGCCAGGTGCACGCGGTGGCGGCCTGCTACTTCGTCGCCTCCTTCGCCGCCCTCGGCCTGCCGCCCTACCTCACCGAGATCCTGCCCGGCCTCGGCGACCACAGCGGGCACTGGGCCGGGCTGCTCTACATCGTGCCGACCGTCTTCACCGCCCTCGGCGCACCGCTGTGGGGCCGGCTGGCCGACCGCTTCGGCCAGAAGCGGCTGCTGCTGCGCGCCCAACTCGGCCTCGCGGTCTCCTTCCTGCTCGCCGGTGCGGCCGACAGCCTGCCCGCGTTCACCATCGCGCTGGTGCTCCAGGGCTTCCTCGGCGGCACCTTCTCCGCCACCAACGGCTACCTCGCCGCGGCCCTGGACGGCTCCCAGCTGTCCAAGGCGCTGACCCTGATGCAGGGCAGCGCCCGGGCCGCGCTGGTCGCCGCGCCGATCCTGGTGGGCGCGCTGTCGCCGTGGATCGACCCGCACCGGCAGTACCTGGTGATGGCGGTGCTGCCGCTCACGGCCGCGGTCCTGCTCAACTCCCTGCCGGAGCGCGCCCGTCCGGCCGCCGCCCGGACGGGCCGCGACACCGCGCCGGCCGACCCGCCGGGCTCGCTCAGGCTGCTCTACACCTTCGAGTTCGCCTTCGTCTTCGCCACCATCATCTCCTTCCCGTACCTGATCACCCTGGTCCAGCAGCGGCTGCCGGGCGTCAACGGCACGGTCGCGGGCCTGCTGTTCGCGCTGCCGCACCTGGTCTACCTGATCGGTGCCGGGCGGGTGCACGCCGCCGTCGAGGCGCGCCCCCGCAGCGGGCTCGCCCTGGGCTTCGCCCTGGTCGCCGTCGGACTGGCCGGCCACGCCCCGGCCCACTCCCTGCTCACCTTCGCCCTCACCCGGGCGGTGCTCGGCCTCGGCATGACCTTCGGCCTGGTCTGCCTCGCCGTCCTCGCCGCCGAAGCCGCCCGCGGCCGCGCGCCGGGCCGGATGTTCGGCACCCGCGAAACCGTCTCCAAGTGCGGTGCCGTCGCCGCCGGACTGGCCGCCGCGCTCGCCAACAGCAGCAGCGGACCGGCCGCCCCGGTCGTCACCGGCACCGTCGCCGCACTGGCCGCCGCCCTGCTCACCCTCCTGACCCGTAGGAGCCCCCGATGACCGCCCGGCCCACCACCCTCCCCGCCAGCCCGTCGCCCACCGCCCCCACCGGACTGACCGGATCCGAACTGACCGGATCCGAACTGCTCGACGACGGACGCCCCGGCGCCGAACCGCTCGACGCCGAACCGCTCGACGCCGAACTGCCCGGCGCCGACGACGCGGTGGCCCACACCCTGCTCAACTGCCTGCTGCGCGAGGTGTCCGCGCCCGAGCACCAGACCGCCGTCGACGACGGCCGGCTGCTGCTGCGCCTGCCGCGCCGCGGCACCTTGCTGCGGGTCGCCCTGCGCCGCACCTCGCTGCTCGGCGCCCACCGGTTCACCGGACCGGTGTACGAGGAAACCCCGGACGGCTGGCGCGAGTTGGGCTGGCGCGAACTCGCCGGGTACGCCCAGGACGAACTGGAGTTGCGCACCGGCACGGTGAACGAGGAGTTCCTCGACCAGGTGGCATCCAGCCACCGGGGCGTCGACGCGGGCCTGGTCGCCCGCCCGGCCGCCGGAACGGACCGCTACCTGGAGTCCGAGCAGGCCCTGCTGTTCGGCCACCGCTTCCACCCGGCCCCCAAGTCCCGTTCCGCCGCCCGCGGCGACTGGCGGCACTACGCCCCCGAGTCCCGCGCGGCCTTCCCGCTGCGCCACTTCGCCGTCCGCGCCGAACTGCTCGCCGAACAGTCCCTGGACGCCGAAGCGAGCGCCGCACTGGACGGCCTCGGCGAGGTGCCGGACGGCTACCGGCTGCTGCCCGTCCACCCCTGGCAGCACCAACTCATCGGCGACCACCCGCTGTTGCGCGCCGCCCTGGCCCGCGGCGATGTCCTCGACCTCGGCCCGCGCGGCGAGAGCTTCGCCGCCACCGCCTCGGTGCGCACCCTGTACGGCGCGGACGCCTTCCTCAAGTTCAGCCTCAACGTCCGCATCACCAACTGCCTGCGCAAGAACGCCGCCTACGAGCTCACCGGCGCCGTCGAACTCACCCGGCTGCTGGACCCGGTGCTCACCGACCTCGCCCGGCGCTTCCCGGACGCGGCGATGCTTCGCGAGCCCGCCTTCCGCACCCTCGCCCTGCCAGGCCCCGACGGCCGCCCCGACCAGGCGCTCTACGAGGGCTTCGGCCTGATCCTGCGCGAGGGCCTCGGCGGCGTGCTGCGCCCCGGCGTCACCCCGCTGCTCGCGGCCGCCGTCGCCGACGAGCACCCGACCAGCTCGGCGCACATCTCCCGCCTGCTGGGCGGTAGTTCGGACAACGCCCGGGCCCTCGACTGGTGGCGCGACTACCTGCGACTGCTCCTCCCGCCGGTACTGGCCGCCTACTTCGACCACGGCGTGGTGCTGGAGCCGCACCTGCAGAACGTACTGATCGGCGTCGACCCGGACGGCCGTCCGGCACAGGTGCTCTTCCGCGACCTGGAGGGCACCAAGCTGGTCCCCGAGCAGAACGCCGAGCTGCTGGCCGCCCTGCCGCCCGAGGTGGCCGGCCCGATGACCTACGACGCCGAACGCGGCTGGGACCGGGTGGTCTACTGCCTGCTGGTCAACCACGTCGCCGAGCTGCTCGCCGCCCTCGCGGACCGCCACCCCGAGCTGGAGGGCGCGCTCTGGCAGACCGTCCGGGACACCCTGGAGGAGTACGCCGCCGCGCACGGACGCCCGCCCCGGCTGCGGGCGCTGCTGGCCGGCGTCCCGCTGCCCGCCAAGGCCAACCTGCTGACCCGCTGGGAGCGCAAGGCCGACCGCGAGGCCGGGTACGTCCGGCTGCCCTCCCCACTGGCCGGCTCGGTGCTCGCCGAGGCCGCCCGGATGACCACCCGGACGACCAGCCGGACGACCAGCCGGACGACCGCCCAGACGATCACCCCGACGACCGCCGACCTTCCCACCGGGAGCACCCCTCGATGAGCAGCACCGCGCACCGCGACACCGTCCAGCAGCGGGTCGCCGACCTCGCGCCCGACGAACTGCCCGCCTACGTCTACGACCTGGCCGCGCTGCGCGAGCACGCCGCCGCCGTCCGGGCCGCGCTGCCCGACCGGGTCGAGCTGTACTACGCCGCCAAGGCCAACCCGGAGGCGCCGCTACTGACCGCGCTGCGTGCCGCCGTCGACGGCTACGAGGTCTCCAGCGGCGGGGAGTTGGCGCACGTACGGGCCGCCGTACCGGACGCTCCGCTGGCCTTCGGCGGGCCGGGCAAGACCCCGGCCGAAATCGCCGCCGCCGTGGACGCGGGGGTGCACCGCTGGCACGTCGAGAGCGAGCAGGAACTGCACCGGCTGGCCGCCGTACTGGCGGAGCGGCCCGGGGCGAGCGTGGACGTCCTGCTGCGGGTCAACCTGCCGGTGGCCACCGACGCCCTGGACGCGGTGCCGCTGGCGATGGGCGGACGGCCCACCCCGTTCGGCCTCGACCCGGACCGGGCCGAGGAGTGCGTCCGGCTGCTCACCGACGGTGGACCGCTCGGACACCGGCTGCGCCTGCGCGGAGTGCACGCCCACCTGGCCAGCGGGCTGGCGGCGGCGGAACAGCTGTCGGTCGCCGAGCAGATCGTCACCTGGTCGGCCGACCTGGCCGCACGGCACGGCCTCCCGCTCACCGAGGTCAACATCGGCGGCGGGATGGCGGTGGACTACGAGGACCCGGAGCGGCGCTTCGACTGGACAGCCTTCGGTGAGGGCCTGGCCAAGCTGCTGGACGCCCACCCCGGGCTGACCCTGCGGATCGAGCCCGGGCGAGCGCTGACCGCCTACTGCGGCTGGTACGCGACCGAGGTGCTGGACGTGAAGCGCAGCCACGGCGAGGACTTCGCGGTGGTCCGCGGCGGCACCCACCACCTGCGCACCCCCGCCACCCGCGGGCACTCCCAGCCCTTCGCGGTGCTCCCGGTGGACGCCTGGCCGCACCCGTGGCCCCGCCCCGCGGTCGGCACCGGCCGGGCCACCCTGGCCGGACAGCTGTGCACCCCGAAGGACGTGCTGGCCCGGGCGGCGGACGGCGCGGCCGGCCTGCGGGCCGGGGACCGGGTGCTGTTCGCGATGGCGGGCGCGTACGGGTGGAACATCTCGCACCACGAGTTCCTGATGCACCCCCGCCCGGGGTTCCACTACCTGGGCGGCTGACGGCGATCGGTTCACCGGGGGTCGGCGGACAGACGACGGGCACCAGCCGACAGCGAACAGATTTCAGATAACAGATAACAGCTTTCATCATCTGTCATCTGTTCGCCGCTCCTCCCCGCTCCCGCCGGCCGATCCCCGCCACCCGTCCGCCGACACCGGCTCCGCGCACTCGTGCGAAAGTGGTAACCGGCGAAGGGAGCGCGAACGTGCTGATGGACAAGGTGGCGGAGATACTCGCCGAGGCGTCGGCCGAGGCGGTGGAGCCGCGTTTCCGGGCGCTCCGCGCCGGCGAGGTGATGGAGAAGGCGCCCGGCGAGATCGTGACGATCGCCGACCGCGAGGCCGAGGCGATCATCGCCCGCCGGCTGCACGAGCTGCTGCCCGTCCCGGTGGTCGGCGAGGAGGCCGTGGCCGCCGATCCGTCGCTCGCCCAGGCCATCCACGACGAGCCCGCCGTCTGGCTGGTCGACCCGGTGGACGGCACCTCCAACTTCGTCGCGGGCCGCCCCGACTACGCCGTGATGTGCTCGCTGGTCCGTGGCGGCCTGACCGTCGCCTCCTGGATCTGGCAGCCCGCCGCCGCGACCGCCTACCGCGCCGAACTGGGCGCCGGCGCCTGGCGCGACGGCGAACGCCTCACCCGCCCGCCGGCCCCCGCCGACGCCCGGAAGCTGACCGGCATCCTGAAGAGCCGCTTCCTCGACCCGGCCGACCGCCGCCGGATGGAGGCCAACTGCTCGGTCTTCGGCGAGATCGACCCCGGCCGGAGCGCCGCCGGGATCGAGTACCCGGAGGTCGTCGAGGGCCGGGTCGACTTCATCTTCTACTGGCGCACCCTCCCCTGGGACCACGCCCCGGGTTCGCTGCTGCTCACCGAGGCCGGCGGCGTCGCGGCCCGCATGGACGGCAGCCCGTACCGCCCGGAGGCCCCGGGCTGCGAGGACGGCCTCCTGATCGCCGCCGACGCGGACACCTGGGAGCTGACCCGCGGCATCCTGCTGAACACCTGACGGCCGCCCGCCCGACTCCCGCCCCCGCCCCCGCCCCACGCCGACCCACGCCGACGCCGGACCCGCACCGGCGCCCGCCCCACGACGCCGCTACCCCGCCCGCTCCCCCGCGACCTTGCGCCCCGCGCCAACCACCTCCCGCAGCAGCGCGCCCACCTCCCCCGCCGTGGTGTGCGGGTTGAGCAGGGTGAGCTTGAGCCGCACCCGCCCCGGCCCGTCCCCGGGCAGTTCGGTGCGCCCGACCACCGCGCGCCCGGTGCGCAGCAGGAGCCGGCGCAGCTGCCCGTTCAGCTCGTCCACGGCGGCCTCGTCCGTCAGCCCGGGCGGGCGGTAGCGGAACAGCAGCACAGTGAGGACCGGTTCGGCGTGCAGTTCGAGCGAGGGTTCGGCCCGGACGGCGGCCGCCGCCGCCAGCGCCAGGTCGTGGCAGGCGTCGACGAGCCGGCCGAGCCCCTCGCGGCCGAGGGTGCGCAGGGTGACGGCGAGTTTGAAGGCGTCGGCCCGCCGGGTGGTGCGCAGCGAACGGCCGAGCAGGCTGGGGTAGCCGGCCTGCTCGTCGTCGACCGGGTTGAGGTACTCGGCGCGCCGCGCCAGCGAGACGTACGTCTCCGCCCGCCGGACCAGGAACACCCCGGCGGCCGCGGGCTGCCAGCCGAGCTTGTGCCAGTCGAGGGAGACGGAGTCGGCGCGGGCGATGCCGTCGAGCAGCGGGGCGAGCCGGTCGGAGAGCAGCGCGCCGCCGCCGTACGCGGCGTCGACGTGCAGCCAGGCGCCGTAGCGGCCGGCCAGGTCGGCGGCGGCGTCCAGCGGGTCGATGGCGCCGGTGTCGGTGGTGCCGGCGGTGGCGACGACGGCGATCGGGGTGCGTCCGGCCCAGCTGGCCTCGGCCAGGGATCGTTCCAACTCCTGCGGGGGCATCCGCAGTTGGCGGTCGACGGGGACGGCGAGGACGGACCGTTCGCCGAGCCCGAGCAGGGCGGCCGCGCGCTGGACGGAGAAATGGGCCGCTTCGGAGGCGAGGATGCACGGCCGGGCGCCGACCGGGATGCCGTCCAACTCCACGATGCCGTCGAGCTTCTGGTCCCGCGCCAGCATCAGCCCCATCAGGTTGGACTCGGTGCCGCCGGAGGTGAGCACCCCGGCCGCGCGCGCCGGGTCGTAGCCGACCAGGGCGGCGAGTTCGGCGAGCAGTGCGGTCTCCAGGGCCGTGGCGGCGGGGGCCTGGTCCCAGGAGTCCTGGGAGGGGTTGAGCACGCTGACCGCGAGGTCGGCGGCGGCCGCGACGGCGAGCGGCGGGCAGTGCAGGTGGGCGGCGCAGGCCGGATCGGCGGGGTCGGCGGCGCCGTGGGCGAGCAGTTCGGTGAGCCGGGCCAGCGCGCCGCGCCCGCCGGCGCCGGAGAGCCCGTCCGCGACCAGGGCGGCGATCTCGGCCGGGCTGCCGGCGGGCACCGGTCCGGAGCGCAGCGCGGTGCCGGTATCCAGAGCGTCGAGGACGGTGGCCAGCAGCGGGCCGAGCGCCCCCGGTCCGCGCGCTCCACCGGCGAGGGCGGCCAAGTCGCCGCTCTCGTCGGACAGTTCGGGCACCGCCCCGGAGTCGTCGGTCATGCCCCACCCCGGGCGGCCGAAGCGGCGGCCGAGGCTGCGGCCGGAGCAACCGCCGGGGCCGCCGCCGAGGTCCGGGCCGAGGCCGAGGCCGCCGAGGCCGCCGCGATCGCCTCCGCCAGCCGCTCCAGGACGGCCGCGATCTGCTCGTCGGTGATGGTGAGCGGAGGCAGCAGCCGCAGCACCGCGTCGTGCCGCCCGCCGAGTTCGACGATCAGCCCGCGCTCCAGGCACGCCTCCCGGACCCGTACGGCGAGCGCCGGATCGGCGGGCCGGGCGCCGCAGGCGTCGGGTTCGGCGGTCGGGTCGACCAGTTCGACGCCGATCATCAGTCCGCGCCCGCGCACGTCGCCGATCGCCGGCAGTTCGGCGGCGAGTTCTCGCAGCCGGTCGGTCATCCGGGCGCCGGCCACGGCTGCCCGCTCGGCCAGCCCGTGCGCGGCGACGTACCGCAGGGTCGCGGCGCCGGCGGCCATGGCGAGGGTGTTGCCGCGGAAGGTGCCGGTGTGGGCGCCGGGCCGCCAGCCGTCGTAGTCCTCGCGGTAGACGACCACGGCGAGCGGCAGGCTGCCGCCGATGGCCTTGGAGAGCACCATGGCGTCCGGCACGATGCCGCTGTGCTCGACGGCCCACATCGCGCCGGTGCGCCCGACGCCGGTCTGCACCTCGTCGACGATCAGCGGGATGCCGCGTTCGGCGGTGATCCGGCGCATCTCGCGCAGCCAGCCGTCGGGCGCGGGGACGACCCCGCCCTCGCCCTGGACGGCCTCCAGGATCATCGCGGCGGGCGGCACCACCCCGCCCGAGGGGTCGTCCAGCAGCCGTTCCACATAGGTCACGCCGAGTTCGGCGCCCGCCTCGCCGCCGACCCCGAACGGGCAGCGGTAGCCGTACGGGTAGGGCAGCCGGACCACCTCGCCGCCGCTGGGCAGCGGTTCCTTGACGGCGACGTTGCCGGAGAGCGCGAGCGCGCCGGCCGTCATGCCGTGGTAGGCGCCGGTGAAGGCGAGTGCGCCGGGGCGCCCGGTGGCGGTCTGCATCAGCTTGAGGGCGGCCTCGACGGCGTCCGTCCCGGCCGGTCCGCAGAAGTGCACCCGGGCGCGGGCCGCGAACTCGGCGGGCAGGCTGTCGAACAGCGCGCTGGTGAAGTCGTCCTTCTCGGCGGTGGCGAGGTCGAGCAGGTGCAGCGGGGCGCCGCTGTCGAGGGTGCGGCGGATCGCCTGCAGCACGACGGGGTGGTTGTGTCCGAGGGCGAGCGTTCCGGCGCCGGAGAGGCAGTCCAGGTAGCGGCGGCCGTCGGCGCCCTCGACGGTCATGCCGTGGGCCCGGACAGGGACGATCGGGAAGGAGCGGGCGTACGTCCGGGCGGCGGACTCGCGGACGCGCTGGCGGCGCAGGATGGCCTCACCGGAGGGCGGGGCCCCGGCGGCATCCGAAGCGGCCTGGGCGGGTACGGCGGCGAGCGACAAGGCGAACCCCCAGAAAAAGTTAGGTAAGCCTAACTTTATCGCCGACGACCTGGCGGGATGCCTCGGGGGCACCGAGAACCACCCGAGTGAGTGAACCTCCCCCGGTTTCGCGTACGCCACCCCCGACCGAGCTCAACGAGTGACGCGCCGGGACGACACGCCACCGGCCGCCCCCGACCACAACCGACCGCAACCGGCCGCCATCGACCGGATCCCGTCGAATCCGCCCGATCCCAGCCGGAGTCGACCGGATCCACCCGCGCCCCACCGGTGGCCGGGGATCCTCACCGCCCCTTCCAGCGGTAGCAGAGCTCCGGCCGCCCGACACTCCCGTACTGCGGCTCGCGCACCGCCCGCCCGGTGTCCACCAGGTGTTCCAGGTAGCGCCGCGCGGTGATCCGGGACACCCCGGCGGCAGCACCGGCCGCGGCCGCCGACAGTCCGGTCGCGGTCTCCCGCAACACCGAGGCCACGGCGTCCAGGGTGGGCGCACTCAGCCCCTTGGGCAGCGAGTTGCGCTCGGGCGTGCGGAGCAGGGCGAGCGCCTGGTCGACCTCGTCCTGGCCGGTGGCCTCGCCGGTGCGCCCGAGGCTGTCGCGGTAGCGGGCGTAGCGCTCCAGCCGGTCGTGCAGGGCCGCCGCGCTGAACGGTTTCAGCAGGTACTGCACCACCCCCGCCGAGACCGCCTGGCGCACCATCGCGAGGTCGCGGGCCGAGGTGACCGCGATGACGTCGGTGCCGTGCCCGGCGGCGCGCAGCGTGCGGCACAGCTGGAGGCCGTGGCCGTCCGGCAGGTAGAGGTCGAGCAGGGTGAGGTCGACGGGCGTTCCGGCGGACCGCGCCCGCTCCAGGAAGCGCAGCGCGTCGGCGCAACTGTGCACGGTGCCGACGGCGCGGAAGCCGGGCTCACGCTCCACGTAGAGGGTGTGCGCGGCGGCGGCCACCGGGTCGTCCTCCACCACCAGCACGGAGATCCCGCCGCCCGCCCCGCCTACTCCGCCCGCCCCGTCGCTCACGCCAGTCACGCCAGTCACGCCGGGACCCCTTCGCACTCGTCGGAGCGGACCGGGCCCCCGGTCAGCGGCAACCGTACGGTGAGCACCGCGCCGCGTTCGCGCGCGACCTCGACGGTTCCGCCGTTGCGCCGGGCGGCCTGGGCGACCAGCGCCAGCCCGAGGCCGTGCCCGTGGCCGTCCTGCTTGGTGCTCCAGCCGCGCCGGAACACGTCCTCGACGGCGGCCGGGTCGATGCCCGCGCCGGTGTCGGCGACCCGCAGCAGCAGGCAGGCGGCCCGGGCGCCCGGGCCGGCCGCCGCGCCGCCCGGGTCGATCCGGGCCGTGACGGTCACCTCCGGCGCGTACGGGCTCTGGGCGGACCCGGCGATCGCGGCGTCCACCGCGTTGTCGATCAGGTTGCCGAGGACGGTGATCAGGTCCCGGGCGGAGAGCCCGGGCGGGAGCACCCCGTCGTCGATCCGGCTGTCCTCGGTGAGGGTCAACTCCACGCCCCGCTCGGCCGCCTGGGCCGCCTTGCCGAGCAGCAGCGCGGCCAGCACCGGCTCGCTGACCGCCGCGACCACCCGGTCGGTGAGCTGCTGGGCGAGCGCGAGTTCTGCGGTGGCGAACTCCACCGCCTGTTCGTGGCGCCCGAGTTCGATCAGCGAGACCACCGCGTGCAGCCGGTTGGCGGCCTCGTGCGCCTGTGCCCCGAGCGCCTCGGTGAAGCCGCGGACGGAGTCCAGCTCGCCGCTCAGCGACTGAAGTTCGGTGTGGTCGCGGAGGGTCACCACCCGGCCGAGGCCGGTGCCGATGGTGGAGGTGTTGAGCACCACGACCCGCTCGGCGGTCAGGTGCACCTCGTCCCGTGCCGGCTCCTCACCGAGGACGGCGGCCACCAGCGCCTCCGGCAGTTCCAGTTCCGCTACCGGGCGCCCGTCCAACTCACCTTCGAGCCCGAGCAGTTCGCGGGCCGCGTCGTTGCAGAGCACCACCCGGTGCGCACGGTCGAGCAGGATCAGCCCCTCCCGCACCGAGCGCAGGGTCGCCTGGTGGTACTCGTAGAGGTGGCTGAGTTCGTCCGGCCGCATGCCGTGGGTGTGCCGCCGCAGCCGGGAGTTGGCGAGGTAGGTGCCCACCCCGCCGAGCGCGAGAGCGGCGACCGCGACCCCGACCAGGGCGAGCAGCGGGCCGCTCAGCTGGTCGGAGATCGACTCCAGCGTCAGCCCGACGCTGACCAGCGCGACCACCCGGTGCCGGTCGTCCAGCACCGGGGTGACCACCCGCACGGACGGGCCGAGCGTGCCGGTGTACGTCTCGCTGCGGGTCTCGCCGGCCAGTGCCCAGTCGATGTGCCCGAGGTAGCGCTTGCCGATCTGCTCGGGCAGCGGGTGGGTCCAGCGCACCCCGTCGGTGTCCATGACGGTGATGAAGGAGACCCTGGAGTCCTGGCGCACCTGCTCGACGTACGGCTGGAGCACCGCGGTCGGGTCGGGCCCGGCGACGGCGGAACGCACCGCGGGGGAGTCGGCGACGGCGTGGGCGATCGAGGTGACCTCGCGGCGGGCCGCGTCCTCGGTGCGCTCGGCGGTGAACAGGTACGCGAGCACCGCGCCGCCGGCGACCACGGCGGCGACGATGACCACCTGGACGACGAACAGCTGCCCGGCCAGGCTGCGGACCAGCCGGCGCGACAGGGGGAACCACCGGCGACGCGAGCGGGTGGGGGTGGTGCTCACGGACATGCCTGCCAGTGTGCACCACGGCCCCGGACACCCCCAGTGGCCCGACGGTTCCCGCCCACCGTGAACTCTATGAACGCAAACGTGACCTCCGTCACGCCGGAACCCCATAGTCAAAGCGGCCCACCACCCGGGGCCGCCAGGACTGCAGGGCGAAGGAGCCGCAGATGTCGATCACCGAGTCCGCCACGGCGGGGGGACCCAGACGCAAGGACCGGACCCACTACCTCTACCTCGCGGTGATCGCCGCGGTGATCGCGGGCGTGGTGGTCGGACTGGTCGCCCCCGGCTTCGCCGTGGAGCTGAAGCCGATCGGCACCGGGTTCGTCAACCTGATCAAGATGATGATCAGCCCGGTGATCTTCTGCACCATCGTGCTGGGCATCGGCTCGGTCACCAAGGCCGCGAAGGTCGGCAAGGTCGGCGGCCTCGCCATCGGCTACTTCCTCGTCATGTCGACCATCGCCCTGGCCATCGGCATGGCCGTCGGCAACCTGCTGGAGCCCGGCGGCGGCCTCCACCTGACCGCCGCCCTCGCCAAGTCCGGCCACGCCCAGGCGACCGCCGGCGGCGCCCAGTCGACCACCGACTTCCTGCTCGGGATGATCCCCGACACCCTGTTCTCGGCCCTCACCCAGGGCAAGGTGCTGCAGACCCTGCTGATCGCGCTGCTGGCCGGCTTCGCCCTGCAGGCGATGGGGACGGCCGGCGCCCCGGTGCTGCGCGGGATCGAGCACCTCCAGCGGCTGGTCTTCCGGATCATGTCGATGATCATGTGGGTCGCGCCGGTCGGCGCCTTCGGGGCGATGGCCGCGGTGGTCGGAGCGACCGGCGTCGACGCGCTGAAGAGCCTCGCCGTGATCATGATCGGCTTCTACGTGACCTGCGTGCTGTTCGTCGTCGTGGTGCTCGGCGCACTGCTCCGCCTGGTCGCCGGGGTCAATGTGTTCGCGCTGCTCAAGTACCTCGGGCGCGAGTTCCTGCTGATCCTCTCCACCTCCTCCTCCGAGAGCGCGCTGCCCCGCCTGATCGCCAAGATGGAGCACCTGGGCGTCAGCCGCCCGGTCGTCGGCATCACCGTGCCGACCGGCTACAGCTTCAACCTCGACGGCACCGCGATCTACCTCACCATGTCCTCGATCTTCATCTCCGAGGCGATGGACAAGCCGATGTCGATCGGCGAGCAGCTCTCGCTGCTGGTGTTCATGGTGATCGCGAGCAAGGGCGCCGCCGGGGTCACCGGCGCCGGACTGGCCACCCTCGCCGGCGGACTGCAGTCGCACAAGCCGGCGCTGGTGGACGGGGTCGGTCTGATCGTCGGCATCGACCGGTTCATGTCGGAGGCCCGGGCGCTCACCAACTTCGCCGGCAACGCCGTCGCGACCGTGCTGATCGGGCACTGGACCGGCGAACTGGACGCCGAGCGCGCCCAGCGGGTGCTGGGCGGCGAGCTGCCGTTCGACGAGCTGACGCTGGTCGACAGCCACGGCGGCACCGGTGCCGCCGACCCCTCGGGCCCCGCACCGGAGACCGTCCCCGTCGGGGCCGGCGCCGGAGCCGGGACCGCCGTCGGCTGAGCGAGCACCCCGCACTCCCCCGGTCCGGCGCCTCACACCATCCCCCGGAAACGGCGCCGGGCCGGGGGTTCCCGTTTTCCCGCCACCAGCGGGGATCGCGCGGAGGGAGCCCTCGGGAGCGGCCCTCGGGAGCCCGCAGGAGCAGCCCTCAGGAGCCTTCAGGAGCAGCCCGCAGGAGCCCGCAGGAGTGCTCAGGGAGACCGCTCAGAAGTCCTGCGAGCCGCTGACCGCCCAGGCCACCCCGCTGGCCGGATCCTCCAGCGCGAGGTGCAGATGGCGCAGCCCGGCGGCCGGCTCCTGCCAGGTGAAGCAGCGCATCCGGGCCACCAGCGCGCCCACCTCGGCGCGGCCCGGCCCGTCCGCGCCGGCCATCGCGCCCAGCGCCCGCCAGAGCCTCAGCCGCCCGTGCGCGCAGCCGTGCGTCCGGCCCACCACGGCGGCCTGCACCAGCGCCGGATAGGCGAGCGCGAACGGCAGGAACCCGCCGACCACCCGCCGCCGCCGGGCCAGCACGGCGGCCGCCAGCGGGGCCGGACCGCGCACGCACACCACCTCCGCCCAGGGCACCAGCGCGGCCAGCTCGCCCAGCCCCCGGGTGACCCGCTGCCCGCCCGGCCGGGCCACCGGCTGCGGCAGCTCGACCTCGCCCAGGCCCTCGCGGCTGGCCGGCAGGGTCAGCACCGCGCTGCGCGCTCCACCGCCGGGCAGGTACTCGCGCACCCGGGAGGCCTCGTCCCAGCCCGCCTTCTCCCAGGGCTCCAGGCGCAGCGGCACGCCCTCCGGGTCGGGCTCGGCCCCGTACGAGAGGTCCTCCCCGAGCAGCACCCGGGTGTGCGCGACCAGCCGGCGCACCCGGGCCGGACCGAGCAACGGGGCCAGCCGCAGCCAGGAGTGGCGGGTCGCCAACACCTCCCAGAGCGGACCGGCGTCATGGTCGCCGACGCCGGCGACCGTCCCCTCGCCGCCGTCCGCGTCGAACAGCCGGACGGCCAGTTCGGGCGGCGCCGCGTAGGCGATCAGGTGGCCGAGCGGCGCGGTCAGAACCACCGCGGCCTCCTCCCCGGCCTGCGCGACGGCGACCGCCCGGCCCTGCCGGTAGGCGGCGAGCAGCTCGGGCCAGCGGCCGTCCTCGGCCAGGGCGTGGAGACTGTGGTCCTCGTACGTGATCACGATTTGCAGCGTACGGGCCGGGGTGACGCATCAGCCGACTTGCCGTCGGTTCGGTGCGTCGGGGACGGGCCCGGTGCGGCGGGGCCCGGTCCGATGCGGCCGGGAGCCGTCCGGTGCGTCGGGGGCGGCCCGGTGCGGCGGGGCCCGGCCGGGACCCTCGGGCTGTCAGGGCTCGTGCCGGCGCTCCCGCTCCAGGACGGCGCGCAGCCGACGGTGGGCGCGGCGACGGGTGACGGCCAGGGTGCTGCGGTGCAGGCCGAGCAGTTCGGCGGCCTCGTCGACGGAATAGCCGTCGAGGTCCACCAGCACCACCACCCGGGCCTGCTTGACGGTCAGGAAGCCGAGCAGCCGGACCACCTCCCAGCGCGCCTGCAACTCGGCCATCCCGCCGGTCGGTGGGGCGAGCGCCGACCGGCCGCAGCCCGCCGCTTCGCCCGACTCCGGCACCTCGGGCAGGGCCACCCGGCGCCGCTCCCGGCGCCACTGGTCGCGCAGGATGTTCGTCATCGTGGTGAACACGTAGGCGTACGGCTGCGGATGGCTGAGGAAACGCTCCGGACTGCGGGCTATCCGCAGGTACGCGTCGTGGACGACGTCACCAGCGGCGAGCGGGCTGCCGGCCAGCATCGTGGCCGCCTGCTGGAGCCTGGGCAGCAGCTCAGTGAACACCCGGTTGAAGTCGGCGGGTTGGCGCTCCGGCGGCTCCGGACCGAAGTCCTTGCGCTGACCGCCCGTGTACCGTCCGCTGCATTCCGCCATGCCGTTCTCCCCGGAAATCGGCATCCCGACCGCCCAGTTGGAACTGTCCCCAGCCCCATCGGACATGTTGTGACACAGGTCACATCATAAGCCGTCCTCCCACACAGCGCAGTCATTCGTGTGCAATTCGTCATCGACCGGACGGAGTGCGGGAGTTCACCCCTCTCCCAGCGCCACGCCGGCCGGGGCACCCCACCCGATGGGAACCGCTGAGCGAGGAGAACCACCATGCGAGGCTGCATCGCCAGGAAGATCGCCATGTTCGGGATGGCCGGAGCGGCCGCCCTGGGCATGCTCGGGACCGCCACCCTGCCGGCCGCCGCGGCGCCGGCCGCCGACCAGACCATCACCTCCGGCGCGGCCGCGACGTCGCCGGAGGTGACCGCCACCGGCTACCACTGCGTCATCACGGCCAACTACGGCTGGCGCTGGGAGGGGCGCTGCAACGTCTACTCCGGCCAGCTGCGCACCATCACCTACTGCGCCAACGGCACGTCGTCCGTCGGACTGTGGATCGGCGCCCGACCGCAGGCGTGGGACGTCTGGGGCAACTGCCCCGGGTCGACCTGGACCAAGGTCGTGTTCCAGTGGCACAGCTGAGCGGGTAACGGCTGTGCGGAACGGATGACGGCTGACAGCTGACGGATTTCGAAATCTGTTATCTGTCAGCTGTCAGCTGTTTTCTGTTCGCTGTTTTCTGTTCGCTGTCATCTGTTCTCCCGCGTCCGACGGCTGACGGCCGGCAGCTGCCGGGCGGAGTGCACCCGGCCGTCAGCCGCCGGTCGTCACCGGCGAGACCTCCGCCAGCAGCCGGGCGGAGTGCACCCGGCCCGCGTGTTCGACCAGGTTGATCAGCACCTCCTTGCCCGAGGCGCGCCGCCGGGCGTCGCAGAGCACCACCGGCGTACCGGAGTCCAGGTCCAGCGCGCGGGCGACCTCCTCAGGGCCGTACTCGCGCGTCCCGGCGAAACGGTTCACCGCGACGACGAACGGGATGCCCCGGTGCTCGAAGAAGTCGACGGCCGGGAAGCAGTCGGTCAGTCGGCGGGTGTCGGCGAGCACCACCGCACCGAGCGCCCCCTGCGCCAACTCGTCCCACAGGAACCAGAACCGGTCCTGCCCCGGGGTCCCGAACAGGTAGACGGCCAGCCCCTCGCGGATGGTGATCCGGCCGAAGTCCATCGCCACCGTCGTGGTGGTCTTGCGCTCCACCCCGTCCAGGTCGTCCACCGCGCGCCCAGCCTCGGTCAGCCGCTCCTCGGTGCACAGCGGGCGGATCTCGCTGACCGCGCCGACCAGCGTCGTCTTGCCGACCCCGAAGCCGCCCGCGACCAGGATCTTGAGGGCGAGCACGGAGTCCCCGGGATCCCCCGGATCCACGGGACCCACCGGATCGGACGGCCAACGCCCGGCCGGACGCCGGTCGGACGGGTGCCGGTCGGACCGATGCCGTTGGGACGGGTGGTCAGAGTGCGCGGAGCCCATGGATGACCTCCTGGAGGATGCGCTCGTCGGGGAGCAGGGCGGGCGGGACGGGGCGGCTGACCCGGATGAGCCCGGCCGCCAGCAGATCGCCGAGCAGCACCCGCACGACGCCCACCGGCAGGTCGAGGTCGGCGGCCAGCTCGGCCACGGACAGCGGGTTGCCCCGGCACAGTCCGAGGATGCGCGCCTGCTCGGGGCCGACCGGCGGCTCGGGCAGGTCCGGGGCGAGCAGCGGGTCGGGCAGGTCGGACACGACCACGGCGATCAGGTCGAACTGCTGCTCGCCGACCCCGGTCCGGCCTCCGGTCATGGCGTACGGGCGGACCAGCGGCCCGGCCTCGTCGTCGTACCAGCGGGCCCGGTGGGCGGCGGCGAGCGGGTTGCGCGGCGGTCGGCCGGGATCGGACCGGGGATGCTCCGGATGTCGTTGGTGGTACGGGTGGAACGCATGCTCCGCCTGGTCCGGGCGGTCCGGGTGGGTCACCGTGCTCATCCTCCGTGCACCGCGCGGGGCGGGGCGCTCAGGTGCTCGCCGACCCGGCGGACCAGTCTCGCCATCTCGTAGGCGACCAGCCCGAGATCGGCCCTGGCGGTGGCGAACACGGCCAGGCAGGTGCCTTCCCCGGCCGCCGCCACCAGCAGGTAGCCGCCCTCCAACTCGACCATGGTCTGCCGGACTTCACCCGCACCGAAGTGCCGCCCGGCGCCCTTGGCGAGGCTGTGGAAGCCGGAGGCGACGGCGGCCAGGTGCTCGCCGTCCTCGCGGGCCAGACCGGCCGAGCTGCCCACCGCCAGGCCGTCGGCGGAGAGCATCACGGTGAACCGGACCTCGGGGGCGCGCTGGACCAACTCGTCGAGGAGCCAGTTCAGTTCCCCCGCGCGGTGAGTGGTGCCGATCACGGCCGGTCTCCTTCGGGTCGGATGTCGAGTCGCTCTTCGGGTCGCGCTTGGGGTCGCGCTTGGGATCGCTTTTGGGATCGCTTTTGGGATCGCTCTTCCGGTCGGATGTCCTGCCGGAGGTCCGGTCCGGCTGCCGACGGCTCCTCGGGCCACCGGCCGGACCGCAGGCCGCGCGCCCAGCCGTTCTGGAAGGCCGACATCGCCGCCTGCGCCGCCTCCGGGCTGCGGGTCACCGGCCCCACGCCTCCCCCGGCGCCCTCCCCGGACCCACCCTCCCCGAACCTGCGGTCCGCAGCGCGACGGCTGCGCGGGGCGGCGGCGCTCGGCGTCTCCCGCAGCTGCGGCACCAGGCTCGCCTGACGCACCCGGCGCGGCAACTCCGCAGGAACGTCGGCGACTTGCCGCTCGCCCGCCGGAGCCGCGGTGGCCACGCGGTGGGACTGCGGCGGACCGGGCTGCGGACGGGAGGCGGCACCCGGGCCCCCGTCCGCAGCCGGTCCGGCCGTCCGGGCAGCGGCGGCCCGGACGGGGGTGCGCCGCACCGGCCCGGGGTCTCCGCCCCGGACGCCGAAGGGCAGCAGCGCCCCGCCCTCCGGCAGCGGCCCACCCGCCGCCGGAAGCTCGATCTCCGCCGCCCCGCCGCCCGGGAATCCGGTGGCCGGGGTCGCGGTCGCGGTCGGTGCCGCGGTCGGGACCGGTTCCGGTTTCGCCGCCGCCGCCGGTGCCGGTGCCGGTGCCGAAACCGGCCAAGGCTGCGGCCACCAGTCGGCATCCGGCTCCGGGGCCCCGCCCGTACCGTCCGGAACCGGCACGATGTCCAACTCCGGTACGGCGTCCAACTCCGGTACGGCGTCCGCGTCCTGCCCGAGCCCCTCCCGCCCGTCGGCCAGCAGTCCGGTGGGCAGCAGCACCACGGCGGTGGTGCCGCCGTACGCGGAGGTCACCAGCGAGACCCGGACGCCGTGCCGCCGGGCCAGCCGGCTGACCACGAACAGGCCGAGCCGGTCGCTGTCGAACAGGTCGCTCTGTTCGGCGGCGGCGATCCGCCGGTTGGCGGCGGCCAGGGCGGCCGGGCCCATGCCGAGGCCGCGGTCCTCGATCTCCAACGCGTAGCCGTTGCCGACCTGTTCACCGCGGATGTGCACCCTGGTATGCGGCGGGGAGAACCCGGTGGCGTTCTCGACCAGTTCGGCCACCAGGTGGGTGAGGTCGGCGACGGCGTGGCCGACGACGGCGGCGCGCGGCAGCGGGTGCACCTCGACCCGGGCGTACTCCTCGACCTCCGAGACGGCCGCCCGCACCACGTCCACCAGCGGGACGGGCCGGCGCCAGGCCCGGCCGGGGGCCGCGCCGGAGAGGATGATCAGGCCCTCGGCGTGGCGGCGCATCCGGGTGGTGAGGTGGTCCAGCCGGAACAGGTCGGCCAGCTCGGACGGATCCTCGGTGCGGCGCTCCATCGTGTCCAGCAGGGTGAGTTGGCGGTGCACCAGCACCTGGCTGCGGCGGGCGAGGTTGACGAACACCCCGGACACCCCGGACAGCACCTCGGCCCGTTCCACCGCCGCCGTGACGGCCGCCCGCTGCACGGTGCCGAGCGCCCGGTGGACTTGGCCGATCTCGTCGTCGCGGCCGCTGGGCCGGGGCGCCTCGGCATCGATGTCCACCTCCTCACCCGCACGCAACTTCCTGATCGTGGCCGGGAGTTTGCGACCGGCCAGGTCAAGTGCCGAGTTGCGCAGGCCGGTCAGCTCGGCGACCAGGCCGCGCCCGATCCGCACCGAGATCACCAGCGAGGCGACCACCCCGAGCAGACCGAGCAGCACCGCGATCCCCGCAGGGGTGAACAGGCCCAGGGCGTAAGGGTTCTGGGCCTCGGAGGCGATCCGCCCGACCCGGTCCTCGACGCCGCGCAGCCCGTCGGCGACGTTCCCGGCCACCATCGCCCAGCGGTCGGGCGGCACCGCGGCGACGGCGGCCCGACCGTCGACAGCGGTACGGACCTTGTCCTCGTAGACGCCCAGCTCCCGGTGGTCCGCCCCGTCGGTGACGGCGAGCAGCGCGTCCCGGTCGGCGGGGCGCAGGTCGGCGGCCGCGCCCTGCTCGAACGCGCGCCGGGCGAAGGCCGTACCGGCGAACTCGCGCAGCTGGTCGTCGCCGAGCCCACCGGAGAGCTGGGCGGCGCGCAGCAACGCGTCCTCCCGGGCGAGGAGTTCACGGGAACGGTCCAGCTCGGGCGGCACCCGGACGTCGACTCCGGCCCGGCCGCCCTGCGGCGGGGCGGCGGCGCCGGACACCGCCAGCGCCTGGTCCACGGCCGCGCCGTAGGCGGCGTACGCCTCGGGCCAGCCCACGCTCCGGGTCAGCACCCGGCCGCGCAGCTCGGGCAGCGCGGCGAGCGAGGCGCCCAGGGCGTCCAGCCGGGCGGCCGCGTCGGTGCCCAACCCCTGGGCGTCGGCGCG
The DNA here is from genome assembly GCF_055571335.1 of Kitasatospora sp. NPDC030952. Taxonomy (NCBI): domain Bacteria; kingdom Bacillati; phylum Actinomycetota; class Actinomycetes; order Kitasatosporales; family Streptomycetaceae; genus Kitasatospora; species Kitasatospora sp. NPDC030952. The sequence goes on from NZ_JBVIFM010000006.1 coordinate 55,632, forward strand.
GTTGTAGCCCTGGCCGAGGTGTCGGGGGTCGGGGAACAGCGGGGCGAACGCCCGGTCGGTGGTCGCGGCGGCCTCGCGCAGGGCGCTCTCCCGCCCAGCGGCGGGGACGGTCCCCGGGACGAGCCCCGGGCCGGCCAACAGCTGTCCGGCGGCGGCGCGTTCGGCCTGCAGGCCGGCAATGGTGTCGGCGACGGGGGTGAGCAGACTGCGCTGGGTGCCGCGAAGGCGCAGCAGGTCCCAGACGCCCTGGGCCGTGGTCACGGTGGCGAAGCCCCAGAGGGCGATCACGGAGACCACCGGGACCATCAGCAGCGCGATGATCCGGGCGCGGACGGTCCGGGGGCGCAGCCCGCGCAGCCAGGGGCCGGGCAGCGGCGAACGGGCGGGCGGGCCGGCGTGGGCACCCCGGCGGGCGCCGGGGGCGGTACCGCGGTCTTCTCGCATGGGTGGTGTGGGGCCTTTCGGGCGGAGGGGGAACGGCGCCGAGCCGGAACGGGACTCAGACGGAGCTCAGGCAGGACGAGCCTCAGGCGGACGGGGCTCAGGCCGCGCGGTCGTGGCCGTACCGCTCCGGGGATCCGGGGTCCGTGTGCTCGGCCTCCGGGTGGACGGCCGGCTCGGGGAACTCCTCGATCGCCAGTTCCTCCGCCGCCGGCCGGCCGACCCGCTCCTGGGCCGCCGGGGAGAGCGCGACGAAGGCCGAGGCGAGGAAGAGGAACGAGCCGAGGCCCACCGCGAGCGGGAAGACGAAGTCCATCGGGCTGACCCCGCCCAGGGTGGTCCGGGCGGGCTCCAGTTGGACGTGGACGGCGGCCATCCCGGTGTAGTGCATGCAGCTGACCGCGAGGCCCATGCCCAGTGAGGCGGCCGCCGCCGCGTACACGTTGCGGATGGTGACGGCGGCCCAGAGCGCGGCGGTGGCGGCGCCGACGGCGACCAGCACGGACAGCGCGACCGTCCCGGCGTCGTAGTGCAGTCCGCCGTGCATGCGGACGGCGGCCATGCCGAGGTAGTGCATCGCGGCGACGCCGACGCCGGTGGTGCAGCCGCCGCCCAGCAGCGCGAGGCCGCGGTGCCGGCCGTAGCAGACCACGGTCAGGCCGAGGCCGGTGACCAGCACCGCGACCAGCAGGCTGAGGACCGTCAGCGGCACGTTGTAGCGCAGCTCGGTGCCGTCGACGGCGAAGCCGAACATGGCGACGAAGTGCATGGTCCAGATGCCGGAGCCGATCGCGGCGGCAGCGGTGAGCAGCCAGTTCCGGCGGGTGGCGCCGGTGGCGGCCAGGCCGCGCAGGGTGCAGCGGAGCCCGAGGGCGGCACCGGCACAGGCCATCGCGTACGAGACGACGGGTGTCAGCCAGCCGAAGCTGAAGTGGTTGAGGGCGCCCATGGGACCTCCGGTCGACCGGTCGGGCCCGGGGCGGTAAGCGGTGCCCCCGGGCACCCCAGGCCGGGCGGACTGCATCCGACGGGCATATGCCAGTCGCATGTGCGCTTTCGGCTTGGGGTGCGTGGGACGCTATCGAGTGGCCGGAATCAGTCAAGCGAAGATCTGAAAAGCTGCCCGCGCGCCGGGGGTGGTGTGTTCGAATGAACCGGTCCTGTGCCCAGATGCCCGGCAGCCGACGCATGGTGCCGACGGTCGGCGGAGGACAACAAACAGCAGATGACAACGAACAGCAGACAGCGGACAGATCACAGATTTCGAAATCTGTCATCTGTTATCTGTCCGCTGAATGTTGAACGTTGAAACCCGAACCCCGCCCCCTCACCCGACGGGCGTCACCCGCACCCGCATCGCACTCGCCGCCCGGAGCGTGATCCCCTGCGCGAGCGCCACCCGCCGGTCCACCACCTCCACCTCGAAGTACCGCAGCAGCACTCCGAGCGCCAGCACCGACTCCAGCATCGAGAAGTGCTGCCCGATGCAGGCCCGCGGTCCGCCCCCGAACGGGAACCAGGCGTACCGGTGCCGCGCCTTCTCCTCCTCCGGCAGGAACCGGTCCGGGTCGAAGCGCTCCGGCTCCACCCAGTGGTCCGGATGCCGCTGGGTGACCAGCGGCGCGATGATGACCTGCGCCCCCGCCGGGATGGTGTACCCGTCGATGACCGTCGCCTCGACCGCCCGCCGCCCGATCAGCGCCGCCGCCGGGAAGAGCCGCATCGCCTCCTTGATCACCCGGGTGAGGTACGGCAGCCGCTCCAGGTCCGCCGCCGTCGGCGCCCGCCCGGCCAGGACGGTCCGCGCCTCCTCCTGGGCGAGCTTGCGCTGCTCCGGGTGCTTGGCCAGCAGGTGCAGCGCGAAGGCCAGCGAGGTGGCCGTGGTCTCGTGCCCGGCGAGGAGGAACACCAGGACCTGGTCCCGGAGTTCGGCCGGATCCAGCCGCTCGCCGTCCTCACCGCGCGCCCTCCCGAGCAGGGTCAGCAGATCGTCCGCCCCGTCGTCGCCGCCGCCGCGCGCGGCCCGCTCGGCGATGATCCGGTCGCACACCTCGTACAGCGCCCGCTGCGCCTCCAGGCCGCGCCGGTTGCCCGGCGTCGGCCAGGTGCGCGGGAGGCGGACCGGCGCGAAGCCGCGCTCCTTGACGAACTCACCGAGCACCGGGAAGTTGTGGTTCACCACCTCCACCGCCTCCTCGACGTCCGCGCCGAAGAGGATCCGGGCCACGGCGCGCAGCGCGAACCGCGACATCTCCTCCGCCACGTCCACCACCCCGCCCGGCACGGCCCGCCAGCGCTCCGCGAGCGCCTGCGCCTCCTCGGCGAGCGCGTCCGCGTAGCCGTCCACCCGGCGCCGGGTGAACAGCGGCTGGACCAGCCTGCGCTGGCGCTGGTAGACCTCGTCCTGGCTGGTCAGCAGCCCGTTGCCGACGCTGGTCCGCAGCTCGTCGTAGAAGTTGTTCTCCTTGCGGAAGTTCGCCGCCTCGCTGCCGAGCACCTGGTGCACACCCTCGGGCGAGAACACCCCGTAGAACTCGACGCGCAGCCCGGGCGGCCCGGCGACGATCCGGACCACGTCCCCGTGGTCGCGCCGGGCTGCGAGGTAGGTCCGCAGCGGGCGGCGGGTGAGGTCGAAGAGCGAACCGACCAGGGGGTTCCCGGCCGGTCCGGGTATGGCGGCGGCGGTGGCCATCGGCACTCCTTCTGGACTTCCTCGGCGCTGACTGCGCTTGGCGACCCTTCAACCTTACTGACGGGTATTCAGCCGAGGAAGCCGGTGGGAAGCACGCCGGAAGCACGCCGACGGGCGACTCACGGCCGGAAGCACGCCGGCCGGAAGCACGCCGACGGGAAGCCCGGCGGCGGACGGCTCACTCGTACTCGGTGCCGCCCTTGCGGGTCAGGTACGCGTCGCTGACCACCTTGGCGATCGCCCGTCCGCCGAGCACCGGACTCCAGCGCTCGGCCACCGGCCGCACCACCACGCCCTCGCGCAGGTGGAGTTGGCGCCCGGAGTGGCTCTCCTTGCCCTGCGCATGGGCCAGCACCGTCACGGTGTCGAACGGGCCGCGCCACAGTTCGGGCACCAACGGCAGCTCGCCGTCCAGCAGTTCGGCGGCCGGCAGCCAGTTCAGATGCCCGTCGACCACGGCCGACACGTCGAAGGCGGCGTACCCGGGGCGCTCGCTGCGCGCGGAGGACCCGTACGTCAGGTCCTGCACACCCTCGCCGAAGACCTCGCCGAAGATGCCGACCCGTTCGGCGCCCAGCCGTTCGGCCAGCCGGGCCGCCACCGCCGGGATGTCGTACGCGCGCACCGCCCGCCAGTAGAGATTGCGCTCGTCCTCGGCCAGCGCCAGCCCCTGGGCGCCGATCCCCTTGGAGGAGACATGCACCTCGCCGGTGGCGGCGGTGTAGGTGACCAGGCAGCAACTGCCGTGCAGCTTCTCGGTCAGCACCACGGGCTCGCCGGGCGCGAAGATGTCGGGGTGGCGCTTGAGGTTCTCGACGTCCACCCAGGGCAGCAGGTCCGGCGCGCTGACCACGTCGCCGCTCATCGACGTCGGCACCGGAGGCTGCCACTTGACGATCCCGAGCAGCTCGGCGAAGTCCTCGCCCCGCTCGGCGGCCCCGGCCAGGTCGGTGCCGGCCAGCGCGCCGGGCCGGCAGACGATGCCCTGCGACAGCTCGCCGCGCAGCCGTACCGCCTTCACCCGGTTCGCCGCGCCGCCGGCCAGCTTGCCGGTCAGCCCCAGCTCCTCGACCAACTCATCGGGCAGTACGGCCTGTTCGGGGATGTAGACGGCGTGGTCGCCGGTTCGGTACGCGCCCTTCGCGACCACCGCCCGGTAGAGGCCGACCTGGGCCAGCTCCAGGGCGTCGGCGTTCGGGTGCTCCAGGATGACCAGCCTCTCGGCGGTGACGCGCAGCGTGGACATGGACGGACTCCTCCCCGTGGATCCGCATGGATCGACCGTCGGGCCCGGGCGGCCGACGGTCGGCCGCGCCTACGGGCTGCGCCCCACTCTGGCCGCTCCACCGGCCCGGACGCGACGGGTTTTCCCGCCCGAACCGGCCGCCCCCCGACCGCCACCCCCTAACCGGCCGCCCCCCGACCGCCCCTCCTAACCGGTCGCCCCCGACCGCCGCCCCCGAACCGGCCGCTCCCCCGCACTCCCCACCACCGCCCCCGAACCGTCCGTGCACGTTTGAGCCTTCACACAGCAGCCCCGAGACTCCCGCCCTACCCCGGCTGTGCGATGCGACAGAGGATTTATCGCTCGCATCTGCGGCACTATGATCGCCGTAATGGCCGCACCTGCGGTCACACCTCCGCGCCCCTTCCGGCGCGAACCCTGGAGGGGAAGCCACCGATGAGCACCCGCACCACCGCCCCCCGCAGACTCGCCGTCGCCGCCGCAGCGGCCCTCGCCCTCAGCCTCGGGGTCACCGCCTGCGGCAGCGACGGCGGCAAGTCCTCCGGCTCCGCCTCCTCGACCGCGAGCACCGCGAGCACCGCAGGTGCCGCGAGCACCACGGGCGCCGCCGGCACCGACGGCGGCAGCGTCCCCAAGGCCAAGGGCGACATCACCGTGTTCGCCGCCGCCTCGCTCAAGGAGACCTTCACCGATCTCGGCAAGAAGTTCGAGGCCGCCAACCCCGGCGCCAAGGTGAAGTTCAACTTCGGCGGCAGCTCCGCCCTCGCCGCCAGCATCAACTCCGGTGCCCCGGCGGACGTGTTCGCCGCCGCCAGTCCGGCCACCATGAAGACGGTCACCGACGCGGGCGGCGCGAGCGGCCAGCCGAAGACCTTCGTCAGGAACACCCTCACCATCGCCGTGCCCAAGGGCAACCCCAAGCACGTCACGGGCCTGAAGGACCTCACCGGCTCCGGCGTGAAGGTCGCGCTGTGCGCAAAGGAGGTGCCCTGCGGCGCCGCCGCCCTCACCGCGTTGAAGGCCGCCGGCGTCGACCTCACCCCGGTCACCCTGGAGCAGGACGTCAAGGGCGCGCTCACCAAGGTCGAACTCGGCGAGGTCGACGCCTCGCTGGTGTACAAGACCGATGTGCAGTCCGATGCTGGGAAGATCGACGGCGTGGACTTCCCCGAGGCCGCCAAGGCCGTGAACGACTACCCGATCGCCGCGCTCGCCAAGGCGCCGAACAAGGACGGCGCGGCCGCCTTCGTCGCCTACGTCCAGTCGGCCGAGGCCAAGCAGGTGCTGACCGCGGCGGGCTTCCAGGCGCCGTGAGGGACCGCACCACCGACAGCGGCCGGCCGGGCGACCGGAACCGCGACACCGGACCGGCCCCGGACCGCCACGCCCCGACACCGGCACCGGCCCCGTCATCGGCAGGGCCCACACGGGCCCTGCCGAGCCGCCGGGGCGCGCGCCGCCGCCCGGGGGCGCAGCGCGTCCCGGTCACGCTGCTGCTCCCTGCGCTGCTCGGTCTGGCGTTCCTGATCCTCCCGCTGGTCGGACTGCTGATCCGGGCGCCGTGGAGCGGTCTGTCCGAGCAACTGACCAGCGCCGCCGTCTGGGACGCCCTGCGGCTGTCGCTGATCTGCGCGACGGCCGCCACCGCGGTCTCGCTGGTCCTCGGCGTGCCGCTGGCCTGGCTGCTCGCCCGTACCGAGCTGCCCGGCCGGCGGGTGGTGCGGGCGCTGGTCACCCTGCCGCTGGTGCTGCCGCCGGTGGTGGGCGGGGTGGCGCTGCTGCTGGTGCTCGGTCGGCGCGGAATCGTCGGCTCCTGGCTGGACTCGGCCTTCGGCATCACCCTGCCGTTCACCACCACCGGGGTGGTGATCGCCGAGGCCTTCGTGGCGATGCCCTTCCTGGTGATCAGCGTCGAGGGCGCGTTGCGGGCGGCCGACCCGCGCTACGAGGAGGCGGCCGCGACCCTGGGCGCCTCCCGGCTGACGGCCTTCCGCCGGGTCACCCTGCCGATGATCGCCCCGGGGATCGCCGCCGGGGCGGTGCTCGCCTGGGCGCGGGCGCTCGGCGAGTTCGGCGCGACGATCACCTTCGCCGGCAACTTCCCGGGCCGTACCCAGACCATGCCGCTGGCCGTTTATCTAGCCATGGAGTCCGATCCGGAGGCCGCGATCGCGCTGTCGCTGGTGCTGCTGGTGGTCTCCGTCGCCGTCCTCGTCGGCCTGCGCGACCGCTGGATGTCGACCCCGTGACCACGGGCCGGAACATCGACGCCAGGACCGACGTCGCCCCAGCCGCCCCGGGCCGGCACGTCCACGCCAGGGCCGCCGTCGACCCCGTGCCCCAGGACGCCGCCCCGGTGACCCCGGACGCCGGCCCCGTGCCCCAGGACGCCGACAGGAGGCCGAACCCATGAACCCCCCGACGAGCCCCTCGACGAGTCCCCCGACGGCGACCGCCGCCGCGAACCCCGCCCTCGACGCCCGCCTCCGGGTCGACCGCGCCGCCTTCGCCCTCGACCTCGCGCTCACCGCCGCCCCCGGCGAGGTGATCGCCCTGCTCGGCCCGAACGGCGCCGGCAAGTCCACCGCGCTGCGCGCCCTCGCCGGACTGCTCCCGCTCACCGGCGGGCACCTGCGCCTGGACGGCCACGTCCTGGAGGACCCGGCCGAGCGCCTGCACACCCCGGCCGAACAGCGGCCGGTCGGCGTGGTGTTCCAGGACTACCTGCTGTTCCCGCACCTCAGCGCGCTCGACAACGTCGCCTTCGGCCCGCGCTGCCAGGGGCGGCCCAGGCGCGAGGCCAGGGCCGAGGCCGCGGCCTGGCTGGAGCGGATGGGGCTGGCCGAGCACGCCTCGGTGCGCCCCGGCCGGCTCTCCGGCGGCCAGGCCCAGCGGGTGGCCCTGGCTCGGGCGCTGGCCGTCCGCCCCCGGCTGCTGCTGCTGGACGAGCCGCTGGCCGCCCTGGACGCCCGTACCCGGCTCGACGTACGGTCCCAACTGCGGCGCCATCTGGCCGAGTTCGAGGCCGTGGCGGTGCTGGTGACACACGACCCGCTGGACGCCATGGTGCTGGCCGACCGGCTGGTGGTGATCGAGGACGGCCGGGAGGTGCAGTCCGGCAGCCCGGCGGAGGTCGCCCGTCGGCCGCGCACCGACTACATCGCCCGGCTGGTCGGCCTGAACCTGTACCAGGGGCTGGCCGAGGGCACCCGGGTCACCCTCCCGGACGGCACCGTCCTGACCACCGCCGAGGACCTGTCCGGCCCGGCGTTCGTGGCCTTCCCGCCCTCCGCCGTCACCCTCTACCGGGAGCGCCCGCAGGCCAGCGCCCGCAACCTGTGGGAGGTCGAGGTCACCGGCCTGGACCTGCACGGCGACCAGGTGCGCGCCGAACTCGCCGGCGCCCTGCCGATGGCCGCCGACCTCACCCCGGCCGCCGTCGCCGAACTGCGACTGGCACCGGGGGCGGTGGTCTGGGCCTCGGTCAAGGCCACCCAGACCCACGCCTACCCGGCCTGACCGCGCACCCACCCGCAAGCGCCTGCGCCTCAGCACCGGCACCCCACCCGCACCCGCACCCTCAACACCCCGGCACCGGCACCCGCACCCGCACCCCTACCGGACGACAACGGCGCCGCCGCCACTCCGCCGCCGCTACTCCGCCGGCTCGACGAACCCCGACTCGTACGCGGCGATCACCGCCTGGGTGCGGTCCCGCGCGCCGAGCTTCGCCAGCACGCTGCTGACGTGGGTCTTCACCGTCTGCACCCCGAGGACCAGCCGCTCGGCGATCTCCCCGTTGCTGAGCCCGCGCGCCATCAGCCGCAGCACCTCGGCCTCGCGCCCGGTCAGGGCCGCCCGCTCCATCGTGGCGCGGGCGGCGGGGTTGCCGTGCCCGGCGGCCAGCCTGCGGATCGCGGCCGGGAACAGCAGCGACTCGCCGGCCGCCGCCAGCCGCACCGCGTGGGCGATCTCGGCCGGGCGGGAGCGCTTGAGCAGGAAGCCGTCCGCGCCCGCGCGCAGTGCCTGGTAGACGTAGTCGTCGTTCTCGAAGGTGGTGACGACCAGGATCCGCGGCGGCCGCTCCCCCGGCGCGCCGGGGCGCAGCAGTTCGCGGGTGGCCGCCAGGCCGTCCATCACCGGCATCCGGACGTCCATCAGCACGACGTCCGGGCGCAGTGTCCGGGCCATCGACACCGCCTCGGCGCCGTCGGCGGCCTCGCCGACCACCCGTAGGTCCCCCTGCGCCTCCAGGACGGCCCGCAGCCCGAACCGGACCAGCTCCTCGTCGTCGGCGAGCAGAATGTCCGTCATTCCCGCACCAGCCTCCCCACGGTCCCCGTGCCGCCTCCCGCCGGACCGTCTCCGGCAAGATCATCTGTCACGAGCCCAAGCGTAGGGGCAGCCGGACGTCGAGCACCCACTCCCCGCTCCCGTCGGCCGCCGCCCCGGCCGTGGCCTCGCCACCGAGCAGCGTGGCGCGCTCGCGGATGCCGCGCAGGCCCTTGCCGCCCTTGCGCCCGCCGCCGCCCTGACGCGGCGCACCCCCGCCACCGCCCTGGCGCGGCGCACCCCCGGCGCCCCCGGCGCCGCCCGCGCCGTGCGGCGCCCGGTTGGCGCAGCGCAGCTCCAACTGCCCTGCCCGGACGGCGATCCGGACCCCGATCGGCTCGCCGGGCGCGTACTTCAGCGCGTTGGTGACGCCCTCCTGGACGATCCGGTAGGACTCGCGGGCGAGCACCCCGGGCAGTGTGCCGGCCGGCACGTCGATCCACGCCTCGACCGGGCTGCCGGCCGCCCGGGCGGTGTCGAACAGCGCGGGCAGTTGCTCGATCCCGGGCCGCTCGGTGGCCGTGCCGTTCTCGCCGGGCGGGGTCTCGCGCAGCAGGACGAGGGTGCGTTCGAGGTCGTCCATGGCCCGGCGCCCGGTCTCCTCGATGACTTCCAGCGCCTTGGCGGCGAACGCCGGGTCCCCGACCTCGCGCGCGGCCCCGGCCTGGAGGACCGTCACCGTCAGTGCGTGGCCGATGGAATCGTGCAGCTCGCGGGCCAACCGGTTGCGCTCCAGCAGCCGTTCGGCCCGCAGCTCGGCCTCCGCCAACCGGTCCGCCGGAGACGGGCCCAGCAGCCTTGTCGCCATGGCGAGTTGGAGGCGTCCGGCGGCCACCACCAGCCAGCCGTACCCGAACAGCGCCACCGGCAGGAGCAGGAGGTAGCTCTGCCCCCGGGGCTCCGCCAGCACATGGCCGCCGGCGTTGACACCGAGTACGGTCGTCATCCCGACCACCGAGCCGAGCGCGACCCGGCCGATCAGCCAGAGCGCGGTGCGCCACCGGTCGGCCCAGCCGCGCGAGGGGTCGGCGGCGATGTCCTGCTCGCGGTCGGGCACCAGCAACAGCCGGGCCTGGATCCCCTCCGCCCGCCGGGCCGCCGGGATGAGGGCGACGAGCATCAGCAGGACGGAGTCCACGGCGACGCTCTCCGCCACGATCCGGGCGGGCGTCAGCCCGTACGTCCCCGGATAGATCAGCAGGACGACGCCCATGAAGATCCATCCGACCAGGAGGTGCAGCAGTCGCGCGTAGGTGGCGCCGGCCAGCAGCGGCGCGAGGATCCTGGGCACGGCGATCTCGGTCACCGCGTCATCCTGCCAGTCCGGCGCCCGTTCGCGGCTCCCGCCCCGGGTCCGGACGCGCTCCCTCCAGGGAGGGAGACGGCTCCACTCCGGTGCGGGATCCGCAGGTGGGGCCCGCTCCGGTCGAATGTGACCGGTCGAACGTGACCATCGGCCGGAAGCGCCGGCAGCAACGCACCACCGAACGACCCGAAGGGAGCGCGGCCGTGATCGAGATCCAGGGCCTGACGAAGGAGTACGAGGGCCGGCGGGTCGTCGACGACCTGTCCTTCGAGGTCCGCCCCGGCCTGGTGACCGGCTTCCTCGGCCCGAACGGCGCGGGCAAGAGCACCACCATGCGTCTGGTCCTCGGCCTGGACCGCCCCACCGCCGGGCACGCCCTGATCGACGGCCGCCCGTACGCCGAACTGGCCGACCCGCTGCGGCAGGTCGGCGCCCTGCTGGACGCCCAGGCCCTGCACGGCGGCCGGACGGCGCGCGGCCACCTGCGCTGGCTCGCCGCGAGCAACGGCCTGCCGGAGCGCCGGGTCGGCGAGGTGCTCGCGCAGGTCGGCCTGGCGGACGCCGCCGGGCAGCGGATCCGGCGCTTCTCGCTGGGCATGCGCCAGCGCCTCGGGGTGGCGGCCGCGTTGCTCGGCGATCCGGTGGCGCTACTGCTGGACGAGCCGGTGAACGGCCTCGACCCCGAGGGCATCCGCTGGATCCGCACCCTGCTGCGCGAACTGGCCGCCGAGGGCCGGGCGGTGCTGGTCTCCTCCCACCTGATGAGCGAAATGGCGCTCACCGCCGACCACTTGGTGGTGATCGGCCGTGGTCGGCTGCTCGCGGACGCCGCCACCTCCGACTTCATCGACCGGCACGGCCGCACCCGGATCCGGGTCCGCGCCGTGGACCCGACCAAACTGGCCGCCCTGTTCGCCGGCCCCGACTACGGCCTCGACGCCACCCAAGTCGACGGCGGCGCCTGGGAGGTGACCGGTGCCGAGCCCGAGCGGATCGCGGCGCTCGCCGCCGCCGCCGGCGTGGTGCTGTACGAGATCGCGGTCCAACAGGACTCGCTGGAGGAGGCGTTCATGCGGATGACCGCCGACAGCGTGGAGTACCGCGCCGAGGCCGCCGCATGAGCGCCCTGTCCTGCGCCCTCCGCGCCGAACGGATCAAGCTCACCACCCTCCGCTCGCTCTGGCTCCCGCCACTGATCGCCGTCCTGCTCACCGCCGGTGTCACCACGGCGGTCGGCGCGGCCCTCGGCGGCAAGGACCGCAACATCACCGACGACCCCGGCGTCGGCGTCTTCTACGGGCTCAACTTCGGCCAGGCCGTCCTGGTCGCGTTCGGAGTCCTGCTGATCGGGCAGGAGTTCAACACCCGGATGATCGACGTCTCGCTCACCGCCGTCCCCCGGCGCGGGCGACTGTACGGCGCCAAACTGGCATTGGGCGCACTGGTCGGCCTCGGCGCCGGCGCGCTCGGCACGGCGGGCGCCTTCGCCGGCTACGCGGCCACCGTCCCCGCCGACTGGCACGGCCCCGCCTTCGCCCGCGCGGCCACGGCCGGGGTGCTCTACCCGGCGCTGCTGGTGGTGTTCTGCCTCGGGGTGACCACCCTGCTCGGCAATCTCACCGCCGCCATGGGCCTGCTGGGCCCGACCGTCTTCCTGCTCTCCCCCCTGCTCGCCGGCGTACCCGGCGCCCGGGACGCGGTCCAGTTCCTGCCCGACCGGGCCGGCCAGTACGCGCTGCACTACACCGACGACCCGCACACCGTGTACGGGCACTGGACCGGGCTTCTGATCATGGCGCTCTGGACGGCTCTGGCCGCGTACGGCGGCCTGCGGGCCCTGAAGCGCGCCAAGTGACCTCGCGCGAAGGAGAGATGAAGAGAGATGAAGGAGAGAGGAGAGATGAGGATGCCCGGCTTCGGCAACGCCCTGCGCGCCGAACGGATCAAGTTCACCACCCTGCCCTCCCAGTGGGCGGCCCCGCTGGTCGCGCTGGTGCTGACCGTCGGCATCACCGCCGCCGTGAACGCCGCCTACGGCGCGAAGGACCACACCCCCGGCGAGGACCCGGCCGGGGGGATCTACTACGGACTGCTGTTCGGCCATGTCGCCCTGGCCTGCCTCGGGATCCTGCTGATCGGCCAGGAGTTCAACACCCGGATGATCGACACCTCGCTCACCGCCGTCCCCGGGCGCGGGCGGCTGTACGGCGCCAAGCTCGCCCTCGGCGCCGGACTGGGCCTGCTGCTGGGCCTGGTCTCGACCGCATGCTCCTTCCTGGTCGTCGGCGCCACCGTCGGCCTGGACCTCTCCACCCCCGGCCTGGCCCGCAGCTTCCTGGCGGGGGTGCTGTACCACCCGCTGATGGTGCTGCTCTGCCTCGGACTGACCGCGATGCTGGGCAACTTCAGCGCGGCCCTCGGACTGCTCACCCCGATGGTGTTCCTCGGCACCACCTGGCTGGCCGCGATCCCCGGTGTCCGCGAAGTCGGCCAGTTCCTGCCCGACCGGGGCGGCCTGTACGCGATGCGCACCCAGACCGAGCCGGGCATCCACTACGGGCACTGGACCGGACTGCTGATCATGGCGCTCTGGACGGCCGCGGCCGTCTACGGCGGGCTACGGGCGATGCGCCGGCACCAGGCCTCGGGCGGGTAGCGGGCGACGGGGGTCGCCGAGCGGGGCGGCCGACAGGTCACGGGTGACAGATGACGACAAACAGATGACAGCGAACAGATTTCGAAATCTGTTCGCTGTCATCTGTTCGCTGTCATCTGTCATCTGTTACCCGTGACCCGCTACCCGTGCCCCGCTACCCGCCAGTACGCGTCAGCCGCCCCGAAGACCCACCGCCAGGGTCAGCTCAAGGACCCGGTGCGGCGATGCGAGATCCGGAAACAGCTCCCGCAGCTGCGACATCCGGTACCGCACTGTTTGAGGATGGACGAACAACGCCGCCGCCACCTCGTCCCGCCTGCCCTGGTACAGCAGCCACGCCCGCAACGTCTCCTCCAGCCGCCGCGCGGTCGTGACCGGCAAGGTCCGCAACGGCGCGAGGGCTCGGGCACGCAGATCTGCGAACGCGTCCACGTCGGCGCTCAGCACCAGCTCGGGCAGGTGCTCCTCGGTGTCGCGAATATCAGGGGAGAGGGAGCGCGCGCGTACCGCTCGTGCGTACGAGGCGGACGCACGAGTCCATGGCCGCGCCGGGCCGACCACGGCGGTGCGGTCGGTCAGCTGCCGCAAGAGGTGTGACCGGTCGGCATCGGGAACGAGCAGCACACCGGTGGCCTCCGGCAGATCGTCGAGGACGAGGGTGCTCGGGTCGAGCGCGCGGTACGCGGGCCGGGCCTGGGCGGCGGGCAGCAGGACCGCGGTCAGCGAAACCGGAGGCTGCCACCCGGCCCGTTGAACCGAGGCCCGCAGCACGTCCGGGCTCGCGCCGGCGAGGAGGTCACGGGCCAGCTGTTCCAGGTGGCGCTCGCGGGCCCAGCCCCGGGCGGCCAGTTCGTCGGCGTGGCCGGCGGCGCTCGCTGCGGAGAGCTCGTCGATGTAGGCGAAGGTCAGCTCGGCGAACTTGGCGACCTCGGCGGCGGGCAGGCCCGCGGGTACGGCACCGGCTGCCAGGCATCGCCAGGCCACCCGGGCGCCGACGCGGTAGGCGCTGAGCAGGGCGTCCATCGAACGGCCGTCGCGCACCTCGCCGCGGCCCAGCTCGTAGGCCGCGTCACCGGCGTCGCCGCCCGTGGCGTTCCCGCTCGCGCGGTCCAGGTAGTGCCCCAGGGCGGTGCGGACGGCTCGGCGGATGGTGCCGCCCATGCGGCCCGAAAGGGCGTTCGCGTAGGGAGGGACCTCGTCGATGATCGCCTGGACGACCTCGTCGGCGGTGGCCGTCAGCGCGGCCCGAAGCGCGGTGACCGTCGTCTCGTCCAGGACCAGCTCGCCGGCCCTCCGGTGTGCATGGCTCACGTTTTGTTCCCTGCGAACAATTCAGCCGACCAGATTTACGTCCTACGGTCAGGACTTTACGCCCTGAGGCGCAGCAAGCTGGAGTCATGACGAGTTCAGCCCTCCGCACCAGGGCGTGGAAACTGCTGGAGATGGTCACGACGCCGCTGCTGCCGTCGGATTACCTCGACCTGGTCAGCCCGCTGCGCGCGGGCGCCGACCTGCGTGGGCGCATCGAGGCCGTGCACCCCGAGACGGGCGACGCCGCGACCATCGTGATCAGGCCGGGACGGGGCTGGCGCGGCCACACGGCCGGTCAGTACGTGCGGATCGGGGTCGACGTCGACGGGAGGCGCCTGTGGCGCGCCTACTCCCTCACCTCACCGACAGACCGCCAGGACGGCCGCGTCACGATCACCGTGAAGGCGGTCCCGGACGGCAAGGTCAGCAACCACCTGGTCCGCAGGGTGACACCGGGCACGCTGGTCCAGCTCGAGCAGCCGGCCGGTGACTTCGTGCTGCCGCAGGCCAAACCCGCCAAGGTGCTCTACCTGACGGCCGGCAGCGGCATCACGCCCGTGATGGGCATGCTGCGCGACGTCGAGTTCGACGACGCCGTCATGGTCCACTGCGCGCCACAACCGCAGGACGTGATCTTCCGCAACGAACTGCACGGCCTGGTCGCGGACAAGAAGCTGCGCCTCACCGAGGTACACACCGACACGGACGGCAGACTCGACATCGCCCGTCTCGGCGAACTCGTGCCCGACTGGGCCGAGCGCGAGACCTGGGCCTGCGGGCCCACGGGTCTGCTCGACGCCGCAGAGGAGCACTGGACCGAGCACGGTGTCCGAGAGCGCCTGCACACCGAACGCTTCCGCCCCCGCATCGTCGTGACCGGCGACGGCAGCGGCGACGACGGCGGAGGCGGCGGAGGCGAGGTCACGTTCAGCGCCACCGGCAAGACCGTCGACGCGGACGGCGCCACACCGTTGCTGGACATCGGCGAGGAGGCCGGCGTGCTCATGCCCTCCGGGTGCCGCATGGGCATCTGCTTCGGCTGCGTCACGCCGCTCAAGGCGGGCGCCGTCCGCGACCTGCGCACCGGCGAGATCACCGAGGCCGAACCGGGCGTCCTCATCCAGACCTGCGTGTCCGCCGCGGCGGGCCCCTGCGACATCGAACGGTAGAAGCACTTGACCGCAATCGACCCCACCGCCCACCTGACCGCGGAGCAGATCGAGGAGCTCGGCCGCGAGCTGGACGCGATCCGCGACGAGGTGATCGCCGGCCGCGGCGAGAAGGACGCCGCCTACATCCGCAAGGTCATCTCGGCACAGCGCAAGCTCGAACTGGCCAGCAGGGGCGTGCTGCTGTTCTCGATCTTCCCGCCCGCGTGGCTGCTCGGCACCGCCGGTCTGTCCGTGGCGAAGATCATGGACAACATGGAGATCGGCCACAACGTCCTGCACGGCCAGTGGGACTGGATGCGGGACCCGAAGATCCACTCCACCACCTGGGAGTGGGATCACGTCTCGCCGTCCGATCAGTGGAAGCACTCGCACAACGAGCTGCACCACACGTACACCAACGTGATCGGCAAGGACAACGACCTCGGCTACGGCATCATGCGCGTGGACGAGGACCAGAAGTGGCACCCGTTCCACCTCGGCCAGCCGCTGTGGAACTTCATCAACGCCTGCTTCTTCGAGTACGGCATCGCGGCGTACGACCTGGAGCTCGGCAAGAACCTGCAGAAGCGCCGCCGCAAGGACCCGGAGTTCCGCGCGCGGGCCAAGGCCGTCGGCCGCAAGATCCGCAAGCAGGTGCTCAAGGACTACGTGATCCACCCGCTGCTGTCGGGCCCGTCGTTCCTCACCACGCTCGCCGCCACGTTCACCGCGAACCTGGTCCGCAACATCTGGACCCACTCGGTGATCATGTGCGGGCACTTTCCCGAGGGCGTACGGGTCTTCGAGCGCCAGTCGATCAAGGGCGAGACGCGCGGCCAGTGGTACCTGCGCCAGATGATGGGCTCGGCGAACATCAGCGGCAGCAGGGCCATGCACTTCATGACCGGCAACCTGTCGCACCAGATCGAACACCACCTGTTCCCGGACCTGCCGAGCAACCGGTACGCCGAAGTCGCGGTGAAGGTGCGCGCGCTGTTCGAGAAGTACGAGCTGGAGTACGTCACCGGGCCGCTGCCCAAGCAGGTGTTCTCCGCGTGGCGCAAGGTCGTCCGGCTCTCGCTGCCGAACAAGAAGCCCAAGGCCAGGACGCCGGACCGCGAACAGGAACTCGTCGCGGCCTGATTCCCCGCCGCCCCGGGCGGGGCGCAGCACGAGAACGCCTCGTGAGGTCGGTGTGGCCGCTGGGCCGCATACGCCCTCACGACCTACGACCTCTTCGGCCTCGACGACCGTGACTGGCACTTCCGGTGGTGCGCGGAACAGCTACGCCGCAACGCCGTGTTCAGCGCCTGAAGCGGGCGGCCGTCACAACCCTCGTGGCCGTTTCGGCGGCCACGGCGCGTCCGAGGTGCGACCGCTCTCACCGGTCCGCTCTCACCGGTCCACGCCTCCCATCACCGGGTCGATGCTGGCCACCGCGACGATGACGTCCGCGACCTGCCCGCCCTCGCACATCGCGGCCATCGTCTGCAGGTTGGTGAACGAGGGGTCGCGGAAGTGCACCCGGTACGGCCGTGTGCCGCCGTCGGAGACGACGTGCACGCCCAGCTCGCCCCTGGCTGACTCGACCGCCACGTAGGCCTGCCCCACCGGGACGCGGAAGCCCTCCGTCACCAGCTTGAAGTGGTGGATCAGCGCCTCCATGGACTCACCCATGATCTTTCGGATGTGGTCGAGCGAGTTGCCCAACCCGTCCGGTCCGACGGCCAGTTGGGCGGGCCAGGCGATCTTCTTGTCGCCCACCATGACCGGGCCGGGGGCCAGCCGGTGCAGGCACTGCTCGACGATCCGCAGCGACTGGCGCATCTCCTCCAGCCGGATCAGGAACCGGCCGTAGGAGTCCGCGGTGTCGGCGGTCGCGACCTCGAACTCGTAGTTCTCGTAGCCGCAGTAGGGATCGGTCTTGCGCAGGTCGTGCGGCAGGCCGGTGGCCCGCAGGATCGGACCGGTGGCTCCGAGCGCCAGGCAGCCGGCCAGGTCCAGGAAGCCGACGTCGACCAGCCGGGCCTTGAAGGCCGGGTTGGCGGTGGCCAGCTTGTCGTACTCCGGCAGCCGCGAGCGCAGCACCTTGACCGCCGCGCGGATCTGGTCCACCGCCCCTGGAGGCAGGTCCTGCACCAGGCCGCCCGGCCGGACGTAGCCGTGGTTCATGCGCAGGCCCGTCACCAGCTCGAAGACGTCGAGGATGACCTCGCGGTCACGGAACCCGTAGACCATCAGTGTGGTGGAGCCGATCTCCATCCCGCCGGCGGCCAACGCCACCAGGTGCGAGGAGATCCGGTTGAGCTCCATCATCAGCACCCGGATCACGCTCGCCCGCTCCGGGACCTCCTCAGTGATGCCGAGCAGCTTCTCCACCGCCAGACAGTAGGCGGTCTCGTTGAACAGCGGAGTCAGGTAGTCCATCCGGGTCACGAAGGTCGTGCCCTGCACCCAGTTGCGGAACTCCATGTTCTTCTCGATGCCGGTGTGCAGGTAGCCGATGCCGCAGCGGGCCTCCTTCACCGTCTCGCCGTCGATCTCCAGGACCAGGCGCAGAACGCCGTGAGTGGACGGGTGCTGCGGCCCCATGTTGACGATGATCCGCTCGTCGTCCGCCCGTTCCCGTCGCTGCTCGGCGTCGGCGACCTCGTCCCAGTCACCGCCGGTGACGGTGTAGACGCGGCCCTCGGTCGTGTCCCGCGCTCCTGCCGACTCGTGCTCGCTGCCGCTCATCAGCCGTATGACCTCCGCTCGGGCCGCCGGTCACGTCCCGGTGCCGGTGTGGCGGCGCGATCGGGCACGACGGCCCGCAGCCCTTCTCGGCCGGCCGGCCCTCGCTCCAGCCACCGGCACGACTTGGCGAGTTGGGCCGCTCCGGTGACTCGGGCCGCTCCAGTCCAGGATCACGCACATCTACGGCGGGCGCCTGCGTGCCGGTTGCCGTCCCCTCACCTCGTTCTGCCGGCCGGGGCGGGATCGGCATCGGCCGCGGGCCCGGTGCTTCACGTTTCCTCGGGCTGCGAGGGGCTGCCGTACTCTTCGAGCACGTCGAGCACGGTCCGTAGGTCCAGCTCGGTGTCCGCGCTGCCGGGGCCATCGGCCCTGGCGGACGCGAACCGGCCGTCCGGGGAGAATTCCACCCGCAGCGTCCAGTCGAGCAGTGAGAACCGCATCGTCTCGTCCTGCTCGCGCACGACCTGCCAGCCGTAGAGGCGGGCGGTCGCGCCGAGGTAGTGGGCGTCATGGCTCACCGGTGAAGGCTCGGGTTCCGTCATGGCCAGATGCTCGCGTGGCCGGCGCCTTGGCGCCAGCCGGCATGCCGCAGGCGGTAGTGGGCTCGCCGGGGCATCGCCCCGTGCTGACCTGCCGCCGCGGGGCGCCCGCTCTACCGTGAGGATGTGGGCGGCGGCCAGGCGCCCCCGGGCTTCGACGCTTCTGCGGACGTGACCCGGCCGAACCCGTCGCCGCCGTCACGGCGGACACGGTCCCGCGAAAGGAGTACGCGGATGGGCACACCTCCGAACGATCCGGTACCGCCCAACCCGACACCGGCGCCCGGCCCCGGTGGGCCGGAGCCTGGCCCCCTGCCCGGCCCGGTCCCCGCGCCGGGTGGCCCCGACCCGGTACCGCCCGCCCCGCCGCAGCCCGAGCCCGATCCGCAGCCGTCGCCGGCGCCCCCACCGGAACCGGGCCCCCGCCCCGGTCCGCTGCCGGGCCCCGTACCGGCACCCGAACCGATCACCTGACCCGGCGCGCCTCAGAGGAGGCGGTCAGGCCGACGACACCGCCACCCTGAAACGGACCTGGGGCCCGCAACGGGTCAGAGTGGTGCGTTCACGTGCGCCGGAGGCGCGGGGTGGGGCAGTAGCGCGTGCCGCCTTCGACCGCGACAGTCGGCCCGGGGGCGATCTCCGTGAATCCCGCGTCCCGCACCACCGGCAGCCCGCTGCGGACCAGTTCCTCCCACACCTCCGGCGCCGCCGTGCGAACCGCGAGCGCGAACCCCGACTCCGCCCACTCCTTGCGCTGCGCCCCGTCCAACCGCCACCAGGCGAGCTGCGCCGCGTGCCCGGTCTGGGCCATGGTCTTGCCGGCGCTCATCTCCAGCTCCGGGTTGAGCCACAGCACCGGCAGCCCAGGCTCGGGCGCGCCGACCTCGGCGGTCTCCGCCAGGTCCGTCCCGGAGACCTGCAACTTGGCGAGTTCCTTCGGCCAGCCGTCCAGCGGGATCGGCGGGAACACCCGCACCTCCGCCTCCCGGCCCCGCACCGTGATGCCCGGCAGCTCCTCGGCCCGGCGCCACTCCCCGCCCCGGGCCCGTCGGACCACCTTGCGGATCCGGGCGTCCTCCCAGGCCGCGACCCGCTCCGCCCACTCGCCGTCCACGTCGGTCACCCGGGGGTCGGCGAGCAGCGTCAGCACCGCCCGCGCCGAGGTCTCCAGCGCGTCCGTCCGCCCCGGTGGGGTGGCCTTCTCCAGCCGGACGACCAGCGGCAGCACGTACTGCGGTCGCGCGTCGCGGTCCTCGGGGCCGGGAACGTGCTCCGGACCGGGAACGTCGTCGGAGGCCCGAACGTCATCGGGGGCGGGAACGGGGGCCGGGGCATCGAACGGAGAAGTCACCCGTCCAGGATGCCAGCCCCACCCCCACCGCCCCGGCCCACCCCCGGCAGCCCCCTACGGCCCCCACCCGTACCGCGCCGACCCGGCCACCCGCTCAGCGCAGCCGCTGCCGCAGCTCCTCCACCGCCGCCCGGATCCCCGCGCTGTACGCGTCCTCCGGCAGCGCGTCCAGGCTCCGCACCGCCCGTTCGAGCTGCTCGCGCGCCAGGTCGGGCTCCCCGAGCTTGAGGTGGTCGGAGGCCAGGTTGAGGTGCAGCGAGGGGTAGAAGGCCCGGACCTGGAGGGCGGACTCGTAGGTCGCGGCCCGCTCGACGGTCAGCGAGTCGGCCGCCGCGAGGGCCCGCCGGTCCCACTCCAGTTCGGCCCGGGGGTCGTCCTGCAGATCGGCCAGATAGTGCGCCAGGACGCAGCGGTGGAAGACGTCCCGCTCGCCCAGCTCCTCCCACAGGGCCTCGAAGCTGGTCCGCGCCTCGGCGGTCCGCCCGAGCTGCGCCGCCCGTACGCCGTCCAGCCCGAGCGCGATCCGCCCCAGCGCCGACTCGTCCCCCGTCGCCCCCGCGCCGCCCAGTCCCGGACCGCCCGACCCCGGACCACCCGACCCCGGACCACCCGACCCCGGACCACCCGACCCCGGACCACCCGACCCCGAATCCCCCGTGGGCACACCGCGCACACCAGACACATCGGACATGTCGGCAGCCTAGCCGCCCGCCCCCGACCGACGCCTGCCCAGCGCCCGCCCAGCGCCCGCCCGGCGCCCGCTCAGCGCCGGTAGCCGCGCTGCGGGTCCCGCTCCTCCGCGTCCTCGTACATCAGGAACCACCCCTCGGGGTGCGTCGCGGTCAGCAGCAGTTCGGTGCGCTGCTCCGCGCCGAGTTCCGGGTCCCCGTCGTCCGGCCCGTACACGCCGAACAGTTCGTCGTGGCAGCCGTCCCAGTCGTAGTCGTAGAGGTCGGCCGGCAGGTCGCCCATCATGTCGGCCACCGATTCGGGCTGGGAGCCCAGCAGGGTCCGGGCGTCCACCAGGGCCATCCGCAGCGCGATTTCCTCGGCCAGGCAGCGCGGCAGCGGCCATTCGCCGAGCGCGAGGTCGTCGGCGAGGTCGTCGAAGGTCCGGGCCATGGTGCGCCGCCAGCCGCGGTGCAGCCGCCAGGTGCGCTGGGGCAGCCGGGCGAAGACCGTCCAGTCGACGTCCTCGCCGTCGACGACCGGGTCGTCCCCGTGTTCGTCGAGGTCGTCGTAGGCGGCGTCGGCCAGGCCGAGCAGCTGGGCGTGCAGCAGGCAGGCGGTGCGCGGGGTGAGGGTCCAGTCCGCGCCCGCGCCGCCGTCCTCCTCCTCGCCGCCGTCCAGCGGGAAGAGTTCGGCGAAGTCCGGGGTGAAGTCCTCGGTGACGCTGATCTCCAGCGTGCCGCCGATCGCCTCGACCCCGGGGATCGCGGCCACCAGCCGGTCGGGGTGCAGCAGTGCGCCGAGGGCCGCGTTGGCGTCCTCGGCCACCTCGCGCAGCAGTTCACGGCGCTGGCCCGCCGGGTCGATGCCCTCGAAGTCCAGTTCCTCGACGGCCCTGATCGCGGCCGCGCGCAGCGCCGGCCAGTCGGTGATCCGCAGGCCCAGCACCACCGTCGCCTCGATCTCCGGCGCGTCGGAGTACTCCGCCGCGCCCGGCCCCTGCGGATGATCGCTTCGCTCGCCCATGGGGCTACGGTACGGCCTTTCGGCCGCCCGATCACCGGTCTGAACCAGCTTCCGGAGACCCATCTCGGCCACCTCCCCGCCGCGCCTCTGTCACTCGGACGCACGACACCGGCAGGATGACCCCCATGGCTGACATCAACGAGTACGGCGGCGGGCAGGGCCCGAACGCCGACGTCATGGTCGTGACCACCAATGACATCCCCGGTTTCCGGGTCGATCACGTGATCGGCGAGGTCTTCGGACTGACCGTGCGCAGCCGCCACATCGGCAGCCAGATCGGCGCCGGGCTGAAGTCGCTGATCGGCGGCGAGCTGCGCGGTCTGACGAAGACGCTGGTGGAGAGCCGCAACGAGGCGATGCAACGCCTGATCGAGCAGACCAAGGCGCGCGGCGGCAACGCCGTCCTGATGATGCGCTTCGACGTGACGGAGGCGGCGGACGTCGGCACCGAGGTCTGCGCGTACGGCACCGCCGCGGTGATCTCCCCGATCGGCTGACCACCCGGCCCGGCCCGGCCCGCCGCGGGAACAGTCACCGACCGTCCGATGTTTCACCGGCGTGACTGTTTACGGTGCAACCAACGCGGCCGGTCCGCGACTCGTGGACGTCCTGGTGGTGGGCGCCGGACAGGCCGGACTGTCCGCCGCCTACCACCTCGGCCGCCGCGGCTTCGCCCGCTACCGGGAGGGAGTCGACGGCGGCTTCGTCGTCCTCGACGCCAACGCCACCCCCGGCGGTGCCTGGGCGCACCGCTCGCCGTCCCTGCGGATGGCCACCGTGCACGGCTTCCACGACCTCCCGGACGCCGAACTCCCGGCACCCGACCCGCAGGCCCGCGCGCGGGACGTGGTGCCGGGGTACTTCACGGCGTACGAGACCCGGCACGCGCTCCCCGTCGTACGCCCGGTCGCGGTCCGCGCGGTGCGCGCCGAGTCCGAGCGCCCCGACTCCCGACTGCTGGTCGAGACCGACCACGGCACCTGGTCCACCCGGGCGCTGATCAACGCCACCGGCACCTGGACCCGCCCCTTCCTCCCCCACTACCCGGGCCACTTCGCGGGCCGCCAACTGCACTACGCCGAGTACCGCGGCCCCGAGGAGTTCGCGGGCCGGCGCGTCCTGGTGGTGGGCGGCGGTGCCTCGGCGGTCCAGGTGCTCTCGGAGGTCGCCGCGGTCGGCGAGACGGTCTGGGTCACCCGCTCCGAGCCCGTCTACCACGAGGGCCCGTTCACCCCCGAGTACGGTCGCGCGGTGGTCGCCAAGGTGGAGGAGCGGGTCCGCCTGGGGCTGCCGGTGCGCAGCGTGGTGAGCGTGACCGGCCTCGGCCCCTCGGTCGCCTACCGCCGGGCCGAGGAACTGGGCGCGCTGAAGCGCCGGCCGATGTTCGACCGGCTCACCGAGCACGGCGTCGCCTGGGGCGACGAGGAGCTGGCGGTCGACGCGATCGTCTGGGCGACCGGCTTCCGCCCCGAGGTGGGCCACCTCGCCCCGCTCGGCCTGCGCTCCCCCGGCGGCGGGATCGCCCTCACCGGCACCCGCGCCACCGCCGACCCGCGGGTCCACCTGGTCGGCTACGGCCCGTCGGCCAGCACCATCGGGGCCAACCGGGCCGGCCGCGCCGCCGTCAACGACCTGGTCGGATTCCTCGGGGACCCGGCCGGCGACACCGAGCCCACCCGTGTCGCCGCCACCGTCCCCGGCCACGTCCCCGCCACCGTCCCCGGCCACATCCCCGCCGCCGTCCCCGGCCACGTCCCCGCCGCCGTCCCCGGCCACATCCCCGCCGCCGTCTGAACCAGCGGATCGGCCGGCCGAACCAGCGGGGATCAGCGGTCGTAGTCGACGGTGACCCGGTCGGTGACCGGCCGGGCCTGGCAGGTGAGGACGTACCCGGCCGCCAGCTCCTTCTCCTCCAGCGCGAAGTTGCGGCGCATCTCCACCTCGCCCTCGGTGACCAGCGCCCGGCAGGTGCCGCAGACCCCGCCCTTGCAGGCGAACGGCAGGTCGGGGCGGGAGCGCTGGGCGCCGTCCAGGATCGAGCGGTCGCGCGGGAGGGCGAGGGTGCTGCCGCGCCCGTCGAGGACGACGGTGACCTCGCTGCGCTCGCCGGTCGTACCCGAGCCCTCCGCGCCGTCCGCGCCGTCCCAGTCCTCGTCGCGCTCGGCGAGCGGCTCGTCCTCGGCGTGGAACAGCTCCTGGTGCACCCGCTCGCCGGGCACCGCCAGCTCGGCGAGCAGTTCCTTCGCCCCGGCGACCATGCCGAACGGGCCGCACAGCCACCAGTGCCCGACCCCGCCGACGTCCACCAGCGCCGTCAGCAGCGCCCGGACCCGCTCCGGGTCCAGCCGGCCGCTGAGCAGTTCGGCGTCCCTGGTCTCCCGGGAGAGCACGTGGACCAGCTGGAAGCGGCCGAGGTAGCGGTCCTTCAGGTCGGCCAGCTCGTCCGCGAACATCACGGTGTCGGAGCGCCGGTTGCCGTAGAGCAGGGTGACGGTGGAGCGGCGGTCGGCGGCCAGCACGGAGGCGGCGATCGACAGCATCGGGGTGATGCCGGAGCCGGCCGCGAGCAGCACGTGGTCGGCGGGCTCGCCGAGTTCGGGGCTGAACAGGCCGGACGGCGTCAGCACCTCGACCTCCTCGCCGGGCCGGGCCTCGCGCACCAGCCAGCGCGAGAACAGTCCGCCGGGCACCTCGCGGACGGCGATCCGCAGCGGCCCGCCGACCGGGGCGCAGATCGAGTACGAGCGGCGCTCGTCGGCGCCGTCCACCAGCTTGCGCAGGGTCAGGGTCTGCCCGGGCCGGAACGCGTACTCGGCCGCCAGGTCGTCCGGCACCGCGAAGGTCACCGCCACGGCGTCCTCGCAGAGCCGCTCCACCCGGTCGATCCGCAGCCGGTGGAAGGTCGGACGGCGGGCCGGGCGGACGGGGTCCGACACTGGGGTCGCGGCGGGCATTCAGATCTCCTTGACGCGTTCGAACGGCTCGCGGCAGGCGCGGCAGCGCCAGAGCGCCTTGCAGGCGGTGGAGCCGAAGCGGGACAGCTCCTCCGTCTCGGTGCCGCCGCACTGCGGGCAGGGCACGGGGGCCGCGGCACCGGTGCGGGTGGGGCCCAGCAGGAGCGGGACCGGCCCGGCGGCGGGCGCCAGGGCCGAGGTGGGGCGCGGCGGGGCGATGCCCGCCGCGGCGAGCTTGCGGCGGCCCTCGGCGGTGATCAGGTCGGTGGACCAGGGCGGGTCCAGCCGCAGCCGCACCCGGACGTCCGGGTACCCGGCGGCGCGCAGCCGGCGGTCGACATCGGCGGCCATCTCGGCGACGGCCGGGCAGCCCGAGTAGGTCGGGGTCAGCCAGGCGGTCACCGTGCCGCTGCCGTCGTCCACCTCGACCCCGGCCAGCACGCCCAGGTCGGCCAGGGTGAGCATCGGCAGCTCCGGGTCCGGGACGGCCGCGGCGACCTCCCAGGCCGGTTCGCGGACGGTGGCCACGGTGGCTGCGGTAGCTGCGGTAGCTGCGGTGGCCGCGGTGGCCGTCACCACGTCGCCCCCGGGTGCGCGCGGGCCACCGCCTGCAGTTCGGCGAGCAGCGGGCCGAGCTCCTCGGTGTGCACCCCGTCGCGACCGGCCCGGCCCAGCACGGTGGCCAGCGGCGGGACGTCCGGCACGGTCAGCCCCGCCTCGGCGAGGACGGCGGCGAGCTCGCGCAGCACCGGTTCGCGCAGCCGCGCCGGGTCGACGCCGGCCCGCAGCTCCACCGGGTGCGCGGTGAACAGCTCCTCCAGCAGCGGCCAGACCGCGTCCAGCCCCGCCTGCATCCGCTCCGCCGAGTACGGCGTGCCGTCGCCGAGCCGCAGCGTCCAGGCGGTGGCGTACTCGCGGTGGTACGCCAGCTCCTTGACGCCCCGGGCCGCGACCGCGGCCAGCACCGGGTCCGGGTGCGCGCTCAGCGCCTCGTACAGCGCGCCGCGGGCGGTGGCGAACAGCAGCAGCCGGGCGACCGAGTACGCGAAGTCGCCGTTCGGGGTCTCCACCAGGCGGACGTTGCGGAACTCGTGCTCCTCCCGCCAGTACGCCAGGTCGTCCTCGGTGCGGCCCGAGCCGTCCGCCTGACCGGCCCGGGTGAGCAGCAGCCGGGCCTGGCCGAGCAGGTCGAGGCCGAGGTTGGCGAGCGCCACCTCCTCCTCCAGCTCGGGCGCCCGGGTGCACCACTCGATCAGCCGCTGGGCGAGCACCAGGGCGTCGTCGCCGAGCATCTGGCAGTAGGCGGCGAGGTCCGGGCCGGCCAGGCCGGCGGGCAGGGCGGTGTCCACGCCGAGCAGCGGGTCGGCGAAGCCGGTCCCGTAGGCCCAGCGGCCCTCGCCCTCGGGGCCGGGGGTGGCCCCGGCGAGGCTGAGGTAGACGTGGTCGTCCTCGGTGGCGGACGCGGTGTGGTCGTGCACGGTGGCTCCCCCGTCAGATGTGCGGGACATCCTCGGGGATGTCGTAGAAGGTCGGGTGGCGGTAGACCTTGTCACCGCTGGGCTCGAAGAACGGGTCGCGCTCGTCCGGGGTGGAGGCGGTGATCGCGTCCGAGCGGACCACCCAGAGGCTGACGCCCTCGTTGCGGCGGGTGTACAGGTCGCGGGCGGCGAGCAGGGCCATCCGGTCGTCGGAGGCGTGCAGCGAGCCCACGTGGACGTGGTTCAGGCCGCGCCGCGGGCGCACGAACACCTCGTACAGCGGCCAGCCGGCCTTGGACTCGGTCACTTTCCGTTCTCCTGTTCGGGGGTCTGCCGCTCAGCGGCTCCGGCTGCGACTGCGGCTGCGGCTGGCGCTGTCGTTTCGACTACGACCGCGGGTCCCGCAGCGGCTCCGGCTTCGGCGGCGCGCTTGGCCGCGTAGGCGACGGCCGCCTCGCGGACCCAGGCGCCCTCGTCGTGGGCGGCCCGGCGGCGGTCGATCCGCTGGGCGTTGCACGGGCCCTGGCCGTGGATGACCCTGGTCAGCTCGGACCAGTCCGGCTCGCCGAAGTCCCAACCGCCGCGCCCCTCGTTCCAGCGCAGCTCGGGGTCGGGGAGGGTGACACCCAGGTGCTCGGCCTGCGGCACGGTCATGTCGACGAAGCGCTGCCGGAGCTCGTCGTTGGTGTGGCGCTTGATCCGCCAGGCCATCGAGCGGGCGGTGTTCGGCGAGTCGGCGTCCGGCGGGCCGAACATCATCAGCGACGGCCACCACCAGCGGTCCACCGCGTCCTGGACCATCCGGCGCTGGCCGTCGGTGCCGCGCATCAGGGTCATCAGGAGCTCGTAGCCCTGGCGCTGGTGGAAGGACTCCTCCTTGCAGATCCGCACCATCGCCCGGGCGTACGGACCGTAGCTGCAGCGGCAGAGCGGGACCTGGTTGCAGATCGCGGCGCCGTCCACCAGCCAGCCGATCACGCCGACGTCGGCGAAGGTCAGGGTGGGGTAGTTGAAGATCGAGGAGTACTTCTGGCGGCCGCTGATCAGCTTCTCGGTCAGCTCGGCGCGGTCGACGCCGAGGGTCTCGGCGGCGGCGTAGAGGTAGAGGCCGTGCCCCGCCTCGTCCTGGGCCTTGGCGAGCAGGATGGCCTTGCGGCGCAGCGAGGGGGCCCGGGTGAGCCAGTTGCCCTCGGGCTGCATGCCGATGATCTCGGAGTGGGCGTGCTGGGCGATCTGGCGGATCAGGGTGGCCCGGTAGGCGTCGGGCATCCAGTCCCTGGGCTCGATCCGCTGCTCGGCGGCGATCACCGCGTCGAACCGGTCCTCCGGCGTCTGCGCGGGGACAGCCTCGGCCACCTCTGCTCTCACCACGGTCACCTCTCACGTCAACACCACCGACCGACCGACTGACCGTTCGGTCGGTACCATTCTGCGTGGCGAGGTGGAGGGATGGCAAGGGATGGGCGAGGGAGCCGGAAACGGATAACAGCTGACAGAATCTGAATTCTGTCAGCTGTTATCCGTCATCTGTGATCTGTTACCTGTGAGCCGTCGGCTGTGAGCTGTGCGCTGTCAGCGGTCAGCGGTCACCTGTTGCCAATTGCCAGTTGCCTGTCAGCCGCCCCCGCTCACCCCTCCCCGCGGTCCCGCAACCGTGGCAGCGGCACCGCGAGCAGCGCGGCGAGCAGGGCGATCCGCGGAGCGAGCTGGTCCAGCCGGATGTACTCGTGCCGGGCGTGGGCGCCGGCGCCCACCGCGCCGAAGCCGTCCAGCGTCGGCAGCCCGCGGGAGCCCGGCAGGTTGGTGTCCCCGGCCCCACCGGCCGGCCCGCCGTCCACCTGCTGCCCGAGCACCGCGGCGAGCGAACGCACGTGCCTCAGCAGCGGGTTGCCGCTCCGCTCGGGCCAGGCCGGCCGACTGGACAGCACCTCGGTCCGCACCCGCGCGCCCGGCCGCAGCGCGGTCAGCCGGGTCAGGTTGTCGAGCGTACGGCGTTGCGCCTCGACCGTGGAGAAGCGCAGCCCCAGCTCCGCTTCGGCCCGTCCGGCGATCACGTTGGCCCGCGAACCGCCGCTGATCCGACCGGCGTTGAGCTCGGTGCCGGGCTGGCCCGCCAGGCCCCGGACGAGCACCAGCTGGTCGACGAGTTCGTCCACCGCCGACACCCCGTCGTGGGCGTCGTTGCCCGCGTGGGCCTCCCGCCCGGTGACGGTGAGCCGCACCCGGGTGCTGCCGCGCCGCGCGGTCTTCAACCGACCGTCCGGGTGCGGCGGTTCCAGCCCCAGGACGGCCGCCGCGCCGCGCAGTTGGCGCTCGACCAGGCGCCGCCCGTCCGGGCTGCCGACCTCCTCGTCGGACACCACGACCAGTCGCACGGTGCGGTGCGGCCGCTGCCCCAGGTCCGCGAGCAGCGCCAACGCGCCCTCCAGGATGGCCAGTCCGCCCTTCATGTCGACCACGCCGGGCCCGGTGAGCCGCCCGTCCTGCTCGGCCACCGGCCAGTCCGCCAGGGTGCCGACCGGCCAGACGGTGTCGTGGTGGCCGACGATCAGCAGGTGGGGCAGGGTCTCGTCCCGCCCCTCCCACTCCAGCACCAGGTGGTCCCCGGCCGGACCGGGTTCGCGGCGCGCGGTGGCCCCGGTGGCACGGAAGCCGGCCGCCAACTCCTCGGCCAGCGCGTCGAGTCGGGGCGCGTCACCGCTGGGCGACTCGATCCGGGCGAGGTCCACGCAGCGCCGCCGGACGGCACCGGCCAGGGTGCGGGCCCGGGTGCTGAGCGCCTGCGGCAGTCCGGGCAGCGCCGCGGTGGCACTGGCGGCGGCCGAACCGGTGGCGGTCGAGCCGGCCGCCGTGGCACCCGAGTTGGCCGGAGCGGCCACGGAGACCACGGCTGCGGAAGCAGCTGCCGGAGCAGAGGCTGGGGTAGCGGCAGGAGCAGGGTCGGCCGCGCCGGCCAGGGCTTCGCCGTCGGTGGCGGCGGGAACGGTCACCGATACGCGGTCGGGTTCCGCGGCGGCACCCGGTGCGGCCGGCGACCCGACGATCTGGGGACTCAACGCTCGCCTCCGCGGCCGCAGCCGGTATTCAGCGGCCGTACCGGCCGACCGCTCCCGCCCGGGTACCAGGCCCGGCCGGACCGCACCGGCCGGCCGGGATGTTGCACGGCCCGTCGGAACGGTCCGTCTGGTCCAAGTGCGGTGGAACGGTTGGGCGGCGTGCTTGGCATTGCGTCCTCCTCGCTCGATCCGGTGGCCCCGGTCCGCCCGGAGCCCCGTGGACGGCGGCCTCCTGTTGGCGGGCGCAGTGGCCGCACCGCCGCAGGGAGGCCGAGATGTGAGCCTAGAAGAACCGTTCGGTTCCCTGCGAGGTGGCCCTGTTCCCAGCGTGCCGGTACGGGCCCCGGTTTCGGGCGCCCGTGGAAGGAAGCGGCGGGCGTTCGGCGGGCCGGGCCCGGATCGACGCGCGGGCGCGGTCGCCGGATCGCACCCATCTCCACCATGGACCCGCCGCCCGGGTTCGGCAGCGCAAACAGCCAAGGCACGGCATTTCCACGCCGGATGGGTGACATCGGCTCAGCAGGCGGTACCAACCGGAGGCACGCGACGGCTCAGGGAAGCCCGCGGCGACACCCGAACCGACACCCCGGGAACATCCGCGTGAACGCCGTCCGACGCTGCGCCCCGCCCTGCCCTCGCGAGCGCCCGCCGTCAGGCACCCTCCCCGACCAGCCCCGCATCCCGTGCGAGCAGCGCCGCCTGGACCCGGTTGGCCACCCCGAGCGCGGTCAGGATCCGACTGACGTGCGCCTTGACGGTGCTCTCCCGCATCCCCAGCACGCCCGCGATCTCGGCGTTGGAGAGCCCGTCGGCGACTTCGCGCAGCACCTCGGTCTCGCGCGGGGTGAGCCCGGCGATCCGGCCGCGGGCGGCCACGGACCGGGGCGCACCGACCCGGTGGTACCGGTCGATCAGCCGTCGCGCCGCCGCCGGGTGCAGCATCCCCTGCCCGGCGGCGACCACGTGGACGGCCCTGGCGATCTCGGCGGGCGGGGTGTCCTTCAGCAGGAAGCCGTCCGCCCCGGCGGCGAGCGCCTGGTACACGTACTCGTCCAGGTCGAACGTGGTGAGCGCGATCACCCTTGGGGCATCGGGGAGTTGGCGCAGTCGCCGGGTGGCGGCGATCCCGTCCAGCCGGGGCATCCGGATGTCCATCAGCGCGACGTCGATCCGGTGGCCGCGGGCCAGCTCGACGGCCTGCAGTCCGTCGGCGGCTTCGGCGACCACGGTCAGTGCCGGGTCCTGGGTCAGCAGATCGACCAGGCCGAGGCGCACCAGCGCGTCGTCGTCGACCACCATGGTGCGGATCAAGTGACGTCCTCCGGCTGCGAGGCCTGCGGGGGCTGGGGATGCTGCGGGGTCTGGGCATGCTGCGGGGACTGGGCTTGCTGCGAGGGCCGTGGGCGCCGCAAGGGCCGTGGGCGCTGCGGGTGCTGCGGCGGCGGGGGCGGCGGGGATGGCGGGGGCGGCAGGGGTGGCGCCGCCCGCGACGGCCGGTCCGGCGCGGGCAGCCGGGCGGAGAGCCGGAAGCCCCCGGCGCCGTCCGGGCCCGCGTCCAGGTGGCCGCCCAGAGCGCCGACCCGTTCGCCGAGCCCCACCAGCCCGTACCCGCCGCCGGTGCCCGGCCCGTTCGGTGCGGCCTCGCCCGGGCCGTTGCGGATCTCGACGGTGGTCGCCGGCGCGCCGTAGCCGACCCGGACGGTGACGGGCGCGGCGTGGGCGTGCTTGCGGGCGTTGGTCAGCGCCTCCTGGACGACCCGGTGGACGGCGAGCCGGTGGGTGGTGGGCACGGCCTCCGGATCGCCGGCGAGGGCGAGTTCGACCTGCTGGCCGGCCTGGTTCGCCTCGTCGACCAGCTCGGTGAGGTCGCGCAGGGCGGGCGCCGGGACGCGGCCGGGGCCGGCCGGTGCGGGCGGTTCGGACGCGTTCGCTGCGGCGGTCGGCTCCGGCGGATCGGCGCGCAGCGCGCCCAGCACGTCCCGCAGGTCGTCGAGCGAGCGGGCGGCGGCGGTGCGCAGCAGTTCGAGGCGGTGGGTGAGCCGGTCCGGGTCGGCGGCGACGGTACCGGCGCGGGCCTGGTCGCGCAGCACTCCGGCGTGCAGCACCAGCAGGCTCAGCCGGTGGGCGAGCACGTCGTGCATCTCCCGGGCGATCCGGGCCCGTTCGGCCGAACGGGCCTGCTCGGCGCGCAACTCCCGTTCCCGCCGCAGGGTTTCGACCTGGGTGTGCAGGGTGCGGATCAGCACCCGGCGGCCGTGCAGCCACAGACCGAAGCACAGCACGGCGGCCTGGACGAAGAGTTGGGAGCCGGTGGTGCCGGCCCAACCGACCAGCGAGTCCGCCCTGGTCGCGCTGACCACGGCGATCACCGTACCGCCGACCGCCGCCGGGCCGACCCGGCCGAGCGAGGCGAGGTGGTAGACACTGAACAGGCCGGGGAAGGCGCGGTTGAACAGCCCACCGGTGAGCACCGGCAGGACGGCCGAGGCGAGCGGGTAGCGGCGGACGGCCAGCAGGGAGAGCGCGGCCAGCGCGGCCACCGCCGTACGGGGCAGGCGCGGCGGGCCGTCCGTGTGCAGCCACTGGAACAGGCCCTCCTCGCCGGCGAGGCCGAGGATGCCGAGCAGCAGCAGGGTGTCCACCCAGGGCCGGTGGTCCGGGCCGTACCAGCCGAGCAGACCTGTGCGCATCGAACCCCTCCCGCCCGGCCCGTCCGACTCCGGTCCCCTCGCGTCGGCCCGCGCCCCGCGCGTCCGTCCGCGCCCCTCACGTAAGTTCTCGCCCCAGTCGCGGGTCCACGTCCCGCGCGTCGATCCGTGCCCGTGCGCTTCGGTGCGCTTCCGTTCGCATCCGTCCGCCGTCGCGTCCGCTCGCTCGATGCTACGGGCGGGCGGCGGCGCGGCACCCCCTCCTCCCGGGCGGCCGCACCCTCGACTTTCGTCGGGGGGCGGCGCCGCTCACCGGCCGATTCGGGCCGGTCGCGGCCTCCCTAGCGTCGATGGCATGACGACCGGACAGCTCCACCCTCGCCCCGACTCCCTTCCACCGCAGCGCAGTTCGTACGGTTCACGGTACGGCGGGGACCGCCTGTTGTTCCTCGCCGAGGCGCTGCGCACCTTCCATGACACCGGCGCGCTGGCGCCGAGCGGGCCGGATCTGGTGAACGCCCTGGCGGTACCGGCCACCAGCCGTCCGAACCGGCCGATCTCGGTACTGGAGGTGGGTGCGGGAACAGGCGTGGTGACCCGTCGGCTGGCCCGGGTGCTGCGCCCGGGCGACCGGCTGCACGTGGTCGAGGCGAATCCGCGGTTCGCCGACCGACTGCGGGCGGACCCGGCGCTGGCCGCGCGCCGGCCGGGGGTGGGGCTGCGTCTCTCGGCCTGCCGGGTGGAGGAGCTGCCGGAGGCGGCCGGGGCACCCGGGACCGGACCCGAGGGCTCCGGGAAGGGGAGCGAGGGCGAGCGGTACGACGTGATCGTCTCCGGACTGCCGTTCACCAACTTCGAGCCGGCCCTGGTGCGGGACCTTCTCGACCTCTACCTGCGACTGCTGGCCCCCGGCGGCGAGCTGACGTACTTCGGCTACCTCGGCACCACGACGGCACGGACCCTCCTCTCGGGCCCGCGCCGGGGCGCCCGCCACCGGGCGGTGGTGCGGCTGCTGCGGCGGTTCGAGGCGACGTACGGGCTGGGCGAGCGCACGGTGTGGCGCAATCTGCCGCCCGCCCGCGCCTACCTGCTGCGC
The DNA here is from genome assembly GCF_055571335.1 of Kitasatospora sp. NPDC030952. Classification (NCBI taxonomy): domain Bacteria; kingdom Bacillati; phylum Actinomycetota; class Actinomycetes; order Kitasatosporales; family Streptomycetaceae; genus Kitasatospora; species Kitasatospora sp. NPDC030952. The sequence goes on from NZ_JBVIFM010000006.1 coordinate 88,320, forward strand.
TCGCCGGGACCGTACGCCTAGCCGTACGCCCAGCGGCCCGCCCTGCCTCGCCCCACCACTCCCCGCCACCCCGGTCAGCAGGTGGTGCGAACAAATGACAAAAGACAGCGAACAGATTTTGAAATCTGTTCGCTGTCGTGCCATAGTGAGACCCGGGTCACACTGCCCCCGCCATCCGGCGCCGCACTCGCCCCCGGAGCACCCATGCCCTCCACCACCCGCCCCGCACAGCGCACCCTCGGCGCCTCCGGGCCCGTCACCTCCGCCCTCGGCCTCGGCTGCATGGGCATGTCCGATCTCTACGGCCCCGCCGACGAGGCCGAGAGCATCGCCACCATCCACGCCGCTTTGGACGCCGGGATCACCCTCCTCGACACCGGCGACTTCTACGGCATGGGCCACAACGAACTGCTGATCCACGAGGCCCTGCGCGGCCGCGACCGCGACACCGTGCAGATCAGCGTGAAGTACGGCGCCCAGCGCGGGCCCGACGGCCAGTGGGTCGGCTACGACACCAGCCCGGCCGCCACCAAGACCGCGCTCGCCTACACCCTGCGCCGCCTGCGCACCGACCACGTCGACGTCTACCGCCCGGCCCGTCTCGACCCGAGAGTCCCGATCGAGGAGACCGTCGGCGCCATCGCGGACCTGGTCAAGGCCGGCTACGTCCGCCACATCGGCCTCTCCGAGGTCGGCGCCGACACCCTGCGCCGCGCCGCCGCCGTCCACCCGATCAGCGACCTGCAGATCGAGTACTCCCTGCTCACCCGCTCGATCGAGGCCTCCGTGCTGCCCGCCGCCCGGGAGCTCGGCATCGGCATCACCGCGTACGGCGTGCTCTCCCGCGGCCTGCTGAGCGGCCACTGGACCGCGGAACGCCCGCTCGCCGGCACCGACTTCCGCGGTGACAGCCCGCGCTTCCAGGGCGAGAACCTGGCCCACAACCTCGCTCTGGTCGAGGCGCTGCGCGCGGTCGCCGACGCTAAGGGCGCGAGCGTCGCCCAGGTCGCCATCGCCTGGGTGGCCTCGCGCGGCGAGGACGTCGTCCCGCTGGTCGGCGCCCGCCGCCGGGACCGGCTGGCCGAGGCCCTCGGTTCGCTGGACGTCACGCTGACCCCGGCCGACCTCACCGCCATCGAGGCGGCCGTCCCCGCCGGTGCCGCCGCCGGCGACCGGTACGCTGCCGCGCAGATGGCACGCCTGGACAGCGAGCGCTGACCGAGCCCCACGCCGACCAGTGGAAACCCTCCGCACCACCCGACCCGCACGACCCTAAGGACGGCCCCCGTGACCACGGACACCGCACTCACCGCCGAGCAGATCCTGATCGCGGCGGAGGAAGTACTCCGGCGGTTCGGCCCGGCCAAGGCCACCGTCGTGGACGTCGCCCGGGAACTCGGCGTCAGCCACAGCAGCGTCTACCGCCACTTCCCCAGCAAGGCGGCGCTGCGCGAGGCGGTCACCCAGCGCTGGCTGGACCAGGCGCACCACGAGCTGGAGACCATCTCGATCGACGGCGGCGGCGCCGCCGAGCGCCTCGAACACTGGCTGATCACGCTGTTCGCGGCCAAGCGCAAGAAGGCACTGGACGACCCGGAGCTGTTCGCCACCTACCTCGTGCTGGCCGAGGAGAACAGCGCCATCGTCGACGCGCACATCGAGACCCTGGTCAACCAGATCGCCCAGATCGTGCACGACGGCACGGACCGCAAGGAGTTCAGGCTCGCCCACATCCTCACCACCGCCCGCGCCGTCTTCGATGCCACGGCCCCCTTCCACGACCCGGTGTTCGCGGCCAGCTGGTCCGAGCCGGGCGCGGACGAGCGCTTCGCGGCCGTCTGGAAGCTGATCCTCAGCGGTCTGAACGCCAAGCACTGAGGACCGCGGGCGACGCCGCACGGGGCGCCGGCGACCGGGACGATATCCGGTCGCCGGCGCCCCGACCGGTCGGGCAGACTGTCGCACACAGTTGATCTCACTCGGAGGATGACATGGGTGCGGCCGGTCCGGTCCTGGACGGTCTGCGGGGGCTCGCGCTCGGCGACGCCTTCGGCGACCGGTGGTTCTCGGTGCCGGTCGACGAGGCGCCCGCCGCGCTGGCCGCCCGGCTGGTCCGCCCGGCGCCCTGGCACTGGACCGACGACACCGCGATGGCCCTCGTCCTGGTGCGCCATCTCACCGCCCACGGCGAGGTCCGACAGGCCGCGCTGGCCGGGGAGTTCGCGGCCGAGTACGCCCGCGAGTACCAGCGCAAGTACGGCCCGTCGATGCACCGGGTGCTGCGCGGGATCGGCGCCGGCGGGGACTGGCGCGCCATCACCTCCGGCCAGTTCGAGGGCCAGGGCTCGTACGGCAACGGTGCCGCGATGCGGGTCGCCCCGCTGGGCGCCTGGTTCGCCGAGGACCTCGACGAGGTGGCCCGGCAGGCCGAACTCCAGGCGCTCACCACCCACTTCCACCCCGAGGCGGTCGCCGGGGCGGTGGCGGTGGCCCTGGCCGCAGCACTCGCCGTCCGCAGCCGGGGCCGGCCGGCGCCCGGCCGGGCCGAGTTGCTCGCCGAGGTGGCCGGCCGGCTGCCGGAGAGCGACGTCCGATCCGGCCTGCGGATCGCTGCCCGGCTGCCGGAGCACACCAGCATCCGGCACGCCGCCAACGTGCTGGGCTCGGGGCTGATGATCTCCGCCCCGGACACCGTCCCGTTCGCCCTCTGGTCCGCCGCCGGGCACCTGGACTCACTGCCGGAGGCGATCTGGCACACCCTGGCGGGCTGGGGCGACATGGACACCACCTGCGCCATCGCCGCCGGCGTGGTGGCCGCCCGCACCGGGCTCGCCGAGGTACCGGCGGACTGGCTCACCGCCTGCGAGGCCCTGCCGGACTGGGTCGCCCAGGCCCCGGCCCCGTCCGGGGCCCCGCGCTAGGGTCTGTCCGGCGGATCTTGTCGGCTCGGCGCGCGGCGTTGGGCGCCCGGCTGGGCGTGCGCCCGAGTCGTCCTCGTACTGGGCGTACTTGGGCGATTCGGGCGTGCGTCCAGGCGGGATGGCTGGGGGTACCTCCCGGCCGAAGGCTGGGGGCGCGTCGCGCGCCCGGCAAGATCCGCCGGACAGACCCTAGCGACCGGGCCACCGCGGTCCGCACGTCGGCGGGCCGCCCCCTCCTCGGGGTCGGCCCGCCTCCCATGCGCTCCGAACGCCCGCCTCAGCGGCGCGAGTTGCCGAAGATCAGCCGGTAGGCGATCAGCAGCACCAGCGCGCCGCCGATCGCGGACACCCAGGTCGGCCCGTCGAAGAACCGGGCCGTGATCGACCGGTGCATGAAGTGCGACGCGATCCAGCCGCCGACGAAGGAGCCGGCGATCCCGATCAGGGTCGTCACGATCAGGCCGCCCGGGTCCCTCCCGGGCAGCAGCAGCTTGGCCAGGGCTCCGGCCACCAGGCCCAGCACGATCCACGCGATGATGCTCATCCGACCCATCCCTCCCGTCCGCGGCGCGACGGCCCCGTCCCGCGCGCTCTGCAACCGAGGACGCCACCGCCCCCGTGCCCGGTTCCGGGCGGCCCGCCCGGACGGCGTGATCCGGCCACCCGGAGCCGACCGGTCCGCGCGTGGCGTCCTTCCGACCGGACGCACCCGCCGAAATACTGCGGCCATGCGCATCCTGATCGCGACCGCCGGCTCCCGGGGCGACGTCGCCCCCTTCACCGGGCTCGGCGTCCGTCTGCGGGCGGCCGGACATCAGGTGGCCGTCGCCACCCACACCACCTTCGCCGAGTCGGTACGGGCCGCCGGGCTGGAGTTCCGCCCGCTGCCGGTCGACCCGCGCGCCGAACTCGCCTCCACCGAGGGCCGACGGCTGCTGCGGGCCGGCAGCGGACCCCTGGGCGTCCTGCAACTCCTGCGCCTGGGACGGCGGTTCATGCCCGCACTCGGCGACGGCATCGCCGAGGCCACGGCGCTCGGCACCGACCTGCTGCTCACCACCAGCACCACCAGCGCACTCGGTCAGGTCGCGGCCGAGGCGGCCGACATTCCCAGCATCGGGCTGTACCTCCAACCCCTCTCCCCCACCCGCGAGTTCGCGCCCGCCGTGACCGGCGCCCGCTCGCTCGGGCGGTCCGGCAACCTGCTCGCCGGGCAGGCCGTGCAGGCCGCCACCGACCAGCTGTTCGTCCCGGCCGTGCGCGGGCTTCGCCGACGGCTCGGGCTGCCGCCGCTGGGCGTCGCCCGCGCCCGGCGCGACCACCCCGTCCTGCACGGCTTCTCGCCGCGGGTCGTCCCCCGGCCGACGGACTGGCACCCCCGACTGGACGTCGCCGGGTACTGGTGGCCCCCCGCGCTGCCCGACTGGCGCCCCCCGCAGCGACTGCTGGACTTCCTGGCCGCCGGACCGCCACCGGTCTTCATCGGCTTCGGCAGCCTGGTCGTGCCCGAGCCCGAGCGGCTCACCGCGACCGTCCTGGCCGCCGCCCGGGCCGCCCGGGTCCGCGTGCTGCTGCAGTCGGGCTGGAGCGGGCTGGCCGCCGAGGACTCCGACTCCGTGCTGACCATCGGCGACACCCCGCACGACTGGCTGTTCCCCCGCACCGCGGTCGTCGTCCACCACGCGGGTGCGGGCACCACGGCGGCCACCCTGCGCTCCGGCACCCCGGCCGTCCCGGTGCCCGCCCAGCTGGACGCCCCGTTCTGGTCCGCCCGGCTCACCGCCCTCGGCGTCTCCCCCGGCCCGGTCCCGCTGCGCGCCCTGACCCCCAGCCGCCTCGCCACCGCCATCCGCCACCTCCTGAACGACCCCCACTACCGCACCCGCGCCCGTTCCGTCGCCGCCGCCCTCGCCACCGAGGACGGCGCCGCCAAGGTCCTGGCCGCGGTGGAGGCGGTGGACGCGGAGGCGAAGGGGATGACGAGAAACAGCTGACGGATAACAGCTGACAGATGTCGAAATCTGTCAGCTGTCATCTGTCATCCGTCAGCTGTTATCCGTCGTCCGCCATCCGTCAGCCGTCAGCCGTCGCCCGACCGCCGCCCCGGAACGCTCAGCGCCAGGTACACCACCCCGGCCGACACCAGCCCGACCGCCCAGCCGTAGTCGGCGAGCGGCTTGAGGAAGGGAATCACACCCTCCACCGGGAACGGCCCCTGCTTCACCCCGTGCCCGTCGACGGTGGAGTACGAGCCCCCCACCGCCAGCAGGCCGCCGACCAGCAGGGCGACCACCGCCCGCCAGTTCCAGCCGGCCGCGTACCAGTACGCCCCGAACGGCCGGTACAGCTCGGTGAGCCGCAGCCGGGTGCGGCGCAGCACCCAGTAGTCGGCGATCAGCACCCCGGCGACCGTCCCGAGCAGTCCGCCGACCACGCCCAGCCAGACGTAGATGTAGACGTGCGGGTCGGCGGTCAGCCGCCACGGGAAGAGCGCGATCCCGACCACGCCCGTGATCAGCGCCCCGGTACGGAAGTTGACGAACCGGGGCAGCAGGTTGGCCAGGTCGTAGGCCGGGGAGACGACGTTGGCGGCGATGTTCACCGACAAGGTGGCGACCAGGACGGTCAGCAGCGCGAACAGCAGGGCGACCGGGCTCTCCATCTTCGCGGCGAGCTTGATCGGGTCCCACACCGGCTCGCCGTAGACCGCCGCGGAGCCCGAGGTGACCAGCACCGACAGCAGCGCGAACAGCGTCATCGTGGTCGGCAGCCCGAGCGCCTGGCCGCGGATCTGGGCCCGCTGGCTGCCGCCGAAGCGAGTGAAGTCGGGGATGTTGAGCGCCAGCGTGGACCAGAACCCGATCATCCCCATCAACGACGGGAAGAAGACCTGCCAGAACCCGCTGCCCCAGCCCAGTTTCGACGGCTGGTCCAGCAGCGGCCCCAGCCCGCCCGCCTTGACGCCGATCCACACCAGCAGGGCGAGCGCGCCGGCGATGACGAACGGCGCCGCCCAGTTCTCGAAGCGCCGCAGCGCCTCCATCCCCCGGGCGATGATGACCATCTCGACCAGCCAGAACAGCAGGAAGGAGGCCCACTGCGTCCACGGGTACCCGCCGAACTCCGGTGCTGTGCGCCAGGATTCGCCGAGCAGTCGGCCGGCGAGCAGGAAGATCCCCTCGCCGCCGATCCAGGTCTGGATGCCGAACCATGCGCAGGCCACCGCCGCCCGGATCAGCGCGGGCAGGTTGGCGCCGCGCAGTCCGAACGAGGCCCGGGCGAACACCGGGAACGGGATGCCGTACTTCGTCCCGGCGTGCCCGGTGAGGAGCATCGGCGCGAGCACGATCAGGTTGGCGAGCGCGATGGTCAGCACCGCCTGCTTCCAGTCCATCCCGATCGCGATCAAGCCCGAAGCCAGCGTCCAGGACGGGATGTTGTGGGCCATCCCGACCCAGAGCGCGAGGAAGTTGTAGGTGGTCCAGGTGCGCCGCCGCACCGGGACCGGCCGGAGGTCGTCACTGGTGAAGCCGTTGGGTGGCAACACCCCCTCGGCCGGGTCGGGTTCGACCCGGCCGTCGGGGTGCTGCCGCTGTCCGCCGCCGCCGGTCGCGGTGTCGGCCATGGGCAACTCCCGTCTGCCACATGCGGGATCAGGGGCTCAAGGGATCAGGGGCTCATGAGTTCAGCGGATCACGAGTTCAGCGGATCACGAACTCAGGGGACCACGGGTTCAGAGGTGGGGGATGACGTCCGTCCCGTAGGCGTCGATGGTGGACTCGACCGCGTCGTGCATCGCGTAGACGGCGAACTGGTCGACGCCGAGGGAGCGGAGTTCCGCGAGCCGGGCGCGCTGGGTCTCGGCCGGCCCGATCAGGCAGAACCGGTCGACGATCCCGTCCGGGACGAAGGCCGTGTCGGGGTTCCCGGCCCGGCCGTGGTGGCTGTAGTCGTAGCCGTGGCGGTCCTTGATGTAGTCGGTGAGGGCATCCGGCACCAGGTCGGAGTGCTCGCCGTAGTGGCTGACCAGGTCGGCGACGTGGTTGCCGACCATCCCGCCGAACCAGCGGCACTGCTCCCGGGCGTGGGCCAGCGCGGCGGGCGAGTCGTCGGCGGTGACGTACGCGGGCGCGGCCACGCAGATGGTGACGTCGGCCGGATCCCGGCCCGCCTCGACGGCCGCGGTCCGGACCGCCTTGACCATGTACTCGGTGAGGTACGGGTCGGCCAACTGCAGGATGAAACCGTCCGCCTGACGGCCAGTCAGGGCGAGCGCCTTGGGGCCGTACGCGCCCATCCAGATCGGCAGCGCGGCGCCGGGGCCGACCCACGGCAGGTGCATCTCGGTGCCGTCCACCTCGACGGTGCGCCCCTCGGCCAACTCCTTGATGGCGTGCATGGCTTGGGAGAGCCGGTCGAGCGTGGCGGGCCGGCGGCCGGCGACCCGCATGGCGGAGTCGCCGCGGCCGATGCCGCAGACGGTGCGGTTGCCGTACATGTCGTTGAGCGTGGCGAACAGGGAGGCGGTGACCTCCCAGGTGCGGGTGGAGGGGTTGGTGACCATCGGGCCGACGGTGAGCCGCTCGGTCTCGGCGAGGATGCGGCTGTAGATGACGAAGGGCTCCTGCCACAGCACGCAGGAGTCGAAGGTCCAGCCGTGGCTGAACCCGGCCCGTTCGGCGCGGATCATCCGGTCGATGAGCAGGCGGGCGGGCGGGTCGGTCTGCAGGACGAGGCCGATGTCCATGGTGGCTCCGGGAGAGGGATCGGGAGGGCGGTCCGGGGCCGGCGTGCGGCGCGGCCCCGGACGGGAGGGGGGATCAGGTCAGGTACTGGCAGGTGTCGCGGCGCAGGAAGGTGCCGTGTCCGGGCCGGCCGAGCCAGCGGCCGTCGTCCAGCACCACGGTGCCGCGCGAGAGCACCGTCCGGGCCCGGCCGGTGAGTCGCCGGCCCTCGTAGGCCGAGTAGTCCACGTTCATGTGGTGGGTCGCGGCGGAGACGGTCTGCACGGCGGTGGGGTCGTAGACCACGAGGTCGGCGTCCGCGCCGGGCGCGATGGTGCCCTTGCGCGGGTGCAGCCCGAACATCCGGGCCGGCGTGGTGCAGGCGATCTCGATCCAGCGGCGCCGGCTGATCCGCCCGTCCACCACGGCCTGGTGGAGCAGGTCCATCCGGTTCTCCACGCCCGGAAGACCGTTGGGGATCTTGGAGAAGTCACCGCGGCCCAGTTCCTTCTGCCCGACGTAGCAGAACGGGCAGTGGTCGGTGGAGACCACCTGGAGGTCGTTGGTGCGCAGCCCGCGCCAGAGCGCTTCCTGGTGCTCGCGCGGCCGCAGCGGCGTGCTGCACACGTACTTGGCGCCCTCGAAGCCGTCCGCGCCCTCCTCGGCGAGGTTGTCGGTGGAGAGGAAGAGGTACTGCGGGCAGGTCTCGCCGAACACGGGGAGGCCGGCGTCGCGGGCCCGGGCGAGTTCGTCGAGCGCCGAGGCGGCGGAGACGTGCACCACGTAGAGCGGACTGCCGGCCACCTGGGCGAGCTTGATCGCCCGGTGGGTGGCCTCGGCCTCCAGCAGTTCGCGCCGGACCTCGCCGTGGTAGCGCGGGGCGGTGCGTCCGGCGGCGAGGGCCTGTTCGACCAGGACGTCGATGGCGATGCCGTTCTCGGCGTGCATCATGGTCAGCCCGCCGTTGGCCGCCCCGCGCTGCATGGCGCGCAGGATGCGGCCGTCGTCGCTGTAGAAGACGCCGGGGTAGGCCATGAAGAGCTTGAAGGAGGTGGACTCGCCGGAGTCGACCAGCGCGTCCATCTCCTTGAGGACGGCGTCGTTGACGTCCGAGACGATGGTGTGGAAGGCGTAGTCGATCGCGCAGTTGCCCTCGGCCTTGGCGTGCCAGGTGTCCAGGCCCTCGCGCAGGGCGCCGCCGACGGGCTGGACGGCGAAGTCGACGATGGTGGTGGTGCCGCCCCAGGCGGCGGCGCGGGTGCCGGTCTCGAAGGTGTCGGAGGCCGCGGTGCCGCCGAACGGCAGCTCCATGTGGGTGTGGGCGTCGACGCCGCCCGGAATGACGTAGTGGCCGGTGGCGTCGATGACGGCGTCGGCGGTCCAGGCCTCGGCGGCGGCGCTGCCGGTGGCGGCGAGGGCGGCGACGCGCTCGCCCTCGATCAGGACGTCGGCGTGGAGTTCGTCGGCGGCGGTGATGACGAGGCCGCCGCGGACGACGGTGCGCTGCCGCGGGTCACGGGTGCTCATCGGGCTGCTCCTCAGGCCTCGGCGAGCGGTCCGTAGGCCTCGGGCCGGCGGTCGCGGTAGAACGCCCACTGCTGGCGGACCTGTTCGATCAGGCCGAGGTCGAGGTCGCGGACGACGAGTTCCTCCTCCTTGTCGGAGGCGACCTCGCCGACGAACTGGCCGCGCGGGTCGACGAAGTAGGAGGTGCCGTAGAAGTCGTTGTCGCCGTACTCCTCGGTGCCGACCCGGTTGATGGCGGCGACGAAGTACTCGTTGGCGACGGCGGCGGCGGGCTGTTCGAGCTGCCACAGGTAGCCGGACAGGCCGCGGCTGGTGGCGGAGGGGTTGTAGACGATCTGCGCCCCGGCCAGGCCCAGGGCGCGCCAGCCCTCGGGGAAGTGCCGGTCGTAGCAGATGTAGACGCCGACCCTGCCGACGGCGGTGTCGAAGACCGGCCAGCCGAGGTTGCCGGGCTTGAAGTAGTACTTCTCCCAGAACCCCTTGACCTGCGGGATGTGGTGCTTGCGGTACTTGCCGAGGTAGCTGCCGTCCGCGTCGATCACCGCGGCGGTGTTGTAGTACACACCGGTCTGCTCCTCCTCGTAGACCGGTACGACGATCACCAGGCCAAGTTCGCGGGCGAGGTCCTGCATCCGGCGCACGGTCGGGCCGTCCGGTACGGCCTCGGCCCAGCGGTAGTGCTCGGCCTCCTGGACCTGGCAGAAGTACGGGGCGTTGAAGACCTCCTGGAAGCCGATGATCTTCGCGCCCTGGGCGGCGGCCTCGCGGGCGTACCGCTCGTGGAGCGCGATCATGCTCTCCTGGTCGCCGGTCCAGCGGGTCTGGACGAGCGCGGCACGGACGATCTGCGACATGGGTACCTCCGCAACTCCGCGTCCCGGCCGTGCGGTCGGGCCCGCGGTCTGAGGGTTGACGGGGCGGGTCTCGCCTGCGGGTCCGCTCGGGGAACCACAGGGGTCTACGGGAAGGGTCTACGTGCGTAGAAAGCGATCTGTAGACGGTAGGCCGGGCCTCGGTGGCCTGACAATACGTTGGCGGTAACGCGTCTGGGGCGATCTCGTTACGCGGACACGCGAACGGTCCTGGGTGGGATGAAACGCTCATCTACCCCGTTGGTGACCTCCTTACTCATTCGAGTGAAAGCGGTCACCGGGGGTGCGGAATCGGCCACGGCAGGGTAAAACGCGCCTGGACGCTTCGACGGGTCGTCATCTGACGGCGCTGCGGGGCGACTTCAGGAGCCGGGCACGGGGATCGACGGTCGGCGGGGAGCCGAACGGGGGGTGGTGGGGATGGCAGCGGTGGGCGGGCACGAGGAGCGTACGGCGGACACGTCGAACACGTCGGACACGCGGGACAAGCCGGACACGCCGGTGGCAGCGGCACCGGGAGCGAGCACCGGCGGCGGCGCGGCCGGCCGGCCGCCGGCCCTGCCCGCCTGGGCGGGCCTGCTGCTCGCCCTCGGCGCGCTGCTGCCGCTCGCCCTCGGCCTTCTGCCCGCCCGCGGCCAGGCGCCGCACACCCGGCTGACCGCCCTGCAACTGGCCGGCTCCCGGGCGGCCGCCGAGGCGGTGGTCGGCGAGCACACCTCGGCGTACCTCGCGGCCCTGCGCGCCGAGCTCTGGCTGATCGGCGGCTACGTGCTGACGCTGGTAGCCGCGGCGCTGCTCGGCGGCTACGTGCTCGGGCACCGGCGCCGGATCGGCCCGGCACTGGTGGTCGGGGTCGCCGGGCTGCTCGCCGCGGGCTGCGACCTCGGCGCCAACGTCCTGCTGCGCCTCGGGCTCGACCACGGCGGCTCCGACACGCCGTTCACAGTGGCCGCGGCGCTGGCCACCGTCACCTGGCTGCTGCTCCTGCCCGCCGGGGTGACGGCGGCCGGCCTGCTGGCGGTGACGGCCGCCCGGGCCGTCCGCGGGCTGCGCCCCGGGGCGGCGAAACCCGGCGACGACGCCGACCCCGACCGCCCGGCGCTGATACCGCCGTGGCCCGTGCTCACCCGGCACGGAAGGCTGCCGCACCACCGCCCGCCCCGGGAAGCACCGGCGGCCGACGCCCCCGACACCCACGCCCACTGGCGGGACGCCGGCCGGGTGCCACCCGGCCGCGAGCCCGCCGAACTGGGCTTCTGCGCCTCCGGCGGTGGCATCCGCTCGGCCTGCGTCACCCTCGGCGCGCTCCAGGCGCTGCGTCCATGGCTGAAACGGGCCCGCTACCTGGTGTCCGTCTCCGGCGGCGGCTACACCGTGGGCGCGCTGCAGCTCGCCCTCAGCGACTCCGCGCCCGGCAGCCCGGTGCACGCCACCTCGGGCCTGACGGCCGACACGGTGATGGCGCCCGGTTCCCCCGAGGAGGACCACCTCCGCCGGCACAGCAAGTACATCGCCGACGGCACCGGCGAGTGGCTGATCGCCCTCGGCACGCTGCTGCGCGGCGTGCTGTCCGCACTCACCCTGCTGCTGGCCGCCGTCCTGGTGCTCGGGCTCGGCCTCAGCCGCTTCTACCACGCCGTCCCGCTCACCGACCTGGACGCCCTGGCCGCCGCCGGCCTGCGCCACCCGGGAGCCGTGCCGGGCGCGTTGGCGTTCCGCGCCCCCGCGCTGGCAGCCCTCGGCGCGCTGCTCGCGGCGGCGGCCGGGTGCTGGCTGCTGTGGCTGCTGGCCTTCCCGCCGCTCGGCTGGCACGCGCTGCTGCCGCGCGCCCTGCGCCGGCTCAACTACGCCGCGCTCGCACTGGCCGGGCTGCTCGCCCTCGGCGTGCTGGCCGTGCCGGGGCTGGCCTGGGGCGCGGTCCGGCTCCAGCAGGCGCTGGCGGCCGGCCCGCAGCTGACCGGCGCCGGCCTCAGCCTCACCGTGGTGCTCAGCTACCTCGCCCTGTTGCTCGGCATACTCTGGCGCGACCGCCGGACGATCGGCCGGAGCGTGCGCGCGGCCGCCGGGGCGCTGCGCGGCGCGGGCCGGATCGGCGGCGGGCTGACCGCCAACCTCCCCCAGTACCTGGTGGTCTGGGCCGCCCTCGGCACCCTGACGGCGGGCGCGCTGCTGGCCCTCGGCTGGGCGGTCGCCACCGGCTACGCCTGGCCGACGGCCGTCCAGGTGCTGCTGCCGCTGCTGCTCGGCGCGGTCGGGCTCAACCTCGACCAGACCTGGATGGGCCTCCACCCGTTCTACCGGCTGCGCCTGGCCTCGGCGTTCGCGGTTCGACGGGTCACCGAGGGCGGCCGCTCACTGGCCCGCCGGTACGACTTCCACCGGGAGCAGACCTGGCTGAGCCACTACGCCGCCCGGCACCCCGACTTCCCCCAGGTGATCTTCTCGGCGGCGGCCAACCTGTCCGGCAACTCCCGTACACCGCCGGGCCGTCGGGCGGTGTCCTTCTCGCTCTCGTACGACTACGTAGGCGGCCCGGACGTCGGGTACGCGCGCACCGACCTGTTGGAGCGGCGCACCCGCCGGCACATCGCCCGGGACCTCACCGTGCAGTCCGCGATGGCCGTCTCCGGCGCCGCCTTCTCCTCCGCGATGGGCCGCCAGTCCCGGGTCTACCAGGGGCTGTTCGCGGTGACCAACGCCCGGCTCGGGACGTGGCTGCCCAACCCGGCACAGCTCGGCCCGGCCTGGTCCGGCACACCCGACTGGCGCCGCCCCGGGCAGCCCGCCGTCCGCCGGCTCCCGTACCAACTGCGGGAGCTGACCGGCCGGTTCCCCGCCGACGACCGCTTCCTGCTCACCACCGACGGCGGGCACTACGAGAACCTCGGACTGGTCGAGCTGCTGCGGCACCGGGTGCGGACGGCGGTGAGCATCGACGCCAGCGGGGACTCCGGCTACGCCGCCAACCTCGCCTCCGCGATCACCCTGGCCCGCGAGGAACTGGGCGTCGTCATCACCCTGCACCAGCCGGAGCTGCTGATCCCGGGCAGTGCCACCGCCGGGCGGGACGGCTCCGCTCCGCCCCTGCACGGGCTGGCGGCCCAGCTCTCCGACCGGCTCTCGGCCTGCGGCGTGATCACCGGGGACATCCACTACCCGGCCCTCGACGGCGAGCCCGGCTCCGAGCGGCACGGCACGCTGATCGTCCTCCAGGCCGTGCTGACCGCCGACATGCCGTACGAGCTGCAGTCCTACGCGGCGGCCAACCAGGCCTTCCCGAACGACGGCACCAGCGACCAGTGGTTCGACCACCAGCAGTTCGACGCCTACCAGACACTCGGCCGCTACCTGGGCGAGCAGGCCGGTCCGGTGATCGAGCGCGCCCTCTCGACCGCCGCGGACGGCTCCGCCACAGCGGCGCCACCGGCACCGCCGGGACCGCCGGGACCGCGCGTCCCCGCCGAGGGCTGAGCCGGGAGGGGTCGGGTCGGGAGCCGAACCGGGGGCCGAAGCAGTGGCCGGGCAGGCGGTCGGGCCACTGGTCGGGCCGACGGTCGGGCGAGCGGTCAGGCAGGCGGTCAGGCAGGCGGTCAGGCAGGCGGTCGGCCGGGCGGTCGGGCCGCTGGTTAACAGGGCGCAACAAGCGGCTGCCCCGGCTTGACTTCCTCCGACCCGCTCGGAAAGGATCCCTGGCATGGACTCCGGCACCACTCTGGTTTGCCGCCTGCACGTCGATCTGCGGCGCCAGGCGAGTTCCATCTGTGCCTGTTGACCTTGCTCCGCTCCGCCGGTTCCGCCCTGTGACCACCGCCAGGGCCCGTACCGCGCACCCGCATCCGCAGTCCTGAATCCCGCCCGCCCGGCGGCACCCGCGCGTGCCGTGCCGGTCGAGCCGGGTCGCTCCGCCGGCCCGCGCCCGTCACCGCCACCGCCACGCCGCAGCCCCGCCGCCGGACCCGAGCGCCCCCTGCCGACGTTCCCGCCGCACCCGAGGACGCCCCCATGAGCCTGGACCTGGTAGCCGAGACCCCGACCCCCGCCCCCGGGGAGCCACCCACGCCCGGGGAGCCGCCCGCCGCCGGGCGGGCCCGCGCCCCGTTCACCCCGAACACCCTGCGGAGCGTCGTCCGCGAGCTGGCCGAGCGGCCCGAGCAGTGGATCCACCTGGTCCGGCTCTCCACCGAGGAGCGCTGGTACCAGCGCCTGGTGGCCGACGACGACCACGAGGTCTGGCTGATCAGCTGGCTGCCCGGCCAGTCCACCGGCTTCCACGACCACGGCGGTTCGCGCGGCGCGTTCACCGTCGCGCTCGGCGAGCTGGAGGAGCTGTCCCTCGGTGGCCCGGACCAGGGCCTGCTGATCCGCCGGGTCCCGGCCGGCACCGCCCGCGCCTTCGGCCCGGAGTACGTGCACGACGTGCGCAACACCGCCTCGGGCCCGGCTGTCACACTGCACGCCTACTCGCCCCCGCTCAGCTCGATGGCGCACTACGACCTGCGGGCCGGCGGGCTCGTCCGCACCTCGGAGGAAGGACCGGAGCAATGGTGACCACGATCGACGACCTGGTGGAGCGGGCCCGCGAGGGCGTCCACCGTCCGCGCGCCCGGGAGGCGTACCAGGCCCAGCTGGAGGGCGCGCTGCTGGTGGACATCCGTCCGGCGGCGCAGCGGGCGGCCGAGGGCGGGATCCCCGGCTCGCTGATCATCGAGCGCAACGTCCTGGAGTGGCGGCTCGACCCGACGGGCAGTCACCGCATTCCCGAGGCCTCGGGCTACGACGTCGAGGTGATCGTGGTCTGCTCGGAGGGCTACGCCTCCAGTCTGGCCGCGGCCTCGCTGCGCGAGCTGGGGCTGCACCGGGCGACCGATCTGGACGGTGGGTTCGTCGGCTGGGCGGCCGCCGGACTGCCGACCCGCCCGGGCGGCTGAGCCGAGGTCACCTCCGGTGGCCCCGGCCGTCGAACCGACGGTCACACCGCGTGGCCCCGGCCGCCGAGCCGGGGTCACGCCGCGTGCCGGGCTGTAAATCAGGGACAGGAGATGACGCAGGTCATAGTCTGATCAGAGTTTCCGCCGGTCCAAAGCTGGGCAGCCACGCGGGCGGAAGAACGCCCGGGCAGTAAGACCGCCGTCAACCGAACCACCGAAAGACCGACCGACACAGGCGCCGCCTCCACCGGGCGCCCTGACGAGGAAACACTCCGTGATCAGATTCGAGGGCGCCGGCAAGCGCCACCCCGACGGCACCATCGCGGTCGAGGCACTGGACCTCGAGGTCCCGACCGGTCGGATAACCGTCCTGGTCGGGCCCTCCGGCTGTGGCAAGACCACCCTGCTGCGCATGGTCAACCGGATGGTCGAGCCCACCTCGGGCCGCGTACTGCTGGACGGCGCCGACGTGGCGAAGCTGGAACCCGCCAAGCTGCGCCGCGGCATCGGCTACGTGATCCAGCAGGCGGGGCTCTTCCCGCACCGCAAGGTGATCGACAACATCGCCACCGTGCCCTACCTGCTCGGCTGGGACCGCAAGAAGGCCCGCGCCCGGGCCGCCGAACTGCTGGAACTCGTCGGCCTCGCCCCCGAGACCGCCAAGCGCTACCCGTTCCAACTGTCCGGCGGCCAGCAGCAGCGGGTCGGCGTGGCCCGGGCGCTGGCCGCCGACCCACCGGTACTGCTGATGGACGAACCTTTTAGCGCCGTCGACCCGGTGGTGCGGGCCGGACTCCAGGACGAGCTGCTGCGGCTGCAGTCCGAGCTGCACAAGACGGTGCTGTTCGTCACCCACGACATCGAGGAGGCCGTCCGCCTCGGCGACCAGGTCGTGGTACTGCGAGAGCACGGCCGGATCGCCCAACTGGCCGACCCCCACACCCTGCTGACCGCCCCCGCCGACGACGGTGTGGCCGCCTTCCTCGGCCGCGACCGGGGCCTGCGCGGCCTCGGCCTGCGGCCCGCGAAGACCATCCGGCTGCACCCGCTCGCCGACGGATCCGGTTACGGCGGCTGGGAGTTGGCCCTGGACGACGAGCGCCGTCCGATCGGCTGGATCGACCGCGGCGCCGGCGGCACCGAACTGCTGCCGGCCGCCGGCTTCCGCCCGGACACCGACACCCTGCGCGCCGCCCTGGACGCCGCCGTGCTCTCCCCCGCCGGGGTCGCGGTCGCGCTGGACGCCGACGGCCGGGCGATCGGCACCGCCGACCGCGAGGCCGTCCTCGGCGCGCTCACACCCGTCGGCGGCTCGACCGGCGGCGGCTCGACCGGCGACGGCTCGACCGGCGACGGGTCTGCGGGCGCGGAGAAGGCCGTGAGCGTGGAGAAGGCCGTGAGCGTGGAGAAGCCCGTCGGCATCGACGAACCGGACCGGACCGGGCCGGCGGACGGAGCCGACGGTGGACGATGAACCGCTCGTCCGCTGGTACTGGATCGGCGACCACGTCGGCTACCTCGGCAACCTGCTCGCCGACCACGCCGTGATCGCCCTGGTCCCGGTGCTCATCGGCCTGCTGCTGGCCGTCCCGCTCGGCCTGGCCTGCGCCCGCTTCCCCCGGCTGTACCAGCCGCTGTCCGCCGTCTTCAACATCGTCTACGCGCTGCCCTCGCTGGCCGTCTTCGTGGTGCTGATCCCGTACACCGGGCTCGCCACCCAGGCGACGGTGATGATCCCGCTCACCTTCTACGCCCTCGCCGTCCTGCTGCCGACCACCGTGGACGGGCTGCGCGCCGTCCCGGACTCCGTCCGACAGGCCGCCACCGCGATGGGGTACGGGCCGTGGCACCGGCTGACCGCCGTCGAACTGCCCGCCGCCGTGCCGTACCTGATCGCCGGGCTGCGGGTCGCCGCGGTGTCCAGCATCTCGTTGGCCAGCGTCGGCGCGCTGATCGGGCGCGGCGGGCTGGGCTACCTGTTCATCGACGGCTTCCAGCGCACCTTCCCGACCCCGATCGTGGCCGGCATCGTGCTGATCGCCGTACTGGCGCTGGCCGTCGACCTGCTGCTGGTGGCCGCCCGGCGGCTGCTCGCGCCCTGGGCCGTCCGGGAGCAGGGGGCGGGCTCGTGAACTGGCTGAACTGGCTGAGCGACTTCTTCTCCGATCCGGACCGCCGCAGCGGCCCGGACTCGATCGTGCACCGGGTCTCCGAGCACCTGCTGCTCTCCGGCGAGGCGCTGCTCTACGCGGCGCTGATCGCCGTCCCGCTCGGGCTGCTGATCGGCTACACCGGGCGCGGCGTCACCGTGGTCACCGCGCTCGCCGGAGCCGCCCGCGCGCTGCCCACCCTCGGCCTGGTGACGCTCGCGGTGCTGCTGGCCGGGGTCGGCGACACCGCCGTGCTGTTCCCGCTGGTCGCCCTGGCCGCGCCGCCGCTGCTGGTGGCGGCCGTCGAGGGGGTGCGCGGCACCGACCCGGACGTCCGGGACGCCGCGCGCGGGATCGGGCTGACCCACCCGCAGGTGCTGTTCCAGGTCTGCCTGCCCTCCGCCGCGCCCACCCTGCTGGCGGGCTTCCGCACCGCGACCGTCCAGGTGATCGCGACCGCCACGGTGGCGGCCTACGTCGGACTGGGCGGCCTCGGCCGCTACGTCATCGACGGGCTGGCCACCCGGCAGTACGCGGTGACCGTGGGCGGCGCGCTGCTGGTGGTGCTGCTCGCGGTCGGCGCCCAGCTGTTCTTCGCCCTGCTCGCGCGGTTCGCACTCCCGCCCGGGGTGCGCGCCCAGCGCAAGGCCCGCTGAGGCACTCCCCTTCGCTTTCCTCTCCCATCCGCTCCGGAAGGACAACTGTCACCATGTCGACAATGCAGAGAAGCAGGCGCGCCGTCGTCCTCGGCACGCTCGTCGCGCTCGCCCTGGGCGCCACCGCCTGCGGCTCCTCCGCCAGCAGCAGCAACCCGCTCGGCGGCGGCCCGAGCGCCTCGGCCTCCGGGGCCGGCTCCGCCGCCACGGGAGGCGGCTCCGGCGGCGGCTCCGGCGGCGGGACGGTGGTCGTCGGCTCGGCGAACTTCCCGGAGAACGTGCTGCTCGGCTCGATCTACTCGCAGGCGCTCAAGGCCAAGGGCGTCAAGGTCGAGGAGAAGTTCAACATCGGCAGCCGCGAGGTGCTCTACGGCCAGCTGCAGAGCGGCAACCTGACCGTGCTGCCCGAGTACAACGGCGCGCTGCTCGCCTACCTGGACGCCAAGAACACCGCCGTCACCACCCAGGACGTGAACGCGGCGCTGACCAAGGCGCTGCCCGCCTCGCTCGGGATCCTGGACTCCTCCCCCGCCGAGGACAAGGACTCGCTCAGCGTCTCCCAGGAGACGGCCGACAAGTACAACCTCAAGAGCATCGCCGACCTGACGGCCAAGGCCGGCGAGTTCACCATCGGCGGCCCGCCGGAGTTCAAGTCCCGCCGCGAGCAGCAGTTCAAGGACGCCTACGGGCTGACCTTCAAGGAGTGGAAGCCCACCGCCGACACCACCGCGAACGCGCTCAAGGACGGCAGCATCCAGGTCGGCAACGTGTTCACCACCGACCCGAAGATCGTCCAGTACAAGCTAGTGCCGCTGAGCGACCCGAAGAACGTCTTCGGCGCGCAGAACGTCACCCCGCTGATCAACAAGGCGGGCGTGGACGCCACGGCGACGGCGGCGCTCAACGCGGTGTCGGCCAAGCTCGACACGACCGGGCTGACGGGGCTGATGAAGCGGGTCTCGGTCGACAAGGAGGACCCGTCGGCGGTGGCCAAGGACTGGCTGAAGGCCAACGGGCTCGGCTGACGACCGACGGCCGACGGCCGAACTGAACGGCGGTCGGCGACCGGCGGTCGGCGACCGGCGACCGGCGACCGGCGACCGGCGACCGGCGACCGGACTGAACGACGGACGGACTGAACGACGGACGGCGGTCGGAGTGGGTGGACGGCGGCGTGGAGGCACTCCCTCCGGGCCGCCGTCCGCCGTACCGGGGGCCCTCCGCCGGCCGGACGGGACCTTCCCTTCCGCGCCGCGAACATGACAGTGTGGCGCCATGCGCACTCGTCTCCTCGCCGCCTCCCTCACGGCACTCGCCGCGGTGAGCCTCGCTGCCTGCTCCAGCTCGGATTCGGGCTCGGCCTCGGGCAAGGGCACCGCCGCGACCGGCTCCCCCACCGCCGCCGCCGCGTCCGGCGCCCCCTCGGCCGGCTCGTCCGCCTCGGCGCCCACGACGGCCGCGCCGTCCGCGCCCGATGCCCCCGCCTCCGCGTCGGCCCCCGGCGCCGACGGCTCGGCCCCGGCCAAGCCCGCACCGCCGGCCGACGCCGGACTGCCCGGCAAGCCGGACGCCGACCTGACCGGCAAGGTGGTCGCGGCGCTGACCGCGATCGACCCGGCGATCGTCGGGGGCAAGCCCGACCAGGTGGTGGAGCAGGCCCGCAAGCAGTGCCAGGCGCTGTACCAGTACCCCAAGGACAAGGCGAAGTTGGCCGAGCTGGCCGGACAGAACTTCACCTCGCCCGAGCACCCGCAGGGCTTCGGGCCGGACACCGCCGCGAAGATCGACGACGCGCTGCGCGCCACCCTCTGCCCGCCGGCGCGCTGACGCCGCTCCGTCCCTCCCCCCAACCGCCCGGTGTCCTGAGCTCCGGGCAGCCGTGGCCGCGCCCCGCCCGCCGGGTGCGCGGCCACCGGCATCTCGGCAGCCACCGGCATCTCGGCAGCCACCGGCGTTTCAGCGGCCCCCGGCAGGCGAGCGGCCATCGCGCCGCCCCGCCAGGCCGCCGATCACCGCCCTTCGGCGGCCCGGACCATCCGCTGACGAACTGTTAGCTCTCTTGACAGACCAGTGGTCTAGTCCAAACATAAGCATGTCGATCCGACCGGGATGCACTGTGGGGGTGTGACCACCGGCGGCTGAGGCACCGCCCTGCCCTGCTCCGCTCCACCCCCGCTCCGTACGGCGTGCGCACCTTCGCACCGTCGCCCGCCTCCACGCGAGTCGGCGGGTTCCGCATGCCCCCGCGTCCGCACGAACCCCCCACATCGACCCCCGCACCGAATGCCCCGCACCGAATGCCCCGGACCAGGCGCCCACGCGGCCGACCCCACACGGCTGCCGACGCCCCCGGGCCGTACCGCAACTCCCCAACGTCCTGCCCCACCACGTCTGTTGGAGAATCCATGCGTCTTCGCAGAACCCTCCAGGCCGCGCTGACGGCCTGCGTCACCCTGGCCGCCTCGGCCGGCCTGGTCGCCGCCGGGACGGGCTCCGCCCAGGCCGCCACCCCGCTCCCCAACCGGGTCTTCGCGCCCTACTTCGAGTCCTGGACCGGCCAGAGCCCCGCCACCCTGGCCGCGCAGTCCGGCGCCAAGTACCTGACGATGGCCTTCCTGCAGGCCGCCACCAAGGGCTCCTGCACCCCGTACTGGAACGGCGACACCTCCAAGCCCGTCTCCTCCTCGACCTTCGGCGCCGACATCGCCACCATCCGCGCCAACGGCGGGGACGTGATCCCCTCCTTCGGCGGCTACACCGCCGACAACACCGGAACCGAACTGGCCGACAGCTGCACCGACGTCAACCAGATCGCGGCCGCCTACGAGAACCTGATCACCACCTACGACATCAGCCGGATCGACCTCGACATCGAGGACAACTCGCTGACCAACTCGGCCGGCATCGACCGCCGCAACAAGGCGATCAAGGTCGTGCAGGACTGGGCCGGCGCCAACGGGCGCAGCGTCCAGTTCTCCTACACCCTGCCGACCACCACCAGCGGGCTCGCCGACAACGGCCTCGCGGTGCTGCGGAACGCGGTCAGCAACAAGGCCCGGATCGACGTCGTCAACATGATGACCTTCGACTACTACGACGGCTCCACCCACGACATGGCGGCCGACACCCAGACCTCGGCGCAGGGCCTGTACGACCAGCTGGCCCAGCTCTACCCGGCCAAGTCCCCGGCGCAGCTGTGGGGTTCGATCGGGATCACCGAGATGGTCGGCATCGACGACTACGGCGCGGCCGAGACCTTCACCGTGGCCAACGCCACCACCGTGTACAACTGGGCGGTGTCGAAGGGCATCAACACGCTCGCCTTCTGGGCGCTCCAGCGCGACAACGGCGGCTGCGTGGGCAAGGCCGGGGACGACTCCTGCTCGGGCATCGCCCAGAACACCTGGGACTTCACCCATGTGTTCGCGCCGTTCACCAGCGGCTCCACCGTGACCAATGACTTCTCGGTCGCGGTGAACCCGAACTCGGCCACCGTGAAGGCCGGTTCGTCCGCCTCGGCGGCCATCGCCACGGCCGTCACGGCGGGCTCGGCGCAGAGCGTCAGCCTCTCGGTCAGCGGCGCCCCGGCCGGCGTCACCGCCACCGTCACCCCCGGCAGCGTCACCGCCGGCAACGGCGCCACCCTCAACATCGCCACCACCTCGGCCGCCGCGGCGGGCACCTACCCGCTGACCGTGACCGCCACCGGCCCCTCCGGCACCCACACCGCGACCTACTCGCTGACCGTCACCGGGACGGCCCCGTCGACCGGCCTGGTCAACGGTGGCCTGGAGACCGGCAGCCTGGCCCCGTGGACCTGCCAGAGCGGCGGAGGCGTCGTTTCCACGCCGGTCCACTCCGGCTCGTACGCGCTGCAGGCCGCGGCCTCCGCGAGCCAGACCGGCGAGTGCGGCCAGACCGTCAAGCTGAAGCCCAACACCGGCTACACGCTGAGCGGTTGGGTGCAGGGCAACTACGCCTACCTGGGCGTCAGCGGCGGCGCCACCGCCAGCACCTGGGCCAACTCCTCGGGCTGGACCAAGCTGTCCGTGCCCTTCACCACCGACGCCACCGGCAGCGTCACGGTGTACCTGCACGGCTGGTACGGGCAGGGCAGCGTGTACGGGGACGACTTCTCGATCGCCTGACGGCGGTGACGCGGAACAGGTAACAGACAACAGACAACGGATGACAGCTGACAGATTTCATCATCTGTCAGCTGTCATCCGTTCGTCGTCAGTTGTCCGCCGCCGACTCCCGCAGCCGCCCCGGCCGGCACAGCGCCACGTACGCCGCCAACGCCAGCACTCCGCAGCCCAGCACCACCAGCGCCAGCAGCGTCGCCGACGGCCGTCCGCCGATGCTGCTCAACGGTGCGACCACCGCACCGCACAGGAAGTTGCCCGTCCCCAGCAGTGCCGAGGCCGTCCCCGCCGTCTGCGGTTCGACCAGGCCCAGCGCCTGCGCCGCCGTGTTCGGCAGCACCACCCCGAGGCTGCCCATCAGCACGAACAGCGGCGGGCAGAACCCGGCCAGCCCGAAGTCCCACACCGTCGTCAGCAGGACCAGTGCCACCCCGGCCGCGACCGCCGTCCCGAGCCCGGCCAGCATCAGCGACCGCGCCGCGAAGCGCGGCGCCAGCACCCGCCCGTTCAGCTGGGTCATCACCACGATGGACAGCGAATTCAGACCGAACAGCAGGCTGTAGGTCTGCGGCGAGACCTGGTACACGTGCTGCAGCACCGTGGACGAGCCGCTGATGTAGCCGAACAGCGCGCCGAACGCCAGCGAACTGGTCAACGCCAGTCCCAGGAAGGGCAGATGGCGCAGCAGCCGGCCGATGGTGCGCAGCGCGGCGCCGACCCCGCCGCCCACCCGGGCCTGCGGCGGCAGGGTCTCGCGCAGCGCGCCGAAGGCGGCCAGGGTGAGCAGCAGCCCGAGCGCGGTGAGCGCCCCGAAGGTTCCGCGCCAGGAGGTGAAGCGCATCAGCTGCGCCCCGATGACCGGCGCGAGGATCGGTGCCAGCCCGGATATCAGCGCGATCGAGGCGAGGAAGCGCAGCATCGCGACGCCCTGGAAGCGGTCCCGGGCGACGGCGCGTCCGATGACCAGTCCCGCCGATCCGGCGACGCCCTGGACGAAGCGGGCAGCGATCAGCACCGGGAGGTTCGGCGCGAACACGCACACCACGCTGGACAGGGTGTAGACGACCAGCCCGGCGAGCAGCGGCGGGCGGCGCCCGAAGCGGTCGCTGAGCGGCCCGAAGAGCAACTGCCCGGCCGCGACCCCGAACATCGAGAAGGTCAGGGTGAGCTGGACGGCCGCCGGTTCGGCCACCAGGTCGTCGGCGATCGCGGGCAAGCCGGGTAGGTAGAGGTCGGTGGTCAGCGGGCCGAGCGCGGTGAGGCCGCCGAGGACGGCGATGGTGGCCCGGCCGGCACCGGTCTTCGGGCCGACGGCCGGTGACGTGCCGGTTGCTGAGGCGGGAGCGGTCGACGTGTCGTCGGTCGGACCGACGGTCGGGCCGGGCATGGCTCTCCTAACGGACGCGGTGACTCGGGTTCGTTCGCGATCCGTCCTATCGCAGCCCGGCGGGCGTGACGACGGCAGGGGTGCACCGGGACGGATCCGCCCACCGGCCGATCCACAGCACGCGCACGACGACGGCCCGCCCGCACCTTCCGGTGCCCGGCGGGCCGTTCGTTCCCTGGTCAGGACGGCTGATCCGGGATCAGCGCCCGGTCAGCACCCTCAGTGCTTGGCGACGTGCTCGGCGCGGAGGGCCGCCTGCAGCGTCGCGCCGTCCTGCCACGCGTAGAGCTGGTTGCCGGTGAGCGTCACATTGTAGTGCCCACAGGTGCCGGTGGCCTTGGCCGCGACGCCCTCCGGGAACCAGCCCGCCTTGAGCGAGGCCGGCACCGGGTGCGGGCCCTTGCCCGGCACGCCGGTGTTGCAGCCGACGGGCAGCCGGCCCTCGGGAAGGGTGGCCCGCAGCAGCCGGTCGTCACCCGTGGTGGACATCACGTACTTGACCGAGGAGGCGTTGTCGGGCAGCCAGGCGGGCATCGAGCGGCGGTCGGCCTTGGCCTGCGAGCCGCTGTCGTACGAGACCTGCTCCTGGTGGCGCCCGTCGTACCACTCGGACACCCGCGGGCCGATTGCCACGGCTGCCACGGCGACGGCCATGCCGGTGCCCGCGACTCCCAGCGCGACCTTGCTCACGATGCCCTTCATGCCTGACTGCCCTCTCCGTGTACGTCGCTGATGCGTCCGGTGGGTCCGGTGCGTCCGGTGCGTCCGGTGGGTCCGGTGGGTCCGGTGCGTCCGGGACCGTGGCCGGTCCGTCCGTGACCCGTCCGGGCCGAGCGTTCCGCCGGCCGGGTGTATCCATGGTGGCCCGGGCCGTCCTGCCCGAGCGTCACCACCAGGTCGCGATCTTGCATCCAACCCACGGGGTACCGTCTCCACCTTCAGGCGTATGTCCATGGGCCCGGTCCCGGACGTACGTGCCTTGCGGCGCTCAGGCTGCCACGCCGGGTTCTCGTACCTCCCGCGCCCCGATCGAGCCTGACTCAAGCGCGGTTCCACCGCAGCCCGGCCTGCTGCACCCGGGGCATGACGCGGAGTCGGGTGACGCGTCAGACCGCGGCGGGGACCGGCCGGGCGACGGGGAAGGGGCGGCCGTCGAGGGTCCAGTGCGGGTCGATCGGGCGCAGCATCGAGGCGTACACCTGGGCGGCGACGTCGGGGTGGCGGATCTCGCCGGTCGGCGGGCCGGCCGGGATGTCGTGCCCGGCGCAGGCGACCCAGGCGGTGCGCTCCTCGACCGTCCGGCCGCCGTGGCCGCCGGCGTCGACGTGCCCGTGGTCGGTGACCACGATGACGGTCCACTGCTCCTCGGCGTAGCCCTCCCGGCCGCGGACGGCGTCCAGCAGGCGGCCGAGGCGCTCGTCGGCGGTGCGCATCGAGGCGCGGTACTCCTCGCCGCAGCCGAGGAAGTGGGCGGTCTCGTCCACCGCGCCGAGGTAGACGAAGGAGGCCTCGGGGTCGGCGGTGCCGAGGACGTGGACGGCCTCCCGGGTGACCTCCTCGTCGACGGCCTCCCAGGCCTCGGGAGTGTCCTCGGCCGGGGCCACGTAGGAGAGCCGGCCGGGGGCTCGGAACAGCGGGCCGCCGGACTCGTTGATCATCAGCGGGTCCCAGCCGGCCGCGACGAAGGTGCGGCGGCGGTCGCCGCGGTTGAGGCGGGTGGCGAAGTCGGGGAAGACGTCCAGCCGGTTGCCGCCCAGGTGGTTGCCCCAGACGCCGTGCTTGGCGGGCTCGACGCCGGTCACGATGGTGGCCCAGCAGGGCCCGGACATGGTGGGCGTGGAGTCCGCGACCGTCACCGGCACCAGGAACCCGGCCTCGGCGACCTCCTGGAGGCGCGGCATCGGCACCTGCGCCAGGTAGTCGTGGCGGACTCCGTCGATCCCGACCACGAGGACGCGGGGGCGGGGCCACTGGGCTGCGGACATGGTGGAGCTTCCTCTCGGTCGTGCACACCCGGCCGCACCCGCCGAGGGCGCCGCCGACCGCGCCATGCTTCACGGCCCGCCGTACCGCGCGGCGTCGGGCCGCCCAACGGGGGGTGTCCGGGAGGTGTCGGGAGGTTGCCGGCGTCGGGAGGTTGCCGGGAGCGTCGAGAGCTCTCCGGCGCCGGGGGTTTCTGCGGCGCTGGGAGTTCGGGAGTTGCTGCGACGCCGGGCGCCCGTCCGTCAGCCGGTCGCCCGGACGAAGCGGCGGTCCGGTTCGGCGAGTACGGCGGCCGGGCCCGCCGCACGCAGCACGACGTCCAGGACGCGGTCCGGGTCGGCGGCGTAGCAGTTCGCGAACCAGGGCAGGTTGGCCTCGACCACGGCCCAGTGCTCGGCCGGGTCGTACGGGTCGGCGATCGGGCCGACGTCCAGGGCCACGGCGCTGGGCAGGGTGTCCCCGACGGCGTCCAGCAGCCGGCGGGCGAAGGCGGTGGCCGCGGCGGTGAGCGGCGCCGGGTCGAGCCGGCCGAAGCGGGCGTACCGGCTGCCGGTGAGCACCTCCCCGTCGCGCAGGAACAGCCGGTACTCGGCGGCGAAGGTCACCGGCTCGCTGACCAGCACGGGGGTGTCCGGGCCGATCCGCTCGCCGGTGCGGGGCAGCCGGGAGCCGTCCGGGTAGACCGCGGGCGGGAGCGACTTGTCGGCCGGCGGCTTGACGAAGGCCGGGTGGCGCAGCGTCCAGGCCTCGGCCAGGGTGGTCAGTTCGATCCGACGGCGGGTGAACTCCTCGGGGAGCCGGGCGAGCCAGTCGTCCTCGGGTTCCAGCAGCGCCAGCCCCAAGGGTCCGGCGATCCGGGCGGCGGCGAGCGGCCCGCCGTACCAGTGGACGGGCCGCCCGGCGAACAGTCCGACCAGCTCCGGGCCGGACAGCACGGCAGTGGCCAGGCCCCGGCGGGCGGCGGCCGCGGTGAGCAGGGTGGTGGTGCCGGTGGGCTGGGCGGAGGTGAGCAGGACGGGCTTGCTCGCGTCGGGCGTCGCGCCTGCGGCTGTCACGGCTGCGGCTGTCACGGCTGCGGCTGTCACGGCTGCGGCTGCGGCTGCGGCTGCGGCCGGAACTCGTGGACGACCTCGATGCGGCCGACGATGTGCCGGTTGAACTCGGCCAACTCCTCGGCCGGAACCCAGAGTTCGAGGATCGTCCGGCCGCCGGCCCGCTGCACCGGATAGCGGGCGAGGAAGTCCGTCTCCACCTCGAAGCGGGTGACGTACCCGACGCCGGAGGCCGGCACGTTCCAGTCGCGGGCGATCCGGATCGCGTAGTCCTCGTTCAGCACGGGGTAGAAGATCGGCTGCTCGGGCAGCCGGGGCGGCCAGGCACGCCAATCGGCGGCCTCGACCAGGGCCAGCTCCTCCGGGCCGGTGGGGCGCCAGAGGGTGGTGGTCGGGGGCTGCTGAACGGGCTGGCTGGTCATGCCGGGGACGGTAGCCGGGCCGCCACGGTCCCGGCCACCGGTTTTCGCAGCTCCGGGTGGCAGCGGACCGCCCGTCAGCGGTAGGCGGACTCGCCGGTGATGGCCTCGCCGAGGACCAGGGTGTGGATCTCGCTGGTGCCCTCGTAAGTGAGCACCGACTCCAGGTTGTTGGCGTGCCGCAGCACCGGGTACTCGGTGGTGATGCCGTTGGCCCCGAGGACGGTCCGGGCGCTGCGCGCGATCTCCAGCGCACTGCGGACGTTGTTGAGCTTGCCGAAGCTGATGTGCGCCGGGCGGGCCGCGCCCTGCTCCTTCAGCCGGCCGATCCGCAGGGCCACCAGGTACGCCTTCTCCACCTCCAGCATCATCTCGACCAGCTTCTGCTGGGTCAGCTGGAAACCGGCGATCGGACGGTCGAACTGGATCCGGCTCTTCGCGTAGTCCAGGGCGGCGGTGTAGCAGTCGCGGGCGGCACCGACGGTGCCCCAGAGGATGCCGTAGCGGGCCTCGCCGAGGGAGGAGAGCGGCCCGCGCAGACCGGTGACGCCGGGCAGCACCGCATCGGCCGGCAGCACCACCTCGTCGAAGGCCAACTCGCTGGTGACGGAGGCGCGCAGGGAGAGCTTGCCGTGCACGTCGGTCGCCGTCAGGCCGCGGGTGCCGCGCTCGACCAGGAAGCCGCGCACCCCCTCCTCCGTCTGCGCCCAGACCACGGCGACGTCCGAGATGCTGCCGTTGGTGATCCACATCTTGCTGCCGGACAGCACCCAGTCGCCGCCCTTGCGCACCGCCCGGGTGCGCATGTTCGCCGGGTCCGAGCCGAAGTCGGGCTCGGTGAGGCCGAAGCAGCCGATCAGCTCGCCGGCCGCCATGCCGGGCAACCAGCGCTGCTTCTGCTCCTCGGAGCCGAAGGCGTGGATCGAGCGCATCGCGAGCGAGCCCTGGACCGAGACGAAGCTGCGCAGCCCCGAGTCGGCCGCCTCCAACTCCATGCAGGCGACCCCGTACGCCACGGCGCCGGCGCCCGCGCAGCCGTAGCCGTCCAGGTGCATGCCGAGCACGCCGAGGGCACCGAGTTCGGGGGCGAGTTCACGGGCCGGGAAGACACCGCGCTCGAACCATTCGCCGATGTGCGGGCGGATCCGCTCCTCGGTGAACCGGCGGACGGTGTCACGAATCAGCCGCTCCTCGTCGGAGAGGAGGTCGCCGACCGCGAGCAGGTCGGACGGGTCGATCCGGGTCGGCTTCGTCATTGAAGCTCCTTGTAGTCTCGGCGGGACACCGGCGAGTATTCCGCAACCCGCCCGGCCTCGGACCGACGGGAACGCGTGAGGAACACGACATGTCCAGCACGGCGCCGGACTACGCGACCGGCCCGAGCGAACACGGAAGGGGAGGCGGAGCATGACGCGTTGGGCGCTGGTCGTCGAGGAGACGGTGGGCATCGGCAGGGACCGGACCTGGGGCAGCAAGGTGCTCGGCGAGGTGGAGGGCACCCGCGAGGAGGCCGTCGCGGAGCTGCGGCGGATCGTCCCGACCTACACCCCGGACCATCCGATGAGCAGCCGGCGGAAGACGCTGCTCCGGGACGGGGACACCTATCTGCTGATCCTCCAGGGGAGCATGCGCGACTACCACTGCGTGTTCAAGGTGTGGGAGCTGCTGTGGGACAGCAAGCGGCCGGAGATCCAGGCGGAGCGGTCGGCGACGGACGACTGACGGCGAGCGGCTGACGGCTGACGGCTGACGGCTGACGGCGGCAGGTAACAGCGAACAGCGAACAGCTGACAGATTTCGAAATCTGTCAGCTGTTCGCTGAAACTTGTCCGCTGCCAGCCGTCAGCCCGACGCCCGCCCGCCCTCACCCCACCCCGCACAGCCGCAGCACCGCCGCCGTCCCGGCGGCGGCCACGACCACCAGCGGGAACGGCGCCTTGCGCCACGCGAGGACCCCGGCGACCAGCACGCCCGCCGGGCGCGCCCACCCGGCGAAGCCGTGCCCCTGGGTCAGCGCGCCGGTCACCACCAGCGCGACCAGCAGCACCGCCGCCGCGACCATCAGCAGGTGGCGCAGCCGCTCCGAGAGGGCGAGCCGGTGCCCGAGCAGTGGACCGGCCACGCGGTACGCGTAGGTCCCGGCGGCCAGCAGCAGTACGGCGTACAGGGGCATCATCGGACGTCCTCCTTCACGGCCGCCGCAGCGACCACTGGCTCCGGAGACTGCGGCGACTCCGGCGACTCGAATGCGGACCCCGACTTCGGCCCCGGCCCCGGCCCCGATTCCGGCCCCGACGCCGGCCCCGACGCCGACGCCACCATCGGCCGCCCGGCGAACAGCAGCCCGACCAGGGCGAGCAGCACGGGCAGCCCGGCCGGTACGAACGGTGTGGCCGCGACGGCCACCACCGCGCCCGCCACCGCCGCGGTACGGGTCCCGCGGTCCGCGAGCGAGGGCAGCACCAGGGCGAGCAGCACCGCCGGGAAGGCGGCGTCCAGGCCGAACACGTCGGTGTCCCCGATCAGCCCGCCGGCGAGCCCGCCGAGCAGCACCGCGACGTTCCACACCACGAACAGCGAGACCCCGCAGATCCAGAACACCGCCCGACGCCGCCGCGGTTCGCTCTCCTGGAGCGCGAAGGCCGCGCTCTCGTCGGTGAGCATCTGCGCCCCGAACAGCCTTTGCCACCAAGGGCCCTGGAGGACGTCGGCGACGGCGAAGCCGAACGGCAGCAGTCGGGCGTTGAGCACCAGCCCGGTGGCGACGGCGGCCAGCGCACCGCCGCCGGACAGCACCACGCCGACGGCCGCGAACTGCGAACCGCCCGCGAAGACGAGGACGGAGAGGGCCACCGGCGCCCAGAGCGGCAGGCCGCCGGACACGCTGATCGCGCCGAAGGAGGCGCCGACCAGCGCGTCGGCGAGGCAGACCAGGGCGATGTCGCGCAGGGTGGCATGTTCGAGTGTTCGGAGAAGCGAACGCATGTCCATCAGAGTGAACCCGAGGCGCCTGGTTCGTCAAGGCGAACGGAACGACCGGCACAGCGAACGACGCTCGCCGACGACACCCCCGGCGACAGCCGTGGCAGCATGAACGGCACCGACCGGCACCGACCGGCGCCAGCCGGAACCCGAGCGGCACCGGCTGCGGGAAGCCGACCGAAGGAGTCTGGAGAAAGCGTGAGTGGCGAGAATCGTGAGTGGCGAGGATGAGTGACCGGACCCCCCGGGCCGAGGGCGCCAACGGCTCCGGCACGGAGCTGATCGGCCAGATCGCCGCGGCCATCCGGCGCGAACGCGAGCGCGGCGGACTGTCGATGACCGAGCTGGCCCGCCGCGCCGGCATCGCCAAGTCGACGCTCTCCCAGCTGGAGTCGGGCGCGGGCAATCCCAGCGTGGAGACGCTCTGGGCGCTCGGGGTGGCACTGAACGTGCCGTTCAGTCGACTGGTCGACCCGCCGCGCCCGACCGTCAAGGTGCTGCGGGCCGGAGAGGGCCCGGTGACCCACTCCGAACGGGCCGACTACGCGGCCACCGTGCTCTCCTCCTGCCCGCCGAACGCCCGGCGCGACATCTACCGGATCGAGGCCCAGCCCGGCGAGACCCGGGCCTCCGACCCGCACATGCCCGGCACCGTCGAGCACGTGATGATCGGCGCGGGCCGGGCCCTGGTCGGCCCGAGTGAGGCACCGGTCGAGCTGGGCCCGGGCGACTACATCAGCTACCCGGGCGACGCCCCGCACGTGTTCCGCGCCCTGGCCCCGGACACCCTCGCGGTGATCGTGATGGAGCACATCTGACGGGCCGCCTCCGGCGCGGCCGAGCGACGGGAACGGTCGACGACTGACGGCTGACAGATTTCAAAATCTGTCAGCCGTCAGTTGTTATCTGTTAGCTGTCATCCGTCGGCTGTTATCTGTCAGCCGTCAGCCGTCAGCCGCTACCTCAACAGCCCATCCAGGAACGGGTTCCCGAACACCCGGTGCGGGTCGTACCGGTCCAGCGTGGCGACCGCCTCGTCCCAGCCGGGCCCACCGCCGGCCCGCAGGCTGTCGGGGACGACCCGGCCGAGCAGGTCCTGGTCGGACCAAGCCGCGTCCGTGGTGTAGGCCCAGCCCTTGGACCACTCGACCCGCATGCCGGCCCTGGTCCCGTCGAAGGTGCGCAGCAGCCACTGCTCCAGGTCCCGGGCGAAGCGCTCCAGTCCGGGCGTGCCGGGGAACGCCAGGACGTCGAGCCACACGGCGGTGTCCCACTCCGGCCGGTCCGCCCGCGGGCGCAGCGCGGACAGCAGCGGGGGCCGGGCTCCCGGGACTCCGGAGTAGGACGGGTCGTCCAGGCCGGTGACCCGGATCTCCACCGCGCCGTTCACCGGGAACTCGCCCCGGGCCTGGTACTCCCCGAGCAACTGCCGGTAGTAGGCGGCGAATTCGCTGACCACCCACTGCAGGTCGGCCCGCTTGGTCAGGATCGCGTAGCCGTTCGCGGTGACCCGCAGGGTGGTGGGCCGGACGTACTGCAATAGGGCGCGCGAGGGGCCCCAGAGGTCGGAGCGCAGGCCGCCGGCGAGCAGGTGGGTGATCAGGTCGCCGCTGAGCAGGTCACGCAGCAGTCCGCCGGAGAGCAGGACGTCGGTGAGGTCGCCGGTGAGCGCCACCTTGGCGACCAGGTACTGGAGTTGGCCGAACAGCGGGGCCGATCCCCAGGCGCCGGAGACGATTTCGCCGGCCAGCCGGGCGACCGGCTCCGGAATGCTGTCCGAGAAAGGGTAGTTGTAGGGCTGGTCGACGGCCCGGGAGGCGAGCGGCTTGGTCGGGGTGACGGTCCAGGTCTTGAGCCACGGGTAGTCGGTGTAGGCGAACCAGATCGCCTCGACCCGGCCGTCGCGCTCGACGAACTCGGCCAGGGTGCGCGGACCGCCGCCACCGCCCAGCAGCCCGCCGAGCAGTCCGCCGCCGCCGGTGGCGGTCCCCGGGCGGGCGAACAGGTCGCTCGCCGGGATGTCCAGCCGGCTGACGCAGCGCAGCGGGCGGTCGGCGCCGGCGCGCAGCACCACCTCGGTCAGGAAGGCGCGGCCCAGGTGCACCAGGAAGGCGGCGCTGTCGGCCTCGGCACGGTCGAAGGTGCGCAGCGCGTAGCGGCCGGTGGTCTGGTCCAGGACGACGGCGGTGAGCCGGACCACCTGGTTGCTGACCGAGCCGTAGCCGTGCCCGTCCGGGCGCAGTTCGCCGCCGGCCGGGGCGGCCGTGCCGTGACCGCCGATGGCGAGCACGCCGCCGACGGTGAGGTCACCCGGCGCCGGGCAGGCCGTCAGGCCGAGGCCCCGGTCGGTCAGGTGGGCGAGCAGCGCCTCCATGCTCGCGCCGGTCTGTACCCGGACGGTGCTGGGCGAGTCGGCGGTGATGGCGGTGAGGTACCGGCTGGTGTCCAGCAGCAGGACGCGGGCGGTGTCCGGGGTCCCGTTGGCGACGGTGAGCGGCGCCCAGGTGTGCCGGTAGCCGGTGGCGCGCAGCCGCCAGCCGTTGGCGTGCGCCCAGTCCGCGAGGGCCGGGACCTCCTCGGGGGTGTGCGGCGCGCAGGTCCACAGCTGGTCGGTGCGGATCTCGCCGGACCAGTTCTGGAAGACCCGCTGGTAGAGCTCGGTGCCGGCGGGCAGGCCGGGCGGTACGGGCGTGGCGGCCTCGGCGCTGTCCGGGCCGATGGTGCCGCGCAGCAGCCAGGCCGCGCCGCCGAGCGCCGCGGAGGCGCCGAGCAGTTGCCGCCTGGTCAGGCCGCGCCCGGACTCCGGGGCGGTCTCCCGCCCGTTCCCCCGCCCGTCCGCCGCGCCGTGCGTGTTCTCGGTGTGATTGCCGTCGTGTTCCGTGGTCATCCGGTCCGCCCCCTGCGTCGGTGCCCCGGGCCGGGTCTCGGCGCTCCGGGGCGGTCGGTGTCCGCCCGACCCGGTCAGGAGCGTACGAAGTGCCGTACGACCGTTTGAAGCGATCCGGCCGGGATCTCACTCGTTCGAGTGATCATGGCGCGAACGGACGAAGGCCGTCCACCCCCGTCCTCGGCGCGGCGCGGAACGACGCGGTGGACAACGGCTCGCTGTGACGCCGCCAGTTCCGAACCGAGGACCGGGCCGAGGACCGAGCCGACTTCCAGGCCCGCCACCAGGGCGACGACCGAGCCGAAGACCGAGCCGGGGACCGACACCGCGTTGCCCGGCTGATCAGCGGGCGCATAGGTTGATCTTGACCGCCGACCCCCCACCCCCGCCCGGAGGCCCCACCATGCCCTCGTCCGTGCCGCCGACCGCCACCGACCCGACCGGCGCGGCCACCCCGGCCCCCGCCGCCGTCACCGTCGCCGTGGCCCAGCCGGTCTGCGCCGCCCCCGGCCGCCCGGACACCCTGGACGTCAACGTCGGACGGCACGCCGAGGCCGTCCGGGAGGCCGACACCCGCCTGGTGGTGTTCCCCGAGCTGTCGCTGACCGGATACGACTTGGCCGCCCCCGCCGTCGACCCGGCGGACCCGCGGCTCGCCCCGCTGGTCGAGGCCTGCGCCGCGACCGGCGCCCTCGCGCTGGTCGGCGCACCGGTCGTGGAGGCCGACGGCCGCGAGTCCATCGCCACCCTGGCGGTCACCGGCGAGGGCGCCGTCGTCGTCTACCGGAAGATGCGCCTGCACGGCCCCGAGCTGGACCGCTTCGCCCCGGGCGAGAAGCCCTTCGTGCTGGAGCTGGACGGCCTGCGGCTCGGCCTGGCGGTCTGCGCCGACGCCGCCGACCCGGCGCACGCCGAGGAGACCGCGGCGCTCGGCATCGACGCCTACGTCGCCTCCACCCTGTACGGCCCGGGCCCCGCGCAGGCCGAGCGGCTCGCCGAGCACCTGCGGGAGCGGACGACGGCGCACCGGGTCTGGGGCGTGCTGTCCACCAGTGCCGGGGCCAGCGGCGAGTTCCCGGAGACCTCGGGCTGCTCCGGGGTGTGGGCGCCGGACGGCACGGTGGTCGGCCAGCTCGGCGCCGAGCCGGGCGGACTGCTCCGCGCCGAACTGCTCCGCGCCGAGCTGCCCGGCCGGTAAGCCCACTCCCCGCGGTAACCCCGCCCCCGCGCGGCAACCCCGCGCCTACCGCGCTGGGCCCGCCCCTGCGCGGTAACCCCCGCCCCCAGGGCCGGGGCGTCTGGCGGATCGCGGGCCCCGGGTGGAAATACCCGGGGCCCGCGCGCGGCTGTCGTGATCGGAAACACCGGTGACCGGGCCGACCGGGCCCGTACAGGAGGTGCAGCGCGCGATGGGTGACGAGCGGGAGAAGCCGCAGGAGTACCGGGTCGAGCACGACTCGATGGGCGAGGTGCGGGTACCGGCCGCCGCGAAGTGGCAGGCGCAGACGCAGCGGGCGGTGGAGAACTTCCCGGTGTCCGGCCAGCGGCTGGAGCGTGCGCACATCGCCGCGCTGGCCCGGATCAAGGCGGCCGCGGCGCGGGTGAACGCCCGCCTCGGGGTGCTGGACGAGGAGACGGCCGGGGCGATCGCGGCGGCGGCCGAGGAGGTGGCGGAGGGCCGCTGGGACGACGAGTTCCCGGTGGACGTCTTCCAGACCGGCTCGGGCACCTCGTCCAACATGAACACCAACGAGGTGATCGCCACCCTGGCGGGCGAGCGGCTGGAGCGGCCGGTCCACCCGAACGACCAGGTGAACGCGAGCCAGTCGTCCAACGACGTGTTCCCGTCCTCGATCCACATCGCCGCCACCGCCGCCGTCACCCACGACCTGATCCCGGCGCTGGAGCACCTGGCGGAGGCGCTGGAGCGCAAGTCCGTGGAGTTCGCCCAGGTGGTCAAGTCGGGCCGGACCCACCTGATGGACGCCACGCCCGTCACCCTGGGCCAGGAGTTCGGCGGCTACGCGGCGCAGGTGCGGCACGGGCGCGAGCGGCTGCTGGCCACCCTCCCCCGGGTCGCCGAACTTCCGCTCGGCGGAACGGCGGTGGGCACCGGCATCAACACCCCGCCCGGCTTCCCGGCGGCCGTCATCGAGGAGGTGGCCCGCGCCACCGGGCTGCCGCTGACCGAGGCCCGGGACCACTTCGAGGCGCAGGGCGCACGGGACGCGCTGGTCGAACTGAGCGGCCAACTGCGCACGGTGGCGGTCGGGTTCACGAAGATCGCGAACGACCTGCGGTGGATGGGCTCCGGCCCGCGCACCGGCCTGGGCGAGATCAACCTGCCGGACCTCCAGCCCGGTTCGTCGATCATGCCGGGCAAGGTGAACCCGGTGCTGCCCGAGGTGGTGCTGATGGTCGCCGCCCAGGTGGTGGGCAACGACGCCACGGTGACGCTGGCCGGCGCGAGCGGCAACTTCGAGCTCAACGTGATGCTCCCGGTGATCGCCCGCAACGTGCTGGAGTCGGTGCGGCTGCTGGCCAACAGCGCCCGACTGCTGGCGGACCGGACCGTGGACGGCATCACCGCGAACGTCGAACGGGCCCGTGAGTACGCGGAGTCCTCGCCCTCGGTGGTGACGCCGCTGAACCGGTACATCGGGTACGAGGAGGCGGCGAAGGTCGCCAAGCAGGCGCTGGCCGAGCGGAAGACCATCCGTCAGGTGGTGCTGGAACGCGGCTACGTCGAGCGGGGCGCGCTCACCGAGGAGCAGCTGGACGAGGCACTGGACGTGCTGCGGATGACGCACCCGTAAGGCGTGTCCGACGTACGGCGGGTCCGACGCAAGGCGTGACCGACGTACGGCAGGTCCAATGCAAGGCATGACCGACTCAAGGCGCGTCCGACGCAAGGCATGACCGACGCAAGGCGCGCGCGGGCCGGACGTGCGCCGGGGCGCGGCGGGCACTCGCGTGCCCTCCGTGCCCCGGACGCGGGCTGCGGGGAAGGTCAGCCCTTGGCTCGGCCGGCCCGGCCGAGCCGCATCGCTGCTCCGTTCGACGTGATCGTGGCCATCGAGATCGCCGCGAGGCCGAGCAGGAACATCACGGCACCGACGATGACGCAGGTGACGATGTTCTTGCCGTGCGCGACGGACCCGGAGACGGCCCAGGGAGAGATGATCGTCCAGATACCGAGCGCGGCGGCGGCCCAAGCCCTCGCGTGGGTCCGCTCGTAGGCCGAGCCGTAGCCGGCCATCAGCGCGGTGTAGGCCAGACCCACGATCAGGCAGGTCACGGTCAGGGTGCTGAACGCGGTGAAGCCGACGATCCAAGGCGATGCCGCCAGGAAAAGACCGGCCAGTACGGCCAGGGCTTCGATGCCCTGGGCGCGGGGGGTCGAGGTGACCCGCTCGTAGTGTTCCCGGAGTTCGACGATGTCCGGGTGGTGCTCCATGCCCGTCGGCATGTGGGTTGCCACCGATACCACCTCCTGTGGTTCGGACCATGGAAGGGGCAAGCCCCGTACCCATTCTGGCGCTTCTCCAAGGTTTTGCACCTGATAGTCCGGAATGACCGATAACCATCCGGTCACGCCGGTGACCTGCGTCTCAACACTCCGGTGCTCCATTGCTATGCAACTCGTTGCATAGCAGGATGCGGGCATGGCACTGGAGCACGCGATCCTCGTCTCGCTGCTGGAGCAGCCCGGCTCCGGGTACGAACTGGCCCGGCGCTTCGACCGCTCCATCGGACGCTTCTGGACCGCCACCCACCAGCAGATCTACCGGGTGCTGCGGCGGATGGAGGCGGACGGCTGGGTCGCCGCCGAAGAGGTCGCGCAAGACGGCCGCCCGGACAAGAAGGTCTACTCGGCGGCCGCGCCCGGACGGGCCGCGCTGGCCGGCTGGCTGCGCGAACCGGTCGAGCCGGAGACCGTCCGGCACGAGCTCGCGGTCAAGATCCGGGCCGCCGCCTTCGACGACCCGGCCGCGCTGATCTCCGAGGTCGAGCGGCACCGCGAGAGCCACGCCGCCCTGCTCGCCCGCTACCTGCACGGCGAGCAGCGGGACTTCCCCGACCTCACCGCACTGGACACCCGGCAGGAACTCCAGCACGTGGTGCTGCGCGGCGGCATCGAGTTCGAGCGGATGACCCTCGCCTGGCTGGACGACGTGCTCGCCACCCTGCGCCGGCTCGCGGACGGCGGACGGGACCGGAAGACGGACGACAGATGACGGGTGACGGTGACGGGTGACGGGTGACAGCCCGACGGATGCGCAGATGACAGCTGACAGATGACAGGTAACAGATTTCAGCTGACAGAGTCTGAAAGCTGTTACCTGAAATCTGTCAGCTGAAACCGTCCGCTGAACCCAGTTCGCCGAAAGCCGTCCGCCGCCCGCCGACCCAGCCCCGCCCCCCGAACCGCGCCGAGCCCTCACACCCTCGACCCCAGGGAGCCCCTGATGCTCTTCAACCCGCGCACCTACGACCCCGCGCAGTTCGACGAGCCGACCCGTCGGCTGCTGCGCGCGACCGTCGACTGGTTCGAGTCCCGCGGCAAGAAGGCGCTCATCGACACCTACATCGACCGCGCCTGGTACGGCGACTTCCTCGAATTCGCCGCGCGGGAAGGCCTGTTCGCGGAGTTCCTGACCCCCTCGTCGGCCGACCCCGACAAGCGCTGGGACACCGCGCGGATCGCCGAGCTGAACGAGATCCTCGGGTTCTACGGCCTCGGCTACTGGTACACCTGGCAGGTCACCATCCTGGGCCTCGGCCCGGTCTGGCAGAGCGAGAACGAGGCCGTCCGGGCCCGCGCCGCCAAGCTCCTCGCCGAGGGCCACGTGATGGCCTTCGGCCTGTCCGAGCGCACTCACGGCGCCGACATCTACTCCACCGACATGATCCTCACCCCG
Source organism: Kitasatospora sp. NPDC030952 (assembly GCF_055571335.1). Lineage (NCBI taxonomy): Bacteria > Bacillati > Actinomycetota > Actinomycetes > Kitasatosporales > Streptomycetaceae > Kitasatospora > Kitasatospora sp. NPDC030952. The sequence goes on from NZ_JBVIFM010000006.1 coordinate 125,875, forward strand.
GACGGTGAGGGCGGTTTCACCGCGACCGGCCCCAAGTACTACATCGGCAACGGCAACGTGGCCGGCCTGGTCTCGGTGTTCGGCCGCCGCTCGGACGTCGAGGGCCCGGAGGGCTACGTCTTCTTCGCCGCCGACAGCCGCCACGAGGCGTACCACCTGGTCAAGAACGTGGTGAACGCCCAGATGTACGTCAGCGAGTTCCGCCTGGAGGACTACCCGGTGCGGGCCGAGGACGTGCTGCACACCGGGCAGGCCGCCTTCGACGCCGCGTTGAACACCGTCAACGTCGGCAAGTTCAACCTCTGCACCGCCTCCGTCGGCATCTGCGAGCACGCGATGTACGAGGCCGTCACGCACGCCCACAACCGGGTGCTGTACGGCCGGAAGGTCACCGACTTCCCGCACGTGCGACGGGAGTTGACCGACGCGTACGCCCGCCTGGTGGCGATGAAGCTGTTCAGCGCGCGGGCCGTGGACTACTTCCGCACCGCCTCCCCCGAGGACCGTCGCTACCTGCTGTTCAACCCGATGACCAAGATGAAGGTCACCACCGAGGGCGAGAAGGTCATCGACCTGATGTGGGACGTCATCGCGGCCAAGGGCTTCGAGGCGGACACCTACTTCGACAAGGCCGCCAAGGACATCCGCGGCCTGCCGAAGCTGGAGGGCACCGTCCACGTCAACCTGGCGCTGATCCTCAAGTTCATGGGCAACTACCTGTTCGCGCCCGCCGACTACGCGCCAGTGCCGACCCGACTGGACGCCACCGACGACGCCTTCCTGTTCCACCAGGGCCCGGCCCGCGGCCTCGGCGCGATCCGCTTCCACGACTGGCGCGCCGCCTACGACCGGCACGCGCAGCTGCCGAACGTCGCCCGCTTCCGCGAGCAGGCCGACGGCTTCTGCGAGCTGCTGCTCAAGCACGCTCCGAGCAAGGAGCAGCAGGCCGACCTGGACTTCCTGCTGGAGATCGGGCAGCTGTTCGCGCTGATCGTCTACGGCCAGCTGGTGCTGGAGCAGGCCGAGCTGACCGGGCTGGACGCGGACGTGCTGGACCAGGTCTTCGACGCGCTGGTCCGGGACTTCTCCGCGCACGCGACCGAGCTGCACGGCAAGGCCTCCGCGACCGAGGAGCAGGCCGCCTGGGCGCTGGCCAACGTGCGCCGCCCGGTGGCGGACGCCGAGCGCGCCGCGAAGGTGTGGGCCCGGGTCGAGGCGCTCTCCGGCGCGTACGAGATGCAGCCGTAGGACCGGCAGGACACGCAAGACTCCGGGGGTGCCGGTCGGCGGACCGGCACCCCCGGACCGCCCCTCCGAAGCACGGGGAACCGGGGAACCGGGGGAACCGGGGGAACCGGGGGAACCGGGGGAACGAGAACCGGGAACCGGGGATCCGGAAACGGGGGACGGGAGGCGAGGGGCGGGGAACGGCGTCAGCCGTCGCCGAGGCCCATGTCGCGGGCCCGGGCGACCGCCTCGGCCCGGGTGGCCACGTGCAGCTTCTCGAAGATGTGGGTGACGTGGTTGCGGACGGTCTTCTCCGCGACCACCAGCTCCCGGGCGATCCGCCGGTTGTCGTGGCCGCGCGCCACCAGGTCCAGCACCTCGGCCTCGCGGGCGGTGAGGTCGGGGAAGAGCTGCCCGGCCTCGCGCATCTTCGCCCCGGCCAGCAGGGCGGTGATCCGCCCGGCGACCTCGCCGCCGAACACCGCGCCGCCCGCGGCGACCGTGCGGACCGCGTGCAGCACCTCCTCCCGCCCGGCCCCCTTGACCAGGTAGCCGCGGGCGCCCGCCTGGAGGGCGGCGAGCAGGTTGCCGTCGTCGTCCGACATGGTCAGCATCAGCACCGGCGGCGCCTGCTCCTGGCCGGAGAGCCGGCGGACGGCCTCCAGTCCGGAGCCGTCCGGCAGCGAGAGGTCCATGATCACCACATTGGGGCGGTGCCGGGCGACCGCCTCCGGGACGTCGGCGACCCGCTCGGCCTCGGCCACCACGGAGACGCCCTCGGCACTCTCCAGCGCCGCCTTGAGCCCCTCGCGGAAGAGGGGGTGGTCATCGACGATCAGTACCCGAACGGGCTTCGCCCCGCCCGCCGGGCCCGAAGGTGCGACCAGCTGCTGTTCATCCACCCGGCCGACACTAGCAGCGGCCATCCCGTGACTCTCCGTGACATGGCCGGAGGTCGTCCGCACGGCGGGAGGCTGTCGCCGGCCGGTGTCCCGCCCGGAATGCGTGACCGCTGCCTCAGGCGTCCGGGACAGCGGGCCGACCACACTGGGAGCGAACGCCGGGGGACGCCGAACGCCGGAGGACACCGAACGCCCGGGTACGCGGCGCCGGCGGACCACGTCGCGGCCGGCGGAACACCCGCTGCCCAGAACGAGGTGGTGCCATGATCACGGCGTCCTCTCCCCCGCACCGCACCCGGGCCGAGCGGCAACTGACCGCCGCCGCGTCCGTCACCGCCCTGTGCTTCGTCGCCGCGACGGTGTGGATCTGCTACGTGCTCGTCCACCTGGGCGAGCCCGGCGTCTCCCACCCCCGCGACCAACTCGCCATCCTGGTCTACGCCCTGCCGACCGCAGCGGCGGGCATGCTGGTGCACGCGCACCGCCCGGGCAGCCCGCTCGGCTGGGTGATGCTCGTTTACGCGGTGACCGACGTCCTCCCCAGCGTGGCGGCCGCGCCGCTCTGGGTCGAGGTCAGCGACCCGGACATCGTCGGCGCCGTGCTGGCCTTCGACGTGCTGTTGAGCGCGGTCAACGTGACGCTCATCTACGCGCTGCCGCTCTGGCTGCCGGGCGGACGGCTGACCACCCGGCGCTGGTGGTGGTTCATCGGCGCCGTCTCCCTGTGGGTGACCGCCGAGGTCGCGCAGTCACTCGCCGACCCGACGGCCTACGGGCGGCCCAATCCGCTGGCCGACAACCCGCCCGCGCGCTTCTTCCCGGCCGCGATCGACCGCCTGGGCGGTCACGACCTGCTGATCGGCGAGTGCGTGATCGGGTTCGTCGCGCTGGTCCTGTTGTCGCGCCTCCTGCGGCCGGCCGGCCCGGGCTGCGACGGGAAGGCGGTCCACCGGCACCGGCTGCGGGTGGCCGGGATGCTCGGGGCGTACCTGCTCTGGGTCGGGCTGCAGGACTTCTACCTGCGCAACCGCGCCGAGCACTACTGGCTCAGCTACTGGCTGTTCGCCGGGGCGGGAGCGGTCTGGGCGGTCGCGGTCGGCTTCCTGGTCATCCGGGACCACGGCTGGCGGCTCGACCGGGCGGCCCGCAGCGTCCTGATCGGGCTGCTGCTGGGCACCGGGGTCACCGGACTGTTCGTGGTGGCCGCCGCCGTGCTGTCCGGCTGGCTGCTGCCGGGGCGCGGCGGGGCCGCTCTGCTGCTGATCGCCCTGGTGTACGCGCTCGGCGCGACCCTGCCACGCGCGGCACGGCGGGTCGTCGTGCTGGTGGACCGGCTCTACTACGGCGAGCGCGCGCAGCCGTACCAGGTGCTGCGGACGCTCGCGGGGCGGGTGCGGCAGGTCGTCGACCCCGAGCAGCTGCCGGGGGCGCTGTGCGCGACGGTCGCCGAAGAGCTCCGGCTGCCCGGCGTCACGCTGGCCGTCACCACCCGGGCCGGACGGCGCACGCTGGCCACCGCCGGACGGCTGGACGGCCGCTGCCAGGGCTTCTCGCTCGTCCACAACGGGCTGCCGATCGGCGAGTTGACCGTCGGACTGCGGGCGGGCGAGGAGCGGCTGGCGGCCACCGACGTCGACATCCTGCGCTCGCTCGCCGACCAGGCCTCGCCCGCCGTCGCCTCCCTCCAGCTCCAGGAGGACCTGCTGGCCAGCCGGGAGCAGATCATCGCCGCGCGGGAGGAGGAGCGACGGTGGCTGCGGCGGGACATCCACGACGGGCTCGGACCGGCGCTGGCCGGCCTGCGGCTGCGGGTGGACAACGCGGCCTCGGCGGCGGACAGCGGGCTCGCGGAACCGCTGAACACCGTCTCCGAGGGGCTGGGGACGGCGATCCAGGAGGTCCGCCGGATCACCGACCGGCTCGGGCCGGCGCCGCTGGGCGAGCTCGGACTGGCCCGGGCGGTAAGGCAGTTGGCGGAGAACTTCACCGGGGCGGGACTGGCCGTGACGACGGAGATCTCACCGGAGCCGCTCCCGAGGCTGGCGGCCGTGGTGGAGGTCACGGCGTACCGCATCACGGCCGAGTCGCTCAACAACGTGCTCCGGCACGCCCGGGCGCGGACCGCGCGGGTGACGCTCCGGGTGGACGACACGGCGCTGACGCTGACCGTGCAGGACGACGGGGTGGGGTACCGGGAGACGGGGCGCACCGAGGAACAGCCGGGCGGCGGGGTCGGGCTGCGATCGATGGCGGACCGGGCCGCGGAGATCGGCGGCAGCTGCACCATCCAACCGCTGCCGCGGGAGCACGGGACGCAGGTGCTGGCGGTGCTGCCGCGTTCGACGGCGGCGGACCGGTAGCGGGGTGGGCGAACAGATCACAGCCGACAGATGACGGATGACAGATGACAGCTTTCGAAATCTGTCATCTGTCATCTGTCATCCGTCGGCTGTCGGCTGTCGGCTGTCGGCTGTCGGCTGTCAGTCGAGCCGGGAGCCGGGAGGTGCGGGCGTCGGACGTGACCTACTTGCCGGGCCCGCAGCCGAAGTGGCAGTCGTTCGCGGTACCGCCGCCGGGCTTCGACTCGGAAGGTCCGCCAGCGACCGGGGGCGAGGACGGGGAGGAACAGGCGTTGCGCAGGGCCAGGGCTGTCGCGATCACGCCCGCCAGCGCTCCGGCCCCGCAGATCACTTTGGCCGCGGTGGTCGCGGTGTTCGTAGACATGAGGTGGTGCTCCTGATTCTTCCGAACGGCCGATCCGATCGATCGATCTGCCCTCAACTCTGCGGACGGGCAGGCCCCGATTGCATGAGTTCGAGGTCCCGTTCCGGTCCCAGAACTGCGCCCACCCGGCCGCGTACGGCGGTCACTGACGCGCCCGGGCCGGCCCGCAATCCGTACCGCTCACCGGCCCGGAGGTAGACCAAGTCGCCCGGGAACAGCGACACTTCGCCGCCGTCCAGGGCGAGGCGGGCACCGCTGCCGGCGAGCAGCAGCAGGAAGGAGTCCGCCGCGGCCTCGGCGGGCGCGGTGTGCGTCTCACCGGGAGCGAGCAGCAGGCCGTCGACGGCGATCCGCCGGTCGGGCCCCGCAGAGCGCGAACCGGCGCGCTGGGCCGGGACGTTGGCGGTCGGCAGGACGGGACGGACGGTGAGCACCGCGGCCGGGGCGTCGCGCAGGGCGGTGAGCCGGTGGCGGCTACCGGGCGGGTGGTGCAGCGCCTCGCCCGGCGCGAGGACCCGGCCCGCCGCGGACAGCCGACCGCCGAGCACGATGGTCACCGACTCGACGGACTCGCACGGCAGTTGCTCGACCCGGGCACCGGGCGGCAGGGTCTCCACGGTCAGTGCGGCACGGACCGACGGCCGCTGCTCGGGGTCGATCAGCCGCTGGAAGGCCGGCGCGGTGCGCGGGACGGCGGCGGGGACGAGGATCACGTCGGGCTCCTGGGATCGGCGGCGGTCAGGGCCGGTCGCAGCGTTCGGCGCGGCGCCGGGCGAGGGCGGCCCTGGTGCGGGCGCGGTGGCGGGGCACCGCCAGGGTGAGGCAGAGCAGTTCCGCGCCGAGCGGGCCCGCCTCGACGTGCAGGGTGCGGCCCCTGCGGGCCAGCAGCAGATCGCCGTCCGAGGCCAAGTGGTCCGGTTGGTCCGGGAGTCCGCCGATGACGGCGGCGCCGCGCAGCACGTGCAGCACGGTCTCGGCGTCGGGCCGGCCGGGTAGCACGTGGTGGGCGCCCGGGCTCAGCCGCAGGTGGTCGAAGGCCTCGCAGGCACTGGTGAGCATGGTGCGGCGGGCCAGCGAGCGGATCCGGACCCGCTCGCCGTTCGGGCCGAGCAGGATCGTGGCGGAGCCGGTGTCGGTGGTGACGATCACCTCTGGTCACCTTCTTCGGGAGTGGACTCGGCGGAGGGGTCGGCCGAGGAGTCGGCGGCGGAATCAACGGAATCAGCGGAGGAGCCGGAGGAGGAGGGGGTGGAGGAGTCGGCGGTGGGGACGGCCAGTACGGCGTGGAAGTACTCCAACCCGGCCGTCCCGGCGATCAGGACGGTCCGTGCGCCGAGCGGCAGCACCACGGCGGTGCCCTCGACCAGCGGCAGGCCGGCGTCGGCGCGCTCGGGGTGGTCCGGGTGCACGACGTCCTCGGGCAGGGTGGCGAGGCCGGAGCCGGCGGTGACGTACAGCGCGTGCTCGGCGCCCTCGGCGGCCACCTCGGCGCTGTGTCCCGGCTCGAGCCACTGCAGGCCGACGGCGCGCAGCGGGCCCGCGAGCAGGCGGCCGGGGTCGACGGCGGCGCCGCGGCGGCGGCGCAGGTCGGTGATGACGGTGCCCGGCATGTCGGACGCTCCTTCGGTGCTGGGCGGGCCTGCGGACCGCCTCTGCGCACCACGTTCCGCCGCCCGCCGTCCCGGCCGCACGGGAGTGGCGTCCCGTCCCGATCCCGCCCCGGCGGCCGCCCACGTCCCGGCTGGTCCCGCCCCGGCGGCCGCCCACGTCCCGGCTGGTCCCGCCCCGGCGCCCGCCCACGTCCCGGCTGGTCCCGCCCGTGCCCGGCCACGTGCCCGGCCATGTCCCGACCGCGCCCCGACCATGTCCCGGGCGGCCCCGGCAGGCCCTGAGAACGCCCCCGGAAGCGCCCCAGGAACGCCTTAGGAACGCCCCGGGAACTCCCCCGGGCCAACCCCACGAGGGCCCCGGGCCGCAGGCCGCACACGCCCGGCACCGGCCCGCCGCGAGCGGCGTACGGTGGAACCGGAGGCCGTGAAATGCACGTCACCGGAACCCACTTCACCGACCGCACCGACGCCGGCCGCCGACTGGCCGCCCGCCTCGGTCACCTCGCCGGCCCCGGCACCGTGGTGGTCGCCCTGCCCCGGGGCGGGGTGCCGGTGGCCGCCGAGGTGGCGGCGGCGCTCGGCGCACCGCTGGACATCTGTGTGATCCGCAAGCTCGGCGTGCCGTACCAGCCCGAGCTGGGGATGGGGGCGATCGGCGAGGACGGCGTCCGGGTGCTGAACGAGCAGGTCATCCGGCTCGCCGGGGTCGGCGGGGAGCAGCTGGCGCAGGTGGAGCGGCGCGAGCGCACCGAGCTGGAGCGCCGGGCCCGCCGCTACCGGGGCGACCGTCCGGCCGCCGACCTGCGCGGGCGGACCGTGGTCGTGGTGGACGACGGCATCGCCACCGGCTCCACCGCCCTGGCCGCCTGCCGGATCGTCCGGGAGCGCGGCGCGGCCCGGGTGGTGCTGGCCGTCCCGGTGGCGCCCCGGGACTGGACGGAGCGGCTGTCCGAGGTGGCCGACGAGCTGGTCTGCGTCGACACGCCGTCGCCGTTCTTCGCGATCGGCGAGTTCTACGCCGACTTCACCCAGACCGGCGACGAGGAGGTGCTGCGGCTGCTGGCCGAGGCCCGGGGCGAGCGGGCGGACCCGCCGGGCGCGTCCGCCGCGGGCACCGACCGCGAGCTGGTGCTGCCCGTCGCCGGGGTCCGGCTGGCCGGTCGGCTGAGCGTCCCGGCCGGGGCGGTCGGGGTCGTGGTGTTCGCGCACGGCAGCGGCAGCGGCCGGCGCAGTCCGCGCAACCGGCACGTCGCCCGCCACCTGAACCGGTCCGGGCTCGGCACCCTGCTGTTCGACCTGCTCACCGAGGCCGAGGAGCCGGACCGGCGCAAGGTGTTCGACGTCGCCCTGCTCGGCGCCCGGCTGACCGCCGTCGCCCGGGAGCTGGGCCGCACCGAGGGGGCGCGCGGCCTGCCGCTCGGCCTGTTCGGCGCCAGCACCGGCGCGGCCGCCGCCCTGTACACCGCCGCCGAACTGGGCCCGGCGGTGCGCGCCGTGGTCTCCCGGGGCGGGCGCCCGGACCTCGCCGGGCCGGACGTCCTCGGCCGGGTGGGCGCGCCGACGCTGCTCGTGGTCGGTTCCCTGGACACCACCGTGCTGGACCTCAACCGGCGGGCCCAGGCCCTGCTGGGCGGCGCGAGCGAGCTGGCGGTGGTGCCGCACGCGAGCCACCTGTTCGAGGAGCCGGGCACCCTCGACCAGGCCGCTGAGCTGGCCGGGGACTGGTTCCTGCGGCACCTGCCGACCGCCGGCGCACCGCCCGCAGAGGGCGGCTAGCGCCGGTTGTGCACATTTCGCGCGGGCACCGCCCGGAGGCAGCACATATTGCGCAGCCGAAGGCGGGATTTCCTGATCAGCTTGTACACATTGAGCAGTGAAAAACCGACCTGTTGCCCAACCCTCAGGACAGGAGCAAGCTCTGCGCAACCGCACCGCCCACCCGTCGCCGTGCGGCAGCGATCCACGCGATCCGCACCGGAAGGCCCCGAGCCCCCGGAAACCCCCGGAAGCCTCAACGCCGAGGCCCTGAGTGGAGGAACGAGCGATGACCCCGCAGACCCACGCGCTTGAGCTGACCCCCGAGGAGCGCGAGGCCGGCCTCGACGCCGACCAGCTGCGCCGCCTGGTCGGACTCGTCGAGCACGACCAGGCCGCCGACCCGTTCCCGGTCACCGCGCAGGACGCGGTCGTCTTCGTGGTCGGCAACGCCACCCAGACGGCCCAGTTCTACCAGGTCGTGTTCGGCATGGAACTGGTCGCCTACTCCGGCCCGGAGACCGGCCGCCGGGACCGCAAGGCCTACGTGCTGCGCTCCGGCTCCTGCCGCTTCGTGATCAAGGGCGGCGTCCAGCCGGACAGCGCGCTGCTGGACCACCACCGCCGCCACGGCGACGGCGTGGTCGACCTCGCCCTGGAGGTCCCGGACGTCGACAAGTGCATCGAGCACGCCCGGGCCACCGGCGCCACCGTCCTGGAGGAGCCGAACGACGTCTCGGACGAGAACGGCACCGTGCGCCGCGCGGCCATCGCCACCTACGGCGAGACCCGCCACACCCTGATCGACCGCTCCCGCTACAGCGGCCCGTACCTGCCGGGCTACGTCGTCGCCAAGAGCAGCGTCACCCACCCGGAGGGCTCGCCCAAGCGCCTGTTCCAGGCCCTGGACCACGCCGTCGGCAACGTCGAGCTGGGCCGGATGGACGAGTGGGTCCAGTTCTACAACCGGGTCATGGGCTTCGTGAACATGGCCGAGTTCGTCGGCGACGACATCGCCACCGAGTACTCCGCCCTGATGTCCAAGGTCGTCGCCAGCGGCAACCATCGGGTGAAGTTCCCGCTGAACGAGCCGGCCATCGCCAAGAAGAAGTCCCAGATCGACGAGTACCTGGAGTTCTACACCGGCCCCGGCTGCCAGCACATGGCGCTCGCCACGAACGACATCCTCACCACCGTGGACGTGCTGCGCTCGCGCGGCGTCGAGTTCCTCAACACCCCGGACGCCTACTACGACGACCCGGAGCTGCGCGAGCGGATCGGCAAGGTCCGGGTGCCGATCGAGGAGCTGAAGAAGCGCGGCATCCTGGTCGACCGCGACGAGGACGGCTACCTGCTGCAGATCTTCACCAAGCCGATCGGCGACCGGCCCACCGTCTTCTACGAGTTCATCGAGCGGCACGGTTCGCTGGGCTTCGGCAAGGGCAACTTCAAGGCGCTGTTCGAGTCGATCGAGCGCGAGCAGGACCTTCGCGGCAACCTGTGAGCGTCGGCCTACCCTGATTGACGCCGACCCTGACGGACGGTCGAGGAGGAGCACGGAGATGGCGTACTACCGGCAGCTGGGCAGCATCCCGCCCAAGCGGCACACCCAGCACCGCACACCCGAAGGCGGGCTGTACTACGAGGAGTTGATGGGCGAGGAGGGGTTCTCCTCCGACTCGTCGCTGCTCTACCACCGGGGCATCCCCTCGGCGGTGGTCGACGCGGCGCCCTGGGAGCTGCCCGACCAGTCCACGGTGCCCAACCATCCCCTGCTCCCCCGCCACCTCAAGCTGCACGAGCTGTTCGCGGACCAGGAGTGGAAGTCCGCGGACGTCGTCGGCAGCCGGCGGCTCGTCCTCGGCAACGGCGACGTGCGGATCTCGTACGTCGCCGCCGGGGCCCCGAGCGAGCTGTACCGCAACGGGCTCGGCGACGAGTGCGTGTACGTGGAGTCCGGCGCGGGCACGGTCGAGACGGTCTTCGGCTCGATCGAGGTCGGCCAGGGCGACTACGTGATCATCCCGCGCGCCACCACCCACCGCTGGGTGCCGTCCGGGAACGAGCCGCTGCGCGCCTACTGCATCGAGGCCAACAGCCACATCACCCCGGTCAAGCGCTACCTCTCCAAGTACGGGCAGCTGCTGGAGCACGCGCCGTACTGCGAGCGGGACTTCCGCGGGCCGGTCGGGCCGCTGGTGGTCGACACCCCCGGGGACGTCGACGTGCTGGTCAAGCACCGTGGCCCGAACGGGGTTTCGGGCACCCGCTACACCGTGCCGCACCACCCGTTCGACGTGGTCGGCTGGGACGGCTGCCTGTACCCGTACGCCTTCAACATCCGGGACTTCGAGCCGATCACCGGGCGGGTCCACCAGCCGCCGCCGGCCCACCAGGTGTTCGAGGGCAACAACTTCGTGATCTGCAACTTCGTTCCCCGCAAGGTGGATTACCACCCGCTGTCGATCCCGGTGCCGTACTACCACGCCAACGTGGACAGCGACGAGGTCATGTTCTACTGCGGCGGCGACTACGCGGCCCGCAAGGGCTCCGGCATCGGCCAGGGCTCCATCTCGCTGCACCCCGGCGGGCACACCCACGGGCCGCAGCCGGGCGCGTACGAGCGCAGCATCGGCGTGGAGTTCTTCGACGAGCTGGCGGTCATGGTGGACACCTTCCGCCCGCTGGAGCTCGGCGAGGGCGGACGGGCCACCGAGGACGCCGGCTACGCCTGGACCTGGGCGGGTCGGGGGCCCGGCCGATGAGTGCCGGCACCCCCGCGTTCCCCTCCGCGGCCCCGTCGCCGATCCCGGAGTTGTTCCGCGGGCTCTTCGACGACGCGGCGGTGTTCCCCCCGGGGAACCTGCCGGTCGCCGAGGCCGTGCCCGCGCACCGCGCCCACCGCACGGCCTGGTACGCCGACGCGGTCGGCCCGTTCCTGTGCGGGGCGGGCCGGTTGGGCGACCTGGCCGCGGCGGTGGCGGGCACCGGGCCGCTCAGGGTCGGGCTGGTACTGCCGGGGGGCAGTCCCGAGCTCGGGCCGGCGCTCACCGCCGCCGCACCCTTCGAGGTCGCGGGCGTCGAGCTCGCCACCCGGGACGTGCAGGAGGCCGTGGCCGAACTGGACCGGCTGCTGCCGGTCGACGTGCCCGCCGCCGTCGAGCTCCCGCGCGAACTCCTGCGCGGGGACGACCTGGACGCCGTACTGGACGCCCTGGTCGACAGCGCCTACCGGGCGAAGTTCCGCACCGGCGGCGTCGTCGCGGAGGCGTTCCCGGACGAGGACGAGCTGGCCGCCTTCCTCACCGGCTGCGCCCGGCGCGGCCTGCCGTACAAGTGCACGGCGGGGCTGCACAACGCCGTCCGGCACACCGACCCGGAGACCGGGTTCGAGCACCACGGCTTCCTCAACGTCCTGCTGGCCGCCCAGGAGACGGACCGCGCCGCGGCCGCCGAGGTGCTGGCCGAGCGCGACGGCGCGGTGCTGGCCAAGGCCGTCCACGCCCTGAGCGGGCACCAGGTTACGGTGATCCGCAACTCGTTCACCGCGTTCGGCACCTGCAGCGTCGCCGAACCCCTGGACGACCTGGCCGCGCTCGGCCTGCTGTCGCCCAGTCCACTCCTCCAGGAGGACCGTTGAGCACCCCCCGCAGCTGGCTGGCCAGCGCCCAGGACTCGCCGTTCGGCGTGCACAACCTGCCGTACGGCGTCTTCACCGCGGCCGACCTGCCCGGGCAGCGCCGGATCGGCGTGCGCATCGGGGACTTCGTGCTGGACGCCGGGGCCGCCGCCCGGGCCGCCGGGGCCCCGTCGGTGCTGCTGGACGCCGACTCGCTCAACCCGCTGATGGCGGCCGGACGTTCGGCCTGGACGCGGGTCCGCGCCGACCTCACCGCCTGGCTGACGGACGAGTCCTTCCGCGAGGCGCTGTCGCCCGCGCTGCTGCCCACCGACCAGGTCGAACTGCACCTGCCGTTCGAGGTCGCGGACTACGTCGACTTCTACGCCTCCGAGCACCACGCCACCAACCTGGGCCGGATCTTCCGCCCGGGCTCGGAGCCGCTCACCCCCAACTGGAAGCACCTGCCGATCGGTTACCACGGGCGGGCGGGCACCGTCGTGGTGTCCGGCACGCCGGTGGTGCGTCCGCACGGGCAGCGCAAGGCGCCCGCCGACGCCGCGCCGACCTTCGGACCGACCCGCCGGCTGGACATCGAGGCCGAGGTCGGCTTCGTCGTCGGCACGCCGTCCGAGCTGGGCCGGCCCGTCGTGCTGGACGACTTCCGCGAGCACGTGTTCGGCGTCTGCCTGCTCAACGACTGGTCGGCGCGCGACATCCAGGCCTGGGAGTACGTGCCGCTCGGGCCCTTCCTGGGCAAGTCCTTCGCGACCTCGGTCTCGCCGTGGATCGTGCCGCTGGACGCCCTGCAGCACGCCCGGGTCACCCCGCCGGAGCGCGACGTCGAGCCGCTGGCGTACCTGGACGACCGCGGCGGCGAGCCGTGGGGGCTGGACCTGGCCATGGAGGTCCGGCTGAACGGTCACCTGGTCTCGCGCCCGCCGTTCGCTTCCATGTACTGGACGGCGCAGCAGCAGCTGACCCACATGACCGTCAACGGCGCCTCGCTGCGCACCGGCGACCTGTTCGCCTCGGGGACGGTCAGCGGGCCGGAGCCGGACACCCGGGGCGCGCTGATCGAGCTGACCTGGAACGGCGAGGAGCCGCTCAAGCTGCCGGACGGGACGACCCGGACCTTCCTGGAGGACGGCGACGAGGTCGTCATCACGGCGACGGCCCCGGGGCCGGACGGCGCGCTGGTCGGCTTCGGCGAGGTCGCGGGGCGGGTGCGGGGCTGACGGACGACGTCTGCCGGACGTCGGCAGCCGGCTGCCGACGAGAGTCAGCAGCCGGCAGACGTCACGTGACAGCTGACAGCTGACGGATTTCAGATGATGAAATCTGTCAGCTGTTCGCCGTCTACAGCCCCGCGCCGCCCGTCGCGTCGATGACCCGCCCGGTGACCCAGCGCGCGTCCTCCGAGGCCAGGAAGGCGACGATGTCCGCGATGTCCTCCGGCTGCCCGACCCGGCCGAGCGCGGCGAGCGAGGCCGCGTGCGCCTCCGCCGCCGGGTTGCCGCGCAGCCAGCCCGCGTTGACGTCGGTGTCCACCACGCCGGGCGCGACCGAGTTGGCGGTGATGCCGCGCGGGCCGAGCTGCTTGGCGAGGTTGAGCGTGAAGGTGTCGAGCGCGCCCTTGGTCGCGCCGTAGGCGATGATCTCCGGCATCGCGAGCCGGGCCGCCCCGCTGGACACGTTGATGATCCGCCCACCGTCCCGCAGCCGCTCCAACCCGTGCCGCACCACGAAGAACGGCGCCCGGACGTTCACCGCGAACACCTCGTCGAAGCCCTCCTCGGTCAGCGTCGCGAGGTCCGAACTGCGCCCGATTCCAGCGTTGTTCACGATGATGTCGACCCCGCCGCCGGGCGCGTGCGCCCCGATCTCCGCATCGAAGGCCGCCCACAGCGCGGCCGCGTCGCCGTGCCGCCCCAGTTCGGCGCGCAGCGCGAAGGCCCGCCCGCCGTCGGCCCTGATCCCCTCGACCACCTCCCGCGCCGCCGCCTCGTCCCGGGCGTAGCCCACCGCGACGGTGGCGCCGTCCCGCCCGAGCCGGCGGGCGATCGCCCGGCCGATCCCCCTGCTGCCGCCGGTGACCAGCGCCACCTTGCCGCGAAGCCCGTACCCGCCCGTGCTCGACCCCATGACCGAGTCCCCTCCTGTTGCACCGAGTTGCATCCGGCATTTCTTGAGCGATCGCTCAAGAAAGAACCTAGCACACACTTCTTGAGTGACTGCTCTAAAATCCATCCCATGACCGAGGCCGCGACACCCGACAGCACCACCACCGGCCCGGCGCCCCGCGCCCGGCGCGGCCGCCCGCCGGCCTTCGACCGGGAGGAGGCACTGACGGCGGCCACCCGGCTGTTCTGGGAACGCGGCTACGAGGCGACCTCGGTCACCGACCTCACCACCGCGATGGGCATCCGCCCCGGCAGCCTCTACGCCGCCTTCGGCGACAAGCGCACGCTCTTCGAGGAGGTCGTCCGCCGTTACGGGCACTCCCCCGTCGGCGCGTTCGTCGGCGTCGCGCTGGCCGAGGAGGCCGGCGCCCGCGCGGCCTTCGCCCGCATCCTGCGCGAGGCCGCCGCGATCTACCCGGACCCGTCCCACCCGGCGGGCTGCCTGGTGATCACCGCCGCCACCAACGTCAGCCCGCAGGACGCCGCGATCCAGGCCCAGCTGCGCGAGCTGCGCAACGCCAACCGGCGGGTCTTCGAGGAGCGGTTGCGCACCGCCCGGCAGGACGGCGAACTGCCGCCCGGGGCCGACCCGGAGGCGCTGGCCGGGTACTTCGCCACGGTCATCCAGGGCATGTCCCAGCAGGCCCGCGACGGCGCCACCGCCGAGGACCTGGCCCGCACCGCCGAACTCGCCCTGCGCGCCTGGCCGTGACCGCCGGGCCGCCCCGGCCCCCGCGACCGGGACGGCCTCGTGATCACAACGCCCCACCCACCCCGGTACCGTGGACGGCGGAAGGCGAGATCACCGAGGGGACGGGAGCGGTTCCGATGGGCGCAGAGGCGAGCGCGGCGGCGGAGGTCCAGGAGGTCCAGGCGGCCCTGGACGGCGACGGCGACGGCGGCCTCGGCCGGATCACGCTGAACCGCCCGCGGGCCCTCAACTCGCTGACCCACGGCATGATCACCGCGATCCGCACGACCCTGGACGCCTGGGCCACCGACGACCGGGTGCGCGCCGTCGTCCTGACCGGTGCCGGGGAGCGCGGCCTGTGCGCGGGCGCGGACCTCCGGGCGATGCACGCCGACGTCACGGCCGGCGGGGCCGGCACCCGCGCCTTCTTCCGCGACGAGTACCGGCTGAACGCCCTGATCGCCCGCTACCCGAAGCCGTTCGTCGCGGTGCTGGACGGCATCACCATGGGCGGCGGCATCGGCCTCTCCGCCCACGCCGCCGTGCGGATCGTCACCGAGCGCTCCGTGATCGCGATGCCGGAGACCCGGATCGGACTCGTCCCGGACGTCGGCGGCAGCCTCCTGCTCGCCCGCGCCCCGGGCGAGTTGGGCACCCACCTCGGTCTGACCTCCGCCTCGATGGGCCCCGGCGACGCGCTGCTGTGCGGCTTCGCGGACCACTTCGTCCCGTCCGCGCGACTGCCTGAGCTGTTCGACGCCCTCGCCGACAGCGCCGACCCGGCCGCGACCGTCGCCGCCCACGCCGAGCCCGCACTGCCCACCGGAACCGCGGCCTCGACCGCCGCCGCAGCCGCCGGGCTCGCCGGGCAGCGCGACTGGATCGACGCCTGCTACGCGGCCGACACCGTCGAGGAGATCGTCGAGCGCCTGCTCGACTCCGGGGTGCCGGAGGCGAAGGAGTCCGCCGAGCTGATCCTCGGGAACTCCCCCACCGCCGTCAAGGTCACCCTGGCCGCGCTGCGCCGAGCCCGTACCCTGCCCTCGCTGGAGGCCGCGCTCGACCAGGAGTACCGCATCTCCTGCGCCGCGCTGGACGGTCCCGACCTGGCCGAGGGCATCCGCGCCCAGGTGATCGACAAGGACCGCACCCCGCAGTGGTCGCCGCGCACCCTGGCCGGGGTGACGGCGGCCGACGTCGCGCGCTTCCTCGCCCCGCGCGAGGACGACGAACTGGGCCTGGCCTGACCGCGCCCGACCCCGCCGACTCCCGTGGCCCCGACTCCCGCGACCGCGACTCCCGCGACCCCGCCGGCCCGACCCTGACCCGAGAGCCTGGAGAACGCCATGAGCCACCCGACGCCGACCGCGACGGCGCCGGCCGGGGACACCGACCCGCTGTCCCGGGTACCGCTCGGCGAACAGGTGCGCGGACTGCTGCTGGAGGGCCTGCTGGGCGGCCGCTGGCAGCCCGGGGACCGGATCGTCGAGCGCCGCCTGGCGGCCGAGTTGAACGTCAGCCAGGCGCCGGTGCGCGAGGCGCTGCGCTCGCTGCAGACCCTCGGACTACTGGACGCCGAGCCGAACCGGGGCGTCCGGGTGCGCGAGATCGGCCCGGCGGAGCTGCGCGAGGTCTACCAGGTGCGGGCGGCTCTGGAGCGGCCGGCCGCCGAGGCGGCGGTGGTCCGACTGGCCGGGGACACCCGGGCGTTGGAACGGCGCGCCGAGCTGATGGCGGCGGCCGCCGCGGCCGGTGACACCCTCGGGCAGGCCCGGCACGGGGTGGCGTTCCACCGGGAGATCGTCGCGGCCTCCGGGAACGGGACGCTGCTGCGGACCTGGGAGGGCCTGGGCGTCGAGGTGTGGACGGTGCTGTCGCTGCACCGGGTCCGGCCGGAACTGCACGAGAACGCCGCCGACCACCTGCCGTTGATCGAGGCCTTCCGGCGGCAGGATCCGGAGGTCGGGCGGCTGCTCGCGGAGCACGTCCTGGAGTACGCCGACCGCTCCGCCTGAGCGCACCGGTAGAGGGGAACCACCCGTGTCCCAGCTCGACCGGCTTCACGACCAGCAGCTCCGGCTCGACGTGCCCCCGCGGCTGGCCACCCCGTACGCACGGCGTCCGGTTCCGACCTCCCCGCCGCTCCGCGGACCGGCACCCGATCTGGTGACCGGCGTCTCGCATACCAAGACTGGCGCGAGACCGGGCGCGTCGTAGATCGTTGGGTGGTCAGGGCGCGCCCGCGCGGCGCCGCGCAGTGGAATGGCCGAGCAGCGGAACGGCCAAGCAGCGGAATGGGAGTACGGCGATGACCGAGACCGAGAGCTACGAGACGATCCTGGTCGAGCGCAAGGGCCGGGTCGGGCTGATCACGCTCAACCGGCCCAAGGCGCTCAACGCGCTGAACACCCAGCTGATGAATGAGGTGGTGGCCGCCGCCACCGCGTTCGACCGGGACCCGGAGATCGGCTGCCTGGTGATCACCGGCTCGGAGAAGGCCTTCGCGGCCGGCGCCGACATCAAGGAGATGCAGGGCAACCGGTTCCCGGACGTCTACCTGGACGACTGGCTGGGCCCGTGGGACCGGCTCGGCGCGCTGCGCAAGCCCGTGGTCGCGGCGGTGGCCGGGTTCGCGCTGGGCGGCGGCTGCGAGCTGGCGATGATGTGCGACATCCTGATCGTGGCCGACACCGCGAAGTTCGGGCAGCCGGAGATCAAGCTCGGGGTGCTCCCCGGCATCGGCGGCTCCCAGCGCCTCACCCGCGCCATCGGCAAGGCGAAGGCGATGGATCTGTGCCTGACCGGCCGGATGATGGGCGCCGAGGAGGCCGAGCGGGCCGGACTGGTCGCCCGGATCGTCCCGGCCGACCAGTTGCTCACCGAGGCGCTGGCCACCGCCGAGACCGTCGCCGGGATGTCGACCACCGCGGCGGTGATGCTCAAGGAGAGCGTCAACCGCGCCTTCGAGACCACGCTCGCCGAGGGCGTCCGCTTCGAGCGCCGGCTGTTCCACGCGGTGTTCGCCACGGCGGACCAGAAGGAGGGCATGGCGGCCTTCGCCGAGAAGCGGGCGCCGAAGTTCGAGAACCGCTGACGGTGGCGTGGCGGCCGGTGTTGCGGCCGACGCTGCAGCCGGCGTGGAGACAGTAGAGACAGCTGACAGCTGACAGCTTTCATCATCTGAAATCTGTTCACTGTCGGCTGTTTTCTGTTATCTGTCAGCTGTTACCTGTCCGCCGTCAGGTGGCAGGTGGCAGGTGGCGGCCCTCACCCCTCCTCGACCAGCACCGTGTTCAGCCGCGCCAACCCGATGCGGGTGGCGGCCACCACGATGCGATCGCCCGGGGCCAGCCGCCGGGTGCGGTCCGCGAAGCCCCAGTGCAGCTGGTTGCTGCGGGCGAAGCGGACGGCGATCACCCGGACGCCGCCCGGGTCCTCCAGGTCGTGCCGGTTCAGACCGATCAGCCCGCTGCCGTCCTCCACCGTCAGCTCCGCGATCAGCAGCACGTGCCGGAACACCGAGAGCGTCCCGCGCACCTCACTGCCCATCAGCGCGGCGGCGAAGGCGGGCGCGGCCAGGTAGGAGACCGAGCGGGAGGCCGCGTTGTCCAGCGTCTTGTAGAAGTGGCCGGCGAAGTTGTCGTCGAACAGCCGGACCACCACCCGAACGTCGGGGTTGCCGTGGCGCGCCTCCAGCGCCGCCTCCAGGTTGGTGGCGTCGTCCCCGCTGACCGCGACCACCGCCCGGCTGTGCTTCAGCCGGGCCCGGCGCAGCTGCTCCTCGAACGGTCCGTCGCCCAGCACCACCGGGATGCCGAGCGCCCGCGCGGCGGCGATGCCGCGGGCCTGCGGGTCCCGCTCCATGCAGACCACCGGCACGCCCATCTCGTGCAGCAGGGTCGCGACCCGGGTGCCGACGTTGCCGAGCCCGACCACGATCACGTGGTCCCGGGTGCCCGCGCTCGGGTTGCGGGGCAGTCCGCGCCGCCCGGAGCCAAGCACCTCGACCGCGATGGCGGTGGCGACCGGCGCGAAGGTGATCCCGCAGATGGTGATCACCACTTGGGCGACCCGCTGCCAGACACCGCCCGTCCCCGTCCCGGCGGCGATGTCGGCCTGTTGGTCGGGCTGGGCGGCGCCGGCCAGGTCGAGCAGGGAGATGTAGACGGTCCAGCCGAAGTCCCGGCTGAGGTACCAGAGCACACTGAAGGCCATCAGCACCGCGGCGAGCGCGGTGAGCAGCACCAGCCGCATCCGGGCGCTGGTGAAGAAGCGCATGGTGTCGAGCAGCCGCCAGCGCAGCCGGCGCACCCAGTTGATCGGTTCCCGGGGTTCCATCCGGATCGCCTGCAACGCCGCGACCCCGCCGGGCGGCGTCTCCGCTCCGGGCCCGTCCTCGGTCCCGACCTCGGTCCCGATCTCGGTCCCAACCTCGGTTCCGGCTCCGGGCTCGGGCTCGGGTCCGGATTCCGGCTCGGCCCCGGGCGCCGACACCGGCTCCGACACCGACTCCGACACCGACACCGGCTCCGACCCCGACACCGGCGCCGCTTCGCGCCGCGCCCCGCCCGGGCGGACCGGCCCGTCGTCGCCGAACTCACGGGCGAGCCGGACGAATTCGGCCGAGTCGCCCTCCTGCTCGGGCAACAGCCGGATCTTGCTGAGGTCCTGCCGGTCGATGTGGTCGGCGACCACGCAGATCCGGTCCGGGGTGATGGCGTCGTCGAAGGCGATGTGCAGGTAACGGCCGCCGATCTCGACCGAGTTGGGCCGTCCGAGTGCGGCGGCCGCGAAGGCCGGGGCGGCGGTGGCCGAACCGGAGAGCGCGGCCCCGTTCCTGAGGAGCCGTTCGATGTTCTCGCCGAGGCGCTGGTTGAACATCCGGAGGACGATCCGGATGTCCGGGTTGTGGCCCTGGGCGCTGAGCGCGGCGTGGATGTTCTCCTGGTCGCTGCCCTCGACCAGGGCGAGGCCCCGGGCGGTGCCGATGGACACCGCCCGCAGCGCCTCCTCGGTGATGTTCGGGTACTCGACGACGGCCGCGACGCCGGCGATCTGCTCGATCCGCGGGGCGTGGTCGCGGGTGCGGTCGGTGACCAGGACGACGACCGGGACTTCGTAGTGCTCGACGAGTTCCAGGATCAGCCGGTGGGCCAGTGCGTTGCCCCCGCAGACGATGTAGTGCTGGCTGATCGGCTCGACCGGAGGGGTCCCCCACCCTTCAGAAGTCATACCGACGGATGATATCGACGAAAAGTGTCCGGAGGATGTCATTCCGGCAGCCGAGCGGCATCACTCGAACGTACGTACCCGGCGTGCGGACTGACGACGGCACACGGAGGCTGGGGCCGTTCTCTGCCCCCGACCCCGAGGAGTACGCCGCCGTGGCCCCTCCGATCATCACCCCCGACGGCACCCCGGTGCAGGGCCCGCTCGGCCTGCTCGCCAAGGCCGCCTGGCAGGTCCTGCTGGCCGCCGGTGTCGCCTCGCTCGCCCTGGGGATCGTCGTCTTCGCCTGGCCTCGGGAGACCCTACTGGTGGTGGGCGTGCTGTTCGGCCTCTACCTGCTGGTCATCGGCGTCGTGCAGCTGGTCGCCGCGTTCGGCACCCACGCCACCACCGCGCTGCGGGTGCTGGCCTTCATCAGCGGCGCGATCAGCGTGCTGCTCGGACTGCTCTGCTTCCGCAGCGCCGTGCAGTCGCTGCTGCTGCTCGCGCTCTGGATCGGGATCGGCTGGCTGTTCCGCGGCATCACCCAGCTCGCCGCCGCGATCTCCGACCCGCTGATGCCCGCCCGCGGCTGGCAGGCCTTCGCGGGCGTGGCCAACACCCTGGCCGGTGTGCTGCTGATGGTCTGGCCGGTCGGCTCGATCACCGCGCTGGCCGTGCTGGCCGGGTGCTGGCTGGTGGTCCTGGGCGTGGTCGAGATCGCGACCGCCATCCAGGTCCGCGGCCGGGCCAAGCAGATCCCGTCCGGGGTCTGACGCGCCGCCGCCCGCTCCGGAGGCCGTCACCGACCGGGTCCCGCGCTACGCGCCGCCCCCGCTACGGGCGGGGCGCGTAGCCGAGCCGGAAGGTGGCGGCCTCCAGCCGTGCCGGGTCCAGCCGCACCGAGGTCAGCCGCTCGGCGAGCGCGAACGCGGCCTCGGTGTGCAGGTCGCCGCGCTCGCCGTCCAGCCGGAAGCCACAGGCCGTCAGCAGCTCGGGAATGCCGGGGGCGTCGGCGTCCGTACCGTGCCGCTGGTCGGCGAAGAGCGGCTCGAACTGCAGCCGGCAGGCGCCCTGCTCCCACCAGTTGAAGTGGTCCACGGCGTTGGCGTTCCGGAAGTGCGAGACCAGCCGGGTGCCCTCGGCGAGGCGGGCGATGACCTGGGGCAGGCTGCCGAGGTAGCCGTACGGCTCGACCGCGAGCGCCCAGCCGTCGAGTTCGGTGACGGCGACGAGCAGCCGGTCCTCGTCCAGGTCGAACAGTTCCTCGGCCTCCTCGTCCTCCCCGTCGTCGAACGTCTCCCAGGCGGCGACCACCGCTTCCAGCCCGGTCACCGCCCGGCCGGTCAGGGCGTCGAAGCGGCTCAGCAGTTCGTCGGCGGCCGTCCCCTGGACCTGGGTGAGGCAGTAGGCCTCGCCCAGGACGGGGTAGCGCTGTTCGAACCAGGTGTAGTCGGTGGCGTGTGCGGCGGTCATGCGGTGATGCTGTCAGACCCCACCGACAGCCGGCGCCCCGGCCCCGCGATCGGTCCGCCGCCCGGCGGCTCAGCGCCAGACCGGCGCGTCCGTCCCCCAACGCCCGGGCGGGGTGGCCCAGTCGGTGGGTGCGCCGGCGTAGCCGATCGGCGGCAGGGCGTACCGCAGCCGCCCGTACGCCGAGTCGGTCTCGGTGAGCCAGCGCGCCGCCTCGTACCGACCGGCGTCCGGGCGCGGCGGGTCCGTCGGCTCGGCCGGGATGCCGTGCAGCAGCCAGGAGGCCGTGCCGGCGAAGGAGAAGCGCAGGTGGCGGCCGCCGGGGCGGTGGGTGCGCTGCTCGGTGAGGGCGCGCAGCACGGCGGCGGCGAGGAGGTAGCCGGTGCCGTGGTCGAGGGCCTGGGCGGGCAGCGCGCCGGGGCGGCCGTCGGGGCCGGCCTCGTGGGCGGCGATGCCGACGCCGGCCTGGACCAGGCTGTCGAAGCCGCGGCGGCCGGCCCACGGACCGGTCCAGCCCCAGGCGCAGATCTGGGCCAGGATCAGGTCGGGCCGACGGGCGAACAGCGCTTCGGGGGCCAGCCCGAGGGCGTCGAGCGAGCCGGGGCGGTAGGCGTTGACGACGACGTCGGCGGTGTCGAGCAGTCGCTCGAAGGTGGCGCGGTCGGCCGGGTCGGCGAGGTCCAGGCGGGTGGAGCGCTTGCCGAAGCCGGTGTCGGTGTGGGCGTCCTCGGCCTCGGGCAGCCGGGGCGAGTCGATCCGCAGCACGTCGGCGCCGAGCAGGGCGAGGGTGCGGGTGGCGACCGGTCCGGAGATCACCCGGCTGAGGTCGAGGACCCGGATCCCGGCGGCGGGCCGGTCCGCCGGGGCGGCGGCGAGCGGGCGGACCGGCGCGGTACCGATCTCCCTGCGCTCCACCAGGGGGTGTACGGACGCACGCACCGGCGCGACCGCTACCGCGAGCGCCCCCGCCTCGTACGCGCGCTCCTGCACCTGCTCGCCCGGCAGCTTGCCGAGCGCCTCGGCGAGTTGCTCGGGCCCGGCGTCGGGGGCGAGGTCCAGGACGGCGAGCAGCCGGTCGCGGTGGTGCGGGTAGTTGGCGTGGGTGCGGATCCAGCCGTCGGCGGTGCGCCAGAAGCCGGAGAGCGGGGCGAAACCGACCGGCTTGCGACCCTCGATCTCCAGGTGCCGCTCGCTGACGAAGGAGGTGGCGACCGCCCCCTCGTCCACCCGGACCGCGGGGACGGCCCCGCCACCGCGGTGCGCGGCGAGTTCGGCCGCCGCCAACGAGCAGGCGGCCACGGTGGCCCGGGCGAGCCGGCCCACCGGGAGGCCGGAGGGCAGGCCGTCCCTCGGACCGTGGAAGGCCACCCGGTCCAGCAGGTCGGCCGGTCCGCCCAGGGCGGCCCAGACATCGGCGGTGGGGCGGTCGGCGGGCCCGTGCTCGGGCGGTGTCGGACGATCGGTCATGCCGGGCATTGTGCTCCGCATCCGGCGCGCCCGCCGTGACGCAGGCCACCGCGCACTGCCGTACACCGCCGCACGCCACTGCGCGTCGCCCCACACCGCCGCGCGCCGGCAGCGGCCCGCACCCCGTCCGACGACCCCGCCGAGCGGGATTCCTCTAGCCGGGAGTTCATCTGACGGTCAGTCGGACGGACGTCCGCTGAGGCGCGCGACCGCCGGATAGGGTGCGAACGGCGGCCGCCTCGGCCACCGCACGGGGGCTGAGTCGCAAGGGGGCCGCATGCACACGATCCGCCGTCTCGACCTGGGCTACATCGTCCGGCCGGCCACCGAGGTGGGCGGCCCCGAACCGCGGGTGGAGCCGGTGCTCGCGTACCTGGTCCGGAGCCCGGACGGGCTGCTGCTGTTCGACACCGGGATCGGCGCGGGCTCGCCGGAGACCGAGGCCCACTACCGGCCGGTCCGCCGCCCGCTGCCGGAGGCGCTCGCCGCGGCCGGCGTCTCGGTCGCGGACATCGACCTGGTGGTCAACTGCCACCTGCACTTCGACCACTGCGGCGGCAACCCGCTGTTCGCCGGGACGCCGGTCCTGGTCCAGGCCGGCGAACTGGCCGCCGCCCGGCGCGGCGGCCACACCATCGACGGGCTGGTCGACTTCCCCGGCGCCGTGCACCGCGAGTTCGACGGCGAGGCGGAGATCTGGCCCGGCGTCCGGGTGCTGCCCACCCCCGGGCACACCGCCGGCCACCAGTCCCTGCTGGTCGAGCGGCTGGGCGACTGCACGGTGCTGCTGGCCGGGCAGGCGTACGACTTCGCCTCCGAGTACGGGCAGGCGGTGCTGGCGCGGCAGGCGGCACGGGAGGGGGTCGCGGCGCCGCTGCCCGGTTACCGGCCCTGGCTTGACCGGGTCGCGGAGCACGGGCCGCGGCAGGTGATGTTCGCGCACGACCACGCGGTGTGGGAGCTGTCCGTCTAGTTTCCGATGGTTCCGGCCGCTTCCGACCGAATCCAGCTGGCTCCGGCTGCTTCCGACCGGTTCCAGTTGGCTCCGGCCGGTTCCGACGGAAGGGCAACGGCAACGGAAGCGGCGGGGGTGCAGCGGGCCCGGCTGGATCAGAAGGTGAAGCGCAGTGAGCGGACCCGGTGGTCGAAGCTGGACGGGGCGAGCACCGGCTCGCCGACCGACCGCGCCCCGGGCAGCCGGGTGAACAGCTCGCGGAACAGCGCCGTCATCTCCTGCCGGGCCAGGTGCGCGCCGAGGCAGTAGTGCGGTCCGCCCCCGCCGTAGCCGAGGTGGGGGTTGGGGGTGCGGCTGATGTCGAAGGCCTCCGGGGCGGGGAAGACGGTCTCGTCCCGGTTCGCCGAGCCGTAGTACAGCGCGACCTTCTCCCCCGCCCGCAGCAGCGGGCCGCCCGGGCCGCCCAGCTCGTGGTCGACGGCGACGGTCCGGCGGAACTGGACGATCGGCGTGGAGTGGCGGACGATCTCGTCCACCGCGCCGTCGAGCCGTCCGTCCAGGTCGGCCAGCAGCAGTGCGCGCTGCTCGGGATGCACGGTCAGCAGGTGCAGCCCGTGGGCGAGCGCGTTGCGGGTGGTCTCGACCCCGGCGACCAGCAGCAGAGAGAAGAAGGCGCCCAGCTCGCGGCCGGTGAGCCGGCGGCCGTCCAGGTCGGCGGTGACCAGGGCGGAGATCAGGTCCTCGGCGGGCCGGCGGCGGCGCTCGCGGCCGATCGCGGCGACGATGCCCTGCATCCGGGCGAGCGCCGCCAGCCCGCGCCCGGGCATCCGGAACCGGCGGCGCAGCGGGCGGGCCACGCCGACGTCCTCGGAGGTGCGGTTGACCAGTTCGAGGATGGTGCGGCGGGGGCGCTCCGGGACGCCCATCATGGTGCAGATCACCTGGAACGGGAGTTCGCCCGCGACCGCGCCGACGAAGTCCTCCGGCCGCTCGCGCTCGACCCCGTCCACCAGGGCGGCGGAGATGCGCCGGACGTCCTCCTCGACCCGGCCGAGCAGGCGCGGGGTGAAGGCCCGGGAGACGATCCGGCGCAGCTGGGCGTGCCGGGGGTCGTCGAGGTTGACCATCGAGTCGCCGAACAGCAGCCGGACCCACCGGGCCGGTTCGGGGGTGGTGACGCCGGGGCCGGAGCGGAACACGGCGGGGGTGCGGCTGGCCTCGACCACGTCGGCGTGCCGGACCAGGGCGTGGAAGCCCCGGCCGGTGGCGCGGTCGCCGAAGTAGACCGGGGCGGGGCGGCGGCGCAGTTCGGCGAAGGCGGCGGCGCGGGCGGGGGCGGGCAGCTGCCAGAAGCGGGGGTCGGCGAGGTCGGGGGTGCCTGGCGTCGGGGTGCCGAGCTCGATCGGGGTACCGCGCTCCGTCGGGGTGTCCATGGCCGTGCCTCCTGTTTCCGGTGCTTACGGTCGCCGGTGCTTACGGTCGCCGGCGGTTCCGGTGTCCGGCCGTTTCCGGTGTCCGGCGGTTCCGGTGCCTCCGCTCGGGCGACGTCCGGTGTGTCCGCTCGGACTCGTTCCGAATCGTTCGCACTGGCCCCGATTCGTTCCGGCACGCACGATCCGTGCCCGAGTGTGCACTTCTAGTGAGCAGGAGGTGCGCGTGTCAACCCGGATCGACCACCGCGTGAAACCGTGCTACAAGCGGCTGATCCGCCGAGCTGACGGGCCGGGCATGTTCTCACGAACCGGAACCGGCCATCACCGGAGGGTGCGGTACGGGCGGGCGGTGGCGGGTGCGACGATGAGTGCCATCGTGATGACCGACCGGATCCGCCTGCTGCGCGCCGCGGTCTTCGCCGCGCTGTGCGTGGCGATGGCCGCCACGGCGCACGTCGCCATGGCCGGGGCCGGGGTCTCTCCGCCGGTCCTGCTCGGCGCCTTCGGGGCCGTCCTCGCACTGACCTGGCTGCTGGCCGGGAAGCGGCGCGGACTCGGGGTGATCAGCGTCTGGATGGTCGCGGCGCAGAGCGCACTGCACCTGCTGTTCGAACACGCCGGGACGCTCGGCCGCGGGGGCGGCGGCCTCCGGCAACTGGCCGGCACGGACTGGGCGGCGCTGCTGCTCTGCAACCCGGACCGGACCGCCGGCGGGCTCTCCCCCGTCGAGCTGGCCCGGATGGCCGGCATCGACCCGGACGTACCGCCGGCCGCCGGCAGTCTGCACCCGATGGCCGGGATGCACCACGGGGCGGCGGGGTCGGCCGACGGAATGGCCATGGACATGGACATGGGGCTGCCCGGGATGACCGGCATGTCGCACGTCATGCCGACGGGGGCCGCCCACGGGATGACCGGCGGGATGTCTCCCGGAACGTCCGATGGGATGACCGGCGGGATGACCGATGGGATGGCCGGCGGCATGTCACCGGGGATGGCCCTCGCCCACCTGCTGGCGGCGCTCGCCTGTGCGCTGCTGCTCTGGCGCGGCGATGCCGCGCTGGTCCGGGTCTTCGAGTTGCTCGCCGCGCTCGGGGGCGTGGTCGCGGGGGCGCTGCTGCTCCCGCTGCTGACGCTGGTCGCGCGGCCCTTCGGGCACCGGCCGCCGGCCGCGCCCCGGTCGGCCGACCGGCCGGCCCGGCTGCCCCGGTCGGTGCTGCTCACGCATGCCGTGGTCCGGCGCGGGCCGCCGGCGTTCGCCCTCGCCTGCTGACGCGCCCGACGCGCTCCTCCCCCTCCGGCCGGACTCCGGCCGCTTGCCGGGACCTCGGCGTCGGGCAGGTCGCCCTGCCGCGCCGTCGTACCCCGCGCCGTCACTCCAGTGCCGTCGCGCCCCGCGCCGCCGCGCCGACAGGGCTCGGGCCCGGGTCCGCGTCCGCCGCCACCTCCACGGGAGGTGCGGTGCGCCACGCGGCCGGCCCATGGACGCCTGCGGTGCCGCCGTGCGCGGCGCCGCCCCCTGCCTTCCCCACGGGACCTTCCCATGCCTCACTTCGACGGCGCACCGGTTCTCGCCGGCGCCAGCGACCTACCGCTCCGGCGCCTCCGGCACGCTGCCCGGACCGTCCGGACCTGGACCGTCCAGCCCCGGACCGTCCAGACCCGGACCGTCCAGACCCGGACCGTCCAGACCCAGCCGGGCCGACAGCCCGGCCGCCCACTCCGGTGCCGGACCCTCGACGGCGGCGGCCCGCACCTGGGCGCGCAGGCGCTCGGCGCGGTCCAGCCAGTCCCGGCAGCCGGTGCAGCGCGCCAGGTGCTTGTCCAGCCGGGTGCCGGGCAGGCCACTCGGTTCGCCGTCGAGCCGGGCGGACAGAGCGGTACGGAACTGCGCGCATCTCATACGACCATCGTCCTGCATGGCGATCAGGCCGGGGCCGGCCGGGTCGGCGGCCACCGTGGATGACGACCAGCTCACCGCGCTCGCGCTGACCGCCCGCTCGGGCCGGGCGGCGGACGTCGAGGCCTTCGTCCGGGCGACCCAACGGGACGTCTGGCGCTTCGTCGCCCACCTCACCGACGTCCAGTCCGCGGACGACCTCGCCCAGGAGACCTTCCTGCGGGCGCTGCGCGGCCTGCCCGCCTTCGCCGGCCGCTCCTCGGCCCGCACCTGGCTGCTGTCGATCGCCCGGCGCACCGTGATCGACCGGTACCGGATGGCCGCCGCCCGGCCGCGCTGCGCCGCGCTGCCGGACTGGCAGGAGGCGGCGGAACGGCAGAGCGGTACCCCGGCGGCCGGGTTCGAGGACGGGATCGCCCTAGGGGACCTGCTCGAACGGGTGCCCGCGCAGCGGCGGGAGGCCTTTGTGCTGACCCAGGTGGTCGGCCTGAGCTACGCCGAGGCGGCCCAGGTCGCCGGCTGCCCGGTCGGCACCGTCCGCTCCCGGGTCGCCCGGGCGCGGGAGGAGTTGATAGCGCGCCTGCGGGCGGCCGAGGCCGGGGAGCTCGCGGCGGCCTGCTGAGCGCCGCCCGGCGAGGGAACGGCGGGGGACGGCGCGGGCGGCGGGGACGGTGAGCAACTGACGGCGAACAGAATTCAGATAACAGATAACAGATTTCAACTTCTGTCATCCGTTCGCCGTCGGCCGTCCGTCCGTCCGGAAAAATCCCCCAAGTGTTCGGAACCAGAGCCCTCCCGCCCCCGACTGCTGTACCGGACACCGCCGCCGAGGCGGTGCCGGTACGGCAACGGGGGAACGGAGGACCTTCATGCGAGCACAAGACGCGTCGCCCACGACCGACCTGACTGACCGTCAGGTCGAGCCCGTGGACCGGTGGATCCTGGTCGTGGCCGCCGGACTGCTCTCGTTCGTCGCGATGCTCGACATGAACGTGGTCAACCTGGCGCTCACCGACCTGGCCGCCGGCCTGCACGTCTCCGCCGGGGTCGCCCAGTGGGCCGCGCTCGGCTACCAACTCCCCCTGATAGCCCTGCTGTTGCCCGCAGGCCGGTGGCTGGACCAGGTCGGCACCCGGCCCGCGCTACTGCTCGCGGTCAGCTGCTTCGCGAGCTGCAGCGTGCTGGCCGCCCTCGCCCCGTGGGCGAGTTGGCTGATCGCGGCGCGGCTGCTGCAAGGCGCCTTCGGGGCCGTGCTGTTCGTGCTGATGCCGGTGCTGGCCGCGACCTCCGTCCGGCCCGAGCTTCGCGGGCGGGCGATGAGCGTGCCCGCGACACTGGGGCCGCTGGGCGCCGTCACCGGTCCGGTGCTCGGCGGCCTGCTGCTGGACCACTTCGGCTGGCGGGCGGTCTTCCTGGTCAAGCTGCCGGTCTGCCTGGCCGCCGTCCTGATCGTGCGCCGGTACGCCCCGCGCAGCGGTCGGCTGCGCCTGCCCGACCGGGGTTCGCTCGGCGACGCCGCCCTGATCGGCGCGGCGATGGCCGCCGTCCTGCTGGGCCTCACCCTGGCGCCGACCGCCCCGCAGTGGCTGCTGCTCGCGCTGCCCGCCGTACCACTGGTGCTGCTGTGGCTGCGCCGCCCGGGCGGCCGGCCGGTCGCCGAAGTGCTGCGGGCCGCCGGCACCGCCGGGGTGAACGCCTCGGTGCTGGCGCTCGCCGCCGGCTTCGCGGCCTGCCAGTACCTGCTGGTCCAGCACCTGCGCGGCCCGCACGGCGAGAGCGCCACCGCCACCGCGCTGACCATGCTGGCCTTCCCGCTCGGCATGGTGCTGGCCGGACGGGTCGGCGGGCGGCTGGCGGACCGCTGGGGCGCCCGGCCGACGGCGCTCACCGGCGCCGCCGTCACCACCTGCGGCCTGGCACTGCTCGTCCCGGTGAACACCGGCTGGTCCAGCGTGGACATCGCCGCCCGGCTCGCCCTGGCCGGCGCCGGCATGGGCCTCAACGGCGGCCCGACCCAGGCGCTGGTGATGACCGCCTCCCCGCGCGGGAAGCTCGCCACCGCCGGCTCCGCCGTCCAGCTCTCCCGCAGCCTGGGCTTCGCTCTCGGCCCGGCCCTGGCCACCGCCGCCGCCCTGGCGGGCGACCGCGCCACCACCGGCACCCACGTGGGCATCGCCCTGGCCGCCGCGGTCGCCGCCACCGCCGTACCGCTGCTCGCACTGCACCGCCGCCGTCCGCAGGCCTGAACCCCGAGCCCTGAACCCTGAACCCCGAGCCCTGAACCCCGAGCCCCGGCCCCTGAGCCCCGGGAGCCCCCGGGAGCCGGGCCGAACAGACCCCACAGACTCATCCGCCTCACCGGAGGAAGCACACCCATGACCGACATCGCCCGCACCCCGGCCACGCCCGAGGCCGCGCGCTGCCCGTACGGCTACGACCTCGACCCGCTCCCCAGCCCCGTCCCGCTGCACGGCCCCGCCTACAAGACCGATCCCTACCCCCTCTACCGCCGGATGCGTGAGGCCGGGCCGGTGCACCGGGTGGAGTTCCCGAGCGGCATCCACGCCTGGCTGGTCACCGGCTACCAGGCCGCCCACGCGACCCTCAACGACCCCCGGCTCGGCAAGAACCACGCGCTGGGCAACGACAACTGGCGCCGGCTCGCGTCGATCATGCCGGAGCCCCAGCACTCCCAGCTCCAGGTCCACCTGCTGCACCAGGATCCGCCCAAGCACACCGTGATGCGCCGCCTGGTGCTGGACGCCTTCGCCCCGCGCCGGGTGGAGGCGCTGCGGCCGCGGCTGCAGGAACTCGCCGACCAGCTGGTGGACGGGCTACCGGCCGTCGGCGGCGCCGATCTGGTGGCGGGCTTCGCGGCCCACTACCCCTTCCGGGTGCTGGCCGAAGTTATCGGCCTGCCCGCCGAGTTGGCCGCCCGCTTCGACCGGGACTGGGGCAAGGTGGTGCAGCCGGTCGGCCCGCAGGACCCGGGCCGTCCGGCGTACGAGGCGCGGCTGCGCGGGCTGCAGACGTACATCGCCGAGGTGGTCGCCCGCAAGCGCGCCGACTCCCGCTCGCCCGGTTGGGACGAGGGCGAGGACCTGCTCGGCCGGCTCGTCGCCGCCCATGACGCGGGCGAGTTGAGCCGCGAGGAGCTCGACTCGATCGTGTTCCAGCTGCTGGTCGCCGGGCAGGAACCGGTCACCAACCAGATCACCACCATGCTGATCACCCTGCTGCGCCACCCCGAGCACCTCGACGCACTGCGCGCGGGCCTCGACGAGCCCGGTCGACTGGCCCGGGCGGTGGAGGAACTGCTGCGCCACGACGCCGCGTTCGAGCTCACCACCTGGCGGTTCTTCGCCGAGGACAGCGAGCTGTTCGGCACCACCGTGCCGGCCGGCGACTCGGTGATCGTCTCGCTCTGCGCCGCCAACCGCGACGACGCGCAGTTCCCGGAGGCCGACCGACTGGACCTCGACCGCACCCCGAACGCCCACCTCGCCTTCGGCCACGGCATCCACTACTGCCCGGGCGCCGCCCTGGCCCGGGCCGAACTCCAGATCGCCGTCGGCACCCTGCTCGCCCGGCTACCCGGACTGCGCCCCGCCGTTACGCCCGGGGACGGCCTGGACGAACTCGCCTGGATCCCCGCCGTCCTGGCCCGCGGGGTGAACCGGCTGCCGGTCGCCTACGACCGGCGCAGCTGAAGCCCGGCGCAGCTGAACCCCGGCGCAGCCGCACACCGAGGCCGCTGAACTCCGGTGCGGCCGAACCCCGGCCCGCCCGTCATCCACCCACCCGTCACCATCCGTGGAGGAGATCCATCATGCCGCCCGTCGGCACCGCCCCCGTCGTCACCAGTGCCCCCGAGCAGCAATCGCCCGCCCAGCTCGCCGCCCGCATCCTGGGCCTGCTGCTGCCGCACCGCCGCGCCTCGGACCCGGAGTTCGACGCCCGGCCCGAGCACTTCCCCTTCCAGCTCGCGCAGTTGGCGGACTGCATCGCGGCCGGTGAGCCGATCGTGTTCACCCTGCCGGGCTTCCCCTGCAAGTCGCCGAACCCGGCCAAGGTGCTCGGCCATCTGCCCGACGAGGGCGAGCGGTTGTCCCTGACCTTCCTCGACGACCTCTGCGCCCGGATCGGCCGGATCCACCGGCCCGGCGCCCGGATCCTGATCTGCTCCGACGGGCACGTCTTCGGCGACCTGATCAACGTCCCCGACGAGCACATAGACGAGTACTCGGACGAGTTGACCGCGATGATCCGGCGCGAGGGCCTCCGCCACCTGGACACCTTCGATCTGCGGGCGGTGCTCGGCGACCTGCCGTACGACGAGAAGCGCGCCCTGGTGCACGAGCGGTACGCGCCGAGCGTCGAGGAGTTGCGCGAGCAGGTGGTGACCGAGCAGGAGACCCTGCGGCTCTACCGCGGCATCACCCGGTTCCTCACCGAGGACACCGTGGACTTCCCCGGCACCCGCTCCGCCCTGCAGCGGGACTGCCGTCGCCGCGCCTACGGGGTGATCCAGCGCAGCCGCGCCTGGGGTAAGTTGATCGCCGAGCAGCACCCCCGGTCGGTGCGGCTGTCGATCCACCCGCAGCCGGCCGGCGCGCCGAAGTTCGGCATCCGGCTGCTGTCGGCACCCGACGCCTGGATGACGCCCTGGCACTCGGCGGTGCTCCACCGGGCGGACGGCAGCTGGGAGTTGCGGCGCAACGCGGAGGCGGCGCGGCTCGGCCGGCCGGTCCTGCGCGAGGGCCGGCCGAGCCACTACCAGGCCTACTGAACCACGGGCTGCTGCTGAACGCCGGGCCGCTGCTGAACCCCGGGCTGCGGCGCAGCGGTGCCGGCCGGGGAGCGGTGGTCGAAGGCGATCAACGGGTCACCGGTGAGCGGGTGTTCGACCACCGCGGCGCGGACGCCGAAGACCTCCGCCAGCAGTTCGGCGGTCAGCACCTCGCGCGGCGTCCCGGAGGCCACCAGGGCGCCGCGGTGCAGCACGTGCAGGCGGTCGCAGACCGAGGCGGCGGCGTTGAGGTCGTGCAGCGCGACCAGTGTGGTGCGACGCTGCTCCCGCAGCAGGGCGAGGAGTTCGACCTGGTGCCGGACGTCCAGGTGGTTGGTCGGTTCGTCCAGCACCAGGACGTCCGGCTGCTGGGCGAGCGCGCGGGCGAGCAGCACCCGCTGCCGTTCGCCGCCGGACAGTTGGGCGAACCGCCGGTCGGCGGCCCCGCTCATGCCGACCCGGTCCAGTGCCTCGGCGGTGATCCGGTGGTCCTGCGGGTCGTCGGCCGCGAAGGCCCGCTTGTACGGGGTGCGGCCCATCGCCACCACCTCGCGCACGCTCAACTCGAAGTCCCCGCCGCGCTCCTGGGGCAGGGCGCCGATGTGCCGGGCGGACTGCGCGGGGCGCAGCCCGGCGAGGTCCCGCCCGGCCAGCAGGACCCTCCCGGCGCTCGGCCGCAGGTGCCGGTAGACGGTGCGCAGCAGGCTGGACTTGCCACTGCCGTTGGGCCCGACCAGCCCGGCGATCTCCCCCTCCTCGGCGACCAGATGGACTCCGGCCACCACTGTGCGGCCGGCCAGGGCGACGCTCAGGTCCTCGACGGCGATCCTCAACTGCGCTCCAGTCGTCGGTCCAGCAGGTAGAGCAGGGTGGGGGCGCCGAGGACGGCGGTGACCACGCCGATCGGCAGTTCCTGGCCGTCCAGGGCGGTGCGGGCCACGGTGTCCACGACGGTCAGCAGCACCGCCCCGGTGAGGGCGGACAGCGGCAGCAGGCGCCGGTGGTCGCCGCCGACCAGCAGCCGGCAGACGTGCGGCACCATCAGCCCGACGAAGCCGATCGCCCCGGAGACCGCGACCAGCACCCCGGTGAGCACGCTGGTGACGACGAACACCTCGCGGCGCAGCCGGGCCACGTCCACGCCGAGTCCGGCGGCCGTCTCGTCGCCCATCAGCATCGCGTTGAGCCCCCGGGCGCGGGCCTGGAGCAGCGCCAGCCCGATCGCCACGGCGGCGACGGGGATGGCGAGTTGGGCCCAGACGGCGCCGCCGAGGCTGCCCATCAGCCAGAACAGCACGCCCCGGGTCTGCTGCTCGTCGCTGGTCTGCAGGACGAGGTAGCTGGTGAGGCCGCCGAGGAACTGGGCGATGCCGATGCCGGCCAGCACCAGGCGCAGCGGGGAGAAGCCGCCGCCCCGCCGGGCCATCAGCCAGACCAGGGAGAACGCGGCGAGCGCGCCGGCGAAGGCCGCCAGGGAGACGGTGAGGCCGAGCGCGCTGCCGAAGGAGAGTTCGAGGCCGAAGGCGGTGCCGAGGACGATGGTGGCGACCGCCCCGAGGGAGGCGCCGGAGGAGATGCCGAGCAGGTAGGGGTCGGCGAGCGGGTTGCGGACCAGGGCCTGGACGGCGGTGCCGACCAGGCCGAGTCCGGCGCCCACCACGGCCGCCAACAGGGCGCGCGGGACGCGCAGTTGCCAGACGATGAGGTCGCGGGTGCCGGGTTCGGGGGCCCGGCCGGTCAGGTGGTGGAGGACCACCGACCAGACCTCGCCGGGCGGGATGTCGACCGAGCCGAAGGAGACGGCGGCGGTCAGCGCGAGCACCAGGACGACGGCGAGCGCCCCGGCCAGCGGCCCGGCCCGCAGGGTGCGGGCCGGGCGCCGGGCGTCCGGGGCCTCGACTCGGGCTGCCGAAGTCACCGTCTACTGGCCGTTCTTGACGAGGTCGGGGTGGACGGCGGCGGCGATCTGCCGGACGGCGTCGGCGTTGCGCACGCCCGCGATGGTGGTCATCTCGGAGCCGAGCCGCACGAAGTGCCCCTCCTGGACGGCCTTCAGGCCCTGGGTCGCCGGGAAGCCCCGCAGGAACGCCTCGGCGTCGTCGAAGGCCTTGCGGGTGGCCTCCTCGCTGCCCCGGTTGCGCACGGCCAGCTGGATCCAGTCCGGGTTCTTGGCGACGACGTCCTCCCAGGAGCCGGGCTTGAAGTCGGCGTCGCAGTCGGCGAACACGTTGCGGGCCCCGGCCAGGGTGATGACGGCGTTGGCCACCTGCCGGCCGCAGACGGCCGTCGGCTGCTTCGTCCCGGCGTCGAAGTCGAAGACGAAGTAGCCGGGCCGCTTGTCCTCCGGGACGCCGGCGAGCGCGGTGCGGACCTCGCCGATCTGCTTCTCCATCCCGGTGACGAGTTCCTCGGCGCGGGCGCCGGTGCCGGTGACGGCGCCGAGGCGGCGGATGTCCTCCTCGACCCCGGCGAGATCGGTGCGCGGGGCCTTGGCGGCCTTCGGGGTGCCGGCGCAGGCGGTGGAGAGCAGGTAGACGTGCTGGATGCCGGCCGCCGCGAACTCCGCCTCGGTGGGCCCGGTGGCGCCGCCCATCATCGGCATCGCGCCGAAGGTGTCGACGTAGAGGTCGGCGCCGGAGCCGAGCAGCTTCTCCTTGGGGACGGTCTTGTCGCCGAGCACCGGCACCTTGGCGCCCTGCTCGGCCAGCGCCGCCGGCAGGGTGCCCTTGCCGGGCGGGAAGCCGGTGCCGATCACCCGGTCGCCCGCGCCGAGTTGGAGCAGCATCTCCAGGCTCGCCGCGTTGCTGGTGACGATCCTGGCCGGGGCCTTGGCTATGGTCGTCTCCTTGCCCGCGCAGTCGGCGACCGTGACGGGGTAGCTCCCGGCCGGGCCTGGCTGGGCGGTGATGGCGGCGCCGGTGCCACCACCACCGCTCCCGCCGCTTCCGCAGGCCGTGGCGAACAGAGCGACGGCGGCCGCGATACCGCAGACGACGCGAGGGCGCATGAGGATTCTCCTGGTCGGTGATCGTGCTGGAGCCCGCGCTGCGGACCCGGACCAGGTAGTCGGACCCGGCCCGCGCCGGGTTCCCGGGACTTCCGGGTCTTCCGGAACTTCCAGGTCTTCCGGAACTTCCAGGTCTTCCAGGTCTTCCGGTTCTTCCTGACGGCCCCGCACTCGGGCGCCGCGCGTAGGGTGGCCGGATGGCGGACCCCACCGACCCGACCGACCACACCGACCCCACCGGCCCGACCGGCCCGACCGACCCGACCGACCCGACCGGCCCGACCGACGCATGTGACGACCTCGGCCTGCCCGTACGCCTCGGCCCGCTCGCGCCGCGCCGGGTGGTCTCGCTGGTGCCCTCGCTGACCGAGGCCGTCGCCGCCACCGCCCCCGGGCTCCTGGTCGGCGTCACCGACTGGTGCAGCCACCCGGCCGAGTTGGCCGCGGCCCGGATCGGCGGCACCAAGAACCCCGACCTGCCGGGCGTCCTCGCGCTCGCCCCGGACCTCGTGATCGCCAACGACGAGGAGAACCGCCGCCCCGACCTGGACGCGCTGCGGGCGGCGGGGGTGCCGGTCTGGGTCACCGACATCCGCACCCTGGACGGCGCCTTCCGCTCGCTGGACCGGCTGCTCACCGTCGCCTGCCGGCTGCCCCGCCCGGCCTGGCTGGACGAGGCGGAGGCGGCCTGGCGCGACGTCCGGCCGGCGGCGGAGGGCCCGCGCGTGATCGTGCCGATCTGGCGCCGCCCGTGGATGGTGCTCGGCCGCGACACCTTCGCCGGGGACCTGTTGCACCGGCTCGGCCTGCGGCTCGTCCACGCCGGGCACCCCGAGCGCTACCCGGCCGTGCCGCTGCCCGAACTGCGGGCGTGCCGGCCGGACCTGGTGGTGCTGCCGGACGAGCCGTACCGCTTCACCGCCGAGGACGGCCCGGAGGCGTTCCCCGACGTCCCCGCCGCGCTGGTCAGCGGACGGCA
Organism: Kitasatospora sp. NPDC030952; assembly: GCF_055571335.1. Taxonomy (NCBI): domain Bacteria; kingdom Bacillati; phylum Actinomycetota; class Actinomycetes; order Kitasatosporales; family Streptomycetaceae; genus Kitasatospora; species Kitasatospora sp. NPDC030952. The sequence continues at coordinate 161,797 of NZ_JBVIFM010000006.1, forward strand.
CCTGACCTGGTACGGACCGTCCCTCGTGACCGCTCCGACCGTCCTCCGGCAGGCGATCGACCACCCGTTCGTCCGGGGCGGAACGATCGCACCATAGGATGACCGCCACTCTCCGGGATCACCGGTGACAAGTGGGGGGACCACAGATGAAGTCGAGCACCACCCGGCGGACCACCGTCCTGGTGTCCGTCGTCGCCGTCTCGACCGCCGTCCTGGCGGGCTGCGGCACCAAGAGCGCCGACAAGCACCCGGACGCGGCGCCGCCCACCACGCTCACGGCGGCCACCGCCACACCCGGCGACACCGCGAGCGCCAGCCCGTCCGCCACCGCGTCAGCGAGCGCCACGGCCTCCGCGAGCCCCGACGCCTCGCACAGCCCGAGCGCCGGCCCGAGCAAGTCGGCGAAGGCCACACCCAACGCCCAGCCGAGCAACGCCAAGGGCGCCGGCGCCAACGCGGCCGGCGCACCCGCCACCCAGCCGCCGGTCGAGAAGCCCGCCATCCCCGCCCCGGTGCCGTCCGCCAAGCCCGGCGCCGTCGCCCTCCCGGCGCCGCCCGCGCCGCCGGCCGGCCACGTGCCCCCGCTGCAGAGCGGCTGCCAGCCCAGCAAGCCCCAGCCGGACGAGCCCAAGGCCTCGGTCGCCGCCGCGCTCAGCTCGGCGGCCGGCCAGTCCCGGGTGCTCAACCTCAGCTCCGGCGGCACCGACAAGCTCCCGCCGCTGCCCGTCAACCTGGTCAAGGCGATCGCCTGGCAGGAGAGCGGCTGGCAGTCCGGCATCCTCGCCTGCGACGGCGGGATCGGCACCATGCAGGTCATGCCGAACACCGTCGCCTGGATGAACGGCAAGTACGGCACCACCTCCGACCCCAAGACGCTCGCCGGGAACGTCCAGCTCGGCACCCAGCTGCTCGACTGGCTGATCGCCTACTACGGCGACTCCTCCTTCGGCGGCAAGTACGACCTCTCCCCCGACCCGGCCACCGGCAAGACGCCGCTGCTGGACCTCGTCGTCTCGGCGTACAACGCGGGCGCGGGCAACGTCCACTACAACACCGTCACCGACCCGACCACGGGCGCGGTCGTCGGCAGCCTGGACATCCCGAACCCGAAGTACGTCTCCAACGTCAAGGCGCTGATGGCCTCCCAGCCCTGGAACCAGGCCGGCTGACGGACTCCGCCCCCAGCGGGGCCGGATGGCACAGGGCCCGGGACGCGAGTGCGTCCCGGGCCCTGTGCCGTACGGCTTGTTACCGGACCCTAGCCGCGCGCGGCGGTGACGGCGGCGCCGAGCGCCTCCTTGATCCGGGGACCGAGCCGGGCGAAGCCCAGCTCCTTCATGGCCGCGCGGAGCAGCTCCTCGTCGCTCCGCTCGGTGCCGTCGGCGTCGATCCAGCGGACGACGGCGAGCAGTTCGTCCGCCGAGTAGGCGGTCACGGGGCGGCCAGGGGTGAAGTCCGGCTTCACGGGGCGGCCGGCGGACTCCTCGGCGACGGGCTCCGCCTCGGGGGCGGCCTCGGGGGCGGACGCCTCTGCGGCGACGGGCTCGGGCTCGGCCTCGACGGCCGACTCCACGACCACGGGGGCGGGGGCCTCCACGTCGGCCTCCGGCTCCACGACCTCAACGGCCTCGGCCTCGGCCTCGGCCTCGGCCTCAACGACGGCGGGCGCCTCGGCGACGGGCTCGGGCTCCTCGGCCACCACGGCCGGGCCCTCCTCGACTACCGCCGGCTCCTCGACCTCGACGGCCTCGACGGCGGGCGCCTCTTCGGCGGCCTCGGCCTCAACCTCGACGGCCGGTTCCACGACCTCAACGGCGGCCACCTCGGCGACCACGGCCGAAGCCTCCTCGACAACCTCGGCCTCCGCAGCCGGCTCGGCCACCTCGGCGACGACGGCCTCGGCCTCGACTGCCGACTCGTCGACCTCGACGGCCTCCGGCTCGGCAGCCTCAACAGCGGGCACGTCGACGACCGACTCCGACTCGACCTCGGCTTCGACCTCAGCCTCAGCCACGACGTCGACCTCGGCTTCGACCTCAGCCTCGGCCTCAGCCACGACCTCGACCTCGGCGGCAGGCTCCTCCACCGCCTCCGGCTCCGCCGCCACCTCGTCCGCGGCTGCGGCCTCGGCCAGCGCGGCGGTCGCGGCGGCCACCAGGTCGTCAGCGGCCGGGGAGGGCGCCGGGAGGGAAACGGCGGCGGCCGGGGCGTCCTCCGTCTCCTCCACCGCAGTCGGCTCTGCCTCGGCGATGTCGACGTCCGTACCCGTCGCCGCCTCGACGGTCTCGGTGTCCGCCTCGGTGCCCGCCTCGGCCTCGGCCTCGATCTCGGCCTCAATCTCGACCTCGACGGCCTCCTCAGCCAGCCCGTCCCGCTGCCCAGCCGCCAGGGCCTGACGCGCAGCGGTCTCCTCTACACCGGCCTCCTGGGCATCCGGCTCCTCGGCGACCGGCTCCTCGACCGCCGACTCCTCGACCGCCGACTCGCCCAGCCCGTCCCGCTGCCCGCCCGCGAGCGCCTGGCGCGCCGCGTACGCGGCCTCGGCGGCGCGGCGGTCGGCCTTGGCGGCGGTGAGTTCGGCGAGCAGGTCGGCGAGGCCGGCCTCCTCGAGGGTGGCGCGCAGGCTGCGGATGGTGGGCAGGCGGTAGAGGGTGCCCTCGTCAGCGGCGAGCCGCTCGACCAGGTCGACGAGGTCCGCGAAGGCGAGCCCGTCCAGGTCGTGGTCGGGCAGCAGCCGGGCGAGGTCGCGCAGACCGGTGTTGATGGGTTCGAAGGCCTGGGCGGTGCGCTCGACCAGGGCGCCGTCGGCGGGCGCGCTGGGGAGGGTGCCGGCCGGGGCGATGGCGGACCAGGCACGGCGCTCGATCTCGGCGGAGGTGAGCGCCTCGTGCAGCTCCTCGCGGCGGACCTTGCGGTCGTGGGCGAGGGCGGCGGCCTGCTTGCGCAGCGAGCGGCCGCGCAGCCAGGAGAGCTTGACGCCGTTCTCGCGGCGCCAGGTGCTGTCGGCGGTGGCGGCGGCGAGGGCGACGAGGTCGGCGTCGTAGGCGGCGCTGGTGAGGGTGGCGGAGGTGCGGTGCACCCGCTGGAGCATCTCGACCAGCAGCGCGGTCTTGGCGACGGTGTCGGGCTCGTCCAGCTTGACGTCGGCGGCCAGGGCGGTGACGGCGTCCCAGGTCTGCTGGAGGTCGCGGCCGCGCAGTTCGGCGAGCGCGGTGGACGCGGCGCGGGCGTCCTCGGGGGTGGCGACGGTGTCGACGGCCGCGTACCAGGCGTGGGTGTCGGCGCTGAGCGTGAAGGCCCCGAGTTCGGCGTAGCGGCCGAGGTCCTCGCGGAGGTCGGGCTCCGCAGCGGCGTCCTGGGGGTCCTTGACGTCTGCGGCGTCGGCGACGTCCACCGGGTCGGCTGCGTCGGCGTTGCGCGAGTGAAGCACTGTCATGTGAGGTCCGGTTCTGGGCGACGGCGGCGGGGCTGACGACGAGGGGGCGGCGGACCGGGTGCACGGGGCCCCTGGGGCGGGACCGGGGGGCGCGCGGTCGGGCCGCCGGTTGTGGAGGCCCAGAATACGGGTGCCCGTTCGAGCCTTGCACGCACCCACCGCCGGGACGGGCCGGTGTCGTGTGCCATACCGCCCGCCTGGCCGCTACTCGGGAGGTCCGCCCGGGTGGTCCGGTGCTGGTCCGGACGGGTGGCCGGGGTGCTCCGTCCGGGGTGGGCGCGGTCGCCGCAGCCCGTCCAGGGGGACGGCGCGGACGCCCCTGGACGGGCGGGAGGGGCGGTCCGGCGAGGAGTGGCCGAGCGGCGGGTGGTGGCCGGCCCGGGCGAGGGTGGGCAGGTCGACCGGCGCGAGGTACTCGTGCAGCGCGGTGCGGTGCCACCAGGCGCCGGTTTCCCGCAGTTCGCGCCATCCGGTGAACCGGTAGAGGTGGAGGGTCGCCCGGACGTGGGTCGGTGGGGCGTCGGGGAAGGGGTTGTGGCGCAGCAGTCGCAGGGTCGCCCGGTCACCGGCCAGCAGGCGGGTGACGAAGGGCAGGAACCAGGGGCGGGCGTAGGCGGGCGAGATGCCGGCGAACCACATCAGCCAGTCCAGCCGCAGGTGGTAGGGGGCGTACTGGCGCGGGAGGCGGCGCACGTCGCCGGGTTTGCCCTTGAACCCGTACTCGTGCCAGACAGTGTGCGGGGTGAGGACGGCCTCGTCGGTGCCCTCGATCACCACCTCCTGGCGCAGGCGGTTGACACTGCCGAAGGCGCCGTAGGTGTTGACCAGGTGCAGCCGGTTGAAGGAGCGGTTCATCACCTGGCCGCGGGAGAGCAGGTTGCGCACCGGCCAGTAGCTGAGCACCAGGACGCCGGCGGTGACCGCGGCCACCAGCGCCTGGTACCAGAGGGGTGCGGCGGGAAAGTCCCGGGCGTGGCCGGGCAGTCCGAGGCGGGACGGTTCGACGGCGGCGAGGGTGAGGACGACGGTGAGCCAGTTGAGCCAGGCGAAGTTGCCGGAGGCGATCAGCCACAGCTGGGTGGCGATCACCGCGCAGGCCGCGTAGCTCGCGACCGGCTGCGGGAGCAGCAGGCCGATCGGGACGAGGAGTTGGACGACGTGGTTGGCCGCCACCTCGACCCGGTGCAGCGGGTCGGGCAGGTGGTGGAAGAACCAGCTGAGCGGTCCGGGCATGGGCTGGGTCTCGTGGTGGTAGCGCAGGCAGGTCAGGTCGCGCCAGCAGCTGTCGCCGCGCAGTTTGATCAGTCCGGCGCCGAACTCGACCCGGAAGACCAGCCAGCGCATCAGCCAGAGCACGGGGGTGGGCGGCGCGGTGTCGGCGTTGCCGAGGAAGGCGGCGAGGGAGCCGGCTTCGAGCAGCAGTGACTCCCAGCCGAACGAGTACCAGGTCTGCCCGACGTTGACGATGGAGAGGTAGAGGGCCCAGAGCACCGCCCAGGCCAGGATCGACGCCCAGAGCGGGACTTCGTCGCCGAGCCCGGCGGCGAGGGCGGCGGCCAGCGCGGCGCCGGTGAGGGAGACGGCGGCGAAGAAGCGGTCGCTGTAGTGGAGGTGGAACAGGCCGGGCGCCTTGCGGAACGGGACGCGGGCGATGAAGCGGGGCACCGGCAGCATGCCGTGGGTGCCGATGAGGGCACGGAACTGCGCGACGGCGGCGAGGAATCCGATCAGGTAGAGGCCGGCGAGCAGGCGCTGGACGAGCAGGCGGCTCAGCCAGTAGTCGGGGGCGGCGAACCAGTCCATCCAGTTCATGCGGCCCATGCCTACCACCGGCGGCGCGCGGCCGGGCCCGGGTCGGGGTGCGGGCGGCGGACGGTTCACCCGCTCGGCCCGAGGGCGAACTGCCGCACAGCGCCACGTCCGGCCCGCTTCGGGGCACCGCGGGCATACCGTCACGGAGCGGAGCGGCCGGCCCGCTTCGGGGCACCGGGGGCATACCGCCGCACAGCGCCGCGCGCGAACTGCCATGGCCCGTACGGTCGGCCGCACCCGCCCCGGAACGGCAGCGTGGCGGGGAGCCTCTCCTCGGGGGTGAGAGGCGCCCCGCCACGGTGGTGGACGGTACGGGTGGTGCGGTGGGCGGGTACGGCCGGGGGCCGTCTGGCCGCGCACGAGCGGCGGTCGGCCGCTCAGCTCGGCAGGACGAGTCCGGAACCGCCGGCGATGCCCGGTCGGCCGGTCGGGGTGGCGGCGCCGTTCTGCTGGAGCCGGTCGACCAGCAGCGCGGCCAGGGTGCCGAGTTCCTCCTCGGTGCGGGACTGGGCGGTGACGTCCATGCCGACGGTGAGGACGCCGTTGACCTGGCCGGTGCGCGCGGCCCGCAGCGGGGTGCAGGTGAAGCTGAAGATCTGCTGGACGCGCTGCGCCTCGGGGCGGCCGGACTGGATCCGGACGTCGTTGAGGACGGTGACGCGACCGGTGTGGTACGCCTCCGCGACGGCCTGCTGGAGGCCGGCCGCGCCGAGCTGCGGGTAGGCGGTGCCGATCGAGCCGTACGCCACCGGGGCGCCGAAGGTGTCGGCGTGCTGGGCGTTGGCGTAGCGGATCTCCTGGCCGGGGCCGTCGGTCAGCATGATGGGGAACGGGGAGCCGTCGAAGGCGGCGAACATCTCCTGCTGCTGGGCGAGCAGGTTGTCGCGCAGCCGGATCTCGGAGAGCAGCGCCTCGGCGAGGTGCTGGATGTCGCGCAGTCGCTCGCGCCCCCACTGCCGGGGTTCCCGGTCGAGGACGCAGACGGTGCCGATGACGGTGTTGGTGTCGTCGACGAGCGGGGCGCCGAGGTAGGCCCGGACGCCGAGTTCGTCCACGACCGGGTTCCCGGCGAACCGGGGGTAGGCGAGGATGTCGTCCAGTGCGAGGGGTGAGCGCTGGGCGACCACGTGCGGGCAGAACCCGTGGCTCATCGGCATCTGGCGGGTGGGAAGATCGAAGGCGATGCCCCGGTCCGCCCAGGAAGCGCCTTCTTCGGCCGCGACGTCGCCGGAGTTTGGCGGAATGTAGAGCCCCCGGAACATCTGACGCTCGTCGTTGATGAAGTTGACCATCGCGATGGGAGCCCGGGTGATGCTGGCTGCCAGGTGGGCGAAGCGGTCGAAGGCCTCGTCCGCGGAGGGTTCGTTGAGACCCAGGCTGCGCAGCCTGCGAGTCCGCTCGGACTCCCCGGCAGCACCCGGGAACTGGCCTTGAGTGCTCATCACATCAGTCATGGCGCACATGTAATCAGACATCCGGGCGCCGCGGTGTTACCGGGACCGATCGCCGCCGTTGCTGATGAACAGTCAAAGCAGCAGTTGAGCGACCCCCTGGCCGGTCACCGGAGGAGGGGAAGATCAATCCCCACCCGAAGCCGTGACAAAACCCGCCACCGGTCGAGTGGGCCGAATTCCGCCATTCCAAGATCAACTATGTGTGGACCCCATGTGCACATATGACAATGAGCCCTGCCGAAGACACGGACGGTAGTCCCCCAGGCTCCACGGGAGACCCCGGCCCAAGGTCCGCATGCACCGATGGCTTCGAAGCGATCGGCACCGCCACACCCCACACCCCCACCGACCTGGGGGGACGGCCGGAGCGGCATCTACGGCGCGAACGGAGGCACGTCACCACTGGGATGAGAGGACCAAGCATGACGATGGACTACTTCACCGACGAACGACACGAGAGCCTCCGGGCGGAGGTGCGTGAGTTCGCGGAGAAGGAGGTGCGTCCTCAGGTGGCCAGAATGGAGGCGGACCGGGAGATCGAGTTCGAACTCTCGCGGGAGATCGCCCGTCGCGGCTGGATCGGCGTCACGATCCCGCGCGAGTTCGGCGGCCTGGGCCTGGGGCACCTCGCCAAGACCGTCATCGTGGAGGAGCTGGCCCGGGTCAGCGGTGCGATGGGCGCGATGGCCCAGGCCTCGCAGCTCGGCGTCGCCAAGGTCATCCACTTCGGCTCGGCCTCCCAACGGCGCGAGTGGCTGCCGAAGTTCGCCTCCGGCGAGTCCCTGCCGACGATCGCGGTCACCGAGCCGGAGTCCGGCGGCCACGTGCTCGGCATGGGCGGCACCGCCCGCCGCGAGGGCGACGAGTACGTCCTCAACGGCCGCAAGGTGTTCGTCGGCAACTCCCACATCGGCGACGTCCACGGCGTGGTCTTCCGCACCGACCGGGGCAGCAAGGGGCTGTCCGCCTTCCTGGTCGAGAGCGACCGTCCCGGCTTCCGCGCCGGCACCATCGGCACCCAGGGCGGCCTGCACGGCTTCAGCTTCGGCGAGCTGGTCTTCGAGGACTGCCGCATCCCCGTCGGCAACCGGCTCGCCGAGGAGGGCCAGGGCCTCGACGTCGCCTACTCCTCCTCCACCCTGTACGGCCGGCTGAACCTGGGCGCCGTCGCCCTCGGCATCCACGTCGCCGTGGTGGAGGACACCGTGCGCTACGCCGAGGAGCGGGTGCTCTACGGCAAGCCGATCAACCAGCTGAACAGCATCGCGCTGAAGCTCGGCGAGATGCAGTCCCGGCTGATGACGGCCAAGTTGGCCGCCTACCACGCCTCGCACCTGCTCGACCACGGCAAGGCCTGCGACGCCGAGCTGATGAACGCCAAGCTGATCAACACCGAATACGCGATGGACTCGGCGCGCCAGGCGATGGAGATCTTCGCCGCCCGCGGCACCCAGGAGGAGCACAACATCATCCGCTACCTCCGCGACGCCACCCACATCTACGCCCCGGCCGGCACCTCGGACGTGCAGAAGCTGCGGCTCGGGCAGGTGGCGGCGGGCACCTACGGCAAGCAGTGGTCGGCCGAGCTGTCCGAACTGACCAGCTGGGCCTGGACCGAGCTCAACCAGCGCGAATCGCAGGCGCCGGCGACGGACCGGCGCTACGGACGCGGCGCCCAGCTCGGCCAGGGCGGCCGGGGCGCCCGGGTGGTGCCGATCTCCGCCGCGAGCTGACGCCCGACTGCCGGGAACCGCCGCCCGACTGCCGGGAACCGCCGCCTGGTTGGTGGGAACCGCCGCCCGGTTGGTGGCGAACTTTCGGCATGATGACCGTTTGGCCTGTTCCTTTTGACCTGTTCCTGACGGCTCCCCGGAAGGCCCACCCGGCCTGCCGGGGGGCCGCTCCCGCTTCACGACGGCCGCGCTGAGCTGCGGCGATCCGTCGGCGAACGCTCCGACCGGAACCGACCGGTCCTGCCATCAGCCGTTCACATATCGTCAGTTGATGTTGCGATGAGGGCACCTGGGACTGATAGGTTTCCTGCCGTCGGCGGCCGCACTGAACCCCGCCCGGACGGTGACACCGCGTCACCCCGTCCGGCAACCCCGGCCTCGGCGCCCTGAAGCCCGGTCCGGGCAGCCCGGGCCGACCCGCCGTTCGGCCCCGAGACCCGGCCTGCACCTCGGCCCTGCAACAAGGAATCAGATGCCAGGCATATCGGCCCCCCGCACGGGCCACCGCGCCGGCCGGTCCGGCTCCCTCCGCAGCTCGCTCCTCGCCCTCGTGCTGGTCCCCAGCCTGGGCCTGGCCGCCGCCTGGGGCTACGCCGCCTACCTGCTGCGCGACGCCGGACACCACACCGCGCTGACGGCCGGCACCGCCGTCGTCGCCCTGGTGCTGCTGGTCAGCCTGGTCCGCGGCATCCGGGCCGCCCGCGCCCTCTCCGCCCGGCTGGCCGCACTGCGCACCGACACCCTCGCCCTCGCCCAGCGGGAGATCCCCGGGGTCGTCGGGCGGCTGCGCGCCGGGGAGCCGGTGCCCACCCCGCCCACCTGGACGCCCTCCCGGCGGACCGGCGACGAAGTCCAGCAGACCTCCGACGGCCTGGCCGCCGTCCGGCAGGCCGCCGTCGCCGCCATCGTCCACCAGGCCCAGGGGCGCGAGGGGACGAAGAAGGTCTTCCTCAACATCGCCCGCCGCACCCAGATCCTGATCCACCGGCAGATCAGCATGCTCGACGCGCTGGAGCGCGAGCACGAGGAACCCGAGCTGCTGCGCGAGCTGTTCGCCGTCGACCACCTGGCCACCCGGATGCGGCGCAACGCCGAGAACCTGGTCATCCTCGGCGGCGCGCTGCCCGCCCGGCGCTGGCGCAACGCCGTGCCCGTGGTCAACGTGCTGCGCAGCGCCGTCTCCGAGACCGAGAACTACGCCCGGGTCGTCGTCCAGGGCGTGCCGCGCGCCTCGCTCAGCGGACAGGCCGTCGCCGACGTGATCCACCTGGTCGCCGAGCTGATCGAGAACGGCACCACCTTCTCCCCGCCGTACACCCAGGTGCAGGTCTCCGCGCAGGAGGTCCCCAAGGGTCTGGCGGTCGAGGTGGAGGACCGCGGCCTCGGCATGACCGAGGACGAGTACGAGCGGCTCAACGAGTACCTGGCCAACCCGCCCGAGCTGGACGTCTCCGCGCTCGGCGACGACCTGCGGCTCGGCCTGTTCGTCGTCGCGCGGCTGGCCGCCCGGCACGACATCCAGGTCACCCTGCGGCCCTCGCCGTACGGCGGCACCCGGGCCGTGGTGCTGGTGCCCTCGGTGCTGCTGGAGCAGGCCGAACAGCCCGCCGCGGTGCCCGGACTGCCGTCCGGTGCGCGGGTCACCCGCACCCCGGTGCCCGAACCGCGGCCGTCGGACGGGGACTTCGATGACATCGACGAGGAGCTGACGGGCGCGCTCGCCGGGGTGCTCAGCGGGCTGACCGGGGGCGCGCCGGCCGGCGATGCCGGTACCGGCGCCGCCGAGGTGCCCCCGGTCGGCCCCGGCGCCCCCGGCGCGGCGGATGGCGGGCTGATCATCGGTGAGCTGCTCGCGCGGCAGGACGGCGAGGGCGACGGCGCCCTCCCCGACGACACCGGGCTGCCGGTCGGCGCCCAGATCCCCGGGCTGCCCGGGGCCGTGGTGGTCCCCCGGCCCGCGCTGCCGCGCCCGTACGACCTGCCGACCGGTCCGTCGGCGGAGCTCGCCGCGCAGCTGGGTGCCGTGCACGGCTCGGACGGCGCGCATGCCTCGGATGGCGCGGATGGTTCGCCTTCCGCGCACGCCTCGCTTGCCTCGCCCGTCGCGCATGCCTCTCATGCCTCGCCCGTCGCGCATGCCTCTCATGCCTCGAACGGCTCGTCCGTCGAGCACGCCGCCGACGCCGCCCGTGATGTCGCTGCCGACCTCGCCGCCGGCCTGCCGGCGGACGTCGCTCCCAGCCACGAACGCCCGCAGGAGGACCACGTGGAGCACGGCCCGGACGGCGAACTGCGCACCCCGCGGGTCCTGCCGCAGCGGGTCCGCAACGCCAGCCTCGCCGAGCAGCTCCGCGAGGCCAACGCGCCCGGTGCCATGATGTCGCCCGCCGCCCCGGCGCCGTCCCTCTCCGCGTCCCCGCGGTCGGCCCCGCCCTCCGCGTCCGCGCCGTACGGGGCCCCCGCCGCCCCGACCGGGCCGCGGTTCGGCGAGGCCGACGACCCCTCGCCGGCGCGCTCCCGCGCCACCATGGCCGCCATCCAGCGCGGCACCCGGAGCGCCCGCGCGGCCGGTACCGGACCGGACGCGCCCGCCATTGCCCCCAACCCGGCCGCAGCCTCCGCCCCCGGGGAAGCCGCGGAAGCCTCCGCCGTTCAGGAAGCCAAGGAACAGCAGTGATGACGCAGCAGACCGAAACCCAGCGCGACCTCAACTGGCTGCTGGACCAGCTGGTGGCGCGGGTGCCCGAGACCCGGCACGCCATCGTCCTCTCCGAGGACGGCCTGCTGGTCGGCATGGACCAGGGGCTCGACCGGGCCGACGCCGAGCACCTGTCCGCCGTCGCCTCCGGCCTGCAGAGCCTGGCCCGCGGCGCCGGGCACCGCTTCAACGGCGGACGGGTCCGGCAGACCGTCGTCGAGATGGACCAGCTGTTCCTGTTCGTCACCACCGCCGGACAGGGCGCCCGGCTCGCCGTCCTCACCAGCGAGCAGGTGGACGCCGGGCTGATGGCCTACGAGATCAACATGCTGGTCAAGCAGGTCGGCCAGTACCTCACCGCGGCGCCGCGCAGCGACGCGGGTCAGACCGGCGCGGGTGGCGGTGCGTGACCGCCGCCGACGCCGACGAGGGCTGGTTCTACGACAAGGACGCCGGCCACCTGGTCCGTCCCTACGCGATCACCAACGGGCGCACCGGCCCGGTCCGTGACGGCTTCGCGCTGATCACCCTGGTGGTCACCGCCGACCCGCGCACCGACACCAGCCGGTTAACCCCCGAGCCCGCCGCGATCCTCGACCTGTGCCGCGAACGCCCGCTGGCCGTGGCCGAGATCGCGGCCACCATGGACCTGCCGGTGAGCGTGGTCAAGGTGCTGCTGGACGACCTCGCGGAGGCGCGGCTGATCCTCACCCGGGCCCCGGTCGCGCTCGCCGAGGCCCCGGACATCTCACTCATCCAGGCCGTGATCGAGGGCGTCCGCAGACTCTGACCGGCTCCCCCGGCCGGACCGTCCGCCCTCCCCGCACCATCCCAGTTCCCTTCCAGGAGACCCGAATTGACGACCCAGAGCCTGGTGCCGGGCGCGGTCAAGATCCTCGTCGCCGGCGGCTTCGGCGTCGGGAAGACCACCATGGTCGGCTCGGTCAGCGAGATCGAACCGCTGCAGACCGAGGAGCGGATGACCCGCGCCAGCATCGGGGTCGACAGCCTCGAAGGCATCCAGGGCAAGTCCACCACCACCGTGGCGATGGACTTCGGGCGGATCACCGTCCGTGAAGACCTGGTGCTCTACCTCTTCGGCACCCCGGGGCAGTTCCGGTTCTGGTTCATGTGGGACGACCTCGCCCTCGGCGCCCTCGGCGCGATCATCCTCGCCGACACCCGGCGGCTCGAATCCAGCTTCGCCGCCGTGGACTTCTTCGAGCAGCGCGGCATCCCCTTCGCCATCGGGGTCAACTGCTTCCACGGCCGCCGCGAGGCCACCCCGGAGGACGTCCGCCGGGCGCTCGACCTCGGGCCGGAGGTGCCGGTGGTGCTGTGCGACGTCCGGGAGCGGGCGTCCAGCAAGGAGCTGCTGCTCGCCCTGCTCGACCGGGTGCACCGGGACGCGCTGGCCGCCGGGCGGCGGTAAGGCGCTGCCCGGTGCGGCGCGGCACCTCACGGTGAGTGCGCGGTGGTGGGGCACTGCCGGATGGACGGCCTTGGTGGGGTTACCGCTTCGCCGGGGTGAGCTCGGCGAGCGCGTCCACCAGCGGCGCCAGTTCGGGCAGTTCGGCGGCCTGCGCCAGGGTCGCCTCCAGAGTGGCGTCGTGCACCGGGCGGGCCGCCTCCAACAGGGCGCGGCCCTCCGGCGTCAGCTCGGTGTAGATGCCGCGCCGGTCGTCCGCGCAGAGGTAGCGGCTGAGCAGGCCGCGGTCCTCCAGGCGGCTCACCAGGCGGGTGGTCGCACTGCTGCTCAGCGCCGCCGCGCGGGCCAGCTGCTGCATCCGCATGTGCCAGCCGTCCTGCCGGGACAGCGCCTCCAGCACCGTGTACTCGACCACCGAGAGCTTGTGCTCCGCCTGGAGCGCCTTCTCCAGCGCGGCGTCGATCAGCCCGTGCAGTGCGGCAAGCGTCCGCCAGCCACCGGCCCGGACCTCGGCCGCGTCGTCGCGGATGGACATGGCGCGCCTTCCCTTCGTCTTCGGCCGTACCTCTGGGCCCTGTACGTCCTGTGCTGTCTGCCCTCCCCCAAGTATGCCAGTTGGCGCGGATTATCGGTCCTTGCAAATACTTCGACTTATACCTCGGCCGGCCGCACCTCCTCCTCGGCTGCGGATTCGTCGCCTTCCCAGGCGGCGGCGCACAGCGCGGCCGCCAGCGCCTCGGTGTACTCGGCGGCTGCCAGCCAGGAGGTGGCGAAGGCGTCGTGGTCGTCCGGGACGATCCGGCCGAACACGTCACGCCGCTGGTCCGCCGCGGCCGCCCGGAGCGCGTCCAGCAGCTCGGCGGCGGTGGCCAGCCCGGCGGCGCGCAGCAGGGTACGGTCCGCCGCCGCTGACGCCGTCGCCGCCGTCGCCGCGCTCGGGCCGAGGGCGGACCGGCCGGTGGTGACCGTCTGCTCCACCCGGCGGCCGAGCACGTGCACCGGCGGGCCGACCGGCGGCACGGAGGGGAGCTCCGTCCAGGGCTCGGTCGGCGGCTCGGTCCGGGGATCGGTCGAAGGCTGTGCGGGGAGGTCGACGGGCTGGAGGTCGGCGGTCTGCAGCCGCTCCAGGCCCAGGTTGACCCGGCCCGCCCGGTCGGCGGCCAGGGCGAGACGGACCGGGCCGAGCCGCCCAGGGTCAGCCTCCGGCGGCGTACCGATCGCCAGCGCGCGCAGCTCCGGACGGTCGGCGCGCTCCAACCGGCCGATCAGCCGCAGCCGCAGGCCGGGGGCGGTGGCCAGCAGGGCCAGATTGGCCCGGAAGGCCAGATCGGGGTGCTCGTGCCCCGGCCGCAGCACCACCACCGGTTCGCTCCCGACCACCCGGGCGAGCAACTGGAGCGCTCCGCCCGGACCGGTCGGGGCCGCGCCCAGCAGGGTGACGTCCAGGAACAGCAGGTCACTCCCGGCCGGCCGGCTCTCGTACGGCAGCTCCTGCGCCGCCAGGGCCCGCACCACCTGGGCGGCCGGCGGCTCGGCCCAGAGCCCGGCCACCGGCTCGGCCGTCCAGTCCGCACCCGCCGCGCGGACCGCCCGGACGGACGCACCGGCGCCCAGTCGGCCGGCGGCCGACCTGGTCGCGCCCTGGACCGCCAGCCCGGCCCGGCTGAACTCCCGGTGACTGAGCGCGGCGTCGCCCAGCCGCACCGTCCGGCCGCCCGCCCCGACGGCCAGCGGGGCGGCCGTCGCGGCGTCGCCGTGCGGCGTCACCTCGGCGAGCGTGCTGAGCCGACCGCCCGCGTCCACCGCCCAGCTGACCGCGCCCGCGTGGGTCGCGGTCAGCACCGGCTCGGCGAACAGCCCGTACAGCCGCAGGCCGCCCTCCTCGGCGTAGGCCTGGCGGGCGGTGCCGCGCAGGGCCGCGAGCGGGGTGGGCGCGGGGGCAGAGGCGTGGGCGGGGACGGAGGCGGTCAGGGCGGAGGCGGGGGCGGTCAGGGCGGTGGTGAGACCGAGCAGCTCGCGCAGCCCGGCCACCAGGTCCGCCAGCCGGTGGTCGGGCGCGCCGGAGCGCGCCGCCCGGACCCTGGTCACCACCGCGACCGCCGCCGCGGCCGGGCGGTACAGCCCCGCCACCCGCGCCCGGTGGCCGGCCCGCAGCAACTCGGCCTGCGCGACCGCGCCCGCCCCGCTCACCCCGGCGGCCAGCAGCGCGCAGGCGGCCTGGTGGAGGTGCCGGGCGGCGGCGAGTTCGGACGGGGTGAGGGCTGCGAGGGCTGCGGGAGCTCCCGGGGTTTCCGGGGTTTCCGGGGCTCCGGCGGGCTCGACCGGGTCGGCCGGGTCCGTGGTCTCCACGTTCCCGGTGGGCCGCTGAGCGTCCTCGGCAACCTCGGCAACCTCGGCGACCTCGGCCTCCTCGGCCAGCGGGCAGAGGGTGACGGCGGCGGCGCGGTGCACGCAGGCCGGGGCCAGCAGGCAGCCGCAGCGCACGTCGGCCGGGTCGGTGACCACCCCGCCCGGGGCGTGCAGGACGAGCACGGTCTCCTCGTCCACCGGCACCCGCCACTCGTCGCCGTCCCGACCGAGCGGCTGCCGCGCGAGCTTCGCCGCCGCACCGTCCAGCCGCTTCTGCAGCCGGGCGCTCAGCCCGGACACCACCTCGGCGACCACCTCCGGCCGGACGCCCGGCCAGCCGCCGCCCTGCGTCGTCTCCGTCACGCTCATCGCACCTTCTCCCCCACCCAGCGGGCCAGTTCCAACGGACTCAGTGCCGCCACCGGCATCCCGGCCGCGACCAACTGGCCCGCGACCGACTTCGAGTACCGGGCCGTCCCGGTGTCGTCCAGGGCAGCGCAGCCGAGCAGGTGGACGCCGGAGTCCACCAGCGCCCGGGTCTGGGCGATCAGCCCGTTGACCGGACCGCCCTCCTCGAAGTCGCTGATCACCGCGATCAGCGTCCGCGACGGCACCGTCACCAGCTCCCGCGCGTAACGCAGCCCGGTCTCGATGCTGGTGCCGCCGCCGACCCGCACCTCCAGCAGCAGGCTCAGCGGATCCGCCACCCGCTCCGTCAGGTCGAGGACCTCGGTGGAGAAGGCGACGAAGTGGGTGCTCAGCGAGGGCACCCCCGCCAGGATCGACGCGGTGAGCGCCGCCCAGACCGTGGAGGCCTCCATCGACCCGGAGACGTCCACGACCAGGATCAGCCGCCAGTCGTTGGCCTGCCGCGCCCTCGTCCGGAACACCGGCCGCTCCGGCACGATGACCGTCCCACCGCCGTCCGGATCCGGGCGGGCGGTGGCCAGGTTCGCCCGGATCGTGCGGTGGAGGTCCAGCCCGCCGCCCGGGCGCCGGGACGGACGCGGCACGCTGATCCCGGTCAGCGCCGGACGCAGCCTGGTCGCCAGCTCACGGCTCAACTCCTCGACCAGCCGCCGCACCAGCGGGCGCAGCCGGGCCACCCGGGCCTCGGGCAGGCCGCCCGCGTGGTCCAGCACCGCCCGCAACAGCTCCACCGACGGGCGGACGGCGGACGGGTCGATCGCGTCCAGGACGTCCGTACGGCCGTGGGCGACGGCCGTCGCCAGCACCTCCTCCCGCACGCCCGGACCGAACAGCGCCTCCAACTCCTCGGCCCACTCGCGCACCCCGGGGAAGGACGGCCCGCGGCCGCCCCTCGTACCGCCCCGGTCGTCCAGGCCCGGACCGGAGCCCTCGCCGTGCCCGCTGCCGTACAACTCGTCCAGCGCGGTGGCGAGTCGGGCGCTGCGGCCGGTGAGGCCGCCCGTGCCGGGGCGGCCGAGGAGCAGGCGCCAGCGCTCGGCCGGGGTGAGGGCCTGCCCCGGGCACGGCGGCTGCCCGGGCCTCGGCTGTGCCTCGGGCTGTGCCTCGGGCTCGGGCTCGGGCTGTGGCTCGGGCTCGGGCTCGGGCTGTGGCTGCGGCTCTCGTTCTGGTTCCGGTTCGCCGTGCCCGGTGGTGGGCGGTAGCAGGCCGCGGCCGACCAGCAGTCGGCGGGCCGCCAGGTCCGCGCGGACCCAACGGGCCACCAGGGCGGGGGCGGTCTGCTCCGGCAGCTCGGCGAGCCGCGTGCCGAGGCGCTCCTCGACCAGGGACAGCAGCCGGTCGCGGGCGGCCGGGCTGAGCGTGTCGAATCCGCCGCGCAGCGCGGGCAGTCGGTCCAGGAACGCGGCGTCCGGCAGCGACCCGACCCGCTCCAGCAGCGGTTCGAGCGCCTCGGGCGCGCTGTCGAACAGCCCCTCCGCGGCGGTCAACAGCCCGACCAGCGCCCGCCCGAGCGCCTGCCGCGCCCGCACGTCCGTCGCCCCGTCCACCCAGGACGCGGCCCGCCCGCCGAACACCCCGGCCGACTCCAGCCCGAGCAGCACCCGCACCGCCCCGGCCGCCCCGCGCACCAACGGGCTTCCCCGCTCGGCGAGTTCACTCAGCACATGGCCGAGCCGCACCCCGCCCAGCCGGTCCGCCCGCCGCGCCAGCTCCACCAACGCCCGCGCATCCGCCGGATCGTCCGACCCGCCCAATCCCTCCACCTGCCGCACCGCCACGGCGGTCAGCAGTTCCGTCACCGCGTCGAACGGGGCCACCGGGCTCAACGGCCCGAACGCGGCGCCGCCTCGGGCACCGGCGGTCGACCGGCGGGCCGCGGCCTCGACGGACGGCAGCTCCCGGTCGGGAGCACCGGCCTCGCCCGAGCCGGCCAACAGCACCGGGCGGGACGGCAGGGAGGGATCGGCCGAGGCCCCCGGGGTGAGCCCGGGCAGCCCGCCGGAGGACTCGGCGTCAACCGGGAGGCCCGCCACAGCCGCACCGGCGGGCAGGACCCCGGCGTCACCGGGACCGCCCGCCAAGGCCTCGGTGAGGCCGGGGAAGTGGCCGGCGGTGAGGCGGTCGAGGAGGGTGAGGGCGGCGAGGAGGTCGGGGAGCGTGGCGGTGGTGGGGAGGGTGGTGGTGAGTTGGGTGAGACGGCTGGTGGTGAGGATGGGGAGGGCGCAGGAGGCGGCGGCGGTGAGGCCGTCGATGATCTCGCGGGGGGTGGGGTCGTCGGTGAGGCGGCTGCGGAGGGTGCCCTCGGCGGCTTGCGCGGGGGTGACACCGCGGGTGCCGGCGACGGTGAGGAGGGCGGCGACGGTGGGCGTCCAGTGCAGGTGCCAGCGGGTGCCGAGGGTTTCGGTGCCGCCCGGGCCGGTGCTCGGGACGGGCTCGGCGTAGGGGACGCCGCCGGCGGTGAGGCGGTGCAGGAGGATCTCGCGGCGGCGGTCGAGGGTGCTGCGCAGCGGGTCGAGGCGCAGTTCGCGCGGGCCGGGGTCGGTGGGGCCGGGGAGGCCGAGTTCGGCGAGGAGGGCCTCGACGGCGGGGGCCAGTCCGCTGCGCGGGGCGGCGGGGGTGGGCTGCCCGGTGCGGGTGCCGACCAGGACCTGTTCGAGGGCGCGGGCGACGGCCCGGCCGCGGCCGAGGGGTTCGCCCTGGGCCAGGACGGTCTGGACGGCTTCGACCAGTTCGCCGCGGCCGGGGGCGGCGTGGCCGCGCAGCCGGGCGAGGTCGCCGGCGAGACGGACGATCTCGCGGGCGTCGGCGGGGCCGGAGGGGTGGTCCTGGGCGCGCAGGGCGGCGCAGATCCGGACGGCGGTGGTGGTGAGCGCCTCGGCGAGGCGGTCCGGGTCGCCCCCGGCGTCGAGGACGGTGTGCTGCCACTCCGGATCGCGGATGCCCGCCGGGTAGCCGGAGCGGGCGTCGAGGAGCGGGTAGGTGTACGGGATCAGGGAGAGCACATGGCCGGGGTCGTCCGGGCCGGGCGGCTGGTCGGGGGCGGTGGGCCCGTCGAGCAGGGCGGGGGCGTGGAAGGAGCCGACGACGACGGCGATCCGGCGTCCGTCCGCGGCGGCGGCGCGGATGCGGGTGCGCATCCAGGCTTCCCGGCGCAGGTCGTACGGGTCGACGCCGGGGCCGGTCGCGGCGTCGTGGCGCAGGGCCCAGCCGACCGAGAGGGCGGCGCGCCGGACGGCTTCGGGGGTGGAGCCGGGGGCGGCGGTCTCGACCAGGCGGTCCCAGAGGTCCTCGTCGGAGTCGCGGCCGGTGAGGCGGTGGCGCAGCGCGTCGGCGACGCCGGGGGTGGCGGGGCCGTCGGCGGGGCGGTGGCCGCGGGTGCCGTCGGCGCCGGTGCGGTGGGCGAGCGGGAGGTCGCAGGCGATGGCCTCGACGCCGTTGCGCCGGGCCCAGCGCAGGGCGACGAGCTCCGGGGAGAAGTCGGCGAAGGGGTAGAAGGCGAGTGCGCCGGAGTCGTCGGCCGGGACCGATGGGCCGGACGGGGCGGCGGCGAGGGCGACCGGGGCCCGGGTGGCCCGGTCGGCGAGCCGGTCGAGCCAGGGCTGGAACTCGGCGGGCAGTTCGACCAGGACGGCCTCGGGCCGGGCGGCGTCGAGCAGCGCGGGGAGGACCGCACTGAGGGAGGGCGCGTGGTGGCGCACGCCGATCAGGTAGGGCCCGGGACGGTCGGCGCCGGAGCCGGCCAGCCGGTCCGCCTCGGCGCGGACGTCGGGGACGGGTCCGACCCCGGTGGGACCGCCCGGGAGGGGCTTCACCGCGCTGCTCGTCATCGTCAGGCCTCCAGCGCCGAGCGGAGGTCCCACAGGGTGCGCCAGGTGGCGGCGCCCTGTTCGGCGCGGCGGCGGACCGGCCCGTCCCAGTAGCCGAGCAGCCGGGCCGCGTCCGCCGGGTCGTCCTTGCGGACGACGCCGAGGAGTTGGCCGGGGAGGCGGCCGAGGAGGTCGCCGCCGTCGGGGAGGTAGGCGGCGGAGACGCCGAGGGCGGTGGCGACGGAGACGGCTTCGGCGGTACTCATCACGGTGGACGGGCGCTCGACCTCCCAGCCCTCGGTGGAGCGACCCGTGCGCAGGTCGCGGAAGGCGGTGACCAGCGCCTCCAGGACGGCGTCGTCGACGGCGTAGCCGGCGCCGGCCCGGGCGACCGCGACGGTGGACTGGCGGCGGACCAGCTCGACCTCCGCGGCGAGGCTGCCGATCGGGCCGACCGTCTCGAAGTTGAACCGCCGCTTGAGGGCGGCGGACATCTCGCTGACGCCCTTGTCCCGCAGGTTCGCGGTGGCGATCAGGGTGAAGCCGGCCGCGGCGTGCAGCTGGCCGTCCGGGGTGCCGGCCAACTCGGGTACGGCGATGCGCCGTTCGGAGAGCAGGGAGACCAGGGCGTCCTGCACCTCGGGCAGGCAGCGGGTGACCTCCTCGACCCGGGCGACGGCCCCGGTGGTCATCGCGGTGAGCACCGGGGAGGGGACGAGGGCCTCGCGGCTGGGGCCCTTGGCGAGCAGCAGGGCGTAGTTCCAGCCGTACTTGAGCTGGTCCTCGGTGGTGCCGGCGGTGCCCTGGACGGTGAGCGCGCTGGTGCCGCAGACGGCGGCGGCGAGCAGTTCGGAGAGCATCGACTTGGCGGTGCCGGGTTCGCCGACCAGCAGCAGGCCGCGCTCCCCGGCGAGGGTGACGACGCAGCGTTCGACCAGGGCGCGTTCGCCGACGAACTTGGGCTCGATGGCCAGGCTGCGGCGCCCGGCCTTGAGCTTCTCGCCGCCGCTGCCCATGACGAAGGTGACGACGGCGCGCGGGGTGAGGAGCCAGCCGGGCGGGCGCGGGCCGCTGTCGTGGGCGGCGAGGAACTCCAGTTCGGCGGCGTGCTTCTCCTCGGGCGGGACGATCTGCCGCACCGGGTTGTCGGGGGCGGTGGTGGTGGCGGCGGTGGTGCTCATCGGCGGGCCTTCCTGCGCTTGCTGGTCTGGAGCTCTTCGTAGCCGGGGGCGTCGCCGTCGAGGGTGCGCTGCCAGGCGCGGGCGAACAGTTCGGGGACGGGCAGGTGCGGCAGCACCGGCCGGTGGGTGGACAGTTGGTAGAGGGCTGCCTTCCAGGTCTCCACCGGGAGGGCGGGGGCCTTGGCCTCCTGCCAGCCACCGGGCAGGAACAGGCTGCGGCCGGCCCGGGCCCGCTTGGCCTCCAGCACCGGCGCACCGGCGGCGAGTTCGGCGCGGGCGCGCTTGAGCCGGGCGGGCTTCCAGCCCGTCCAGCGGGCGGCGTTGCGGTCGGTCGGGTCGGGCAGGGCGAGGAGTTGGAGGTAGAGCGCCGCCGCGTCCTCCCCCAGGCCGAGGGTGCGGGCCGCTTCGGCGACCAGCTCGGGGGCGCTGAGCTGCGGGTTCTGCAGCCAAGCCGGGCCGTCGCCGCTGACCGGGCCGTCACCGGTGGCCGGACCGTCACCGGTGGCCGGGCCGGTGGCGGTGGCGGCGGAGGCGGAGGCGGAAGCAGCGGAGGTGGGGGCGAACAGCCGCTCCGGTTCGCCGCTGAGCACGGACCGTACGGCGGTCAGCTCGCCGACGAACCAGTAGCCGTCGGCGAGTCCGAGGAGCAGCTCCAGCAGCGGATCGTCGGGGCCGCCGAGGCCGGCCGGGCGCAGCCAGACCTGTTCGAACTCGGCGTGGTAGGGGCTGAGGACGAGCGCCGGGCCGCAGCGGACCAGGCCGTCCGGGTCGGCGCCGCCCTCGGCGGGCAGACCGCAGTGGCCGCGCAGCACGGCGGACACCGAGGCGCCCTTGGCGGTGCGGACCAGGCCGAAGTTGATCAGCAGCTCCGGGTCGGCGAGCCGGTCGCGCAGCGCGCCGGCCGTCCCGGGCAGCAGCGGGCGCAGCGGGCTGTCGGCGGGCAGGTGGTAGGCGAGCCAGCGCAGGGCGTCGAGCGTGCCGGCGAGGGTGCCGGCGGCGGGGACGGCGCTCGCGTCCTCGGGCTCCAGCTGGGGGGTGCCCCGGCCCTCGGTGACCAGCCGGTAGGTGGTGGTGCGGGTGAGCCACGGCGTCCGGCCGGGGTTGAGCACCTCCTCGATCCGGTCGATGGGCACGCCCTGGACGCCGGGCAGCATGGACTCGGGGAGGGTGACCAGCCGACCGAAGTGCCGGATCCAGGCGGCGGCCCCGGCGGCGGTGTCGGGACCCTCCGTCCACAGCCGCTTCGGGTCGTCGGCGGGCAGCAGGGCGCCCCAGACGTCGGCGATCGCGTCGTGGTCGTGCCCGCGCAGCCAGGCCTGGGCGGCCTTCACCTCGGCGGCCTTGAGGCCGTGTTCGGCGGGCACCTGGACGGTGCCCCACTGCAGCAGGCCGGAGGGCGGGCAGAGCAGCAGGGTGGCGCGGGCGGTGCCGATGCCGGTGAGTTCGGCGAAGGCGGCGGCGTGCGCGGGCTGCCAGGGGACGCTGCCGCGCAGCGCGGCGACCCGCCCGAACGTCGCCGTCCAGGCGGAGTCGACCCGCTCCTCGGTGCCGCGTTCCTCGATGGTGGTGAAGTGGGCGACGGGGCCGAACTCGCCGCTCGGGTCGTGGTCGACGGCGAGCCAGTGCGCCGTCCCGTCGGGGTGCTGGTGGCGGTAGTCGAGGATCACCACGGTGCGGTCGCCGTGCCGCAGCACCTCGCCCCGGCGGAAGGCCTCCGGCCGCTGGCCCTTGGCGCGCTCGTCGGTCTCGCCGAGGACGACCTGGCGCAGGGTGGCGCCGCGGTCGGCGAGCGGGCCCTTGGTGAGCTCGCCGAGCAGCAGCGCCAGCGTGGCGCGGTGCTCCGCGGAGGTGAGCGGGTTGGCGATGGCGTGGGCGAGGACGTCCACCCGGCCGAGCAGGTGCCGCCAGCCCTGGTGGGCGTCGCCGCCCGCCAGGCGGACGGTGGTGGCCGCGGAGCTCCAGCCCGCGCCGTCCGCGGCGGGAGGGGCCGCGAGCACGGCGCTGACGGCGCGCAGGTTGTTGAGGACCCGGTACTGCTCGGCGTTGCCCCAGCTGTTGCCGAGGCCGGGCGTCCCGGGCAGGACGGCGCTGACGGCGGCGCGCAGTTCGTGGTCGCGGCCGTGCTGGGGCCGCCACTCGGCGGCCTCGGCCTTGCCGGGGCGTTCGGCCTCGGGCTGCGGGACGAACCGGGCGACCCGGTCGAGCAGGTCGGCGGCGGCGCGGGCGAGCCCGGCGACGCCGGCCAGCAGCAGCGGGTGGGTGATCCCGGGCAAGGCGGTGCCGACGGCCTCGACCGGCAGGCGGTTGCGGGCTTCGCCGCGCTGGGCGAGCGGGCGGCGCACGCCCTGGACGGTCAGCCAGCGCTGCTCGTCCGCCGGGACGGGTTCGGCGTCGACGGGCCAGGCGAGGTCGATCAGCCGGGCGGCCTGCTCGGTGGTCAGGGCGCGCAGCACCCGGGAGCCGGCCTCGTCGCGGGGTCGCAGGGCGTGCCAGTGGTCGTACGGCGGGATCACCGCGGTGCCGGCGGCGGAGAGTTCGCCGGAGCGGCAGGAGCGCAGGTCGACGGTGCGGTCCGAGCGGTCGGCGAGGTCGGGCAGGTTGAGGGCGAGGAACTCCTCGCCGGAGCGGCTGACCACCGGGCCGGTCGCGCCGGGCAGGGCGAGCCGGCCGACCGGGAGGGTGTCGGGCTCGGTGCGGCCGTCCAGCGGCAGGACGATGCGCCGGCCGTCGGCCGTGAAGGTGGTGACGGCGCGTCCGGGCTCGCTGCGGACCCAGTTGCCGAGCACGGTGCCGTCGGTGCCGAGCGGGGTGTGCTCCAGGCCGGGCTGCAGCGGCAGCAGCCGGGTGCTGCCGACGACCAGCCGGCCGGCCGCGGCGGTGGCGGCGATCACGGGCGGTTCGGCGGCTCGGCCCAGGGTGCCGGTGGCCGGGTCGAGTTCGCGCAGCACGGGGGTGCCGTCCGGGGCGTGCCGCACCGTCCAGTGGCCGGTGCCGTCGCCGAGGACGGGGTGCTCCTCGGGCAGCCGGGTGTCGCCGGGGTGCAGCGGACGGGTGCCGGTGCTGCGGCCGCCGCCGGGCAACGGGAGGGAGGGGGTCTCGGGGTGGCGTTCGCCGTAGTGGTAGCCGGCGATGGTGCGGCCGGTGAGCTCGAAGGTCTGGTCGGGCCGGCTGGACCAGTAGGCCTTCTGCTGGTTGCCCTCGTACCAGACGACGAGGAGTTCGCCGTCGACGAGGCGCAGCCGGGGGCGGTTGCGGACGCCCGGCAGCGGGGGCACCCGCAGGGTGTGCTCCAGCAGGACGCCCTCGGGGCCGACCACGACGGCCCGGTCGAGGCGGGCGAGGATCAGGTACGGCCAGGCGTCCTCGATGATCAGGTCGTTCAGGCCCCGGGGCCGGTGGCCGGGGGCGGTGACCGGGCGGGCGTCGGCGGCGGGCGGGTCGGCGAGCGCGGTGAGTGCCTGCTCCAGGGCGGGCCAGCCGAGTTCGTCCAGGATGCCGGTGCCGAGGGCGCGGGTGAGCAGTCCGGTGACGTCGAGCGCGGCGATCCGTTCGGCGGCGGCCGGGGCGACCGTGCGGATGGCGGTGCGGTGCTGGGTCAGCGAGCGGACCAGGTCGGCGGCGCCGGCCAGGCCGCGGGCGGCGGCGAGTTCGTCGGCGCGCTCCTCGGCCCACTCCGCGAGCAGTTCGTCGACCAGCGGCAGCACGGCGGCGCGGTGCTTGACGGCCGTCTCCCAGGCGGCCGGGGCGGCGCGGCGCAGCAGCGGCCGGAAGCGCGCGTCGGCGGCGACGGCCGCGAGGTCGGTGCTGTCCGGGCCGCTGTGCCCGACCCACTCGCGCAGGTCGAGGCCGAGGCCGGCCGGCGGGTCGGCCACCGGGACGCCCGCGGCGAGCAGGAGGTCCAGCAGGTCGAGGCGAGTGAGACCGGCCCGGATGCCGGTGAAGAGGTCGACCGGGACGGCGTCGGCGCGCAGCCGCTCGGTCATCCGGCCGGCCAGTGCGACGGTGGCCGGGCAGCTGGGCCGGGTGCGCCAGCCGCGGCCGAGGTGGTGGCACCAGCGCTGGAGCCAGGCGGCGGCGGGCTCGGCGCCCTCGGCGCGCGGGCCGGTGAGCAGTTCCTCGGCGCCGGTGGCGGCGAGGACTTCCAGCCAGGCGCGGTCGTCCGGGGTCTCGGAGCCCGCGGTGGCCGGGTCGGGCAGCAGTTCCAGCAGCCGGGTGCGGACCTCGGCGTCGTTCCGGCCGAGGTCGATCAGCGCGCCGTGCCAGGACTTCCAGAACGCGGCGGGCGCCCGGTTGACCGCCGGGGAGGCCAACAGCTCGGCGAGCAGCGCCCGTTCCTGTTCGGCGCGGTCGAGTCCGGCGGCCCGGATCAGCGCGCGGGCGTCCTCGGCGACCCCGGCGTACGGGGCCATGCCGGCCGCGGAGCGCTCGGTGCACAGCTGGCGGAAGCGCTGCCAGGCGGTCTGCGGGTCGAGCCGCCGGGCCAGCTCCTTGACGTACTGGCGCAGGGACTTGACGGTGAGCGCGCCGACCAGGGCGAACTCCAGGAAGACGGCGCGCAGCCGCTCCTCGTCGACCGTCAGGTTGTGGGTGCGCTCGGCCTCGCGGGCCTTGCCGAACCAGGCGGCGGCGTAGGTCTGGTTGCCGTGGGTGAGGAAGATCCGGCCGACCTCCTCGCAGAAGGTGGGCAGGAAGTGCGGGACGGCGCGGCCGAGCCGGGTGGCGAGTTCGTCGAAGCCGTCCTTGGCCGCGCCGGGCTTGGACCGGGCCTGGCGGGCCAGCCGCTCCAACTCCTTGACCAGGGCGAGCGCGTGGTGCCCGTTGGCGGGGTCGTGGACCAGGGCCCAGGCCGGGAAGCCGAGCGCCTCCTGGCGGACCTGGCCGACCTCGGCGGGCTCGCCGTCGGGGGCGAGGCCGAGGAACTCCACGGCGAGGTCCTCGGCCCGGCCGAGCGCGCCGGGGACCAGCCGGACGATCCGGCGGCCGTCGAGGGCGGGGTGGGTGTAGCCGCGGGCGGTCAGCACGTCGGCGGCGCTGTCCGGGCGGCCGGCGCCGGGCAGGGTGCCGGCGGGCAGCACGGCGCCGGCGTCGAGCAGCGCCTCGGGCGCGGCGGCGCCCAGGTTCGCGGCGGCGGCGGTGGTCGGGCTCGCGGCGGCGGCGCCGGGGTTCGCGGCGGCAGCGGCCAGGCCCGCGGCGGCGGCAGTGGTGGTCGGGCTGGTGGTCATGCGGCTTCGTCCTCCCCTTCGATCGTGCGGCCCGCGTACAGGGCGGCGGCCATCCTCATGCCCTCGGACCAGGCGACCGGCCCGACCCCGGTCAGCGGCAGGGCCCGACCGTCGGGGCCGGCCCAGCTGAGCGCGCCCGTCTCGCAGGCGTCGTACTCGTAGTAGTCGCCGACCCACACCCGGGCCTCGACGGTGCGCCCGCCCTCGGTGATCGGCTGCACCGCGGAGCCGCCGCGGACCCGGCAGCCCAGTCGGGTGCAGCGCCCGACCAGCTCGCGCAGTTCGCGGTAGCGGCCGCCGGCGTAGCTGCCGACCTCGGTGCCGGCCGGCGGCTCCTCGGGCCGGTGCCAGACCTCGCGGTAGAGCTGCTGGACGCGCTGGGAGACGCCGAGTTCGACGGCGAACTCGCGCAGGTCGTCGAGGTCCGGGAGGAGCACGGGGTGGGGTATCAGCACCTCGCGGTCGGTGAGGCGCACGGTGTCGCCGTCCAGGTCGACCAGGCCGAGGCCGCGCTCGGCGTCGGCGTCGCGCAGGAAGCCGGCGACGGCACCGTCCGCGCCGGTGACCACGACGTCGCGCAGGACGGCCTGCCAGGCCTCGTCCGGCCAGACGGCGGCGAGCACGGCGGCGGGCACCGGCAGCGAGCGCACCATCCACCGCTCGACGTCCTCCTGACAGCGCCGCTCGTGCGCGGCGAGCCACTCGGCGAGCTGCTTGAGCTGGGTGACCACCGGGTCGTCACCGAGCTTCGACGGAACGGTCTTGAGCTCGCGGCCCGCCGCGTTGCGGCACACCACCCTGCCCGCTCCGTCGAGCGCGACGCGGTACCCTCCCGCGCCCGTTTCCACCCATGCCACAGCCGTACTCCTCCCACCGGGAACGTCGTCCTGGCCACCCTGCCGACCAGCGATGCGAGGAACGTAACGAGGGACACTGACAACGCGACGGGCAGGGGGAGCTCCCAGGTGGGCGGGCGAGTTGAAACCACTCGAACGAGTGATCGATCGGACCTCGGGGGCGCCCGGGCGACGCTCATCAGGTCCGCCCGGAGCGGCGCACATCAGGGCCGCCCATGGCGACGCGAAAGCGGCGCCACCCCCGCACGGGGTGGCGCCGCCGCACCGACAGCGGGCTCGTCAGCCCAGCGGCGCCCGGGGCACGATGACCGGGGCGCCGTCGCCCGGCGCGGCCAGGACGTGGCTGTCGATGTCGTAGAGCGCCCGCACCAGTGGCGCGTCCACCACCTCCCGGGGCGGCCCGCAGGCCACCACCGCGCCGTCCCGCAGGGCGACCAGCAGGTCGGCGTAGCGGGCGGCGGCCGCCAGGTCGTGCAGGACCATCACCACGGTGCGCCCGCCCGCCGCGACCTCCCGGACCAGCTCCAGCACCTCCACCGCGTGGCCGAGGTCGAGCGCGCTGGTCGGCTCGTCCAGCAGCACCACCGGGGCGTCCTGGGCGAGCACCATGGCGAGCCAGCAGCGCTGGCGCTGGCCGCCGGAGAGCTGGTCGAGGCGGCGGTCGGCGAGGGCGTCCACGCCGGTGGCGCGCAGGGCCTCGGCGGTGAGCCGCTCGTCCTCGGGCGACCACTGGCGGAACAGGCCCTGGTGCGGGTGGCGCCCGTAGCGGACCAGCCCGGCCACGGTGACCGCCTCGGGCGCCTGTGGACTCTGCGGGAGCAGCGCGACCCGGTGGGCGGCCCGGCGCGGGCTCAGTCGCCAGATGTCCTCACCGCCGACCAGGATCCGCCCGCCGTCGGGCCGGTGCAGCCGGGCCACCGCCCGCAGCAGGGTGGACTTGCCGCAGCCGTTCGGGCCGACCACCGCCACCACCCGCCCGGCGGGCACGGTGAGGTCGATGCCGCCGAGCACCGGACGGCCGGGCCGGTACCCGGCGGTGACCCCCTGGATCGTCAACTCCATGTAAACACTCCCCCAGTTCGAGCCGGCCGTCAGGATCCGGAGAGCGCCTTGCCGAAGTCGCCGATGACGACGTCGGCCGCCAGCGGGCCGCCTCGGGTGGACCACACCGAACCGTCCACGGTGACGGTGCGGCCGTTCTTCACCGCGTTCAACTGCTGGTAGGCGGGCTTGGACTGGACGTCCTTGAGCGCGGCCTTGCCGTCATCGGTGAGGGTGGACAGGAACAGCCAGTCGCCGTCGATCTCGGAGAGCTTCTCCAGGCTGAGCGCCGGGCTGTGGGCGTTGCCGTCCTTGTCCTGGGCGGCCGGGCGGGCAAGGCCCATGTCGACGGCGACGCCACTGGCGAACTGCTTCTTCTCCATCCAGCTCGGGCCGGTGGGGTTCCAGCGGACGATGGAGACGGCGGCGCCCTTGTTCTTGCCGAGGTCGGTGCCGGCCTTGACGGCCTTGGCCTGGTAGTCGTCGATCACCTTGTTGGCCCGGTCGAGCTTGTTGACGGCGTTCCCGATGCCCCGGAAGGCGAGCTTCCAGTCGTCGGTGGGCGCCATGGTGACCAGGGTGGCGGGGGTGATCTCGCGCAGCTGCTTGAGCACCTGCTCGTCCTGCATGTCGCCGGCCAGGATGAGGTCGGGCTTGGCGGCGATCACCTTGTCCATCACCGGCTGCAGCAGGTTGCCGACCACCGGCACGCCCTGGACCTTCTCCTTGAGGTACGCGGGCGGCTCGTTGAGGCCCTGCCCGTTGGTGATGCCTACCGGCTTGACGCCGAGGGCGAGCACCGCGTCGAGGTCCTCCTGGGTGAGGGTGACGATCCGCTGGGGATCGGCCGGGACCTCCACGGCCCTGCCGGTGGCGTCCTTGACGGTGCGCTTGCCGCCGTTGGCCGCGTCCGCCGCGCTGCCCGGGGCGGCGGACGCGGAGTTCGAGGAGCCCGCCGGACCGGACGAGGACCCGGAGGAGCCGCAGCCGGCCAGCAGGAGGGCGGCCGCCCCGGTGAGGGCCAGCACCCGGGCCGCGTGGCGGCGGGTGGGGCGGAGCGGGCTCTGGGCGTACGGCATGGATGCCTCCGGGGCAGGGTGGTACGGGAGTTGGGCTGCGTCCGGGCAGCCGGGCAGGACGGCGCACGGCGGTGGTGCCCGATGGGACGGCCCGTTAATTAGGTTAGCCTTACCTTATGACATCGCCGCAAGCGGGCGTCCACGAAGCGCCCGCCGCCACCGCGCCCGACGCGCCTCCCCCACCCCCGCCGGCCCGCCGCCACCGCGCCTGGCCGGTCGCCGCCGGGGTGGTCGCGGCGCTGCTCGCGCTCACCGCGCTCTCGCTGTCGGTCGGCGCCGGCGAGGTCGGACCCGCACGGGTGCTGGACTACCTGCTCGACCGCCACGGCGCCCGCGCCGACGGTCGGCTCGCCCTGGTCGTCGGCGAACTGCGACTGCCCCGCACCCTCACCGCCCTGCTGGTCGGCGCCGCCCTCGGCGTGGCCGGCGCCCAACTCCAGTCCGTCACCCGCAATCCACTGGCCGAGACCGGACTGCTCGGCGTCAACGCGGGCGCCTCGCTCGGGGTCGTGCTCGGCATCGCCGTACTCGGCGTGCAGACCTCCTACGGCTACCTCGCCTTCGCCTTCGGCGGCGCCGTCCTCGCCAGCACCCTGGTCCTGCTGATCGCGGGCAGCCGAGGCGGCGGCTCCCCCGTGCGACTGGTGCTCGGCGGCTCCGCCGTCGGCGCAACCTTCGGCGGCATCACCGGCGTGCTCATCATCAACTCGCCTGAGGCGTACGACCGTTACCGGGTCTGGGTGCTCGGCTCGCTGGCCGGTGTGGAAGGCTGGACGACACTGCGCCAGCTCGCCCCCGTCCTCGGCGCGGGCTTCCTGCTCGCCCTGCTCACCACCCGGCCGCTCACCGCCCTCGCCCTCGGCGACGACCTCGCCCGCGGCCTCGGCCACCGCCCCGGCGCCACCCGCGCGGCCGTCGCCGTCGCCGTCACCCTGCTCACCGCCTCCGCCGTCGCCCTGGCCGGGCCGATCTCCTTCCTCGGCCTGCTCGCCGGCTTCCTGGCCCGCGCCCTCACCGGGCCCCGGATCGGCCGACTCACCCTGCTCGCCGGGCTGTTCGGCGCCGCCGTGCTCACCGGCGCGGACGTCCTCGCCCGGGTCGTGGCCCGGCCGTTCGAGGCGCCGGTGTCGGTGATCGTCGCCCTGGTCGGCGCCCCCGCGCTGATCGCCATCGTCCGCTCCCGCCGCTCCGCCGCACTGGCACTCACCGACCCCGCCGCCGACGCCCGGACCGTCCAGCTCTCCCAACCACGGCCGATACAACCGGACTTGGCCCTGCGCCACGGCACCTGGTCGCTGCTCGTCCCGCGCCGGCCACTGCTCGCCGGCGTCGCCCTGGCCGCCGCGCTGCTCGCCGCCGTGGTCGTCTCCGCCCACGCCGGACAGAGCGAACTCGGCCTCGGCCGCACCTTCCAGGCCGTGTTCGGCTACGGCGACCGGCTGGACGTGCTGCTGGTGCAGAAGTTCCGGCTCGGCCGGATCGTCGCCGGACTCGCCGCCGGCGCCGCCCTCGGACTGGCCGGCTGCCTGACCCAGACCCTCGCCCGCAACCGGCTGGCCACCCCCGAACTCCTCGGCGTCAACGACGGCGCCACCGCCGCCGTGCTGATCTCCGCCACCGCCTCCGGCGCCTTCGGCGCCTGGTGGGCCGGACCGCTCGGCGCACTGGCCGCCGTCCTGGTGGTCACCCTGGTCTCCGGCGGGCTCGGCACGCGCGGCTACCGGGTACTGGTGGTCGGGCTCGCCATGTCGGCCCTGGCCTCGGCGGTGATCCAGGTCGCGCTGGCCCGGCGCTCGCTCAACTCGGCCGGCTCGCTGTACGTCTGGACCTCCGGCAGCCTCAACGGACGTGACTACGCCATCGCCGCGCCCGTCCTGATCGGGCTCGCGGTCCTGGTGCCGCTCGCCCTGGTGGTGGCCCGCCGACTGGCGGTGCTGCGCTTCGACGACAGCGTGGCCGCCTCGCTCGGCGTCGACCCCGGCCGGGTCCGGCTGCTCTGCCTGCTGCTGGCCGTCGCGCTCGCCGGGCTCGCCGTCGGCGTCTGCGGGCCGGTCGGCTTCGTGGCGCTCGCCGCACCCGTGATCGCCGCCCGACTGGCCGGGCCCACCCGCGTCCCGGTGCTCGGCTCGGCCCTGACCGGCGCGCTGCTCGTCGTGCTCGCGGACACCCTGGGACGGGTGCAGATCGGCGGGGTGGAGATCCCGGTCGGCATCGTCACCACCGTGCTCGGCGGGCCCTTCCTGCTCTGGGTGCTGCTCGCCCGCCGTACGAACTGACCGAGGAACGAAGGAAGTTGAACACCTACCCACTGATCGACCAGGACCCCGCCGACCCCGCCTACCGGCTGGTCACCTTCGTGCACGAGGGGGACGACTGCGACGGCGTACTCGCCCTGCTGCACACCGTCACCGACAAGGACCGGCATGCCGGGGACCTCACCCCCCACCTCATGGAACGCCGCAACGGCCGCTGGGAACTCACCTACCGGCTGCGCGCCGACCACCGCGCCTCCTACCAGCTGCACCCCTTCCACGGCCCGCCCCCCGGCACCACCCGGGCCGACTGGCTGCACGTCCTCGACCACGCCCGCCCCGACCCGCACGACACCGAACCCCGCCTGCCCGCCCGCGACGGCCGCCACCCCTCCTCGGTGCTCAGCCTGCCGCAGGCCCCCGCCCAGCCGTACGTCCGGCGGCGGGAGGGCGTGCCGCGCGGGCGGACCGCCCGGCACACTGTCGCCGGGCGGACGATCGACGTCCACCTCCCGGCCGGGCACGACCCCGGCCATGGCCCGTACCCGGTGGCGATGCTGCTGGACGGCGAGATGTGGGGCGAGGTGCTGTCCGTCGGCGACACCCTCGACAACCTGACGGCGGACGGTGCGATCCCGTCCACGGTCGCCCTGCTCGTCCACACCATGGGGCCGGACCGACCCGCGGACCTCAGCTGCAACCCGGCCTTCGTCGACCTCCTCGCCGACCGCCTCCTCCCTTGGGCCGCAGCGGAGTTCGGCGCCACCGACGACGCGCACCGGACCGTCATCGCCGGTCAGAGCGCGGGCGGCCTCACCGCCGCCTACGCCGCCTTCCGACGCCCCGACCGGTTCGGCAACGCGCTCTCCCAGTCCGGCTCGTTCTGGTGGCCGGACGAGACCGAGTTCGACGCGGGGAGCGAGTGGCTCACCCGCCGCTTCGCGGTCGAACCCCTGCGGGAGGCCCGGTTCTGGATCGAGGTCGGCCTCCAGGAGTGGATGCTGCTCAGCCAGAACCGGCACCTGCGCGACGTGCTCACGGCACGGGGATACGACCTCCACTACCAGGAGTTCAACGGCGGCCACGACTACGCCTGCTGGTGCGGCGGCCTGGCCGACGGGCTGGCTCACCTGCTGGGGTCACCCGCAAGAAGGGTTTAGGTCAATTCGCATACATCCGAGGCCCATCCGGACGTAGCGTCGGAACCCACACTGAGTGACCTGGGGGGTCAGCGATGAACGCGTCCTCGTCCGCCACGCCGCCGCCGATGTCGTGGCAGTACTGCGGCGACCAGCTCAAGCTGTGGCGCGCTCGCGCCGGAGTCAGCCGCGAGGACCTGGCCACCCAGGCCGGGTACAGCTACGAGAGCCTGCGGTCGATGGAGGCGGGGAGGCGCAAGCCGTCGCTGCACCTGCTGCAGGTGGCGGACGAGATGTGCGACGCGAAAGGCATCCTTGTCGCGGGGGCAGAGTTCCTGAAACCGGAGAAGTACCCCTCGTCCGCCGAAGACTACATGAAGTACGAAGCCGAGGCCGTAGCACTCAACTGGTACGAGAACCACTTCTTCCCAGGTCTGTTGCAGACCGAGGAGACCGTAAGAGCACTCCTCAACTCCCACTGGCCGCCGCTCGACGACGAAACGGTCGAAACCCGTGTCGCCGCAAGGTTGGAACGCCGGGAAATGCTGAAGGTACAAACCAGGGCCTTCAACTTTCTCATCGAGGAAGGCGTCCTTCGCCGACCCCTGACAACTGTCGAAGCCCACCACCGACAGCTGCATCACGTCCTGACCGTCGGCGAGGCGCGCCACATCACGATTCAGGTGGTTCCGTCCCGAGGAATTCATCCCGGTCTGAACGGCCAGTTCATCCTTCTCGAGACAGCTGAGCACCAGCGGCTCGCATACGAGGAGGGCCAGGCGTTGGGCATGCTGCACGCAGATCCCGCCAGGGTGAGCATCCTCAGCCACCGCCATGAAATGATCCTCCGGCAGGCACTCGACCCCGAGTCCTCGGCCAAGCTGATCAGCGAGTTGCTGGAGGAGCTATGAACGACGCGCTGGCCTGGTTCAAGTCCAGCCACAGCAACACCGAGGGCGGAGCCTGCGTCGAGGTCGCCCTGACCCCGGACTCCGTCCGCGTGCGGGACTCCAAGGACAGGTCCGGCCCCCAGCTCGCCTTCACCCCCGAGGCCTGGACCGTCTTCGTCCGGCTCGCCCGAGCCGGCTTTCCCCTGAGCCAGTGAACCCGTCGAGCCCTTGAGCCTACAGAGGCACTGCCCGAACGCCTGTGGGCCCCGGCTGCCTCTCCGGCAGCCGGGGCCCACAGGACCGGGCTACTTCTGCTTGATCGCCGAGATGTCGAACTCCAGCACGACCTTGTCACCGACCAGCACGCCACCACCCTCCAGCGGCGAGTTCCAGGTCACGCCGAACTCCTTGCGGCTGATCGTCACCGAACCCTCCA
This sequence comes from Kitasatospora sp. NPDC030952, assembly GCF_055571335.1. Lineage (NCBI taxonomy): Bacteria > Bacillati > Actinomycetota > Actinomycetes > Kitasatosporales > Streptomycetaceae > Kitasatospora > Kitasatospora sp. NPDC030952. The sequence goes on from NZ_JBVIFM010000006.1 coordinate 195,040, forward strand.
GACCCACCCGCAGGTTGCCGTACGGGTCGACGGCGTTGCCGGTGTACTCGAAGTCGATGGTCACCGGGCGGGTGGTGTCCTTGATGGTGAGGTCGCCGGTCACCCGGTACTCGGTGTCGGACTTCACCTCGACCGCGGTGGAACGGAAGGTGATCTCGGGGAAGTTCGGGGCGTCCAGGAAGTCGTTGGTCCGCAGGTGCTGGTCGCGCTGCTCCACCCCGGTGTCGATGGTCTCCGCCTTGATCACCACCTGGCCGGTCGAGCGCGACGGGTCCGCGCCGTCCAGGTGGGCGGTGCCCTCGAACTCCCTGAACGAACCCCGGACCTTCGTCACCATGGCGTGGCGCGCGATGAAGCCGATCCGGGAGTGCGCGAGGTCGAGGACGTAGTCCCCGGTGAGCTCGGGGAGCGAAACGGTCATGGGGTACCTCCACGTTGGCTTGGGTCCTGGCGTCAGTCTGCAACGTGTCAGCCCAATGCAGTACCCCCCGCCCGCCGCGCGGCACCACCCCGCCAAGTTCCCGCCAACGGGTGAAGCCGCCTCAGTCCCGGTACGGGACCAGCCGCGCCAGGTCCAGCTCGAAGCCGAACGGCTCGGGGATCCGGATCGTCTCGCCGAACTCCCGGTCGGTCCGGGTGTGGTAACGGTCGCGGTTCGGTTCGGAGAACAGGGTGACCGTCTTACGGCGTGGATCGATGATCAGATAAAGGGGGAAGCCCATACGCGGGTAGTCGCGGACCTTGCCCGTCCAGTCGTTGTCCGGATTGGATGGGGACACGACCTCGACCGCGATCAGCGCGACCTCGGCGGGGATGTTGTGCCCCTCCAGGTCAATGACATCCTCAGGCAGGTAAGTGAGGTCGGGATTGCGGACAGCACCGACTTCGGGCGACGAGAGGTCACTGTTGCCGCTCGTGAAATATCCAGCTGGGCAGTGCACGTCGAACTGACGTCGCACCAGGTCAAGGTTCAGCTGATGAATCGACGACGGCGATGCCTGCATGACAATGACATCTCCTGACAGTTCGACCTTGAAGCCGTCCGGGAGGGCCTGTCGGGCCTCTTCGAGAAGACGGTAGTGCTCGGGATTCATGCGATCTCCTCCAGTGCTCCTGCCACCGTACGGTAGTCGGGGCGGGCGGGACGTCGCTCCCGCCCGCCCCGATCACATGTTCCTCAGGCCTCCGGCGGTGGGGGTGGGCCCTGGGTGGGGAGGCGGCGGGCGAGGAGGGCTCCGGCAGCGACCAGTGCGGCGGTGAGGGCGAGGGCGAGGCGGTAGGGGGTGGGGTCGGGGCCGTCGGTGAGGGCGCCGATCAGGGCGGCGGTGGCGGCGATGCCGAGGGCGCCGCCGAGGGTGCGGAGGATGGTGAACAGGGCCATCGCCCGGCCCAGCGCGGGGGGCGGGACGTCGGCGAAGCCGGCGATCTGGACGGTGAGCACGGCGGTGCCCAGCACCAGCCCGACGGCGAACATCAACACCCGTACGGCCCAGGGGCTTTCGGCGAAGCCGAGGGCGGCGAGGACCGCCGCGGCCAGCAGCAGGGCGGGCAGGGCGAGGCGGCGCGGGCCAAGCCGGGGCAGCAGGCGGTCGACCACCTGGGAGGCGGCCATCAGGCCGATCGCCTCGGGGAAGACGCTCAGCCCGGCGTCCAACGCCGTCGCACCGCGGGCGGCTTGGTAGAGCAGCGGGAGGACGAACAGGGCGCCCATCAGTCCGGCCGAGGTGAGGAGGGCGAGCCAGCCCGCCGCTCCGTAGGACCGGTCGGCGAGCAGGCGCAGGTCCACCATCGGCGCAGCGGACCGGAGTTGGTTCCGTACGGCCAGGCCGAGCAGCACCGCCCCGGCGAGTCCGCCGAGCCAGACCGCCGGGGCGGACCAGCCGTGGGCGGGGCCGAAGCCGAGGGCGTAGGTGAGCAGGCCGAGGCCGGGGGTGGCGAGCAGGAAGCCGCGGGTGTCGAAGCGGCCGGCCGGGGGCTCCGGCTCGCTCCGCAGCGCGACCAGGCCGATGGTGACGGCGGCGATCCCGATCGGCAGGTTGACCAGGAACAGCCAGTGCCAGGAGAGGTGTTCGGCGAGGAAGCCGCCGAGCGGGGGCCCGAGGGCGGGCATCAGGGCGGTCGGCACGATCAGGATCCGGCCCAGCCGCGGACGCTCCTGCGGCTCGAAGGCGCGGAACAGCAGCGTCATGCCGACCGGGGTGAGCAGTCCGCCGGCCACGCCCTGGACGGCGCGGGCGGTGGCCAGCGCGCCGAGGCCGGGGGCGGCGGCGCACAGGGCGGAGGCGAGGGTGAAGGCGGCGAGCGCGCCGAGGAACACCCGCTTCACGCCGAACCGGTCGCCGAGCCAGCCGGCCACCGGCAGACCGAGGGCGAGGCCGACCAGGAAGGCCGTCTCGACGGCGTTGGCCGCCGGGACTGGCCGGCCGAAGTCCTCGGCGATGCGGTAGAGCGCGGGGTTGACGATGGTGGAGTCGAGGCCGTTCATGCACATCGCGGCGGTGTGGACGACGACCACGGCGGCGCGCCCCGCGAGCAGGGGGCGCGCCGTGGACCCGACGGCCGGAGGGGTCACAGGTCGGTCCAGTGCGCGGTGATCCAGGCGAGTGCGTCGGGGCGCGCGCAGGGGCCGTGGGCCACGCCCCAGCCGGCCGGGACGGCGGCGAAGGCGGGCCACAGGGAGTGCTGGCCCTGGTCGTTGACGAGGGCCAGGAACTCGCCGTCGGCGTCGAAGGGGTTGGCGGGGGCGTCACTCATCGGAGGACTTCTCCAGGTGGTCGGCGATCACGCGGGCGATGTGCGCGATCGGGGCGGGCAGGGTCATGTCCTTGTGGGAGCAGGCCACGTCGGTGTTGTCGATCCGGCCGGACACGTAGGGGGCCCAGAGTCCGGGCACCAGGGCGTCGTCGACGGTGTCGACGGTGGCGCGGAAGAACAGCACGTCGCCGTCGTAGCGGCGGTGGTCGTAGCCGCGCACCAGGTGGTTGGTGTTGAGGTAGATCTCGTTGAGCGCGCTGACGGTGGCCCGGTCGAGCCCGGCCAGCGGGCTGCCCTCGCGTCCCAACAGCTCGATCACGGTGTCGAGTTCGAGCGGCTGCCGGTCGAGGTCGGCCGGGCCGAAGCCGCCCATGGTGAGCAGGGCCTCCAGGGCCTCGGCCTGGTCGGGGACGGGCAGTTCGCGGAAGCCCTCGGCCGGGTAGGCGTCCAGGACGGCGAGCAACTCGACGCGCTCGCCCAGCTCCTGGAGTCGGACGGCCACGGCGTGGGCGATGATCCCGCCGGTGGACCAGCCGAGCAGCCGGTAGGGCCCCTCGGGCTGGACCTCGCGCAGCCGGTCGGCATAGTGCGCGGCCAGGTCCTCCAGGGTGGTGGGCAGCGGTTCACCGGCGGTGGCGGCGCCGACACCCTGGGCTTGGAGGCCGTAGATCGGCACGTCGGCCGGGAGGTGGCGGATCAGGCCGGTGTAGCACCAGCTCAGGCCGCCCGCCGGGTGGACGGCGAACAGCGGGGCGCGCCGTCCGGGGGCGGTGGGCCGCAGCGGCAGCAGGACGTCCAGCGCGTCGGCGTCGCGGGCGCCGTCCGACAGCGCCGCGTCGAGGGCGGCCGCGCTGGGCGCCTGGAACAGGGTGCCGATGCCGACGTCCAGGCCGAGCACCTCGCGGATCCGGCCGGCCAGCCGGACCACCAGCAGGGAGTGCCCGCCGAGCGCGAAGAAGTCGTCCTCGACCCCGACCGCAGCCAACCCCAGCACCTCGGCGAAGAGTTGGCAGAGCTGCTGCTCGCGCGGGCTGCGCGGCGGGCGACCGGCTCCGGCGGCGGGGGCGTCGGGGGCGGGCAGGGCACGGCGGTCGAGCTTGCCGTTGGCGGTCAGCGGCAGCCGGTCGAGCAGCACCACGGCGGAGGGCACCATGTGGGCGGGCAGTCCGGCGGCGGCGTGGGCGCGCAGGTCCTCGGGCGTGGCGCCGGCGGCGACGGCGTAGCCGACCAGCCGCCTGTCGCCGGGGGCGTCCTCGCGGACCACCACGGCGGCGTCGGCGACCGCCGGATGGGCGGCCAACACGGCCTCGATCTCGCCGAGTTCGATCCGGAACCCGCGCAGCTTGACCTGCTGGTCGGCACGGCCGAAGTACTCCAGGACGCCGTCGGGGCGGCGGCGGGCGAGGTCGCCGGAGCGGTACATCCGGGTGCCGTGCTCGCCGAAGAGTCCGGCGTACGGGTCGGCGACGAAGCGGGTGGCGGTGAGGTCCGGGCGGCCGAGGTAGCCGCGGGCCAGGCCGGCCCCGGCCACGTACATCTCGCCGGTGACGCCGGGCGGGACGGGCTGGAGGTGCTGGTCGAGGACGTAGACCCGCAGGTCGGGGATGTTGACGCCGATGGTGCTGCTGCTGGTGGCGGCGGCGCTCGCCCGGTCGAGGGCGATGTGGGAGACGTGCACGGTGGTCTCGGTGATGCCGTACATGTTGACCAGGGTGGGCGCGTCCTGCGGGTGCCGGGAGTACCAGTCGTCGAGGCGGCCGAGTTCGAGCGCCTCGCCGCCGAACACCACGTAGCGCAGGGCGAGTTCGGTGCCGGGGCGGTCCCGGTCGGCGGCGCTGAGCTGGTAGAAGGCGGACGGCGTCTGGTTGAGCACGGTGACGCGTTCGCGGGCGAGCAGGTCGAGGAAGGCGGCCGGGTCGCGGCTGACCAGGTGCGGGACGACGACCAGGCGGCCGCCGTGCAGCAGGGCGCCCCACAGCTCCCAGACCGAGAAGTCGAAGGCGTAGGAATGGAAGAGGGTCCAGACGTCCTGGGTGCCGAAACCGAACCAGTGGTCGGTGGAGCTGAACAGCCGGGCCACGTTGCGGTGGGTGACGGGAACGCCCTTGGGGCGGCCGGTGGAGCCGGAGGTGTAGATGACGTAGGCGGTGTCGTCGGGGCGCAGTGGACGGGTGCGCTCGTGCTGGGCCAGCGGGGTGGCCGGGAAGGCCGTCGGCTCCGCGCCGTCGACCAGGAGTCGGGGCACCGTGTGGGCGGGCAGCCGGGGCGCGGTGGCCCGGTCGGTGAGCAGGGCGGCGGGGGTGGCGTCGACAAGCATGTAGGCGAGGCGGTCGGCCGGGTAGTCCGGGTCCAGCGGGAGGTAGGCGGCGCCGGACTTGGCCACCGCGAGCAGGGCGACGACCAGGTCCACCGAGCGGGGCAGGGCGAGGGCGACGATGGTGCCGGGGCCGATGCCCTGGGCGGCCAGCAGCCGGGCCAGCCGGTCTGCGCGGGCGGCGAGTTCGGTGTAGGCGAGCCGCTCCTCCCCGCAACTGAGGGCGATGGCCGTCGGGTTGGCGGCGGCGGCCGCCTCGAACAGCTCCGGCAGGGTGGCGGTCGAGGAGGCGGTCGAGGAAGCGCTCGGGGAGGCGCTCGGGGAGGCGGTCGGGACGGCGGTCGGGACGGCGCTCGGGACGGCGGCCGGGACGCCGGCCCGCGCGGTGCCCGCCGGGGTGCCATTCCACTCCACCAGGGCGCGGTGGCGCTCCTCGGCGCTGATCAGCGGCAGTCGGCCGATCGGGGTGTCCGGGGCTTCGGCGGCGGCGGTGAGCAGTCGGGTGAGGCGGTCCGCGAGCCCGGCCACGGTGGCGGCGGAGAAGAGGTCGGTGCGGTACTCCAGGAAGCCGCCGAGGCCGCCACCGGGCAGCTCCCCGGTGTTCAGGGTGAGGTCGAACTTGGCGGTGCCGCTGGGGATCGCGGTGATCTCGGCGGTCAGGCCGCCGCCCAGGGCGGTGGGCCGGTCGGCGCGGCTCTGCCAGGCGAGCATCACCTGGAACAGCGGGTGCCGGGCGAGTGAGCGGGCCGGGTTGAGCTCCTCGACCAGCCGGTCGAAGGGCAGGTCGGCATGCTCGTGCGCGGCCAGGACGGTGCCGCGCACCCGCTGGAGCAGCTCGCGGAAGCTCGGGTCGCCGGAGGTGTCGGTCCGCAGGACCACGGAGTTGACGAAGTAGCCGACGAGCGCGGCGGTCCGCTCGTCCTCGCGGCCGGCCAGCGGCGTACCGATGGGGATGTCCGTGCCGCAGCCGTGCCGGGTGAGTAGGGCGGCGAGGCCCGCCTGGACGGCCATGAAGACGGTGCCGCCGGCGGCCCGGGCCAGCCCGGCGAGGGCGGCGTGCGCCTCGGCGCCGAGGGCGAAGGGCACGGTGGCGCCGTCGTGGCCGGCCACGGCCGGGCGGGGACGGTCGGTGGGCAGGTCCAGCTGGTCGGGCTGCCCGGCGAGGACGGCGCGCCAGTGCTCGGTCTGCCGGACGGCGAGCGGGGTGGGCGCCTCGGCGGTGCCGAGCAGCTGCCGCTGCCAGGCCGCGTGGTCGGCGAACTGGACGGCCGGCGGCTCCTGTCGGGGTGCGTGACCGGCGAGCCGGGCGGTGTAGGCGGCGGCGAGGTCGCGCAGCAGCGGGGTGGTGGAGGCGCCGTCGCTCGCGATGTGGTGGAGCAGCAGGAGCAGGGTGTGCCGCTCGGGTCCGTGGGTGAAGAGCGTTGCCCGCAGCGGCGGTTCGGCGGCGAGGTCGAAGACGTAGCGGACGGCCTCGGTCAAGTCTCCCTTTCCGTGGTGGAGTTCAACCTGGGCGGCGGGCAGGATGCGCTGGTACGGGGTGCCGTTCGACTCCTCGCCGTAGACCGTGCGCAGGACTTCGTGCCGGGCGGTGAGGTCGCCGAGGGCGAGGGTGAGCGCGGCGCGGTCGAGCGGGCCGGTGAGGGTGAGGGCGAGCGGGATGTTGTAGGTGGGGGTGGGGCCTTCGAGGCGGTGCAGGAACCAGAGGCCGCGCTGGGCGGGCGAGAGCGGGAGGCGCTCGGTGCGGGGCACCGGCACCAGCGCGGGGCGCTGCTCGGGCGCCGGACCGCCGCCCTGGAGCAGGGTGGCGAGGGCGGCCGGGGTCGGGTGGCGGAACACGTCGGCGAAGGCGACCGGCGCGGCGAAGGTCTCGCGCAGCCGCGCGGCCAGCCGGCCGGCCAGCAGGGAGTGCCCGCCGAGGTCGAAGAAGGAGTCCTCCCGCCCGGGGGCGGAGGGCAGGCCGAGGACGTCGGCGAACAGCCCGCAGACCAGTTCCTCCCGCGGGGTGGCGGCGGCCGCGCCGGGGGTGGTGGCGGCGGGCTCCGGGAGGGCGCGGTGGTCGAGCTTGTCGTGGGCGGTGCGCGGCAGTTCGTCCAGCAGCAGGACGGCCGCCGGGACCAGGTGGGCGGGCAGCCGGGCGGCGAGCGCGGCGCGCAGCTCCTCCGGGTCGGGCGTGCCACCGGCGGCGGGGACGACGTAGCCGAGCAGTCGCTTGCCCTGCGGTCCGGGCCGGGCGATCACCACCGCCTGGGCCACGCCCGGGAGTTGGGTGAGCGCGGCGGCGATCTCGCCGGGCTCGATCCGGAAGCCGCGGATCTTCACCTGGTCGTCGGCCCGGCCGAGGAACTCCAGGGTGCTGTCGGGGCGGCGGCGGGCGAGGTCGCCGGTGCGGTACATCCGCTCGCCGGGCGGGCCGAAGGGGTCGGCGTGGAAGCGTTCGGCGGTGAGGTCGGGGCGGCCGAGGTAGCCGCGGGCCAGGCAGGCGCCGGCCACGTACAGTTCGCCGGTGACGCCGTCGGGGGCCGGGCGCAGCGAGCCGTCCAGGACGTAGGCGCGGGAGCCGCGCACCACCCGGCCGGCCGGGGCGCCGTCCGGGCCTGGGGTCCAGGCGTAGGCGTCGACGGTGGTCTCGGTGGGGCCGTAGAGGTCGATCGGGTGCAGGCCGGGGACGGCGGCCAGCCGGTGCCAGAGGGCGGGCGGGGTGGCTTCGCCGCCGACCGCGAGGACCGACGGGCGGTACCGGCCCTCGTCCAACGCGCCTTCGGCGAGCAGGACTTCGAGGTAGGAGGGGGTGAGGTCGAGGTAGTCGACGCGCTCCCGGTGGAGGTGGGCGGCGAGCGCGGCCGGGTCGCGGTAGGTGGCGTCGTCCAGCAGGTGGAGTTCATGGCCGTGGACCATCCACAGCACCGGGTCCCAGGAGGCGTCGAAGGCGAAGGACGCGCTGTGGGCGATGCGCAGCCGGTCGCGGCCGGTGCGGCGGAGGGCGGGGGCGATGTGGTCCTCGCCGTGGCCGGCGTGCAGGTTGGCGAGCGCGGCGTGGGTGACGACCACGCCCTTGGGGCGACCGGTGGAGCCCGAGGTGTGCAACACGTAGGCGGCGTCGTGGAGTCGGGGCGGCGGCGGGGCGGTGTCCGGCTCGTGCGCGGCGTCCGGCGCGCGGTCTGCGTCCGGCTCGCGCCCGGCGTCAGGTGTGCGGTCGGCGTCCGGCTCGTGCCCGGCGTCAGGCACGCCGTCGCCGTCCGACGGCCGGACGGTGGGCAGGCCGGGCGGCAGGTCGAGGACGGCGAGCGCGTCGGGGGTGCCGAGTGCGCAGACCGGGCGGGCGTCGGCCAGCACCGCGGTGAGCCGCTGCCGGGGGTGGGTCAGGTCGAGGCTGACGCAGGCGCCGCCGGCCTTGAGCACGGCGAGCATCGCGACCAGGGTGTCGGCGCTGCGCGGCAGGGCGAGTGCGACGGGTGCGCCGGCCCGGACGCCGAGGGCGGTCAGACGGTGGGCGAGACGGTTGGACCGGCGCTCCAGCTCGGCGAAGGTGAGGGCGGCCGGGCCACAACGGACCGCGACGGCGTCCGGGGTGCGGGCGGCCTGGGCGGAGAACAGCTCGGGTACGGTCCGCTCGACCGGCGGCTCGGTGCGGCCCTCGGTGGCCCGGCGCAGGGCGTCGGCGTCCAGCAGGTCGATCCGGCCGATCGGCGTCCGCGGGTCGGTGAGCAACTGCTCGGCGAGGGCGTCGAGGTAGCGCAGCAGGCCGTCCCGGTGGGTGGCGAGCGAGCCGGCGCCGTGGCGGGCCGGGTCGGCGTCGAGCGCCAGCCGCAGGGCGCCGTCGGGGCCGGGTGAGACGTTGACGGCGAGGTCGTCGACGGGACCGGCGGCGAGGTTGCGGACCACACTGGGCAGGCCGGCCAGGTCGAGGTCGGCCTCGAAGGCCTTGATGTTGACCATCGGGCCGAACAGGGCGCGGCGCCCGCCGGTCAGGCCGAGGTCGCGGCGCAGGTCCTCCAGGGGGTAGCGCTGGTGGCGGCGGGCGGTGCGCAGGGCGCGGACCACCCGGCGCAGCAGCTCCTCGGCGGTGTCGGCGGGGCGGACGGCGAGGCGCAGCGGGAGGACGTTGGCGGTGGCGACGGGCGTGCGCAGGGCGGCCGGGCCGCGGCGGTTGGCCAGCGGCAGGCCGAGCACGACGTCCTCGGCGCCCGTCAGGCGGTGCAGGTAGCCGGCGGTGGCGGCGAGCAGGAGTTCGGCCCAGGTGGCGCGGACGGCGGTGGCGGCGCGCTCCAGGCGCTCCCGGGCGCCGGCGGGCAGGGTGGCGGTGAGGCGCAGCGGGGTCGACTCGCCGCCCGGGCCGTCGGCGGGAGTACCGGTACCGGTCAGGGCGGCGGGCGTGGCGGGCGTGCCAGCCGGGGCGGCGGGCGCGCCCGGCAGCGTGGCGGGGGCCTCGGCGCCGGCGAGGTGGGCGGTCCAGTGGGCGCGGTCGGCCGCGTAGTCGCCGCTCGCGCGGTAGGCGGCTTCCTCGGCGGCGACTTCGGCGAGGCTCGCGAAGGGGCTGGGGCCGGGTCCGGTGCCGGTGGTGTGCGCGGTGTAGTGGGCGGCGACGCGGTCGCCGAGGAGTGTCAACGCGTAGGCGTCGACGGCGAGATGGTGGATCCGGCGGTACCAGAGCCGACGGTCGTCGGCGAGCCGGATGAGGGCCTGGGTGAACAGCGGGCCGGTGGCGAGGTCGGCCGGGCGGGCGAGGTCGGCGCGCATCCAGGCCTCGGCCTCGGCGTCCGGGTCGTGGGCGGCGCGCAGGTCGAGGCGGTGCAGCGGCCAGTGCGGGGCGTCGGGGTTCGGCCGCTGGTGCGGGGTGCCGTCCGGACCGGTGACCACGACCACGCCGAGCGCCTCGGCCTCGTCCACCGTCCGCCGCAGGGCCGACTCGAACGCGTCCTCGTCGAGCGGTCCGGTGATCTCGACGGCGTCGCCGGTGTTGTAGACCGGGCTGGCCGGGTCGAGCGACTGGGCGTACCAGACGGCGGCCTGGGCGGCGAGCAGCGGGACGTCGGCGGGTCGCGCCCCGGTGGGCTGGTGATCGGCGGGGTGCGTTTCGACGGCGGGCATGGTGCGGAGAGCTCCTCGGGGATCCGGAACGCCTTATTTAGGTTAGCCTAACCTAACTTCATATGATCTGGTCAACGGCCCGCTGCGGCCACGCCCCTGACACTCCGGAGACGCCCCATGAGCCGAACGCCGACCACGGCGGCCATTGACCACAGCCGCACGCCTGGACGCCTGGACGCCACCAAGCAGGCCGTCCGCGAGCGCGTCCACGCGTACCGGGCGGACCTGCTCGCGCTCAGCCGCCGCATCCACGCCCACCCCGAGACCGCCTTCGAGGAACACCGGGCGGCGGCCTGGTGCGCCGAACTGCTGCGCACCCACGGCTACTCCGTCACCGCGCCCGCCCACGGCCTGGCCACCGCCTTCACGGCGAGCCTCGGCGGCGGGCCGGTCACCGTCGCGCTGGTCTGCGAGTACGACGCCCTGCCCGGCCTCGGGCACGCCTGCGGGCACAATCTGATCGCCGCCGCAGGCCTCGGCGCGGCACTCGGGCTCGCCCCGTACGCGGACCGAGTCGGGCTCACCGTACGGGTGATCGGCGCACCGGCCGAGGAGCGCGGGGCGGGCAAGGCGCTGCTGCTGGCGGCGGGGGCGTTCGACGGGGTCGACGCGGCGATGATGGTCCACCCCTGCCCGGTCGAGGTCGCCGACTTCCACTCCTTCGCGCTCGGCACGCTGTCCGTCCGCTACACCGGGCGGGCCGCCCACCCGAGCCTCAACCCGCACGAGGGGCGCAACGCCGCCGACGCGCTCACCGTCGCCCAGGTCGCGCTCGGGCTGCTGCGCCAGCAACTACCGCCGCAGTGGAGGGTGCACGGCATCACCACGGCGGCCGGGACGGTACCGAACCTGATCCCCGACAGCGCGAGCGCCGAGTACGAGATCCGGGCCTCGGCGGCCGAGGACCTCGCCGAGCTGCGCGCGCGGGTCGAGGACTGCTTCCGGGCCGGGGCGCTGGCCACCGGATGCGAGGTGGAGTTGAGCCGGCCCGAGCCGGACTACCTGGACATGCGCTCCGACCCGGCGCTGCTCGCGCACTGGCGGGCCAACGCGACCGCCCTGGGGCGGCCGGAGCCGGTGGAGCGCGGGCCGTTCGCCTGCACGGACATGGGGAACGTGTCGCACGTGGTGCCCTCGATCCATCCGGTACTGGACATCACCGGGGGCGCCTGCGCCCCGCACGAGGCGGCCTTCGTGGACGCGGCGGTGGGGGCGGAGGCCGAACGGGCCCTGCTGGACGGCGCGGTGGCGATGGCGTGGACGGCGATGGATCTGGCGGGGGCGGGGGTGGACCTGGCGGGGGCGGGGGTGGACCTGGCGGGGGCGGGTCCGGTTGGGCGAACAGGCGACAGGTAACAACTGACGACTTTCAGCGAACAGATTTCATCATCTGTTCGCTGAAAGTTGTTCGCCGTTTGCCGTTTGCCGTCCGCCGTCACCCGTCACCCGTCACCCGTCACCCGTCCGTCAGCACCACGGCCGCCCCCGTCCGCAGCGGCCAGAGGAACCCCCAGTGCGGCAGCCGCAGTTGCAGCACCCGGTCCCCCGGCCCGAGCGGATGGGCGGCCTGTAGTTCCCGCACCCGCCGGTCCGCCTCACCATGGGTCAGCCGGACGGCGGCCGGGCGGCCGCCCGGGCCGTACCCGACGCACAGCAGGTGCTGCGGAGTGAGCGCCCGCGGCGGGTCGGTGTCCAGCTCACCCGAGGCGTCCAGCCCGGCCACCGCCCCCGGCACACCCTCGCCCAGCACGCACACCAACTCGTTCCGGGCGAGCAGCCACTCCCGCCGCCCGGGCGGGTCCGCCGGGTCCAGCGACAGGTACGCCGCCCCCGACTTGGCCACCGCGAGCAGCGCCGTCAGCAGTTCCTCCGGGCGGCGGGCCGGTGCCAGCCCGACCATCGCCCCCGGCCGGGCGCCGCGCCGGAGCAGTGCCCGCGCCAGCCGGTTGGCCGAGGCGTTCAGCTCCCGGTACGTCACCGTCACGCCGTCCGCGAGCACCAACGCCGGGGCGTCCGGCGTCCGGGCCGCCTGCGCCTCGACCGGGCCGACCACGGTGGTGGCCGGGTACTCGACCGCCGGTCCGGACCGCAGCCGGCCCGGCAGGACCAGACCCTCCGCCGCGACCGGGACCGCCCCCGACAGCTCCGCCGACGCGGCGCCCCCACCCGACGGCCCGCCACCCGACGGCCCGGCGCCCGGCGGCCCGGCGCCCGGCGGCCCCGCGTCGGACCGCCCCGCGCCCGCCTCCCGTACGACCGCCGCCATCAGGCCACGCCCAGCAGTTCGGCCCAGGCCGCGATGGTCGGCCGCCCCGCCAGCCGGACGAACGCCACCTCGGCGCCCTCGGCGCGCCAGCGCTCGGCGAGGGTCATCAGCCGGATCGAGTCCAGCCCCCAGTCCGCGAGGTCCTCCTCCAGCGGGATGTCCGCCGGATCCTCACCGAGCAGGTCGGCGACCTCGGCCCGGATCCGCTCCGTGCTGAAGCCCACGCCCGTCACTCCGCTCATTCCCTTCACTCCACTCACTGCTCCCACTCCCCGACCGTCCCGTCCAGCGCGCCCAGCACGGCCCCGGTGGTGGTGACCACCCCGCACCGCCCGGCGATCCACTCCAGTGCCGCGCGGTGCTCCTCCGGCCCGAAGTCGGCCACCGCGTCGGCCACCACGAAGGCCCGGACGTCCCGCATCCAGGCGTCGCAGGCGGTGGCCTGGACGCCGATGTGGGCGTACACCCCGGTGATCACCAGCTGGTCCCGGCCGTGGTCGCGCAGCAGCCGCTCCAACTCGGTGCGCGCGAAGGCGCTGTACTTCCACTTGGTGAGCACGGTGTCGCCCGGCGCGGGGGCGACGGACGGGGCGATCGCCGTGGCGCGCGGGTCGTCGGGGATGCCCGGCCCCCAGAAGTCCTGCTGCAGCCCGCGTTCGGCCGGGCTCTGCCCGCCGCGCTGGGCCGAGTAGACGACCGGCACCCCGTTCGCACCCGCTGCCTTGGTCAACGCGGCGACGTTGGCGAGGAGTTCGGGCACCGGAGCGGCGTCGCCGGGGAACGCGTCCAGGAAGTGGTTCTGCAGGTCGTGCACCAGCAGGACGGCGCGGGCCGGGTCCACCGTCCAGGAGACCCGGTTGGCGGGCAGGTCCTCGGCGGCGGGCAGCGGGTAGGAGGGAATGCGGGGCAGGCCCACGATGGTCGAACTCCTCAAGTGGGTTGGCGGGCTTCAGAAATGGGAGCCGGAGGCGGAACGAGTGAGCGAGGCCGCGATGGCGGCCCGCAGGTCCTTCTTGCTGACCTTGCCGATCCCGGTGGCGGGAAAGGCGTCGACGAACTCCACCCGGTCCGGCGCCTTGTAGTCGGCCAGGCCGCGCTGCCGCACGAAGCGCTTCAACTCAACGCCCTTCGGCGGCTGTTCACGGTGCTCGGCGCGGAGCACCACGTACGCGCAGGTCCGCTCGCCCAGGTACGGGTCGGGCATCGACACCACCGCCGCGTCGTGCACGGCCGGGTGGGCGAGCAGGTGGTTCTCGATCTCCTCGGCGGCGACCTTCTCGCCGCCCCGGTTGATCTGGTCCTTGGCCCGGCCCTCGACCACCAGGTGGCCGCTGGGCAGCCGACGGACCAGGTCGCCGGTGCGGTAGAAGCCGTCCGGGGTGAAGGAGGCGGCGTTGTGCCCGGGCGCGTTCCAGTAGCCGCGGATGGTGTACGGGCCGCGGGTCAGCAGGTGTCCGGTGGTGCCGTCGGGCAGGTCGCGGTCCTGGTCGTCCACGACCCGGACCTCGTCGTCGGGCGAGATCGGGCGGCCCTGGGTGGTGGTGATCAGCTCCTCCGGGTCGTCCAGCCGGGTGTAGTTGACCAGGCCCTCGGCCATCCCGAACACCTGCTGGAGCGTGCAGCCCAGCACCGGCCGCACCCGCCGGGCCGCCTCCGTGCTGAACTTGGCGCCGCCGACGAGCAGCACCTCCAGGCTCTCGTGGCCACGGGCGCCGCGTTCGGCGGCGTCCAGCCACAGCAGCGCGAGCGGCGGCACCAGACCGGTGACGGTCACGCCCTCGCGCTCGATCAGCGGGAAGGCCGTCTCCGGGTTCGGCTGCGGGCAGAGCACCACCCGGCCGCCCGCGTACAGGGTGCCGAGCGAACCGGGCGAGCTGAGCGGGAAGTTGTGGGCGGCGGGCAGCGCGCACAGGTAGACGCTGCGCCCGTCCAGCGCGCACAGCTCGACCGAGCCGCGCAGCGAGTAGATGTAGTCATCGTGGGTGCGCGGGATCAGCTTGGGCACGCCCGTGCTGCCGCCGGAGAGCTGCAGGAAGGCGACGTCCCCGGGCTCGGGTTCGCGCTGCGGCCCGGGCCCGTCGCAGGGCACGTCGGCCAGCCGGACGTGCTCGCCCGGGTCCTCTCCGGCCACCAGCACCAGTCGCAGTGCCGGATTCTCCGCCTGGACGCGGCCGGCGAGTTCGCGGTGGTCGAAGCCGCCCTCGACGCCCGGGACGACGTACGCCACCGCGCCCGTGAACGAGCAGAAGTGCGAGACCTCCGCGTACCGGTGCGCGGGCAGCGCGAAGACCGGCAGCGCACCGATTCGGAACAGGGCGAAGACCACCTCGAAGAACTCGGCGGCATTGGGCAGTTGGACCACCACCCGGTCCCCGGCCCGGACGCCCCGGGAGAGCAGCCCGGCGGCCATCCGGTCGGCCCGGCGGTCGAGTTCGGCGTACGTCCAGCGTCGCTCCCCCGCCGCGACCGAGTGTCCGCCCGGGTCGACGACGGCGGTCCGCTCGCCGTGCGCGGCGGCGCGCTCGCGCAGCATCCGCCCGAAGGTCTCGCCGCGCCAGTGACCGGCGGCCCGGTAGCGTTCGGCGAACTCGGCCGGGTACGGGGTGAATCCGTCCAGCGCATCGTCCGGGGCGGTCACCGGGCCACCCCCGCGGCGTCCAGGAAGGTGCGGAACTTGGCGCTGGTCTCGGCGAGTTCGGCCTCCGGCCGGGACTGCTCGACCACCCCGGCACCGGCGTACACCCGCAGCGTCCGACCCTCCGCCTCCGCGCAGCGGATGGTCACCACCCACTCGCCGTCGCCGGTCTCGTCGCCCCAGCCGACCATGCCGGTGTAGAGGCCCCGGTCGAAGGGCTCGACCTCGCCGATCACCCGGCGCGCGAGGTCCGTCGGCGTCCCGCAGACGGCCGGGGTCGGGTGCAGTGCGCAGGCCAACTCCAGGGCGGAGACGGCCGGATCGGCCAGCTCGCCGCTGATCGTGGTGGCCAGGTGCCACATCGCGGCGGTCCGCACCAGGGTGGGCCGCTCGGGCACCTCCAGGTCGCGGCAGTACGGCGCCAGCGCCGCGCGGATGGCGTCCACCACGACGGCGTGCTCGTGCAGGTCCTTGGGCGATTCCAGCAGCGCGGCGGCCCGGCGCACGTCCTCGCCGAGGTCCTCGCTGCGCGGCACCGAGCCGGCCAGCGGGTTGGCCAGGACGGCCGATCCCCGGCGGGAGAGCAGGAGTTCGGGGCTGGCGCCGATCAGGGTGCGGCCGCCGCCGGCCGGTACGGCGAAGGTGTAGCCGCCGGGGTCGCGGCGGGCCAGTCGCTGCAGGACGGCCGGCAGGTCGAGCGGCCGGTCGCCGCTCAGCTCCAGCGTCCGGGCCAGCACCACCTTGCTCAACTCCCCAGCGCGCAGCCGCTCCACGGTCGCTGCGACGCCCGCGCCGTACGCCTCGGGCGCCGGCACCGGGCGGATCCGCCACCCGGTGTCCGCGGCCTGCGGGGCGGGCAGCGCGATCAGCGGGTCGTCGCGCAGCGCCCCGGCGGCCCGGACCAGGGCGGGGACGGCCAGTTCGGCCCGGCCGTCGTGGTCGAAGGCCACCGCCCCGACCACCAGCGGCCGTTCGACCCCGGCCCGACGCGCCTCGGCCAGCGTCTCGGCGACCCGGACGGGCAGCGGGCGGGCGTCCTGCGGCACCCGGGCGTGCAGGCCGGCGGTGAGCAGGGTACGGGTCGGCGAGGCGAAGAACGCCTCGTCGGCGGCGGCCCGGTACTGGCCGAGCAGGCCGCTGGCCGCGCCGATGACGGCCTGGTCGGGGCCGCCGTCGGTGGGGGTCGGCGGGGCGTGGTGCACCGTGGTCACGGTGGGTGTCTCCAGTCTGGGACGGGTCTACGGTATGCGGTGCGCGGTGCGCGGTGCGCGGTGCGCGGTGCGCGGTCTGCAGGTTGCGGGTTGCGGGTTGCCGGTTCTCGGGGTCCACCGGTCTGCGGGAGGCGCCTCAGGCGCGCAAGGTCGCGCCGCCGTCGACGTACAGGTCGTGCATGGTGATGTGCCGGGCCCGGTCGGAGGCCAGGAAGAGCACCGCCTCCGCGACATCGGCGGGCGCGGCGATCCGGCCGAGCGGGATGCCCACCCGCCAGGCCCCCAAGTCCCCCTCGATCACCCGCCGTTCGGACGCCTCGGCGTCCTCGCCCCAGAGCGCGCGCTGCATCTCGGTGTCGGTCGACCCGGGCGAGACGACGTTGCAGCGCACCCCGGAGCGGGCCAGCTCCAGCCCGAGGCAGCGAGTGAACATGGTGGCCGCGGCCTTGGACGCCGCATAGGCGGCCATCCCGGCCCGCGGCACCCCGGCGGCATTGGAACCGACGGTGACGATGGCGCCCCGCCCGCGCTCGGCCATCCGGCGGCCCACCGTCCGGCTGGTGTGGAACACTCCGGTGGCGTTGACCGCGAAGGTCTCTGCCCATTCGGCGTCGGTCAGTTCGACGACCGGCGCGGCCCGCAGGATGCCCGCGACGTTCACCAGTACTCCGACCGGCCCGAGTTGATGCTCGATCAACTCGACCGCACTGCTCACCGCTTGAGAATCGGCGACATCCACCACATACGGATGGACCGCAGCGGACTCGGCCGCGACGTCGGCGAGCGGGCCACCGTTCCGGTCGACCGCCGCGACGACGGCCCCCTCCGCGACCAGCGCCCGGACCACGGCCGCGCCGATGCCCTGCCCGGCCCCGGTGACCATCGCGACGACACCGGCGAATTCGGACCGTTCCACGGGACTTCCCCTCCGACCAGCATTGTTAGGTAAGCCTAACCTAACACAATGGTTCGCCTACGCCGATAGTCCGTTCGACCCGTTCCGACACCTGGGCCCCCGTCAAACCGCCCGAACACACGAAGAGGCCGCCCACCCCGACTGCGGGGGCGGGCGGCCTCGGAGTTGCTACCGACCGGCGGTGTAGATCCAGTCGAAGCCGTCGTACCCCGGCCCGTCGAGGTGTTCGGCGCGGTGGAGGCCGGCCCGGAGGGCGACGCGCTGGGAGGGGAGGTTCGCCGGGCGGATGCGGGCGATCAGGGGCAGGTCGGGGGCGTGGGCGGCGGCCCAGCCGACGACGGTGGCGGCGGCTTCGGCGGCGTAGCCGTGGCCCCAGGCTGCGGGGGCAAAGCGGTAGAAGAGGTTGAGGACCGGTCGGCCGGCCAGCTCCATCGGCTTGACGCCGCGGAAGCCCCATCGGCTGCGGCGGGGCGGCGCGGGAGGAGTCAAAGGATGGTCAACTCCTCGTGTCCGCCCGTCCGTTGATGATACGGACGGCGGTGCCGCCCGAGGGTGTCAGTGGGCCGCCGGGGGCGGGGTGAGCCCGGTGCAGCCGCGCAGGCCGTCGCGGCGCTTGAGGGCCGCCTCGGCGGCGGCGCCGGTGACCGGCTGGGGGATGCCCTTGTCGTCGATGGTGGCCGGGGCGAAGGCCTCGCCGGTGACCTTGCCGTCGGCGGCGAGGGTGAGGGTGGTGACGCCGGTCTCGTTGGAGAAGGCGTAGTTGGAGGTGCCGTACCAGAGGAAGTTGCCGAAGCCGTACCCCACGTAGGTGTTGCCGAGCATGCCCGAGCCGACCATGGTGTGGGCGTGGGTGCCGACCACGGCGGAGGCGCCGACGGCGGCGAGCTTCTTGGCGACGGCGGTCTGCGCGGCGGTCGGGCAGGCCTTGCCCTCCTCGCCCCAGTGCAGGTAGACGAGCACCACGGGGGCCTGCTGCTTGGCCGCCTGCACGGCCGAGACCAGCGCGGGGACGTCCAGGGCCGAGGCGATGCCGGGCTTGTTGGCACCGGCCCGCCACTTCTGGTTGGTGATGTCCTCGACCTGGCTGGCGGCGACCACCGCGACCTTCACCCCGCGCACGGTGGTCAGGTACGGGGCGTACGCCTCCTTGGCGTTGTGCCCGACGCCGATCACCGGGATGGGCGAGGAGTCCTTGGCGGCCAGGGTGTCGGCGAGGCCGTCGGCACCGAAGTCGACGGCGTGGTTGTTGGCCATCGAGACGACGTCGACGCCGGAGTCCTTGAGGACGGACAACGCCTTGGGGGTGGTGCGGAAGGTGTACGTCTTCGGCTCCGGTGCGCCGCGCCCGGTGATCGCGGTCTCCAGGTTGAGCACGGAGAGGTCGGCGTCGGCGAGGGTGCGGGAGATCGGGCCGAGGGCCGGCTCGGGCGGCTGGACGGTCAGGCGGGGCTGGGTGCGCCCCTCGAAGTGGACGTCACCGGCGAAGGCGACGGTGATGCTGCCGTCCGGACGGGGTGGGCCGCCCTTGGTGGGGGCGGCGGTGGGGGCCGTGCCGGAGGCCGTACCGGCAGAGTCCGCAGGCGCCGCGGCCGGCGGGGCACTCGACGCCTTGGCGGGTGCCGGGTCGTCCGGCCCGCAGGCGGCGACGGCGGTCAGCCCGACGAACACGGCGACGGCGGCCGCGGCACGGCGCATGAGTGGTTCCCCCCGAGGTCGATGCAAGAAGCGGTCAGCCTACGCCACCGAATCGCCACCACTTGAGCCCGCACCCACAACATTCCGGACACAACAGGGCACGGGAGGCACGCACGGCACGGAAGGCACGTGCGGCACCCCCGCTCCCGCCGGCCCACCGGGCCCGCCCGTCCCAATCCCCCGGCCCACCCGGCCACCGCGTCCCTGGCGCCCCGGCCGGGCGGCGCGCAGCGTGGAGGTGAGGGCGCAGGCCGGGCGAGCGGGTGGCGAGCCTTGAGCCTGGACGCCGAAGGAGGTGCGTGATGGCCGACAGCCGACCGGCCCCCGGCCGAAAGCGCCGGATCGTGGTCGGCATCGACGGTTCGGAGCCGTCGAAGGCGGCGCTGCGCTGGGCGGTCGGGCAGGCGGTCCTCACCGGGGCCGCAGTGCACGCGGTGGCCGCCTGGGAGTACCCGTCCCTGTACGGCTGGTTCGCGCCGATGGTGGACGAGGGCTTCGAACGGGCCGCCCACCGCACGCTGACCGCCGAGGTCAACGAGATCGTCGGGCCGGAGTGCCCGGCGGAGGTCCGGCAGAGCCTGTTGCCCGGACACGCCGCCGAGGTGCTGCTGGAGGCGGCCGAGGGCGCGGACCTGCTGGTGCTCGGCAGCCGCGGCCGGGGCACCTTCACCCGGACGCTGCTCGGCTCGGTGTCCACCCGCTGCGCGGCGCACGGGGTCTGCCCAGTGGTGATCGTCCGGGCGGACGGTACGGCCTCGGCCCCGCCGTCGACCGAGGACGCCGCGGCGGAGGCGTGGCCCCCGGCGACCGCCCGTACCAAGGACTGGCAGCTCAGCCTGCACGTGGTCGAGGACCGGGACACCACCCGGGTGCACGCCGTGCTGGACGCCGACGGCACCGTGCTGCACAGCGACGCCCTGGCCCGCCGCAACCCCCGCGACCCCCCGGCCCCGGCGGTCGGCGACGAGTTCGCGGTCGGCCGCGCCCTGGTGGACCTCGGCCACCAGCTGCTGCGCGCCGGGGTCCACGGGGCCACCGGCCCGGCGGAGGAGTGAGCCTTTCGGAGCCCTTCGGAGCCCTTCGAAACCCTCCCGAGGGGCCGGACGGGCCGGACGGGCCGGACGGCACCACTGGCGAACACCACGAACGAACACCACGAACGGACACCACGAGTGGGCGCCCGCCGCGTGCGGTAGGACATGCTGGACCCGACCCCCTCACCCCTGCCGGAGCCGTCCCCGCCGATGAACACACCCGCCCCCGCCGCCGCCGGCGCCGCCGCTCCCGACTTCACCCCCGCCGAGCGCGCCCGCGGCCGCGCGCTGCGCCGCGCCCAACTGCCGTGGGCGCTCGGCGGCCGGGTGGCGGGACTGGCGCTGACCCTGGTGCTCGGCCTGACCCCGGCCGGTGCCGCGCTGGTGACCGTCACCGGCCGCTGGTTCGGCGGTTCCCGGACGGCCGAGGTGCTGGCCGGCGCGACGGCTCTGGTGGTGCTGGGCCAGGTGCTGCAACTGCCCTTCAGCGCCGGGGTGCGCACCGTCCGGGCCCGGTACGGGCTGGTGACCCAGGGCTGGGCGGGCTGGGCGGTGGACGCCGTGCGCTCGTTCGCGCTCACCCTGCTGCTGGTCCTACCGCTGGTGCTCGGGCTGTTCGCGCTGACGGCCTGGTCACCGCGGTACTGGTGGCCGGCCGCGGCGGGCGGGGCGGCGCTGCTGACGGTCGCGCTGTCCTTCCTCCACCCGCTGCTGATCGAGCCGGTGTTCAACCGCTTCGACCCGATGCCGCCGGGCGAACTGCGCAGCGCCCTGCTGGCGCTGGCCGAGCGGGACGGGGTGCGGGTGCGGGACGTCCTGGTGGCGGACGCCTCCCGCCGCACCACCGCGCTGAACGCGTACGTGTCCGGCTTCGGCGCGACCCGTCGGATCGTCGCCTACGACACCCTGCTGTCGGCGGCGCAGCCGCGCGAGGTGGAGCTGGTGGTGGCGCACGAGCTGGGGCACGTCAAGCACCGGGACGTGCCGGTCGGCACGGCGCTCGGGGCGGTGGGCGCGGCCGTGGCGGTCGCCGCACTGGGCCTGCTGGCCGGCTGGCACCCACTGTTGACGGCCGCCGGGGCGGTCGACGCGGCCGACCCTCGGGCGCTGCCGCTGCTGGCCGCGCTCGCGGCGCTCATCGGCGCCCTGTCGGGGCCGGCCCAGTGCGCGGTGAGCCGTCGGATCGAGGCGAGGGCGGATCGGCACGCACTCGAACTGACCGGGGACGTCGAGCAGTTCGTAGCGATGCAGCGCAGACTGGCGGTGGTGAACGTCTCGGATGTCGACCCGCCGCGGGTGCTTGAGCTACTGTTCGCCACTCACCCGAGTGCGACCCGCCGGATCACGGCCGCCCGTGCCTGGCAGGCCGCGCGGGGACGGACGGCGGGCGCTCCGTCGGCCGCTCCGACGACCGTTCCGACGACCGCTCCGACCGACGGACCAGCCGACGGACCGGAGGGAGCAGCCGCCGGACCGGACGGACCGGCCGCCGGACCGGCCGACGGACCGGCGACGGAGCCGCGCACGACCCCGGGCGAATCCGTTGTATAGTGCAACAAATCCCGAGGAGGTAGGAACGCCGTGCCCGGCCGCGAGTCGTCCATCGACACCATCCAGCGCGAGCTGACCGCCTTCGCCCGCCGTGCCCGGCACAAGGCCTCCCAGCTGCACCCCGACCTCTCCCTGGTCACCTACAGCATCCTCGACCTGATCACCGAGCGCGGCGGCTGCCGGGCCGCCGACGTGGCCGCGTACTTCATGCTCGACAAGTCCACCGTCAGCCGCCAGGTCACCGCGCTGGAGAAGCTCGGCCTGCTGCGCCGCGAGGCCGACCCGGACGACCAGCGCGGCCAGATCCTGCGCGCCACCGAGGCCGGACTCACCCTGCTGCGGGACGCCAACGAGCAGCGCCGGACGGCCTTCACCGCCCGCTTCACCGACTGGTCCGACGCCGACGTCGCCCGCTTCGCCGACTACCTGGCCCGGTACGGCGAGGAAGACTGACCTCCGGCCGCGAGGGCCGGCCGGGAAATGCGGGGCCCGCGACCGGGCGCCGCCGCCCCCGGACACCACCGCCCTGGGGTGCGCCCCACCGCCCCCACGGTGTACAGAGGAAAGGTGCCCCTCCGGCAGCGACCCGACCAACCCCGTCCACGCGCCCGCCGCCGCTCCTGGCGGCCCGGCCGCCGCATGATGACGGCGCTGCCGCTCGCACTGATCGCCGTGATCACCGTCGTCGACATCCTCTCGCCGCCGGAGATCCACCTCGGCCCGCTGCTGATCGTCGCCCCCGCCCTCACCGCCTCCGTCGCGGGCCCCCGGGCCACCGCCGGGGTCGCCCTGCTCGCCATCGGCGCGCTCACCACCATCGGCGCCGTCCGGGACGGCCTGACCAGCGCCAACATCGAGACCCAGCTCAGCGCCCAGGTGGTCGTCTCGGTGCTGATCGTCGCCCTGCGGGTGCTGCGCGACCGGCACGAACGCGAACTGGCACGGGTGCGCTCGGTCTCCGAGGCCGCCCAGCGGGTGCTGCTGCGCCCGCTGCCGGAACGGATCGGGCCGCTGCACCTCGCCTCCGTCTACCTGGCCGCCGAGGCCGAGGCGCAGGTCGGCGGCGACCTGTACGCGGCCGCCCGGACCACCGACGGCACCCGGCTGCTGGTCGGCGACGTCCGCGGCAAGGGACTGGCCTCGCTCGGCGACGCGGCACTGCTGCTCGGCGCCTTCCGGGCCGCCGCCCACCTGCACGCGGACCTGCCGGGCCTGGCCGCGTACCTGGACGGCAGCGTCTGCTGGGACCTCGCCCAGCTGGCAGAGGCCCGGCGGGCCGAACGGTCCCGGCACCAGCGCCCGACCGAGGACGTCCCGGACGAGGGCGCCGAGTCCTTCATCACCGCCGTCCTGCTCGACATCCCGGACGACGGCTCGCTCGTCCGCCTGATCGACTGCGGCCACCCGCCCCCACTGCTGCTGCGACCCGAGGGCCTCACCACGCTCACCACCGAGCACCCCGCGCCGCCGCTCGGCCTGGGCGAGCTCGCCCCGGTCTCCTACGAGGTGCAGACCTTCCCGTTCCGCCCCGGCGACCGGCTGCTGATCTACACCGACGGCGTGATCGAGGCCCGGGACGCCCAGCGCCGCTTCTACCCGCTCGCCGAACGGGTCACCGCCTGGCAGGCCGAGCGCCCCGGCGTCCTGCTGAACCACCTGCGCCGCGACCTGCTCGCCCACGTCGGCCGCCGGCTGGACGACGACGCCGCGATGGTGGTGGTGGAGCGGCTCCGGTGACAGATGACAGCGAACAGATGACAGCGAACAGATAACAGATAACAGATAACAGATTTCACCATCTGTCATCTGTCAGCTGTCAGTCGTCATCTGTTCGCTGCCGGTTGCCAGCCGTCAGCTGCCAGCCATCCACTGCCGGCTGCTCTACGGCTGGTACACGTACGGCGTGGTGGTGCTCAGCTGGGCGAAGCCGAGCCGCTCCAGGATCGGGCGGCTCTGGTCGCTCGCGTCCACCTGGAGGTACTCGTAGCCCAGTTCGGCGGCCTGGCGGGCCCGGTGGGCGACCAGGGCGCGGTAGATGCCCCGGCCGCGCCAGCCCGGGACGGTGCCGCCGCCCCACAGGCCCGCGAACCCGGTGCCCGGGGTGAGTTCCATCCGGGCGGCGCTGACCGGCTGGTCGCCGGCCATCGCGACGACCATGAGCAACGTCTCCGAGTCGTGCCGCAGGTGGTCGAGGATCCGCTCGCGCAAGGAGGGCATCTCGGCGCCGAAGGCCAGCTCGTGGGCGGCGACCATGAGGTCCACCCCGGCCTCGTCGGTCACCGGCTCCAGCCGGACGCCCTCGGGCAGTGCCGCGTCGGTGGGCAGGTCGGCGATCCGGGCGATCATCAGCGCCTCGTCCGGCTCGGCGGTGAACCCGGCTGCGAGCAGCCGCCGACCGAGGTCGGCGGGACGGTCGTGGGCGTAGCTCTTCCACTCGAACGCCAGGCCCAGCCCGGTGAAGTGGGCCACCTGTGCGGCGATCGCGTCGTCCGCCCCGGCCTCGTCCAGTCCGGACCAGACGACGCCGTTCCAGGCGTGCTCCCCGCCGACCTGGCGCACCACGGCGCCGTCGAACTCCACGCGGACGCCGGGACCGTCCGACCGCGCGTCGCGCCGGATCCGCTGGTCGAACAGGGCCAGTACATGATCATGATCCATCCGCTCACTCCAACACGCTGCGCGGCCGCTGCGCCACCGGTTTTCACCCCCGACGCCCCGCTCGGCCGGCTCCGCCGGAGGCGGGCGCGGAGGGCGGGCGCGGAGGGCGGGCACAGGGGCGGAGGGCGGGCACAGGGGCGGAGGCGGGCGGGCGCGGAGACTCCCAGCGCAGTCCGAGGAGCGGCCGCCCCGGAACCGCCCGACCAACGAGCCGGGCCGACGACCGCCCCGCCCCGCCCCTACTGCGCCAGGTAGCCGCCGTCGACCGGCAGGACCGCCCCGGTGATGAAGGAGGCCTCGTCGGAGGCGAGGAAGAGGACGGCGGCGGCGACCTCGGCCGGGTCACCGAGGCGGCCCATCGGGTGCAGCTTCTCGATCGCCGCGAGGTACTCGGGCCCGCCGGGCTCGTCCCGCAGGCGGGCGACCCGCTCGGTGCCGATGGTGCCGGGGGCGACGGCGTTGACCCGGATGCCGCGGTCCGCCCATTCGACGGCGAGGTGCTTGGTCAGCCCGGAGGCGACGAACTTGGCGGGCCCGTAGACCGCCTGGCCGCGCTGGCCGGCCTCGCCGGAGATGGAGGACAGGCAGACGATCGAGCCGCCGGGCCGGTCCTGGGCGAGCATCGCCTCGATCGCGTACTTGCAGGTCAGGAACATGCCGCGGCCGTCGACGGCCATCACCTGGTCCCAGTCCTCGGCGGTCGCCTCTGTGATGTCCATCAGCGGGATCACCCCGGCGTTGGCGACCAGCACGTCCACCCGGCCGTGCCGCTCGACGGCCGCCTCGACCATCCGGCGGGCGTCCTCATCGCGGGCCACGTCACCGACCACCGTGCTGACGGCCCCCGGGAACCACCCGGCCAGCCGGGCCAGCCCCTCGGCGTCCAGATCGGTGGCGACCACCGACGCGCCCTCGCCGACGAAGCGTTCCGCGACGGCCCGGCCGATGCCACTGGCCGCGCCGGTCACCACGCAGGAACGGCCGGCCAACCGTCCCACCGCGCTCGGAGTCACGTTCGGAGTCACCATGGCGGGACTCTACCGAGCGCGGCGGGCGCGGGGCCGAGCTTCCACGCGACGGGCCCGGACGGGGGCCCGACAGGCCCGGACGGAGGCCCAACAGGCCCGGACGGAGGCCCAACAGGCCCGGACGGGGGCCCAACAGGCCCGGACGGGGGCGCGACGGGGGGCACCGCTCAGACCGTGAGGACGATCTTCCCCCGCGCGTGACCCTCCTCGCTGACCCGCTGCGCCTGCGCCGCCTCCGCGAGCGGGAACACCCGGTGCACCGGCAGCCGCAGGGTGCCCGCCTCGTGCAGGGCGAGCGCGGCGGCGAAGGCGCGCTGGTGGTAGAACTCGCCGTCCTCGGCGCCGCCGGAGAAGCGGACGCCGTGCTGCTGCGCGCCCGGGATGTCGACGATCGTCACCACCCGGTCCGCGCCGCCCGCCAGCTCGATGGACAGCGGCAGCACCCCGCCCTTGCCGGCGGCGTCCAGCACCCGGTCCACCCCGTCCGGCGCGGCGGCCCGGACCCGCTCGGCCAGGCCCTCGCCGTACGTCACCGGGATGGCGCCGAGTTCGCGCAGGTAGTCGTGGTTGGCCTCGCTCGCGGTGCCGACGACGGTGATGCCGCGGGCCCGGGCGAACTGCAGCAGCAGGGTGCCGACCCCGCCGGCGGCGCCGTGCACCAGCAGCGTCTCGCCGGGGCGGACGCCGAGGAGGGCGAGGACCCGCTCGGAGGTCTCGGCGGCGATCGGGATCGCCGCGGCCTCCTCCCAGCTCAGCGTGGCCGGCTTGTGCACCAGCTCGGCCGCGGCCAGCAGCGCGTGCTCGGCGTAGCCGCCGCCCATCAGGGCGCCGAACACCTCGTCGCCGGGCGCGAAGCCGGTCACCTCCGCGCCGACCGCCTCCACCACCCCGGAGAGCTCGTAGCCGGGCACGGCGGGGAAGGTGACCGGGAAGAACCCGTCCATCTCGCCGCCGCGCAGCTTGTGGTCCAGCGGGTTGACGCCCACCGCGCGGACCGCGACCCGCACCTGGCCGGGCCCGGGGGCGGGCAGCTCGATGTCGATCGGGCGCAGCACGTCCGCGCCGCCGTACTGGGGGAAGGCGATCGCCTTGGTCATGGAAGTTCCTCGGTTCGTCCGGGAGTTGTTCGTTCCGACGGGATCCATCCTGCGGCGCCCGCACCGGCTCTCCGGCCGGCCGTTCGGACAGTTCGACCTGGCCGAAGGGAGGGGCGGGTGGTGGCGGGCCCCGAACTAGGGTGGGAGGCATGGACAGGGCGGAAGGCACGGACATGGACGTGAGCGTGGACGTGGACGTGGACGAGAGCGTGAACGTGGACGAGAGCGTGAACGTGGACGTGGACGTGGACGAGAGCTGGCAGCAGCACTGGGGCCGCCCCGAAACCGCGCTGGCCCGGGCCGTCGAGGTGCTGCGCGCGCCCCGGCCCGAGGTGGTGCCGCGACTGTCGGAGGTGATCCGGACGCTCGTCCCGCACACCGCGATCGCCCACCTCAGCGGCGTCTGCGCCCACTCCCCGGCCAATGCCCACGGCCCGCACGAGCTGGTCGCCGGCCTCACCGGGCTGGAGCTGTCCCGGCTCGCCGAGCGGGCCGCCGGGACCACCTCGGCCGGCCGGCCCTGGCAGGGCGAGGCCGAACTGGCGGGCCGTACCCGGCCGGTGGTGGTGATCGCCGCACCGGCCGACGACAAGGCGGTCCAGCTGGTCCTGGTCCTGAGCGACGCCGCGCCGGTGCCCGCCGGGGCGCTCGCCGTCCTCCAGCAGCTGTGCGAGCTGGTCATCGCGCACTCCGAGCACCGCGCCACCGACGCCGCGCCCAGCCAGGCGGCGATCTCCCGTACCGCCGCGATCACCCGCGCCCGGACCATCGCCGAGTTCACCGGCACCCACAGCGCCGCCCTGACCGCCGTCCTGGCCCCGCTGCGCTCGGCCGACCTGGACGATGCCGCCGCCCGCCGGGCCGCCACCGACCTGGCCGTCACCGCCCTGCTCGACCTGCGCCGGGCCGCCGACCTGGACCGCGTGCTCAGCGAGGAGCCCGCCGACGCCGCCTTCGCCCGACTCGCCCGCGAACTGCGCCCGCTGCTGCGGCACACCGGGGTCCGGCTCGACCTGGCGCCGCCGTCCGACGCCACCCGATCCATCCCCGCGGACACCGCGCACACCGCCCGGGCCGCCGTGCAGTGCGCCGTCATGCTGATGATGGAGCAGGAGAAGCCCGGCCGGCTGCACCTGAGTTGGCAGTTCACGGCGGACGGCGCACTGCGCACCGTGGTGCGCGACGACGGCCTCGGGCTGCTCGCCGCCGACGCCCTCGCCGTCCACCGCACCGCCGACCGGATCTCCGCCCTCGGTGGCCGCTACGAGGTCGAGTCCGTCCCCAACTGGGGCACCACCGTGACGGTCGAGCTGCCGCTCGGCCTGCCCTCGCCGACCGCCGCCACCGATCCGCTGGACGGGCTCCAGCCCCGCGAACTGGAGGTGCTCGACCAGCTGGCCCAGGGCCGGCGCAACCGGGACATCGCCGAGGCGCTGCACATCAGCGAGTCCACGGTGAAGTTCCATGTCGCCAACATCCTGGCCAAGTTGGGCGTCAGCTCGCGCGGTGAGGCGGCCGCCCTGGCCCACCGGGCCGGAATGCCCGGCGCGGCCCGGCTGCACGTGGCATCCTGATCCGGCTCCGCCGCCCCGTCCGATGACAGGAGTCCCGATGACCCCGCCCACCCCGCCGCGGACCGTCCTCATCACCGGCTCCACCGACGGCCTCGGCCGCGCCGTCGCCCACCGCCTCGCCGCCGAGGGCGACACCGTCCTGCTGCACGGCCGCGACCCGGGCCGGCTCGACCGCACCGCCGAGGAGATCGCCGCGGCGCACGGCGTCGACCGGCCCGCCACCCTGCTCGCCGACCTCGCCGAACTGGCGCAGGTCCGCGCCCTGGCCGCCGAGGTCCGCGCCACCACCGACCGGCTCGACGTCCTGGTCAACAACGCGGGCGTCGGCTCCGGCGAACCCGACGGCCGCACCCGCCGCACCAGCGCCGACGGCCACGAACTGCGCTTCGCCGTCAACCACTTGGCCGGCTTCCTACTCAGCCTCGAACTGCTGCCGCTGCTCCGCGCCTGCGCCCCCGCCCGGATCGTCAACGTCGCCTCCGCCGGGCAGGAGGAGGTCGACTTCGACGACCTGATGCTGGAACACGGCTACACCGGGGTGAGCGCGTACTGCCGCAGCAAGCTCGCCCAGATCGCCTGCGGCTTCGAACTCGCCGCCCGGGTGCCCGCCGCCGAGGTGACCGTCAACAGCCTCCATCCGTCGACGTACATGCCCACCAAGATGGTCCTGCGGGAGATCGGCCACAGCATCGACAGCCTGGAGGACGGCGTCACCGCCACCCACCGGCTGGTCACCGACCCCGGCCTCGCCGGCAGCACCGGCCGCTACTACGACCGGCTGCGCGAGGCCCGCGCCAACCGCCAGGCCTACGACCTGCGGGCCCGCGCGGAGTTGTGGGAGCACAGCCTGAAGCTCGTCGGCCACGCCGGCGTCTGAGCCCCGGAGGCGACATGACCGACCCCACCCTGCCGACCGGTTGGGACCCGACCGCCCCCGGCGTGCTGCGCCTGCCCTCCGGGCGGCTGCTGCGCGGCCGGGGCGTCCGCAACCCGCTGCCGCCCGGCCCCGGACCCGACTTCGGCATCTACCTGCTGGGCCGCGAACCGAAACCGCTGCCCTGGCAGAGCCGCTGGGTGCGCTGGCCCGACTTCCGGCTGCCCGCGGACCGTACGGACGCGGCCGACGCCTTCCGCGAGGCCTGGGAGCGCTGCGCGGGCGAGCGGGTGGAACTCGCCTGCGCGGGCGGCCGGGGACGCACCGGCACGGCGCTCGCCTGCATCGCGGTGCTGGACGGCGTCCCGGCCGAGGAGGCGGTCGGCTACGTGCGGGAGCACTACAGCCGGCACGCGGTGGAGACGCCCTGGCAGCGGAAGTTCGTGCAGCGCTGGGGCCGAACCCAACAGGCCTGATCGTTCGTCAAGCGGCCTTCCCGGTCCGCCGCCTCCTGAGTCCGAGCACCTCCTCCAACGGCACCCCGGCCGCCGCCCACACCTCCAGCCGCGCCCGGTCCAGCCAGTGGACGGCGTGCCGGTCGCCCCAGGCCATGGCGCCCCGGGTGAGTCCGCCGTTGGTCACCACCACCGCCACGTCCGCGCCGTGGGCGGGGCCTGCGGTGCCCTTCACCTCGTACATCACCTTGACGCCGACCTTCGCCGCGACCCTGGTGTGCTTCGCCTGGACGACGATGCGGCCGAGGTCGGGGTGGTGGCCGATCACGTCGGCCGCCTGGTCGCCCTGGCCGCCGACCCGCTCGGCGGTCCAGCCGTCGCGGACCAGCAGGTCGCGCAGGGCGTACTCGAAGTTCCGGTCGTCCATGGCGTCCACGACGGCGAGCGGTATCCGCAGGGCGGCGAGGCTCCGGGTGCGGGCGCGGCCTAGGACGGGCGCGCGGGCGGCCGAGGCCAGGGCGAGCACCGCGACCACCGTGAGGAACACCCAGGAGCGAAGCAGGGCCTGGACCGCTCCGACGACCAGCACGGCGACGGCCAACGCCACTACGCCCGCCGCGAGTTGCTCCCGCGCCCCGCGCGGTCGCCGGATCAGCCGGCGGCTCGACCGGGAACTCGGCCAGGAGCTCGACCGGGAGCTCGGCCGGCGGCTCGACCGGGCCATCAGGGGGCGCCGATCGAGGTCGGCGCCGGCGCCGAGGTCGTCGACGGGGCGGGCGGCGGTGCGGGTTGCGGCGGGGTGTCGGCGAAGCCGACGAAGTGCCCCCAGAGCCAGAAGGCGGCCAGCGCGCCCGCGATCAGCCAGCCGCCGCCCTTGACGGCGCCGCCGCCGGGAGCCGGCCTGCGACGGAAGTGCCCGCGCACCCAGATCCGGTCGTCTCCGCTCCGGTTCCCCACTGTGCCTCCCGAGTCGGGCCCGGGCGCTCGGTGCGCCGTGGCCCGTCCCACGGGTGTAGCAGCGGGGACGGACATCGGTGGGCGGATCCTCGGCACACGGAGGACCGGTACGCAAGGAACCGGACATCCGCACCCCGGCCCCGGCCCACCCGGGGCCGTGCCAACAGTGCTCCTGAGCTGCGCCGTTGGCGCTTCCGGCAGGTTGGCGCGAACACCTCCGGCTCGCTCGGCGCACTTTCCGGCGCCCGAGCGCCGCGCACTCCGTCGCTCACCCCGCCGCGCACTGCCTCGCTCACCCCGCCGCTCACGCCTCGGGGAGGACCAGTGCCGCGCCCTTCTGCTCCGGCCGCCATCCGGCCGCGTGGCCGGCCCGGATCAATCCGGCGACCAGCGCGGGCTTGACGGGCTCCAGCCGGAAGATCTCGGCGACCCGTTCGGGCGGGGCGGTCAGCAGCACGCCGTAGTGCAGCCACGGGTCGTCGAACCGGCGCGTCGCGAGGAGCGGGCGGTAGGGGCCGCCCGGACGGTCGAGCCAGACGCGTACGTCCACGTGGGCGCCGTCGCGGGGCCGGACCGTCCAGCGGTAGTCGCGGCCGTCGACGTGGATCCTGCGCGGGGTTCTCGATGCCACCCGGTGGACGCTACAGGTTCCAGGTCTGCCGGGCCGCCCAGTCGTCCAGGGTGAGCCAGTCGACGGAGGGGTGGGCGGCGCGCAGGGCCTCGATGTCGATGTCCAGGCCGACCTGCTGGAAGTAGCGGAACATCGCGGCGAGGTCCGTGGAGTAGGTCTCGACGACGGACAGCGGCACCTCCTCGCAGCGGACCGGGCGCCCACTGGCCGCGCTGATGGCGGCGGCGATCTGCTCGCCGGTGCACCACTGGGAGGCGATGTCGATGCGCCGGCCGGTGAAGTCGTCCGGGTGGGCGAGGACGTGGGCGGCAAAGGCGCCGATGGTCTCGGCGGCGATCACCGGGAGCGGGAGGTCGGCGGGCATCGGGAGGTGGAAGACGCCCTCGCGCAGGGATTCGAGGGTCCAGCCGTTGGCGTAGTTGTCCAGGAAGGCGGCCGGGCCGAGGACGGTCCAGGGCAGGTCGAGGCCGGCGAGGTGCCGTTCGATGCGCTGCTTGGAGTCGAAGTGCGGGATGCCGGTGGAGCGGTCGGCATTGGTGGCGGAGGTGAAGACGAGGTGCCGGACGGTGCCCGCGGCCCGGGCGGCGTCGAGCAGGGCGATGCCCTGGCGGACTTCGCTGTCGAGGTCCGTCCCGAACGGGGTGGACATCGCGAACAGGGCGCCGGTGCCGTCGAGGGCGGCGCCGAGCGAGGCCGGGTCGTCGAAGTCGGCTTGGGCCAACTCGGCTCCGAGGCGCGCGAGTTCGACGGCGTACGAGGAGGTGACGTCACGGGTGAGGGCGCGGACCGGGCGGCCGGCCCGGAGCAGGGCGCGGGCGGTGGCGCCGCCCTGGGCGCCGGTGGCACCGGTGACGGCGACGGGAAGCAGGGCATTCATCTGCGTCATGCAGACAACATACGGACAGATCTCTGCGCGGCGCAACCTTTAATCGGCCCGCCGGTTACCCTGACCCCATGACGCCCTCCCGCGACGAACTGATGGCCCGGCTCTGGCCGGTCTCACGCCGCTACCTGGCCTCCTACGTGCTGTTCAACCAGGCCGTCGCCGACCACCTCGGCATGCATCCGACCGACGTCCAGTGCCTCAACCTGCTCACCCTCGAGGACGGCCCGGTCACCACCGGCCGGATCGCCGAGCTGACCGGGCTCACCAGCGGCTCGGCGACCCGGCTGGTCGACCGCCTGGAGAAGGCGGGCCTGGTCGCCCGACAGCGGGACGAGGCGGACCGCCGCCGGGTGCTGGTCGCCGTCCTCCCCGACGCGCTGGAGCGCTTCGGGGAGGTGTGGCGCGACCTCGGCGGCGACTGGGCGGCGATCTTCGCCGAGGACAGCGAGGCCGAACTCGCCTTCCTGCTGCGGCACATGGACCGCACCGTCGAGCTCAGCCACCGCCAGATCGCCCG
Source organism: Kitasatospora sp. NPDC030952 (assembly GCF_055571335.1). Taxonomy (NCBI): domain Bacteria; kingdom Bacillati; phylum Actinomycetota; class Actinomycetes; order Kitasatosporales; family Streptomycetaceae; genus Kitasatospora; species Kitasatospora sp. NPDC030952. The sequence goes on from NZ_JBVIFM010000006.1 coordinate 227,181, forward strand.
CCTCGGCGCGAAGGACCACTAGGCCTTCCGCTCGGAGGGCCGCCAGGCCTTCCGCCTCGGAGGGCCGCCAGGCCTTCCGTCGCAACGGACCACTGGGCCCCACCCCGCAGCGGACCGCTAGGTCTTCCGCAGCTCCGGCGCCGGAGCACCGATCAGCAGCCGCCGCACCGCGTCCCAGGCCGCCCGCAGCGCCGCCGTGCAGGCCCGGGTGTCGGAGTCCAGCAGCCGCAGCCAGGCGCCGCTGTCCTGCGGCAGCACGCTGACCCCGTACAACAGCCCGCGCTCCGCCAGCGCCTCGTGCAGCACGTCGGCGATCCGCGCCGCCGGGGCGAGCGGGCTGAGCACGTACAGGCTGGACATCACGTCGTGTCCGCCGAGCACCGCCGGGCCGGCCACCCCGCCACCGGCGGGCTCCAGCCGCACGGTGTCCAGGGCCACCAACTCCCCGCCTGGGCGCCGCACTTCGAGGTCGGAGGCGAACACCTGGTAGGCGTTGCGCTCGCCCCGGGCGAGGCGGCCGGCCAGCACGGTCTCACCGGCCAGCACCGTCGCCCCGGCGTCGACGGTCAGCACCGTGCGCTGGTAGAGCCGCGAGTCGACGAAGGGGATCACCGGCTCGGGCAGGTACTCCACGTACGCGCCCGGCCCGGCCTCCAGGTTGACCAGCTGCGTCGCGTAGTCGTACTCCATCCGGTAGACCTTGGTGGCCGCCTGGGTGGTCAGGTGGACGGCCGTGTCGGCGCCGCAGCGGATGTCGGTGCGCAGCCGGTCGGCCTGGAGGATGCCGCCGCCGGTGGACATCAGGAAGGTGACGGCGAGGTCGGGGCGGGCCGGGTCGAAGTACAGCGGGCGCATGATCTGCAGCGGCGACTTCTGGTAGTGGCCGGTGAGTTCGGTGCGTCCGCCGACCCGCTCGAAGGCCAGTTCCAGCAGTCCGACCTTGCCGGGGCGCCCGACCGCGAGGGTGTCGGGCGTCCCGGCGTGCCGGCGGACCTCGTACGGGACGCGGGCGGGCTCGTAGTGCCGGGGGTCGAGGCGGGGCACCGGCCGCCCCGCCCCGACGGCCTGCGCGGCCACCGTCACGCCGGGACCTTCCGGAAGGTCTCCAGGAAGGTCGCGATCTCCTCCAGGCCTTCCCCCGTCAGGCAGTTGGTGAGCACCACCGGCCCGCCCTCGCGCACCCGCCGGGCGTCGGACTCCATGATGCCGAGGTCGGCGCGGACGTACTGGGCGATGTCGATCTTGTTGATGACCAGCAGTTCCGACTCCGTGATGCCCGGGCCGCGCTTGCGGGGCATCTTCTCGCCCTCGGCGGTGTCCAGCACGAAGAGGAAGAGGTCGACCAGCACCGGGCTGAAGGTCAGGGTCAGGTTGTCGCCGCCGGACTCGTACAGCAGGGTGTCGACGTCGGGGAAGCGCTCCAGCATCTCGGCCCCGGCGGCGAGGTTCATGGTCGGGTCGTCCCGGACGGCGGTGTGCGGGCAGGCGCCGGTCTCGACGCCGACCACCCGCTCCGGGTCCAGCACCCCGGCCAGGGTGCGGCGGACGTGCTGGGCGTCCTCCTGGGTGTAGATGTCGTTGGTGATGACCGCCGGGCGGTGGCCGCGCGCGATCAGCACCGGCACGAGCGCCTCGATCAGCGCCGTCTTGCCGGAGCCGACCGGGCCGCCGATGCCCACCCGGAGCACGTTCTCGGTCATGCGATCTCCTTGCAGAATGAGTGAGTTCAGCTCGCGAACAGCCGGGCTTCGGCCCGTTCGTGCCGTCCGGACATCGCGTCCGCGACCGGTACGCAGCCGCCGAGGTCCGCCAACTCCCGTACCAGCGCGGCCGCCACCGCCTCCCGGATGACCGGGGCGGCGGCCCGCAGCACCACCTGCGCCTTGCGGTGGTCGGTCAGCCGCAGCCGCAGGGCGGCGCCGACGAAGCTGGTGCAGAAGGCGAACAGGTCGCTGGCGACGGCCTGTTCGACCGGTACGGCGGCCGAGGCGTAGGCGACCCCGGCGGCCACCGCCTGGCAGCCGGGGGCACGCTTGCCGGCCACCAGGGCCGCGTACCGCTCCAGCGGCTCGCCGCCCACTGACTCCCGGGCGATGTCCAGGAGTTGGCGCCCGGTGCGGGTGGCGGCGAGCCGCAGTTCGCGGTTGAGCTTGGTGGCGTGCAGCCGCTGGTCGATCTCGGCCAGCAGCTCCCAGTCCCCGGCCGAGGCGGCCCGGTGGGCCAGTGCCAGGGCGGTGGCGTCGGCCGGCCCGACGCTGTGCCGCAACAGGTCGGCGAGCAGCGCGGGCATGGTGTCGGCGGTCACGGCCTTCGCCTGGGCGTAGCCCTCCAGGCCGTGCGAGAGGGTGTAGAAGCCGCTGGGGAAGGCGGAGTCGGTCAGCTGGAGGCTGACCAGCAGGGCGTCCAACCCCGGGCCTGCGGCGCCCCCGGTGGTCACGGTGCCCCCGGTGTCCCCGGTGTCCCTGCTGGTCACGGTGCCCCCGGTGCCCCCGGTGTCCGCAGTGTTCACAGCGCCCCCGGTGTTCACGCGAGGTAGAACAGGTGGTTGAGCGGCAGTTCGCGGGCCGGCTCGATGGTGGCGGGCTCGCCGTCCAGGGTGACCTTGTACGTCTCCGGGTCGACCGCGATCTTCGGCAGGGCGTCGTTGCGCACCATGTGCTGCTTGCCGACCGAGCGACAGTGCCGGACCGGCAACACCCGGCTGTCCAGGCCCAGTTGGGCAGGCACCCCGAGGTCGACGGCGGCCTGGGACATGAAGGTGATCCGGGTGGCCTGCTTGGCCCGTCCGAACGCGCCGTACATCGGCCGGTAGTAGACCGGCTGCGGAGTGGGCAGCGACGCGTTGGGGTCGCCCATCAGCGCCCAGTTGATGACGCCGCCCTTGATGACCAACTTGGGCTTGGCGCCGAAGGAGTTGATCGGCCACAGCACGATGTCGGCCAGCTTGCCGGGCTCCAGCGAGCCGATGTGCTCGGCGGTGCCGGAGGCGATCGCCGGGTTGATGGTGAGCTTGGCGAGGTAGCGCAGCACCCGGTGGTTGTCGTTGCGCTCGCTGTCGCCGGCCAGCTTGCCGCGCTGGGCCTTGCAGTGGTGGGCGGTCTGGAAGGCCCGGGTGAAGGACTCCCCGATCCGGCCCATGGCCTGCGAGTCGGAGGAGAAGATCGAGATGACGCCCTCGTCGTGCAGCACGGTCTCGGCGGCGATGGTCTCGGCGCGCACCCGGGAGTCGGCGAAGGAGACGTCCTCGGGGATGTCGTGGCTGAGGTGGTGGCAGACCATCACCATGTCCAGCAGCTCGTCCACCGAGTTGACGGTGTAGGGCAGGGTCGGATTGGTGGAGGACGGCAGCACGTTGGGCTCGCCGGCGATCCGCATGATGTCGGGGGCGTGGCCGCCGCCCGCGCCCTCGGTGTGGAAGGTGTGGATGGTGCGGCCGTCGATCGCGGACAGGGTGTCCTCGAAGAAGCCGCCCTCGTTGAGGGTGTCGGTGTGGATGGCCACCTGCACGTCGTACTCGTCGGCGACGCGCAGCGCGCTGTCGATCGCCGCCGGGGTGCTGCCCCAGTCCTCGTGCACCTTGAGCCCGCACACCCCGGCCTCGACCTGCTCGCGCAGCGCGCCCGGCAGCGAGCCGTTGCCCTTGCCGAGCAGGCCGACGTTGACCGGGAGGTCCTCCACCGCCTGGTACATCCGACCGATGTTCCACGGGCCGGGCGTGCAGGTGGTGCCGTTGGTGCCGTCGGACGGGCCGGTGCCGCCGCCGATCAGGGTGGTGATGCCGTTGCTCAGCGCCTCCTGGGCCTGCTGCGGGGCGATGAAGTGGATGTGGGTGTCGATGCCGCCGGCGGTGGCGATCAGGTGCTCGCCGGAGATCACCTCGGTGCCGGGGCCGATCACCAGCTTGGGGTGCACCCCGCTCTGGGTGTGCGGGTTGCCGGCCTTGCCGACGGCGGTGATGAAGCCGTCCTTGACGCCGATGTCGCCCTTGACCACGCCGAGCACCGCGTCCATGACGACGACGTTGGTGATGACCAGGTCGAGCGCGCCCTGCGCGGAGGTGGCGGCCGGGTCCTGGGCCATGCCGTCGCGGATGCCCTTGCCGCCGCCGTAGACGGCCTCGTCGCCGTAGTGCCCTTGGTTGAAGTCCTGCTCGACCTCGACCACGAGGTTGGTGTCGGCGAGGTGGAACCGGTCGCCGACGGTCGGGCCGAACAGGTCGGTGTACTGCTTGCGGGACAGGATGGCCATCAGTGGTCGCCCTCCTCGTGGATGTGCGTGTGGGAGTCCCCGCCGTACAGGTCGTCCTTGTGGTCGAGGTTGGTGCCCTTGAAGCCGAGGGCGATGGCCCGGTCGATGGCGCGGGCACGGGTGTCGCGGGCGGTGGTGCCGCCGTCCACGAGGTTGCTGAAGCCGACCAGGCGGCGGTGCCCGCCGAAATCGGCGAGCGTGACGTCCTTGGTGTCGCCGGGCTCGAAGCGGACGGCGGTGCCGGCCGGGATGTCGAGGTGCTTGCCGAAGGCCGCGTTGCGGTCGAAGTCGAGGGCGCGGTTGGCCTCGAAGAAGTGGTAGTGGGAACCGACCTGGATCGCGCGGTCGCCCGTGTTGCTGACCGTGATGGTGGCCTTGGCTCGGCCGGCGTTGATCTCCACCGGGTCGTCGCCGTACAGGTATGCGGCGCTGCCGGACATGGCGGGCCTTCCTCTCTGCCGGTTCAGTGGGGGGTGTGTGCGTGGGGGGTGTGTGCGTGGGGAGTTGGTGCGTGGGGCTGCTCGTGCTGGTGGCTGTGGCCGTGGTGCGCCCCGCCCGGTCCGTGGCTGTGGGCGTAGCCGTGCCCGTGCTCGGCGTCGAGGCCGGCCAGGATGCCGTCCTCGCCGTGGCCGAGCAGGTGCAGGGCCGCCGCCGTGCGGGCCGCGACCACTCCGGCGATCGCGGACGGGCGCAGCAGCGGGCCGCCGTCCCGCACGCCCTCGCCGGCCGGGCCGGGGGGCAGCGCCGGGCCGAAGGAGGCGGGGACGGCCGTGACCCGCGCCGCGCCGAGCAGGCGGCAGCGTTCCGTGCCCCCGGCCGGGTCGGGGTCGCCGCCCGCGAAGGCGACCTCGACCCAGCGGTGCCGCCCGTACTGGCGGACCAGCCGGGCGATCCGGAACAGTTCGGCGTCCTCGAAGGGCCCGGCCGCCGGGGCGGTGATGAGGACTGCGTCCTCGCCGCCGGCCGAGGCGGCGGCGGCGCGGAGCCAGCCGATCAGGTGCTCGGCGGCGCCGAACGGCGCGGTGAGGGCGAGCCGTCCCCGGCCCTGGCCGGCGGCGAGCCAGCGCAGGGTACGGGCGGTGTCGGCGATCAGTTTCGGGTCGCGGCCGAGGGTCATCGGGACGACGCAGACCGGTGCGTCGCCGGCCGCCAGGGCGGACCGGACGGCTTCGGCGAGCGGTCGGCCGGGGCCCGCCACCGCGTGCACGGCGGGTCCGGCGGGCGAGTTGTCCTCGGCCAAGGCGGCGAGCCGGCGCCCGCCGTCGCTCTCGTGCCCGCCGGCCAGCACGACGGTGACGGGCTGACGTGCGGTCATCGGTCAGGCACCGACCGGGTCGTGGCAGGAGACCAGCTTGGTGCCGTCCAGGAACGCGGCCTCGACCTGGAGCAGCGGCAGCATCTCGCGCACGCCGGGCATGACCTCGGCGTTGCTGACGACCTGCTTGCCGATCTCCATGCACTCGGCGACGGTGCGGCCGTCCCGGGCGCCCTCCATGATGGCCTCGCTGATCAGTGCGCAGGCCTCGCTGTAGTTGAGCTTGACGCCGCGGTCGCGGCGTTTGCGGGCCAGATCGGCCACGACGTAGATGTAGAGCTTGTCCATCTCACGCGGGGAGAGGTTCACGGGAACCACTTCTCCTTTCCGAGAATCCGACGAAATGCAAGTCAGAGGAAATGCAGGGGAGTTGGCCGACGGAATACCAGATTAGGGCTGCTCCGGCACCGGTGATCTCCGGCGCCCGCGGGATCAGACCCGGCGCAACCGGGGAATCGCCGGCACCGCCGCCAGGAACAGCAGGGTGGTCAGGACGAACGGCCAGGTGAAGGCGTGGCCGCCGAACGGCGCGGTGATCGCGCCGAGCGCCGGGGTCAGCACGGTGGCCGCCGCCGCGCCGAGCACCGCGTAGGCAGCGCTCCAGCCGTCCGGGGCGACGAACACCCCGCACAGCGCCAGCGCCACCAGCACGCCGCTGTAGCCGAGCAGCCCCTGCCCCACGGCCCCGGCCGGGGCGCCGAACGCCCAGGCCGAGAGCAGTCCGGTGGCACTGCCGACGCAGGCCATCAGCCCGGCGAGCCGATCGGCCGCGAACAGTCCGGCCAGGAACAGCAGGCCGACGTACCACTGGGGCATGAAGAAGATCTGGCCGATGTTGGCGAAGAACCCGTGCCAGAGCTGTTCCCAGCTCAGCCCGCCGCCACCGGTGGCCGGGACGGGCAGCGCGGCCGGGCCGGCACCCTGCGGCCAGAGCCGCCGGAACCCGGGCGCGGCGACCGTGACGGCGGTCGCGACCAGGCAGAACGGCGCGGTCAGCGCGGGCAGCCCCCGGCCCTCCAGCAGCGCCCCGACCCCCGCCGCGACCACCACGGCGACGGCGGCGCCGAGCACGGCGACCACCAGCGTGGCCGGGTGCCCCGGATCGAGGAACACCGCGCAACCGAGCGCCACCAGGCACCCGTTGTACCCGGTCAGCCCGGCCTCGACGGCGTCCCGCCGCAGCCCGAGGCCGTAGCCGACGCCGGTGGAGACGGCGCTGCCCAACAGCCCGTAGAGGCCGTACTGCCGGCCGGCGGCGAACAGTGCGGCGACGAAGAAGAGTCCGCACGCGGCGGACGGCATGAAATCGACCTGGGCGACCCCGCGCAGGACTTCGACGGCCAATCTGACGAGTGACGGACGGACAGCCACCGGAGCCCCTTCCGAGACCCCTTCCCCACCCTTTTGTTGTCCCATACGGCGCACCAATTCCCCGGTACGGCCGAGGGGGCTCGGGAGATTGCTCGGGAGCCCGTTCGGCGATTCGTTGGGAACCGTACTCCTGTGGATTGCGAAATGGGACGGGCACGACGCGTCACGTCAAATCGACACCGGGTGACCATTAGGCCACTGAGCTGCAACATTCTGTTGAAAAGGGCGCCCGGGCAGATCGTTGGACAGGGCAATTCTTTGCGAAGTTTTACTCGCCCCGGACAAGCGCCGGAATATGACCATGTCAAGCAATCCTCGACAAATTCCATTCATCCCGGCAATACGGACACGCAAAGCTGGGGGAAAGCTGCGGGAAAGCTGTGAAGAACGGGGTCGATGTGACGGAAGTGTGCACGGATCGGGTGCGGACGCACACGGATCCGCCGGCGGGCTCCACGCCCCGGCGTCAGCCGGCCACCGGCACCGCACCGTCGAGGTGCCGGCGCAGGAAGCCCTCCGAGGCCGCCACCTCGAACTCCGGCACCGCGAGGTGACCCCCGGGGTTGGCGTGCAGCGACCGCTCCCCCGAGCCCAGCGCGCCGTACAAGGCCAACGCGCCCTCGCGCGGCTGGAGTTCGTCGTCCCACTGGAGGACGAACTCCACCGGCACCGTCACCCGCCCGGCCGGCTCCACCAGCGAGGCGTGGCCCGCCAGCCCGAACACCGCGGCCACGATGCGCGGTTCGACCGCCGCGAGCGGGATGCCGATCGCCGTCCCGAGCGACAACCCCCAGTAGCCCACCGGCCCGAGCCGCTCCGCGGCCATACCCTCAAGCGCGTCCAGCACCGCCCGCCACTCCGGTACGGCCCGCTCCGCGAGCGCCGCCGTGTGCCGGGCCACCCAGGCGCTGATCGGCCGCCCGGCCGCCAGCAACTGCCCGACCTCGGTGGCGAACCGCTCGTCCTGCGCGGTGCGCGCCCGCTCGCCGTGCCCGGGGGCGTCGATCGCCACCGCCGCCCACCCGTACCGCGCCGCACACCGCCGGGCCCGCTCCCGCGGCCCCAGCTTGTCCTGCCCGCCGCCGTGCCCCAGCAGCACCAGCGGCCGGCCGCCGAGGCCCGGCCCGTCCGGCTGCCAGAGCAGACCGGGAACGCCGTCGAGGACGAAGCGGCGTTCCACGACGCCGTCCGAGCTGGTCTCCGAGGTGAAGTGCACCCACCCATGATGGCGCCCGACACACGTTCGAGTCCGGCCTTTCCGTCCCGTGGCCGATAGTCGCCGGGGGGGTGGCACGGGCGCCGCCCACCACCGGCGGGCGGCGCACCCCGGCAGCGGGCGACGGGCGACGGGCGACGGGCGACGGGCGACGGGCGGCGCACCCCGGCAGCGGGCGGCGGGCAGCGGGCGGCGCGGCCGGCTAGGCCGCCTCGCGCAGGAAGTCCAGCAGGAGGGCCGTCACCTCGGCCGGGCGCTCCAGGTTCGGCAGGTGGCCGGCCCACGGCAGCGCCAGGTGGCGGGCGTCGGGGAGGACGTCCGGGAGGGCGGCGGCGATCTGCTGGAAGTCCGGGAGGTCATGGGCGCCGGAGACCGCGAGGGTGGGGGCGGTGACCCGGGTGAGGTCGACCTCCTCCTGCCGCGGACCGCCGGTCAGTTCCAGCTGCACGTCGAAGTTGTGGCGCTGCATGCGGCGGACGAGCTCCCGGACCGGTTCGCCGGCCTCGGGGCCGAGCCAGGTGCGGACGTTGAGCTCGACGGCGCCGTCGATGTCGCCGGCCTCCAGCAGCGCGTCCTCCTCGGCGCCGAAGGCCCGCAGGGTCTCGGTGGGTTCGTGGCCGGGCCGGCCCGCGCAGAGCAGGGCCAGCGCGGTGACCGCCTGCGGGCGCAGGGCCGCCGCGGTGAGGGCGATCCGGCCGCCGTAGGAGGCACCGACCAGGGCGGTGCGTTCGACGCCGAGGTGGTCGAGCAGGGCGAGCACGTCGGCCGCGGCGCCGTACGGCTCGTCGGGGTGCGGGGTGTCGCCGTAGCCGCGGAAGTCGCAGCGGATGACGCGGTGACCGGCGTCGAGCAGGGCCTGCCACTGGTGGTCCCACATCCGTCGGTCGCACACCGAGGAGTGGAGCAGGAGAACGGCGGGTCCGGTACCGGAGTCGTCATGAGAGAGGATCATTCGGCGGATGCTAGCCATCGCCGCTGGTCGGACGCCAGTCATTTCGGGGCCGGGGGGTGTGGCGCGGCCGGTTCCCGCGCGGTCCGGACCTCTTCGGCGGCGAGTTCGACGGCGAGCGGGCGGGCGAGCGGGCGGGCGAGCGGGCGGAGAGTAAGCGCTTCCGGCCCCGGGTGGGCTCTGGGTGGGTGAGGAGGTGCTCATGGGAGAACCGAAGAGCGTGCGGGACGAGGAGTTCCAGGCGTTCATCGTGGCGGCCTGGCCACGGCTGGTGCGGACGGCGTTCCTGCTCGCCGGGGAGCAGTACGCGGCGGAGGACCTGGTGCAGTCCACGGCGGAGAAGGCGTGCGCGGCCTGGCCGAAGGTGCGCCGGGCGGACGATCCGTACGCCTATGTGCGGCGGATCCTGGTGAACCAGCACGCCCGCCGCTGGCGCCGCCGGCCGCCGGAGCTGCTGGTCGACGCGGTGCCCGACGCGGCGGGGACGGAGGACGGCTTCGCCCGTTCCGACCAGCGCGGGGCACTGCTGGCGGCGCTCGCCACACTGCCGCCGCGCCAGCGCGAGGCGGTGGTGCTGCGCTACTGGGAGGACCTCAGCGACAGCCAGACCGCGGTGGCGATGGGCTGCTCGGCGGGCGCGGTGCGCAGTCACGCGGCGAAGGGCATCGGGCGGTTGCGGCAGGTGTCGGCGCTGGTGGAACTGAAGGACAGGACTGAGATCGGAGGGGCGGTATGACCATGGGGAACGCGGAAGCGGACAAGGACACCGATCTGTGGGTCGGGCTGGGTCTGGCCGAGGCGGCGTCGACCGCGCGGATCGGCCCGGTGCCGGTGGCGGACATCATGGCGGGCGGCCGGCGGATCCGGCGCCGTCGCCGGACGGTGGTGGGCGCGCTCGCGCTGGCCTCCGCGGTGGTGCTGGCGGGCGGGGCGCTCTCCGAACTGCGCCCGGTGCCGACGGCCTCCCAGCCGCTGGTCGCGGCGGGTACCGGCCACGGCGCGGGCACCGGCGGCCCGCCGTCGGCCACCCCGGGCGCGGCGGCGACCCCGGCGGCGCGGGACCCGTTCACCCCGGTGCGGGTGGTGGTCGGGGAGGGCACCACGCCCGACGGCAAGCAGTGGAAGCTGTGGCGGGCCGTGTGGCCGACGGCGCCCAAGGACCGGGCGTTCGAGCAGGCGCTGGCGGTGTGGCAGGAGCGCAGCCCGTACGACTCGGCGCTCACCAAGCCGACCAAGGAGTTCGTCGACCAGTACTACGATCCCAAGTCCGATATCGCCAACACCTACTTCACGGTGGACGGCACTCGGCTGAGCCACGACTCCACGGGCACCACGCCCTCACCGGGCACGCTCGACCCGCGCGACGGCACGTATATCGCCGGCGGCCTGCTCGGCGCCCGGGGCAAGGGCGACACGGTGGCGCCCGGGGAGATCATCGGGCTCACCCTCGGCCCGGACATCGCCCGGGTGAAGGTGACCTGGACGGACGGCAGCACGACCGAGCCGCAGATCGTCACCGTGGCCGACTCACCGCTGCGCGAGGCCGTGGTGGCCCGCCCGGAGGGCAAGACGGCGAAGCTCTGGGAGTACTTCGACAAGGCCGGCACCAAGGTCCCCGACTCGGGTGAGCAGTTCCTGACCCGCTGATCCCGTCCGGCTCCGCCCGTGGCCTGACGCGCCGTCACCCGGCCGTGTGGTTCCGCGGCCGGGTGACGATCCAGGGGGCTCGAATGGCGGCGCGGCGCGGTTGGGGCGAGATGGGCGTACGGCCCGTCTCCGCGCCGTCAGCCCAGCAGCAGCTTCGCCGCCACCTCGGCTCCGTCGGTGCGGATCTCCCCCGCGACGGCCGCCGCCCGCGCCCCGACCTCCGGGGCCAGCGCCTGCCCGAGCGCGGCGGACAGCGTCCCGACCGTCGGGACCGGCCCGTCATGGGCGACGCCGATGCCCAACTCGCCGACCCGACCGGCCCAGTAGGGCTGGTCGACGATCTGCGGCACCACCACCTGCGGGGTGCCGGCCAGGGCGGCGGCGGTGGTGGTGCCCGCGCCGCCGTGGTGGACGACGGCGGCGACCCGGGGGAACAGCGCCTGCTGGTTGACCTCGTCGACCGCGAAGCAGTCCGCCCCACCGTCGGCCGGGGCCAGCTCCGCCCAGCCCCGGGCGAGCACGACCCGCCGCCCCCGGGCCCGGGCGGCCTCGACCACCACGCGGGCGGCGTCGGGCGCGCCGCGCAGCGGCATGCTGCCGAAGCCCACGTACACCGGGGGCTCGCCCGCGTCCAGGAAGGCCGACAGCCCGGCGGGCAGCGGGCGGTGGTCCGGCAGCAGCCAGGCACCGGTCTGCACGACCTCGCTCCCGGCGAACTGCTGCCAGGGGTCGAGGAGTTGGTCGGTCGCCAGCCAGGGCCGGGCGGTGAGGACGTGGTCGCGCACATTGTCCACGGTGGCCAGGCCGACCGAGGCCCGGTGGGCGTTGACCTGCTCGCCGAACAGCGCGTTCATGGTCCGGACGTTGTCCTGCCACAGCTCCCGGTTGCCGGTCAGCCCCGGCGCGTACGGCTGGCTGGGGTACTCGAACGGCGGGTGGTGCGGGGAGGGCAGCATGGTCGGCTGGAGGGCGACGCACGCGAAGCGGGCGCCGACCGTCTCGGCCGCGGCCTGCGCCCCCGCCACGGCCGGGAACAGCCCGGTCGCCACCACCGCACCACCCGGTTCGGCCACCGCCGCGACGGCCTCGTGGAACCGCGCGACCAGCGCGGCCACCCGCCGGGGGAAGTCCTCGGGCGCCGGCGGCGTGCCGCCCACCAGCTTCCGCACCGGATCCCCCACCGGCACCAGCTCGACCCCGGCCACGGCCAGCCGCCGCGCGAACTCCTCGTCCGGCGGGGCGCACACCCGCACCTGCGCGCCGAGTTCCCGCAGCTTCACCGCGAGACCCGCCAACGGCTGGACGTCGCCGCGCGAACCGTAGGTGGACAGCACCACTCGCATCTCGTCACTCTCCCGTTCCCCCAGGGACCGCCCTGGAGTTGGCGATTCTGCGGCACGACCGGGGCCTTGCGGCAAGGGCCCCCGTGCGCTATACGGTGGGAGTGGCGGGAAGCGCGTGCGGTCATCCGCGCAGGACTGCCATCGCCTCCCCGACCAGCTGCCGCGCCCGGCCCACCGTCGCGGTCAGCGCCTCGGGGGTCTCCCCGACCGCGCCCAGGAACCCGCGCACCCTGGCACCGAAGTCCGCTGGCACGCCGGGTAGTTGCTCCACCACGACAAGGGCCCCCTTCTCGTTGAGGCACCAGCGCCGGTCCCGCGCGTACAGCGCCTGCACCAGCACGCCCACCGCCCGGGAGAGGCAGAGCGAGACGTACAGGACATCGCCACGCGCCGCACCCTTCGCCGCGACGCCGACCAGGAACTCCGCCTCCCACGCCCCGGCCGTCAGGGCTTCGCGCAACGGCTCGGGATAGTCCGCGGTCTCGGCCCGGAGAGCGGCCAACTCCCCCGCCGGGTCGGCGATGGAGCGCCGGACGGTGTCCTCGAAGTCCTTCGCCGCGTTCCCCGGCTGGTAGCCGCTGATCAGGACGTCCATGCCGGGCAGCACGGCGGCGATGCCCGCGGGGTCCAGGACGTCGAGGGTCGACCAGGTCAAGTGCTCGCGCCGGTCGGTGAGCGCAGCAGCGGCGTCGCGGCTGAACGCCGTGACGTGGTGTCCACGCCCGAGGGCCTCGGTGACGACCCGACTGCCGATGGTGCCGGTGGCTCCGATGACGCCGATGTGCATGGTTCTCCCCCTTGGGTCATGCGTGGTCATGGCGGATGAACAGCGCGGGACCAGGACCCATTACGCTGTGCGAAAACTATACGGCGTGAAGTTTCTGAACGGCAACCAGTAAAGTGACGCTGTAGAGCAACGCGGTAGAGTGAGCCCGTGGCAGCCACCCCAAGCACCGGACGACGCGAGCGACTGCGGGCCGAGACGACCGCCGAGATCAAGCACACCGCCCTGGACCTGATGCGTTCCGGCGGCCCGGACGCGATCACCCTGCGGGCCATCGCCCGCGAGATGGGCATGACCGCCAACGCCATCTACGGCTACTTCGCCACCCGCGACTACCTGGTCACCGCCCTCATCGTCGACGTCTACACCGCGCTCGCCGATGCCGTCGACACCGCTTGGGCCGACTCGGCCCGCCGGGCCCCGGCCGCACGCATCACGGCCTGGGCGCACGCCTTCCGCGACTGGGCACTCACCAACCCCGAGGGTTTCCGACTGATCTACGGCGACCCCGTCCCCGGCTACCAGGCCCCCGAGGGCGGCCCTGCACCGGACGCCGCCCGACGGGTCTGCGTCGGCATCGCCGCGCTCGCGGACGCGGCGCACGGAGCAGCGGAACTACCGTTTGGCGAAGACCAGTTCACCTGGGACGACTTCGACCCGGGCCTGCTCGACAAGGTCCGCCCGGCCTTTCCCGACCTGCCCCCCGCCGGAGTCGCCCTGGCCCTGCGGATCTGGGGCCACCTGCACGGCCTGGTCACCCTGGAGGTCTACGGCCACCTGCGTGCCCAGACCTTCGCGCCGGACAAGCTGTTCCGCTCCGAACTCGACCAGCTGGTGCGGTCCTTGGGCATCACGGCGTAGCGGCGTAGCGGCGTAGCGGCGTAGCGGCGTGGCAGTGTGGCGGCATGGCGGCGCAACGGTCTCCGACGGTCGCTCGGGGTTGACGGTGCCGTCCGCGCCGGGGGCCGGGGGCCCTTCGGGAGGTGTCGCGTCGCTCAGCGCCGTACGGTGACGGTCGGCGCCCCCTGCTCCCCGTCCGCTGGCCCTCCCTCCGCCAGTCGGGCGGCCAGGTCCTCCGCCAGCCGTGCGGCGGGTCCGCGGCGGCGGCGGGAGAGGGCCACGCCGAGGTGGCGGCGCGGGCTGGGTTCGGCCAGTGGGAGGGCGACCAGCTGTGGGTGCGGGGCGAGGCCGATCTCGGGGATCAGGGCGATGCCGATCCCGGCGCGGACCAGGGACTGGGCGAACTCGTAGTCCGTCGCGGTGCAGGAGATCCGCAGTTCGACGCCGGCCAGGGCGGCGTACCGGGCGAGCTGGCCGGCTGACTTGCGGCAGCCCAGGATCCAGCGCTGGTCGGCGAGTTCGGCCAGGTGGGGTGCCTCGGGACGGTCCTGGTGGCGGAGTGCGGCCGGGTGGTGGACGGGCAGGACGACGCGCAGCGGGTCCTCGCCGAGGGCGGTCCAGTCCAGGCCGGAGCGGTCGCCGGGGCGGACGGGTGGCGGGCCTTCGAGGTGGTAGGCGAGGGCGAGGTCGGCGCGTCCTTCGCGGACGGCGGGCAGGCTCTCCTCGGGTTCCGCCTCCAGGATGGTCAGTTCCACCTCGGGGTGGTCGGCGGTGAAGCCGGCCAGGGCCGCGGGCAGCAGGCGTCGGCCGCCGCTGGCGAAGGTGGCGATGGTCAGGGCGGTCCGCTCGGCGGTCAGCCGGGTGATGCGCTGCTGGGTGTCGGTGAGTTCGGCGGCGATCGCGTCGGCGGCCTCGACCAGCAGTCGGCCCGCGTCGGTGAGGGTGACGCCCCGGGTGGAGCGCTCCACCACGGGCGCGCCGAGGCCGCGTTCGAGGGCGGCGACCTGCTGGGAGACGGCCGAGGGCGTGCAGTGCAACGCCTGGGCCGCCTGGTTGAAGCTGCCTCGGCGGGCGACTTCCCGCAGCACCGCGAGGCGCTGGACGTCGATCAACAGTTCTCCTAATGACGGGCCTTCGATCCCGACACTACTGCTGTTGTCCAGGGCCGGACAGGCTGATCACCGAACCGAACCGCACGGCACGGCAGGACAGGGCGGGGCGGGGCGGGGCGCAGCAAGGCGCGGCAGGGCACAGCAGGAAGGGATCGACGGCATGGACGTGTGCGTGATCGGCGGGAGCCGCCACTTCGGGAGGCGGCTGGTCGAGGAGCTCCGCGACGCGGGTGCGGCGGTGACCGTGGTCAACCGCGGTTCGGCGCCCGCCCCGCCCGGGGTGACCCACCTGCGCGCCGACCGCGACGACGAGGCCGCGCTGCACACCGCGCTCGCCGGCCGGCGCTTCGACGCCGTCGTGGACCAGGTCTGCTACACGCCCGTCCAGGCCGCCATCGCCGCCCGGGTGTTCGCCGACCGCACCCCGCGCTACCTGCTCACCTCCACCGTCGAGGTCTACGCCCACCTCGGGCGGCCCGGCGGACCGGCGCTCGCGGAGCCGGCACTGGACCTCTCCGCCGAGCGGGTTGACCTGCGACTCCCTTGGTCGGAGCCGGATTTCCTGGAGGCCCGGTACGCCGAGGGCAAGCGCCAGGCGGAGGCGCTGCTCACCCGGCAGGCAGCCTTCGACCTCGTCACCGTCCGTACCGCCCACGTCCTCGGCGGCGCGGACTTCACCGGGCGGCTGGCCCACTACGTGGAGCGGATCCACGCCGCGCTGCCGGTGGCCGTCCACCCGGCACCGCAGCCCGCGTCCTTCGTCCACGCGCCGGAGATCGCCCGCTTCCTGGCCTGGGCCGCGCTGGCGGACTTCACCGGGCCGGTCAACGCGGCCTCCGAAGGAGCCCTGGACGTACGGCAGTTGTGCGAGGCCGTCGGGCAGGTGGTCGGCGTCGAGCCGCTGTTGACGGCCGGCGGTGCAGGCGGTGCCGGCGAGCCGCTCTCGCCGTTCTCCTTCGACCGCTGCTACGCGATGGACACCGGCCGGTCGGCCCGGCAGGGCTTCCGTTTCTCTCACATCAGCGACTGGCTGCCGCAGGCCGTCAAGGAGGCGCACGCATGACCACCGTTCAGACAACTCCGGCCACCCGCAGGATCGGTGACGTCACCGTCGGCGCCATCGGTCTCGGCGCGATGCCGCTGTCCGTCGAGGGCCGGCCCGACGAGGAGCAGGGGATCGCCACGATCCACGCCGCGCTCGACGCGGGGGTGACGCTGATCGACACCGCCGACTCCTACCACTGGCACGCCGACGAAGTCGGCCACAACGAGCGGCTGATCGCCCGCGCGCTGGCTGCGTACGGCGGCTCGGCGGACGGCGGCTCGGCGGACGGCGTCCTGGTGGCGACCAAGGGCGGCCGGGGCCGCCCCGGGGACGGCAGCTGGACGGTCGACGGCGATCCGCGCCACCTGCGCCGGGCCGCCCAGGCCTCGGCCGCCCGGCTCGGCGTCGAGGCCATCGGCCTCTACCAACTGCACAAGCCCGACCCGGCCGTGCCGTTCGCGGACTCGGTCGGCGCGCTGCGCGACCTGGCCGACGCGGGCACCATCCGGCTGGTCGGCCTCTCCAACGTGGACTGTGCGCAGATCCGCACCGCCCGGGAGATCCTCGGCCCACGCCTGGTCGCCGTGCAGAACCGTTTCTCCCCGGCGCACCAGGCCACCCGCGACACCCTCGACCTGTGCACCGACCTCGACCTGGCCTTCCTCCCCTGGAGCCCGCTCGGCGGCATCTCCCGCAGCGCCGTCGACGACCCGGGCGCCGGCGGACCGGGCACGGACACCCCGTTCCACACCCTCGCCCGCTCGCGGGGCGTCAGCCCCCAACAGGTCTGCCTCGCCTGGCACCTGGCCCAGTCCCCCACCGTCCTGCCGATCCCCGGCGCCCGCCGCCCGGCGTCCATCCGCGACTCGGCCGCCGCAGCGGGGCTGGCACTCTCGGCGGCGGAACTGGCCACACTTCAGCTGTAGTGCCGCCAGACGACACCTGTAGTGCCCGGCCCTGCCCCCGTCCGTCCGCCCGTCCGCCCGTCCGCCCGGTCCGTCCGTCCATCCGTCCATCCGTCAGCGGAAACGGTGCTCACTCCGACGACAGCTGGTCGTCCCAGGTGGTGAGAACGGCGCTCAGCAGGTGCCGATGGGTCGCGATCCAGTCGGGCGGCAGGTCGATCGGCACCCGCACGGTCGTCATCGAGACGAGAGCATCCTCGACCACCACCTCGGGACAGCCACGCTCGCCGTCCAGCTGAATGAAGACGGACGGGCCACGCTGGACGTGCAACCAGGCGATGTCCTCGCCGGCCTCAAGGCGATCCAGGGCCTCGCCCCACGAAGTCAGCCGTGACCGCCACAACGAGAGCTTCACGCGTCCGGCCACGAACGGCGTGTCGACGACGATCTCGGCGGCGAGCCCTCCAGGCAATCCCGGCAAGGGGCCGAGCACCGTGATGCGAACGCTGTTGCCTTCGTCATCACGGAACAGAGCCAGATCCAACTGCTCAGCCGTCGTCAAGGCCGCCTCCTACGAAGATGGGACGATCATGGTGCACACCCGCAACTGAGGGGGTCAACGGTCCGAGGATCAGGAAGTCGGCCGGGCCGACTTCCCGGTCCGCGCCCTTGAAGCGGGCCGCAGGACGTCAGGCCTCCGTGGCGGCGCGTTCGGCCGTGCTGCGCAGGACGCAGAACTCGTTGCCCTCGGGGTCGGTGAGGACGGCCCAGCCTCCGCCGTCGGGCTGCCGGTGGTCGGCGACGAGGGTGGCGCCGAGGTCCAGGAGTCGTTCCACCTCCTGCTCGCGCGAGTCCTCCGGGCGCAGGCAGAGGTGGAGCCGGTTCTTGACCGTCTTGGGCTCGGGCACCTGGGCGAAGTAGAGGACCGGGCCGCCCTCCGCGAGTGCCACCGCGACCTCCTCGTCCCCCGGCTTGTCGTCCGGGCCCAGCGGACGGCCGGTCACCCTGCTCCAGAACTGCGCCAGCTCATAGGCGTTCGCACAGTCGATCGCCACGTTCTGCACCACCGAGACCATGCGCCCGAGCCTCCCCGATCTCCACCCCGAACGCCACCCCGGCGCCCCGGCACCCCCGGTTCAGCGTCCGGGGAACCGGGAGGCGCTCTACCGGCGGACCGCCGAGATCAGTCCGCCGGGCCGCTCCTCGCGCTGCGGCGGGGTGCTGATCGGGCGGCCGTAGGCGGCACCGCACTCGCGCAGGGTGTGGCTCTCGGCCTCCCAGCCGTGCCCGGCCAGCCAGTCCACCGGGTCGTCGGGCATCTCCGAGACCCACATGGACGCCGCCGATCCCGGCACGGCGTCCGCGCCGAAGCGCTCGAGCACACCGCGCGAGCCCAGCGTCAGCCCCATCCGGCTGCCCACCGCCGACTGCGCGCCGATCCGGGCCAGCAGCAGCTCCACCGCGTCCTCGGGCAGGTAGATCAGCAGCCCTTCGGCGATCCACACGGTCGGCGCGGCCGGGTCATGCCCTGCGGCGGCCAGTGCGCCCGGCCAGTCCTCGCGCAGGTCCACCGGGACGGTGATCCGCTCGCAGCGCGCGACGGCCCGCTCCTGGCGCAGCACCGACGCCTTGAAGTCCAGTGGCGCGGCGGTGTCGACCTCGAACAGCCGGGTACCCTCGGGCCAGTCCAGCCGGAAGGCCCGGCTGTCCATGCCGGCGCCGAGCAGCACGACCTGCCGGACTCCGGACGCGGAGGCCTGCCGCACCAGGTCGTCGAGGAACTTCGTCCTGATGACGATGGAGTACGACACGGCCAGCCGCCGCCGGTGCGCGGCCTCGTCGACGGGGGGCGGCGAGCCGGGCCAGAGGCCGCCGGCGGCGGCGAAGGCCCGCGCCAGCGGATCGCGGAACAACGCGTCCGCGCGTTCGGTCTCCAGCGCCCGCACCCGGGCCACCCCCACCGCCGTGGCCCACACTCCCGACGGCCGCTCCCGCTCCTGCTCATCAGTCACCGCGCCAGCCTAGACCTCCGCCCGCCGAGGGGCCGGAGGAGGGGAGTCGGGTGCACCCGCGAACCGTCGGCCGGGCCGGTGAACTCACGCGTCGGTGCGGCCGGTCGTCCGCGCGGCCGAGTACGGTGCGGCGGGTGAAGTGCCGCCGGAGGGTGGCGGGTTCCCGATGTCGGAGGTGGGCACGGTGGCGACGTACGTACTGATCCACGGCGCGGCGGCGGACGCGTGGTACTGGGGACCGTTGGCCGCCGAGTTGCGCGACCGGGGCCACGCGGTGGTCGCGCCGGACCTGCCGTGCGACGACGAGGCGGCCGGGCTCGCCGAGTACGCGGACACCGTGGTCGAGGCGGTCGGCGACCGTGCCGAACTTATCGTCGTGGCCCACTCGTTCGGCGGATTCACCGGCCCGCTGGTGTGCGACCGGCTGCCGGTGGACCTGCTGGTCATGCTCCAGGCGCAGGTCCCGGCCCCGGGCGAGACACCGGGCCTCTGGTGGGACAACACCGGGTACGGGCCGGCACGGCAGGAAGCCGACCGGCACCGGGGCGTCCCCGAGGGCACCGAGGAGGACCCGCGCTCCTTCTTCCTCCACGACACCCCGGCGCCCCTCGCCTCCGAACTGCTGGCCGAACACCAACGCCCCCAGGCGGCAGCCCCGTTCGGCGAACCCTGGCCGCTGACCTCATGGCCGGACGTGCCGACCAGGGCCCTGCTGTCGGCCGGTGACCGGTTCTTCCCCGTGGAGTTCATGCGGCGGGTGACGGTCGAACGGCTCGGCATCCAGCCGGACGAGATGCCCGGCGACCACCTGCCGATGCTCGGCCACCCGAAGGAGCTGGCCGAGCGACTGGAGGCCTACCGCACCGCACTGTAGGGCGGGGTGGAGCGAGGAGTGGGAAGTCGGTGGGGCCGACTTCCCACTCCTCGGTGTTTCACGGGGTGGGGCTTGAAGTGGGATGCGGGGTGGGGCGGTTGGGCCTGGGAGCGGTGAGGGGATAGGCCCAGGCGAGGAGGGCGAGGAGGAGGGCGAACGGAAGGAGGGTGCAGAGCACGGCCCGCCCGTCGCTATGGCGGGGTTCAGGTGGCATCGGGGGTGGCATCGGTGAGGTCAAGCTCGGCCCAGACGGTCTTGGCGTTGGGGTGGCGGGGGATGGTGCCCCAGCGGTCGCAGAGGGCGTCGATGAGGGTGAGGCCGCGTCCGGACTGGGCGTTGGGGGTGTGGACGGTGGGGAGGACGGGGAGCCTGTCGCCCCTGGGGTCGCTGATCTCGATGCGCAGGGTGGTGCCCCGGCGCGCGGTGGTGGTGAGGGAGAGGTGCAGCTCGAACCCGCGCCCCGGAACGCGTCCGTGGCTGATCGCGTTGGCGGCCAGCTCCGCGATGACGAGGAGGGCGGAGTGGAACGGCTCGGTGTGCGTGGAGTTCAGCCCCCAGCACGTGAGTTGACGCCTGGCGATGCGTCGGCAGGTGGCGGCTCCCTTGGGGGTGGCGGGGAGCATGGTGGTGTGGGGGCGGGGTCTGTCGAGGGGGATTTCGGTCGTCATGGGTAGAAGCGTGACGGGGCGGACGTACGCTGACCATGGACCTGGCGAGCACAGAGCGTGCATGTACGGATGCGGAGGGTCGGCTTGTCAGCTGGCCCGGATCAATCGAAAGGGCGGGTGATTGCCGTGGGTGGCGTCGAGCGCACGGTCTTCGACGACGGCGAGACGGCCGAGAACTCCGACGGCGTCGCGGAGTTCTACAGCGCGGTGGGCAAGCTGATCAAGCTCTTCCGTGAGCGGGCGGGGATCACCCAGAAGCAGCTGGCCAAGATGTCCGGCTACAGCGAGGACCTGGTCGGCGCGATCGAGCGGGGCGTGCGGACCCCCAGGATCGAGTACCTGACGACGGTGGACGAACTCCTCGACGCCCGAGGCGCGTTGAAGGTTGTCGCGGACGACGTGATGAAGGCCAAGATCCGGGTCAGCGAGCGACACCCGGCGTTCTCCAAGGCTTTCACCGTCGAGGAGAACCGAGCCATCGAGATCCACGAGTACAGCACGATGGTGATCCCGGGACTACTCCAGACCGAGGCGTACATCCGCGCTTTGTACGAGATGCGTCGGCCGCTGCTGTCACCGGAGAAGATCGACGAGTGGGTGGCAGTACGGCTGGCGCGGAAGGAGATCCTGGCGCGCTGGCCCCTGCCGGTCGTCACGTGGGTGCTGGACGAGAGCGTGCTCCGTCGCCCTCTGGGCGGATGGGACGTACACAAGGAACAGCTCCAACACCTGCTCAAGGTAGGGGAGATGCGGGGTCCCGAGCTCCAGATCATGCCACTGGACCGGATGAACCACGCCGGAATGGGCGGCTCGTTCACGATCCTCACGCCGCCCAATGGAAGGCCGCAGATCGGCTACGCGGCAGCGCAGCACCTGAATCGATTGATCACGGACCCAGTGGAAGTCCGTAATATGGCCGCACGGTACAGCAGCATCCGGGCTCAGGCCCTGGGGCTGAGCGAGTCCCTGGCCCTGATCGAACAGATTCTGGGAGAGCACTAGACATGGCCGAGCTTGCGTGGTTCAAGAGCAGCTACAGCACCAACGAAGAGGCCCAGTGCGTCGAGGTCGCCGAGACCGCCGCCGCCGTCCACGTCCGTGACTCCAAGGACAAGAGCGGCCCCCAGCTGGCCTTCGAGCCGGCCGCCTGGCAGGCCTTCATCACCTTCGCCGCCACCGCCGAGGTCTGACCCGACCCACCCGCCCCCGGCTCAGGGCGCGAGCCAGCCGGCCTGAGCCGCCCGTACGCCCGCCTGGAAGCGGCTGCGGGCGTCGAGGCGTTCCATGAGGTCGGTGGCTATCCGGCGGGCGGTACGGGGCGAGACGCCCAGCCGCTTGGCGATGGCGTCGTCGGTGTGCCCCTCGGCGAGCAGCGCGATGGTCGCCTGCTCCTGGGCGGTGAGTCCGTGTTCGTCGGAGCGGGCGGCGGTGCCGAGCGGCTGCGCGCCCGCCCAGACGGTCTCGAACAGGGCGCACAACGCGGTCAGCATGCCCTCGCCGGTGAGGACGACGGCTCCGGCGGCGGTGTTGTCGCTGTGGACGGGGATGACGGCGGTGGCCCGGTCGACCACGATCATCCGGGTCGGGAGCGCGGCGACAGTACGGACCCGACCGCCGTGGGAGGCGAGCCAGGTGACGTACTCGACCGTGTGCGGGCTGTTGCGGACGCTGTCCAGGTAGACCGTCCGCATCCGGACACCGCGTCCCAGCAGGTCCAGGTCCAGCGGCTTGGCGGCTTCGATGTTCTCGGGCTTCTGCCCGCCGTCGGGCGCGAAGGTCATGACCTCCTCGCGCACCTCGCGGGTGAGGGTGGTGAGCCGGTCGCGGATCTGGTCCAGGCCGGTGAGCTGCTCGACGCCGGGGTGGTTACCGGTCGGCCGCAGGTCGGCGTACTCGGCGATGAGCTGGGCGGCCGCCGCCCGGGAGGCCTCGATGCGCAGTTGCTGCGCGGCGAGTTCCGCCTGCTGGCGGGCCATCAGGATCTCCATCCCCGCTTCGGGGGAGACGGCCCGCAACTCGCCCTCGCGGTCGGCGGACGGCCGCAGCAGCGCCAGTTCGCTGAGCGTGTCCAGTGCCTGCCTGACCTGCTGGTCGGACAGGGCCAGGCGCGTCCGAAGCGCTGCCACACCCTCCTGCGGATGGGCGAGCATCGTCCGGTAGACCGCCTCTGAGACCTGGTCCAGCCCCAGTGCCGTGAGCATCCTTACCCCCGTGATGAACCCGTGTTCGATATGCACGCGATCATTTCACATCCGCCGGGAACGCGGCCGCAGGGTTTTGTGGACGGTTCCGGTCAGGGACTGAACCGTCCCGGGTCATCCCCTTCACGGCTAATTCCCGCTTCGGCACGCTCGGTCCATGTACCTCGTCCATGTCGCCTTGCGACCCGATTCACCCGGCCGACCGCTGCCCCACGACGCCCGTGCGCTCCTACTGGCCGCCGTCCACCCGGAGGACCGGGTCGAGCACGTCGTCGTCCATCCGTACGCCACCCCGGACCCGGTTCTCGGTCTCTACCTCCTCGCCGATTCACTCACCGAGGCGGAGCGCCGGGCCTCCGCGTTCTGCCGCCGTGCCCTGGCGACCGTGCCCCCGTTCGCCGGCTGGCGGGCGATGACGGCCGCCGCCCCGCTCGTCGCGCCGTTCTACGAGCGCCTGCTGTCCGGCACCGGTCGGTCCTGGCCGGAACGGTCCTGACCGGAGTGGTCCTGGACGGAACGGTCCAGGGACGGTTCCGTCCAGCTGAGAACCCTTCCACCCGCCCTGACCAGCGACGAAGCTAGTGGTCGTCGGAAGGGGCCAGCCCCTGAAGGCCACCGGAGAAGGCGCCACCGCGGGACGCCGGTACCGGAACCGTCCACCGTTTCGTCAGACCTCCAGAGGAACCGTCATGCTTCGCACCATCGCCGCCAAGGCCGCCGCGGTCGCCGCCCTCGCCGTCGCCCTCCTGGTCCCCGCCGTCACGGCCCAGGCCGCCGACTCCTCCTCCCAGCCGGTCATCACCGCGACGGCCGACAACATGATCTGGGGCTGATTCCCCCCGGGCCGCCATGTCCCGTCGACCGGTTGCTCCTGCAGGGCAACCGTCCGGAACGCGCCCGACTCGCTCTCCCGCCGCACATCGCTCGCGGCGGCACCCACTTCCCTGCCTCGCAACACTTCTGGAGATATGTCATGTCCAAGACCACTCTTCGCCGTGCCGCCGCACTGAGCACCGCCGCCGCCTTCCTGCCCATCAGCCTCGCCCTGGGTGCCTCCCCGGCTTCCGCCAGCGTCGGGAGCTCCATCGCCGCCACCGCGCAGGCCAACCTCGGCGACCAGGCCTGCTCGACCAACAGCGCCGGTGGGAAGGGCTACTACAGCAGCTGCACCGGGGGCCCCGAGGCCTGGTGCGCAGACTTCGCCAAGTGGGTCTGGGCCCAGAACGGTGTCGACGTGACCGGCCTCACCCCGGGCGCCGGCAGCTTCGGCCGCTACAACGGCGGGCTGCACAGCACCCCGCACGTCGGCGACGCGCTCCTCTTCAACTACAACGGATACGACTACGCCGACCACGTCGCCCTGGTGACGGCCGTCGGCAACGGCACCGTCACCACCATCGGCGGCAACGAGCACGGCGTGCACGGCAACTGGGCCGCCACCTCCATCGTCCAGCAGGCCACCCACAGCTCGGCGATCGGCTACAGCTGGGGCGGCCAGCGCATCAGCGGCTACGTCTCGCCGCGCGGCGGCAACGACGCCGGCGGCAGCGACGCTCCCGCCCCGGCCCTGCCCGCGGGCAACCACGTGTACGACAACATCCGCTTCGCCAACGGCAACTGGCAGGGCGCGGCCCTCGCCGACGGCGGCGCCGACGTCTCCCAGGTCGCCACCGCCTCGCTGCCCAACGGCGACACCCACGTCCTCACCCTCGTCGGCGGCTCGGTCTACGACAACGTCCGCTTCGCCAACGGCACCTGGCAGGGCGCGGCCCTCGCCGACGGCGGCGGCCACATCGACCAGATCGCCGCGGTCGGCATGCCCAACGGCGACATGCACGTCGAAACGCTCTCCGGCGGCGTGGTCTACGACAACATCCGCTTCGCCAACGGCACCTGGCAGGGAGCCAAGGTCGCGGACGGCGGCGGGTCGGTCGGCGCGGTCTCCGTCG
>NZ_JBVIFM010000006.1:251753-353742 GCF_055571335.1 Kitasatospora sp. NPDC030952
CGTCGCGGCGCTGCCCAACGGCGACATGCACCTGGTGACCCTCACCGGCGGCTCGGTCTACGACAACGTCCGCCACGCCGACGGCAGCTGGCAGGGCGCCCAGGTCTTCGACAACGGCGGCTACGTCTCCTCCGTCGCCGCGGTCGGCATGCCCAACGGCGACATGCACGTCGAGACCCTCAACAACGGCTCGGTCTACGACAACATCCGCTTCGCCAACGGCACCTGGCAGGGTGCCGCGGTCGCCGACAACGGCGGCGGCATCGGCGCCATCTCCGCCGCGGCGCTGCCCAACGGCGACATGCACCTGGTGACCCTCACCGGCGGCTCGGTCTACGACAACGTCCGCCACGCCGACGGCAGCTGGCAGGGCGCCGCGCTCGCCGACGGCGGCGGCCACGTCAACGCCATCTCCGCCAGCGGCATGCCCAACGGCGACATGCACCTGGAGACCCTCGCCAAGTAACGGGTCGCCGACGACCCGGACCCCGACCGCCCGGTCCCGCCCAAGGGACCGGGCGGTCACCCTCGCCGCCACCCCGGCCCGGACCGGCGACACCCCGCGGGTGCCGCCCGACTTCCCTCCCGGGCCGGGACACCCGATCCAGCCGCTCACCCACCGCGTCCACCACCGCGGATTCCCAGGAGCCCACCATGCCCGCACGCACGCTCAAGGCCCCCGTCCTCCGCCGGATATCCGCCGCCGCCGTACTGATGGCACTTTCCGCACCCCTGCTCGTTCCGACGGAGGCCTCGGCCGCCTCGGTCGCCACCTGGGACAAGGTCGCCCAGTGCGAGAGCAGCGGCAACTGGAGCATCGTCAGCGCCAACCGGCTCTACTACGGCGGTCTCCAGATCAGCCTCGCCAACTGGCGCTACTACGGCGGCCTGAACTACGCGGCCCGCCCGGACCTCGCCACCAAGCAGCAGCAGATCCTCATCGCGGAGAAGATCCTGGCCGACCAGGGTGCCCGCGCCTGGTCGTGCGCGCCGGGCACCGGTCTCTCCACCGACCACACCAACCCGTACCCCGACCCCTCCCCCAACCCGGCTCCGGCGCCGAGTTGGAAGACGCAGGTGCTGGTGAACGGCGGGGGCGGGATCTACCACGCGACCCGTGACGCGTCCGGCAACTGGTCGGGCTTCGCCAACGTCAACGCCCAGGTCGGCGACATCGGCGCCGTGGGTTCGGTGGCGGACGCCGGCATCAACGGCGACACCCACGTGGTGGCGGTCGGCGGCAACGGCGACATCTACCACGTCGTCCGCTTCGCCGACGGCCAGTGGGGCGCGTTCGGCGACGTCAGCTCCGAGGCCGGGCAGCTGAGTTCGGTGACGAAGGTGTCCGCGGTGTCGATCGGCCCGGAGCTGAACGTGCTGGCGGTCGCGAACGGGCGGCTGTTCCACTCGGTGCGCCACGCGGACGGGACCTGGGCGGCGTTCGGCGACGTGCAGTCGCAGGCAGGGGCGCTGCCCGGGGCCGTGACCTCCGCGTCCGAGGCCTCCGTGAACGGTCAGCTGCAGGTGGTGGCCGTCGCCGGCGGCCGGGTCTACCACTCGATCCGCGGCGCCGACGGCACCTGGAGCCCGTGGGGGGACGTGTACGCGGCAGCGGGGGACGCGGGTCCGGCGACCGACGTCGCGGTGACCGGCTCCGGCGCGGACATGCAGATCGTCATCACGTCGAACGGGGGGACGAAGCAGTACCACGGCGCCCGGCTCGGCAACGGCCAGTGGATGCCGCTGGCCGACCTGACCTCGGTGGCCGGCTCGTTCACCACGACGTCGGTGAGTGCCGCGACCGTCGCCGGGGAACTCCAGGTGGCGTTCGTGACAACGGACAACCGCATCCTGCACGCCGTCCGCCACCCGGACGGCAGCTGGCAGAACGCCGCCGCCGTCGACCTGACCGGCGTCAACGGCAACCACTACGCCGTCGGCATCACCGGGACGCTCTGACCCCGGCCGGTCCGACTCCGGCCACCGGCTCCAGCCACCGACTCAAGCCACCGGCTCCGGCGGGTCCTACCCCGACCGGAGCCGGCGCACGTCTACTGCGCCGAACCGGCGAAACGCCTGAACCGGTTGGCCTACCCTCATCGAGTCGTCCACAAACGAACTCCCTCACCCCCCTAGCTTCGCGGCCGGGCGAGCCCACCCGGGCCCGCCGCCCCTTCCAGCTAGGAGAAGCAGTGCGCATCACCCAGAAGGCCGTCGCGACCCTCGTGGCCGCCGCCTCCTTCAGCGGCATCGCCGCCCTCAACGGCACCCCGGCCACGGCCGCCGTCCCGGTCACCGCTTCCCTCCAGGTCCAGAGCGACACCACCGACCTGGACGAGTACCTCGGAAACGACGTCTGGACCCGCGACGCCGTCCTCACCTACCAGGCCTGGACCCTCACCCCGCTCGGCAACGGCACCTTCACCATCAAGGGCACCCACTACGGCAAGTGCCTCGTGGCCAACGGCCCCGGCAAGACCGTCACCCAGCAGACCTGCGACCAGAACGACCTCGGCCAGCGGTGGATCGTCGAGCCGAGCGTGGACGCCACCGCCATCGCCAGCGTGAAGTACCTGGACTACGTCCTCCAGGCCAACGGGCAGGACCAGCGGGTCACCACCGAGCTGTCGGTCGGCTCGTCGAACCAGCAGTGGACCGCCTACGTGAAGTAGCGGGCGCCCGACACCGACCCGCCGCCCCCCGGCGGCGGGTCGGTGAGCTGAATCCGGCTCGCGCCGATCACTGGCCGCCCTGCCCGGCGCTGCCGATCGGGCCGACCTTCACCGGGTTGCCGGGGGCGTCGGTGGCGGGCAGTGAGGCGGCGCCCGGCCACTGGAGGGTGACGGACTTGGTCTCGTCCGGCGGGGTCACCACGAGGCCGGTGAGGCGCAGGCCGGTGCCACCCGTGTTGTTCGCCGGGTAGCTGATGCCGAAGAAGGTCGACTTCCCGTTCTTGAGGACGCCCGGGACGACCGGCTCACCGGAGCGCTCCGCCGACATCGAGCCCGCGTTGGTCTTCAGGTCGACACCGGCGTACCCGCTGATCGAGCAGTCGTGGCCGCTCTTGTTCTTCAGCTCGACCACCACGGTGCGGGTGGCATCGCCGTCGATGGTGCGGTCGGCGGCCGAGATGGTGAGGTCGTCGGTCCGGCACTTGCCGCCCGCCTTGCCGCCGTCGGTCGAACCGCTCCCGCCGGTGGTGGCCTTCCCGCTGGGGGCCGAACCGGCCGGGGCGGCCTTGGTGGGCACGGCGCCGGCGGTCGGCGCGGCGGTCGGCGTGTTCGCCGCCGTACCGCTGTCGAGGTCGTCGTTCTGGCAGGCCGTCAGGGAGAGACCGGCGGCAACGACCAGGGTGGCGAGGGTCAGCTTCTGAACGCGCATCATGTCTTCCTCAGGTTCGGGTGGTAGTGGCCGGGTTTCTGGTGAGCAGGACAACCGCACCGGGAGAACCGTTCCGCCCAACCGGCCGCCAAGACAGTGCTGTTACACGAAGGAGCGCGTACGTCGGGCTCCTTATCCCCGCCATACGGCCCCGAGCCCAGGCGGCACACCGGTTCTCACGACTCCCCCGCCGCCCCGACACGGCCGGCGCCCGCTGGGACAGACCCGTGACCGAGCGGATCTTGACCCGGGACGTGTCCGCGTCAGATCGGTGCGGCGCCAGGTCGGTGCGGCGTCAGATCGGTGCAGCGCCAGGTCGGTGCGGCGTCAGATCGGTGCGGCGCCAGGTCGGTGCGGTGTCAGGTCGGTGCGGCGTCAGGCGAGGGCCGGGTGGACGAGTCGGCCGTGGTGGATGAGGGACGCGGCCTGCTTGAGGCGGCGCACCCGGACGCTGATCTCGTAGCCGCGGATGCCGTCGAGGTGGGCGAGGCGGTGGCTGAGGTACCGGTAGAAGTCCGGGGTGTCCTTGCAGAACACGACCGCCATGATGTTGTGCCGGCCGCTGACGGCCGCGGCGAAGGCGCACTCGTCGTGCCGGCTGATCTCCTCGCCGATCCCGTGCAGCCGGGACAGGTCGACCTGGAGCCAGAGGGTGGCGTTGAGCTCGTAGCCGAGGCGTTCGGGCAGGGTGTCGACGTCGAAGACGAGGGAGCCGCTGGCCTCCAGGGCCTCCAGGCGGCGGGCGACCCGGGGCTTGGACCAGCCGGTGACCTCCGCGAGGTTGGTGTGGGAGGCGCGGCCGTCCTCGGCCAGGGCGGCGAGCAGGGGGAGGTCCTCCTCGCCCGGGGTGAGCGGGGGGCCGACGGGCTCGGCGCGGTCCCCGGCGAGCTGCCGCACCTGATCGCCGTCGAGGGAGCCCTCCCCGCCGGTCCAGCCGGCCGCGCGCTCGGCGCCGAAGGGGTGGATCAGCAGGTCGACGCTCATGTCGAGGACGGAGGCGGCCTTGGGGAGTTGACGCAGCAGGACGTCGTCGCGGCCGGTGCCGGCCGGTGAGCGGATGATGCAGTTGATCTCCGACCCGCCGGAGGCGATGCCCACGTAGGCGACGTCGGAGCGGCGGGCGAGGGAGTCGGCGAGCGGCCCCACCGCGTCGGGGCGGCAGCGCAGGCGGGCGATCCACTCGGCCTGGCCGTGGGCGGCGGGGCTGCTCAGGCCGACGACGCGCAGGACCCCGCCGCGGCGCAGGGCGGTGTAGCGGCGCGCCACGGTCTGCTCGGACACCCCGATGACCTCGCCGAGGCGGCGGAAGGAGACCCTCGGGGCGTAGTGGAGTCCGTGGATGATTTTGCGGTCCAGGTCGTCGGGCATGGGGGAATCGTCACACACCGATCGCCGGGCTGGAGGTTGTGGAACATCTGCCGGTCTCGCCTGGGGATCCCTCGCCCGTCCGGGTGAAGCTGGTCGGCGGCTCCGCAGGCGACCGGTGGCCGGCACGGGCCGCGGGGCCCGGCCGGTGCGCCCGGCCTGTGAGCGGGCGCGCGCCGGACGGCGGCGCTCTCACCGCAGCCGGTGCCCGCGCGGCACCTCCGCAGTCGAAGGAACCCTTCGTGAACTCCGCAACGATGCAGGGCCCCCAGGCCCAGGACCCCGGGGCTCGGCGCTCCCGGGCGCAGGGCCTCCGGGCGCGGCGCCCCCCGGCCGGACGGGGCACCACCCTCGTCATGGCCTGCCTGGGCGTCTTCGTCGCCTACCTGCCGGTGACCACCGTGTCGGTGAGCCTGCCGGCGATCCAACGGGCGCTCGGCGCCTCCACGGCCCAACTGTCCTGGGTGTCGGACGCGTTCGTGCTGCCGATGGCCGCGCTGATCCTGACCACCGGCGTGGTGGGCGACGTCCACGGCCGCAAGCGGGTGTTCCAGGCGGGCATGGCGCTGTGCGCGCTGGGCGCCGCGATCTCGCTGAGCTCGGACTCGGTGCGGGTGCTGTGGGCCGGGCAGGCGGCCTCCGGGCTGGGGGCGGCGGCGCTGCTGCCCACCACGCTGGCGCTGATCAGCCACGCGGTGCCGGACCACCGGGAGCGGGGGAAGTTCATCGGCCTGTGGGCGATGTCCCTGCTGGCCTCGCTGGCCGTGGGCCCGCTGATCGCGGGCGTGCTGCTGGAGCACGTGGCGTGGCGCTGGATCTTCCTGCTGCCCGTCCCGGTGTCGCTGCTGGTGCTGGTCGTCGCCGCGTTCCTGCTGCCGGACTCGCGCGCGCCGCACGGGCGCCGGCTGGACTGGCCGGGGCAGATCAGCGCGGCCGTGGCCGTCACCGCCGTGGTCTACGGGGTGATCGAGGGCGGCGCGAACGGCTTCGGCGAGCCCGCGACCGTCGCCGCGCTGGCCCTGGGGGTGCTCGCCGCGGTGGTGTTCGTCGTGGTGGAGCGCCGCAGCGCCAGCCCGATGATCGACCTCGCGCTGTTCCGCAGCCCCGCGTTCACCGCCACCTCACTGGTCGCGATGATCAGCTTCCTGGGGCTGATCGGCTTCTTCTTCGTGCTCAGCCTGTACTTCGGCATGGTGCAGCACCTGAGCACCATGCAGGCGGCCCTGCGGATGGTGATGGTGACGGGGGCCTCGCTGGCCGCCAGCCTGCCGGTCGGACGGCTGATGCACCGGGTGTCCGCGCGGGTCCTGATCACCACCGGACTGGTCGTCACGGCCGGCTCGCTGCTGTCCCTGACGAACCTCGACGCCCACACCTCCTTCGGCTCGATCGCCTGGCGGCTGCTGCTGCTCGGCCTCGGCCTGGGCGCCGTCCTCACCCCGATGACCGCCTCCGCCGTCTCCGCCGTCCCGCACCACCTGGCCGGCATGGCGGCGGCCGGCAACAACGCCTTCCGCCAGGTCGGCGGTGCCCTCGGCCCCGCCGTGCTCGGCGCCCTGCTGACCACCCGGGCGCTCGACGCCCTGCCCGGCCGGCTGACGGCCGCCGGGGTGCCGGCCGAGACGGGCCGGCACGTCCTCGACGTCGCCCGCGACCAGGGCCTCGGCGCCGTCGCCGGGCTCGACCTCGGGCCCGCCACCGGGCAGGCGCTGACCGCCCTCGGCGGCTCCTTCCTGGACGGCCTCCGGCTCTGCCTGATCGTCGCGGCCTCGCTCGCCCTGCTGGCCGCCCTCGCCTGCGCCGTGCTGCTGCGGCCGGCGGCGCGCACCGCGCCGGTCCCGGCCCCCGGCCCGGTCACCGGGGAGCCGGCGCCCGAGCAGGAGCCGGCCCGCACCCGCTGACCGGGACGCGGGGGCTCGGCCGGCGGGCCCGTCGAAGCTGCCCGCCTGTCGGGCGGGCCCGATCATCACCGTGAACGCGACGGGGGCAGGGCCACCGGAAGACCTCCGGTGGCCCTGCCCCTCACAGATTGCGCTCTGCGGGCGTCAGTTCATGAAGGTGACGTCCCAGTGGCTGCCCTCGTTGGCGTAGATGTTGCCGGAGGCGGCGGTCCACAGGTCGGCGCCGTCACCGCGGGTGCCGGTGTGGGAGAAGGTGCCGTGGATGTAGTTGGTGACACAGCTCGACATGGCGAAGTCCAGCTTGTAGCCGGTGCCGTGGCTGTAGGTGCCGCTGGCGTGGCCGGTCTCGGTGCCACCGGTGATGTTCAGCGCGCAGCCGCTGGCGTTCTTGAAGTTGACGGCGCCGGTCGCCGAGGCGCGGCGCAGGCCGTCGAAGGAGGTGCAGCTGCTGTTGGTGCGGTCCGAGCAGTTGCCCGAGGAGGACCAGGTGATGCCGGCCGCCGAGAACATCGACGCGGCCTGCGACTGGGTGAGGGTGTCGCCACCGCCACCGCCGCCACCGGTGCTGCCGCCGCCGCCGAGCAGGGCGGCCCAGGTGGCCGGGCCGACGATGCCGTCGACCGGGTTCAGGCCGGCGGACTGCTGGAAGGCGCGGACCTTGCCGTCGGTGCCGTCGCCGAAGGCGCCGTCGACCGCCAGGCCGGCCCCGTGGGCGTTCAGCTGGACCTGGAGCGCCTTGACGGCGTCGTTGTTGTCACCCTTGCGGACGGTGACGATCAGCTTGGACCAGGTGTCGGAGCCGACGATGCCGTCCACCGGGTTGAGGCCGTTGGCGCTCTGGAAGTTCTTGACCTTGGTCTCGGTGCCGGAGCCGAAGTCACCGTCGACGCCGAGACCGGCGCCGTGGGCGTTCAGCAGGTACTGGACCGTGCTCACGTTGTCGCCGTGGTCACCGTTGCGGACGAGGGGCCAGCCGGCGGCCTGGGCGGCGGGGGCGACGAGCACCGCCGCGAGAAGCGCGGCGAACATCGCGGCGACGATTGCCGGGATGCGTTTCATGACGGTTCCTCACTGACTGACTGAGCGCGGAGCGCGGAAGCGCGCGGAGCGGGAAGCGGCGGCACCGAACGGCTCGTCGGCCGCGACCGGCCACCGCTGACAGACCGTAGGAGCCGCCGGCGGCGTCCCGCTAGCGCGTCCCGTCCCTGGGACGGCGAGGCCCCGGGGACGGCCCCCGGGCCCGGGGCGGCCGGTCGTCCCAGGGATGCTCCGCACCGCAACGGCCCACCGCCGGGCAGGCGGTGGGCCGTCCGTCGCGAGCGACCGCTCAGTCCGCGGCCCCCTCCGGCGGCACCACGGACATCGCCGCACCGCCGGTGACCCGCAGCAGCTCCTGGTACGTCATCGGCACCACGGTGTGCGGGTGCCCGGCCGCCGCCCAGAGCACCTCGTACCGCCGCAGCGCGGTGTCCACGACCGTGCGCAGCGGCGCCGGGTGGCCGGTCGGGGCGACGCCGCCGATGGCCTGGCCGGTGGCCTCGCGGACCTGCTCGGCGGAGGCCCGGGCGATCCGGCCCGCGCCCAACTCGGCGGCCAGGTAGGAGGTGTCCACCTTGTGGGCGCCGCTGGTCATCACCAGCAGCGGTTCGCCGTCGCAGCTGAACACCAGGCTGTTGGCGATCGCCCCGACCTCGCAGTCGAGGGCGGCGGCGGCCTCGGCGGCCGTGCGGGCGGAGTCGGGCAGGACGACGATCTCACCGGCGACACCGGCCGCCGCCAGCGCCTCGGCGACCGCGACGCTTCGCGTGGGAAGGGAGGAACTCATCGCCCCATCATGCCTTTCCGCGTCCGGCTCCCGTACCGGCCGCGGTTCGGCCCGAAGCCCGGTCGGCGGCGCTGAGCACCGCCGGGTCGGTTCGGAGCGAGGCCGTGTCGTTTCGGCCCGAGGCCCGGTCGGCGGCGCTGAGCACCGCCCGTACGCCGGCCGTGAGCACCGAGGCGTCGCGCCCGGCACCCCAGACCACCCGGCCGCCGGCCCGGGCCTCCAGGTAGGCGACGGCGTCGGGGCTGCCGGCGACCTTGTGTTCGGTGAAGGAGAGGATCTCGACGCCCACCGCGTCCGCGACCGCGTCCACCGGACCGGCGCCGCCGCCCCGGCGGCCGTCCACCTCGGCCCAGTCCTCGCCGACCCGCCAGGCCCGGGCGGCGCCCGCGTCCAGGTACTCGGAGCGGAACAGCTCGTACAGCTCCTCGCCGGTCACCTCCCGCCCGCTGTCGTCCGCCGCCTCCTGGACCACCCGGGCGAACTCGATCTGGAGCCGCCGGGGCGGTTCCAGCCCGGCCCCGGTCTGCATCAGGTAGGCGATCCCGCCCTTGCCGGACTGACTGTTGACCCGGATCACCGCCTCGTAGTCGCGTCCGAGGTCGGCCGGGTCGATCGGCAGGTACGGGACGGACCAGGGCGTCTCCCGCTCGGGCAGCCCGAGTTCGGCGGCGGCCCGCGCGTGCCGGGCGAGGCCCTTCTTGATGGCGTCTTGGTGGGTGCCGGAGAAGGCGGTGTGGACGAGGTCCCCGGCGTAGGGGTGGCGCTCGTGCACGGGCAGCCGGTTGCAGTGCTCGACGGTGCGGCGGATCCCGTCGATGTCGGAGAGGTCGAGCATCGGGTCGACGCCCTGGGTGTGGAGGTTGAGCGCCAGGGTCACCAGGTCGACGTTGCCGGTGCGTTCGCCGTTGCCGAACAGGCAGCCCTCGACCCGCTGGGCGCCCGCCAGCACGGCCAGTTCGGCGCAGGCGACGCCGGTGCCCCGGTCGTTGTGCGGGTGGACGGAGAGGATCACGCCGTCGCGGCGGTCCAGGTGCCGGTCCAGGTACTCGATCTGGTCGGCGTAGACGTTCGGGGTGGCGATCTCCACGGTGGCCGGCAGGTTGTGGATGACGGGCCGGTCGGGGCTCGCGTCCCACAGCGCGCTCAGGCCGTTGCAGACCTCCAGCGCGTAGTCCGGCTCGGTCAGGTTGAACACCTCGGGCGAGAACTGGAACCGCAGGCCGTCCCGCCCCTCGCCGTGCCGGGCCATCCGCTCGGCGGCCGCGGTGATCAGCGCCCGCAGTTCGTCCCGGTCCTTGCCGAGGACGAGGTCGCGCCAGAGCGGGGCGGTGGCGGTGTAGAGGTGGACGACGACCCGCGGCAGGCCGCGGACCGCCTCGAAGGTGCGGTCGATGAGGTCGGCCCGGGCGGCGGTGAAGACGACGACCGTGACGTCCTCCGGCAGGGCGTCGGGGTGCTCGGCGAGCCGGCGGACGAACTCGAAGTCGGTGCGGCTGGCGGAGGGGTAGCCGACCTCGATCTCCTTGAAGCCCATGGCCAGGAAGAGGTCGAACATCCGCTGCTTGCGCGCCGGGTCCATCGGCTCGGCGAGCGCCTGGTTGCCGTCGCGCAGGTCGACCGGCACCCACAGCGGGGCCCGCTCGATCCGGCGGCCGGGCCAGCGGCGCAGCAGGGCGGGGACGTGGACCCGCTCGTGGGCGGGACGGTAGCGGTGGGAGGGCATGGCGCCGCCGCGCTGGGGGTTCCAGGCGGGGGCGTCGGCCGGGACGGGCCCGGCGGGGGCGTGCAGGGTCGGGTATCGCATGGGGTCTCTGGGTGTCCTCGACTGGTGACCGGAGACCGGCAGGACGGCGCCCCGCAGCGGGGTGCCGGTCAGGTCACGCCCCGCTGCGGCCACCAAGAAGGAGAACGCTCCACGGCTGCATGCCGGGTAGACTAACCACGATCCAAGTCCTCAGACAACCCGACAGGTGACGACGATGGCCCCGCTCCGCCCCTCCCCCCTCGCCGAACAGGCCGCCGCGCTGATCGAGGAACGGATCCGGGCCGGCGAGTGGCCGGTCGGCGGCAAGCTGCCCGGCGAGGTGGCGCTCGCCAAGGAGCTGGGCGTCGGCCGCTCGACCGTCCGGGAGGCGCTGCGCACCCTCGCCGCGGCCGGGATGGTGCACGCCCGGCAGGGCTCCGGGGTGTTCGTGACGTCCGACCGCCCGACCACCGGGGACTGGGCGACCCGGCTGCGGGCCGCCGAGCTGGCGCACATCTACGAGGTGCGGACGATGGTCGAGGTGCAGGCCGCCCGGCTGGCCGCCGAGCGCCGCACGGCGGCGGACCTCACCGCCATGGACGCCGCACTGGCCGCGCGCCGGGCCGCGGGCGGGGCGGACGACACGGCCTTCGTGGACGCCGACATCGCGCTGCACACGGCGATCGTGGCCGCCGCCCACAACCCCGTCCTGGATGACCTGTTCGCCCAGTTCGCCCCGATCCTGCGGGAGCACCTGGTCGAACTGGTCGGCCTGTTCGGGCTGCGCGAGGGCGATCCGGACCACGGCTACGACACGCACGCGGAGCTGGTCCGGGTGCTGCACGAGGGCGACCCGGCGGCGGCCGGGCGGGTGCTGGCGGCGGAGTTGGAGTCGACGCGCGCGCAACTGCTGAACCACTGAGGGGTCGTCTTCCGTACGCCCCCTCCGGCCGGGTCGCCGGACGAGGCGTCACACAGTCTTCACACAGCGGTCATCCAGTGGCCTCGGGCGGCCCCGACACTGTGTCAGGCACGACCGGAGCAGGCTGCTTCGAGCACAAACGGTCAACGTGCGGGTGACATTGTGTCCACCTGGTGCACAAGCACCACCCAGGTGGCGAACGGGCTTTCACTCCAATCACACGATATGACTAGTATCGCTTCGTCAAAAGCCCGTGCCCGGACGGCCCGCCCCTCACCGGCCGGCCGCCAGCCCCAAGGAGTCTGCTCTGCGCGCGCGTGCGAATCGGCGGCCCCCGACGCCGAAGGCCCCCCGCAGGCGTCCACGCCTGTCCCTGCGGGCGGCACTACTCGTCCTGGCCGTCGTCCCCAGCCTCGCCCTGGTCGCCCTCTGGGCGGTCACCAGCGGTGAGACCGTCTTCGACTTCCAGCGCCAGGCCGCCCAGGGCATGCTCGCCCAGAAGGCCGGCCAGCCGTCCAACATCGTCTACTACAACCTCCAGGAGGAGCGTCGGCTCAGCGCCGACGCGCTCGCCCGGCCCGGCAGCAACACCGACCAACTGCGCCACCAGCGGCAGTTGACCGACGACGCGGTCCGCCAGTTCCAGGCCCTGTCCGGCGAGACCGCCGACCACGCCCCGGACGACGTCCGCAGCGCCGTCGCCGAGGCCCGGCAGGCCATGGGCAAGCTCGCCGAGGAACGCGCCGCCGTCGACAAGGGCTCGATCGACCAGCAGACCGTCTTCACCTACTACACCGACCTGATCGCCGTCGACCTGCGGCTGTTCACCGCGCTCAGCCACGTCGACGCGGGCGAGGTCACCTGGGTGTCCAAGACCCTGGTCAACACCTTCTGGGCCAAGGAGATGCTGGCCCGCGAGGACGCCCTGCTGGCCCGCGGCTGGACCACCGGGCGGCTCAGCACCGCCGACTACCAGCAGGTCCAGCAGCTGATCGGCGCCCAGGACCACCTGTTCACCGTCCAGATCCTCCCGTACATCCCCGAGGGCGAGGCGGCCGGCTGGCACGACCTGATGAACGGCCCCGCCTGGCAGGCCAAGGCCGCCGTCGAGCAGCAGCTCACCCGGCCGGTCGCCGCCGACTCCAACGGCACCGTCAAACTGCCCGCCGCCCAGGACCAGTGGCGCCAGGCCGTCGACCAGCTCAACCCGCAGCTGGTCAAGAACATCGAGGCCCGCACCAGCGCCATCGTCGAGGTCGGCAAGGGGACCATCCTCAGCCTGCTCACCCGCGTGGTGCTCACCGCCGTCGTCGGCCTGATCGCCGTCGTCGCCGTCGTCATCGCCTCCTGGCGGATCAGCCGCTCGCTGCGCCGCCGGATCAAGGACCTCCAGACCCAGGCCGAGGAGATGGAGCGCACCCTGCCCGCGGTGGTCGACCGCCTCGGCCGCGGCGAGCAGGTCGACGCCGAGGCCGAGAGCCGCGCCGTCACCACCGGCGAACACGGCAACGGCACCGACGAAATCGCCCGCCTCGGCCAGGCCCTCAATCTGGCCCGCTCCGCCGCCCTGGAGGCCGCCGTCCGGCAGGCCGCCCAGCACCGCGGCTTCGAACGCCTCCTCCAGCGCATCGCCCGCCGCACCCAGCTGCTGATCGGCCGCCAACTGCGCAAGCTCGACGAGCTGGAGCGCAAGCACGAGGACCCGGAGGTCCTGGAGGGCCTGTTCGACCTCGACCACCTCACCGCCCGCCTGCGCCGCTACGAGGAGAACCTCGTCATCATGGCCGGCGGCCAGCCGCAGCGGCGCTGGCGCAAGCCCGTACCGCTGCTGGACGTGCTGCGCTCCGCCCAGGGCGAGGTGCAGGACTACCGCCGGATCATGATCGACGTCGAGGGCCACCCGTGGCTCTCCGAGCGGGCCGTCGGGCCGGTCGCCCACGTGCTCGCCGAGCTGATGGAGAACGCCACCACCTTCTCCAAGCCGCCGACCCCGGTGGAGGTCCGGGCCGCCATGGTCGGCCGCGGGCTCGCCGTCGAGATCGAGGACCGCGGCCTCGGCATGGACCCGGAACAGTACGACGCCGCCAACGAGCTGATGAGCCGCCCGCCGCGCACCGACGTGCTGGCCCGGGCCGACGACATCCGGCTCGGCTTCTACGTGGTCGCCCGGCTGGCCGCGCTGACCGGACTGAAGATCGAGTTCCGGCCGTCGGCCTTCGGCGGCACCCGGGTGGTCGTGCTCGTCCCGGACGAGCTGGTCATCGACGGCGACACCGGGCTGCCGGACGCCGCGCCGGTCGAGCCCATCCCACTGGTCCGCCGCTCGCGCCGGGCGCTGCGCTCCGCCGCCGACGAGACGCAGCAGCCGGTCGGGCCGCCGATGGCGCCGGTGGACTCCTTCGGGGCGGTCGGGCCCGCCGGGGCGGCCGTACCGGCGGGGCAGGCGCTCGGGCCGGCCGGGGCGGTCGTACCGGCCGTACCGGCGGGCCCGACGGGGCAGGCCGGGCAGGCGCTCGGGCTCCCCGGGCAGGCCGCGCACGCCCAGTGTGTGGCCGCGGTGTTCCAGGAACCGGGATTCCAGGAACCGCCCTTCCCGGAACCGGCGTTCCCGGAACCGCCCTTCCCGGAACCGGCGTTCCCGGCGCACCCCGTCCCGGCCCAGCCGTACCCGCAGCCCTACCAGCCCGGCCCCGCCGAGCAGCCGATCCAGCACAACTCCCCCGCCGACCCGCCGCCCGGCTACGCCGCCACCCCGGCCGAGGCCCAAGGCGGCGTACCCGCCGCCACCCCCGCACCGGAGGCCCCGGCCTACCCGGACATCGCCTACGCCCGGGTCACCGAGGCCGAGGCCCCGTACGCCGACGAGCAGTACCGCCCGGCCGACCACTACCGGCTGGCCGAGCGGCGCCGCGGGCGGGAGTACCCCTCCGCCGTACCGGTGAGCCCGGTCGAGGGCGGGCAGCCGCCGCTGCCGCAGCGCGTCCGGCAGGCCAGCCTGGCCGCCGAGCTGCGGGTGCCGCCGCCGGGCCGCCAGCAGTGGGTCGACCCGGCCGCCGGGCAGCCCGCCGGCCCGGTGGACGCCACCGCGGCCGCCGACCCCGTCCAGCGGCCGGTCCGGCGCTCCGGCGCCGCCATCGGCGCCTTCCAGCGCCAGTCCCGCGCCGCCCGCGCCCAGGACAGCGGCGAGCACCCGCTGCCGCCGGCCGCCACCCCGCCGGCTCCCCCCGCACTGCCCGCCGGTCCCCCCGCCTCCGCGTCCGCGCCCTCCCCCTGGGCCCTGCCGGCCGCGGAACCCCGAACCACACGAACGGATGACCAGTCATGAACCGCACGATCGCCACCCACCAGGATCTGGACTGGCTGCTGGACGGACTCGTCGACTCGGTGCCCGGGACCCGCAACGCCGTCCTGCTCTCCGACGACGGCCTCGTGGTCAGCCACTCCCGCACCATCGAGCGGGCCGACGCCGAGCGCCTCGCCGCCGTGGCCACCGGCCAGCAGTCGCTCGCCCGGGGCGTCGGCCAGCTCTTCGACGGCGGGCCGGTCCACCAGGTCATCGTCGAGCTCGCCGAGTGCTGGCTGTTCGTCATCGCCGCCGCCCAGGGCACCCACCTGGCCGTGGTCGCCTCCCAGGAGGTGGACGCCGAGGTGATGTCCGTCGCGATGCACACCCTCGTCCAGCAGGTCGGCCAGAAGCTCACCACCCCGGCCCGCGCCGAGGGCGCCCCCGCGTCCTTCGACGCCTTCGCCACCCGGAGCCGGAGCTGACCGGGGTGGGCCCGTACCGCGACGAGGGCGACGACGCCTGGGCGCGCGGCCGGGTGCCGCACTGGAGCGAACTGGAGGAACCCGACGCCGAGGACGAGACCGGCGTCATGGTCCGCCCGTACACCATCACCCGCGGCCGGACCGCGCCCGAGCGCGACGACCTCACCCTCATCACCGTGCTCACCACCGCCGAGGACGAGGCCGACGCGGCCCTGGCGCGGGGCAGTCGCGCCGGTGCCCGCGGCCTCCAGCCCGAGCACCGGCTGATCCTCGACCGCTGCCGCCGCCCGGCGGCCGTCGCCGAGGTCGCGGCCGGCCTGGACCTCCCGGTCTCGGTCACCAAGATCCTGCTGGGCGACCTCGTCGCCCAGGGCCTACTGAAGGCCCGGGCCCCGCTCTCGGTGGCCCGCGCCGCCGGGGACGTGGACCTCGGCCTGCTCACGGCCGTACGTGAAGGACTCCGGAGGCTCTAAGCCATGGCAACACCCCACTCCGCCACCCCCGTTGCCGCCCCCGCCGCGGTCAAGATCCTCATCGCCGGCGGCTTCGGCGTCGGCAAGACCACCCTGGTCGGCTCGGTCAGCGAGGTCACCCCGCTGCGCACCGAGGAGTACCTGACCACGGCCAGCGTCGGCGTCGACGACCTGGCCGGCGTCGACCAGAAGGACACCACCACCGTCGCCCTGGACTTCGGCCGGATCACCGTCAGCCCCGAGCTGGTGGTCTACCTGTTCGGCACCCCCGGGCAGGAACGTTTCTGGTTCATGTGGAACGACCTGGTCAACGGCGCCCTCGGCGGGATCGTCATCGCCGACACCCGGCGGCTGGACACCAGCTTCGCCTCGATCGACTTCTTCGAGAGCCGGGGCATCCCCTTCGTCGTCGCGATCAACTGCTTCCACAGCCACAACACCCGCACCCCGGACGAGATCCGGGCCGCCCTCGACCTCGACCCGCAGGTCCCGATGCTGATCGGCGACGTCCGCGAGCGCGGCTTCGGCCGCGACCTGCTGCTCGCCCTGGTCGACCACCTGATGGACCTCGCCGCCGCCCCCGTCGGCTGAACCTCCCCCGGAGCGCCCTACATGACCACCCCCCTTCGCGTCCTCGTCCACGGCGGCGGCATCGGCGGCCTCACCCTCGCCACCGCCCTCGCCCGGCGCGGCCACCAGGTCGAGGTCGCCGAACTGCGCGACCGGCTGGAGGCCCTCGGCGTCGGCATCATCCAGCCGTCCAACGCCCTCCACGTGATGCGCGAGATCGGCGTGCTCGACGAGTGCCTCGCCGCCGGCTTCGCATGGGAGGTGCTGACCATCTGCGACCCGGCCGGCACCACCGTCGCCCGGATCCCCCAGCCCCGGATGGGCGACGCCCCCTCCAACAACGGCATACCCCGCCCCGCCCTGGCCCGGGTGCTGGCCGACGCCGCCACCTCGGCCGGCGCCGTGCTGCGCTTCGGCACCACCATCGCCTCGGTGAAGGACGACGGCGCCGGGGTCGACGTCACCCTCGGCGACGGCCGCCACGGCCGCTACGACCTGGTCGTCGGCTTCGACGGCATCGGCTCCCCGCTGCGTCGGCACCTGTACGGCGACACGTACGCCCCCGAGTACACCGGCTTCGCCAACTGGCGTGTCACCCTGCCGCGTTCGCCCGAGGTCCAGGGCGTGGTGATGTCGGCCGGCAACCTCAAGGCCAAGGCGCTGCTCACCCCGATCAGCGCGGAACTCATGTACCTGGGCTCGGTGTTCGCCGAGGCCGAGGACTTCCGCCCGGACCCGTCCACCGCCCACGAGCAGCTGCGGGAACGCCTGGCCGGCTTCGGCGGCCCCATCGCCGAGGCCCTCGCCCAGGTCACCGACCCGGCCGCGGTGGTCTACTCCCGGATCTCCCAGGTCACCGTCGAGGAGCCCTGGCACGTCGGCCGCATCGTCCTGGCCGGCGACGCCGCCCACGCCTCCACCCCCCACCTCGCCCAGGGCGCCGCGATGGCCGTCGAGGACGCCCTCGTCCTGGCCGAGAGCCTGGACGCCGCCGAGGACGTCCCGGCCGCACTCACCGCCTGGGAGGCCCGCCGC
The DNA here is from genome assembly GCF_055571335.1 of Kitasatospora sp. NPDC030952. Classification (NCBI taxonomy): domain Bacteria; kingdom Bacillati; phylum Actinomycetota; class Actinomycetes; order Kitasatosporales; family Streptomycetaceae; genus Kitasatospora; species Kitasatospora sp. NPDC030952. The sequence goes on from NZ_JBVIFM010000006.1 coordinate 268,738, forward strand.
CGCCCGCGCGCCATGTGGGTGCAGTCGCTGTCCCGCGCCGTCCTCAAGCAGGAGACCGGCACACCCACCACGGCGGAGGAGGACGAGCTGCTGAAGATCGGCATCCCGGGCGCCGCCCACGTCCTCGTCCAGCCGTACTGAGCCGCTGGTTCCGGGCCCCGCGCGGGAGTTGCGCCCACGCGGGGCCCGTAGCAGGCTGGTGATCATGACCGGCTTCTACCACGTCTGCTTCACCGTGCCCGACCTCGACGCGGCCATGGCCGACCTCACCGCCGCCGCCGGAGTGCGGTGGCGGGAACCGGCGGCCGGGCGGATCGGCGACTGGGACTACCGGATCGTCTTCACCGCCGGCGACGCGCCCTACATCGAGCTGATCGAAGCCCCGAACGGCGGCCCCTGGGGCGACACCGGCACCGCCCGCTTCCACCACCTCGGCTTCTGGTCCTCGGACGTCACCGCGGGCGCGGCCCGACTCGGCAACGCCGGCTTCCCGGAGGCCTTCTCCGGCTGTCCCTACGGACGCCCCTTCGTCTACCACCGCCTCGACAGCATCGGCGCGCACGTCGAACTGGTCGACGTCGCCCGGCAATCCGACTTCCTGGCCGCCTGGAACCCGGACGGCGCGCCGATGCCCGCGATCAACGAGTGATGCTCCGTCTGCGCGCCCACACCGCCGCCGAGACCCGGGCCAGCAGCCGGGCCGCCGGGTCGGTGCGGTCGCTGCCGTCCGCCAGCGGGCCGGTGTAGCAGACGGCGATCAGGTACGGCGGGCCGTCGTACGGGCGCACCAGGCCGACGCAGTGCCGGGCGCCGGGCACCCAACCGTTCTTGAACGCGATCCGGGTGCCCGGCGGGAGGCCGGCGGCGAGGTCCACCCGGAAGTCGTTGCGTTCGAGCAGGGCGAGTAGTTCGGGCTCGTCCGCGAGCGAGCGGAGCAGCCGGACCAGATCGCGGGCGCTCACCCGGTTGTGCACGCCCGCGTCGCGCGCCGCGTAGTCCTCGATCCCGCGCGGCGTGCTGCTGCGGGACGCCCCCGCCCGGCGCCACACCTCGGCCACCGCCCGCCGGTCGGTGCGGGCCAGGCAGAGGTTGGTGGCGAGGTTGGACGAGTGGGTGATCATCCGCTCGGCGAGCAGGCGCAGCGGCACGTGGGTGCCGAGCAGCTCCCACGGCAGCGGATCGCTGTCCCAGTCCGGATCGTTGCCGAACTCCCCGCCCACCACGGACTCGAAGCGGTTCACCACCGGCACCTCGGCGTCCAGGTCCGCCCCACCGCGCACCAGCGCCGCCAGCACCGCGACCTTCATCGTGCTCGCGGCATCGTGCAGTTCGTCCGGCGCCCGCTGGAACACCGGCTCGGCATTGCCCTCCCAGGGGGCCACCACCACAGACAGCATGGCGGAAGGGTAGGGCATCCAAGGCGGGTGACGGTGAACACCGAGGAGTGGGAAGTCGGCCACACCGACTTCCCACTCCTCACCCGTGCACGGCTCCCCCGTCCGCGGCCCCCACCGGCCACGGCACTCCTGTCCGCGCTCGGCTCAGGCTCCGTTGCGGCGGCGACGGCGCCGCTCGTGGAGCAGGACCAGGACACCGCCGACCAGGAGCAGCCCCGCGCCGGCGCCGGCGGCGATCCGGACGCCGCCCCCGGCCCCGGTGGCGGCCAGCGCACCCCCGGTGCCACCGGAGGGCTCGGCGCCCGGGTTCGGCACGGCCGACGGACTCGATGTGTCACCCGGGGTCGCGGTCGGGTTCGGGTTCGGGTTCGGGTTCACCGAGCCGCTCGGGGAGGCGGAGCCACCCGGGGTGGTGGGCTCACCCGTCGCGGTCGGCTCACCCGTTGCGGTCGGCGAGGTCGACGGGCTCGGCGGCGCGGTCGGACTCGCCGTGCCGGTCGGGGTGGCGGTGGGCGACGGAGAGGCGCCACCGGCCGTCCAACTCGCCTTCGCGGTCGCGGTGGTGGCGAGCCTGGCGTCAGCGCGCGCCAGGAGGAGCGCCTGGCTGTCCCGGCTGACCATCGCCCGGCCCGCCGACGCCGGGACCGACGCCGTCGCCGTGACGGTGGCGCTGCCCGCCGACGACCCGGCCGGGGCCTTCACGAAGAGCGCGTCACCGTTCTTCGCGGGCTGGGTCAGCTTGCCGCTGCCGTCGGAGAGGGCCTTCCCCTCCCGGTCGGTCAGCACCACGCCCGCCGCGGCCGCCGCGGGATCGAGCGACGCGCCCACCGGCTCACCCGTGGAGGTGATCCCGATCGGGCCGAGCACCGAGCCGGCCTCCCCGGTCACCGCGCCGGGAGCGAGGGAGAGCGAAGCGCCCGGCTCGGGCTCGTCGACCGCGTGCGCCGCGAGGTAGTCGGCGACCTTGGCGCCGACCGGGTCGGACGGGACCCCGGTGACATGGTTGGTGATGCGCCAGATGGCGGCCTGGGTCGCCCCGGCCGCACGCGCCTTGGAGAGCTTGCCGCCGACCAGCTCGCCGAGCTCGCCCTCGGTGACCGCCGGGTACCCGTGCTGCAGGATCCAGGAGACCTTCCCCGCATCGGGGTTTCCCTTCAGCGTGGGCACGTCGGACCGGCCCGCCTCGTGGTAGGCCGAGCCCGGCACCAGATCGGTCCCGCTGTCGAGGCAGTACACGAACAGGACGCCGCCGTCAGCGGTCGTCGCCTTGGTCAGGCCGCCGATGCCGCCATCGTCCTTCTTGTCGCTGAACCGGATGTAGTCGCCCAGCCCGATGACCTCCGCCGCCGTGATGACGGTCCCCCCGTCACCACCAGTACCACCGGCGCCGCCGTCCGCCGCGGCGGCCACCGACGGCGCGAGCCCGCCGCCCGCCAGAACTCCGGTCGCGAGCACGGCGGTTGCCGTACGCCTTGCACATTTCCACTTCACTGCCGGCTCTTTCTCCTGTGTGAGCTCCAGGACCCTTGGTCCCGGTTTCGAACGGATCGATGGCTTTGTCCGTCCACCCTTCGCAGCGCGAACCGCCATGGGTAGGGGCGGTCGACCTATCAGCCCATAGGCCTGACCTATGGCCCGTCGGGTCAGCCCCGGGAGCCGGGGTCCACACCCGAGGCCGCCGGCCGTCGGAACCCCCTCCCGCCCCGGCGACCCGCTCCTGGACCCGCTCCCGGACCCGGGCAACTGCGCCGAGCGGCAACGGCCTTGTCGCTGTGGACACGAACAAACCTACTGGCGCCCGGGCGGGCCCGGATCCCGTTCCCGGCGCCACTGCCTGCACCTGCCGGGCGTAACTTCCTGCAGCCATGGGACGTTGGTCCCGCCCGGACGGGGCGGAGGACCCCTGGGGAGCCCCCGACAGCCGTTGCACGATCTCTGTCGAGCGGCGGCCCGACCCGGGCCGTCGCTTTCACTTCGACGTCTCCGGGGGTCGCATGGAAGGCAACGCATTGGCGGTACTGGGCGTGGACAAGCAGGAGGAGTCGGTCTACCGGCTGGTCCTGCGCTCACCCGGCATCGGGCTCCCGGCGATCTCGCTCGGCTGCGGACTCGACCAGGACAGCGCCGGGGCCGCCGTCGCCCGGCTCCTGGAGCTGGGCCTGCTGACCGCCTCGGACGGCCGGTCCGCGTTCACCGGCGTCGACCCGCGGGCAGCCGTCGAAGGGCTGGCCCGCCGCCGGCTCGACGGGCTCCAGGACGAGATCCGGCAGGTCGTCTCCACACGCCACCTGGTGGACCTCCTGCTGGAGGACCGGCGCACCGGGCAGCGTGGGCCGGCCCGCGACCTCCAGCAGGTCGAAGGGATCGACCAAGTGGTGGCGTGCGTGGACGAGTTGTCGTTCTTCGCCCGCGAGGAGCGGCTGACCACCCACCCGGGGCCGATCATCGCCGCCGCCCTCGACTCGGTCCGCAGCTCCGACCTGAAGTACCTGCGGCGCGGACTGCGGATGCGGACCATCCTGCACCGCAGCGCACTCGACAGCCGGCGGATCAACCGCTTCGCCGCCGAACTCGCCGAGCAGGGCGCCCAGGTGCGCGGCACGGCCGACCCACTGGAACGCATGGTGATCTTCGATCGAAGAACCGCCCTGGTGGCCACCCACCCCCACGACATCACCAGGGGTGCCCTGATCATCCGCCATCCCGGGCTGCTGTCGCACCTGCTGTCCCTGTTCGAGCGCCACTGGGAGCGGTCCTGCGGCGTCGGCGAGGAACCGCCGAACGAGATCGAACGGGCGGTCCTGCGGACCATGGCCCGCGTCGACAAGGACGAGGCCGGCGCCCGGGCCCTGGACATGTCGCTGCGCACCTACCGCGGCCACGTCGCGGCCCTGATGCGCCGGCTCGACGTACCGAACCGCTTCCAGGCCGCCCTGGCGGCCCGCGACCGGAACTGGATCTGACCGGGCCGGGCCGGGCCGGTCAGCCGGAGGCCCCGTCCGCCTCGCCGGAGGCCCCGTCCCCCTCGCCGGAGGTCCCGCCCGGCTCGCCGGAGGCCGTTCGCCGCTGCCACCGGTCCATCGCCTGCCGGAGGGCCTCGCCCATGATCAGGAGGAACTCCGCGGAGGCCCCGAAGCGGGCACCCGCCGGAGTCGCGGCGCCGAGGACCGCCTCACCGCGCTGCGAGGCCGTGATCAGGGCGTCGTTCATCCGCAGCGCGGCGAGGGTGGAGCGCCGCCAGATGTCGTCGTCCATGACGTAGCGCTCACGGCGTTCACCGGGCGTCCGCTCGCGCCGGACCATGCCCTGCTGTTCGAGGAAGCCGACGGCGGAGGAGACGGACGCCGGGCTGACCCGCAGCCGCCGGACCAGGTCGGCGGCGGTGACGGCACCGGAATCGGTGACGTACAGGCAGACCAGCACCCTGGCGGCCATCCTGGGCAGCCCCTGCTGTTCGAGCAGGAGCGTGAAGAACTCCGTGAACTCCTGCACCTCCCCGGGGTCCCGCCCGTCGCCGCCTCCGCCTCCGCCGCCGCCTCCGCCTTCGCCGCGCTCGGGAACGGCCGGCTCCGGGGACCGGTCCCGCTTCCGGCGCCGCGCACGGTGCCGGGCGGCCTCCTCGGCCCGGTTCGCCCGGTACCCCTCGGACCCGCCGTTGCGGGCGACCTCCCGCATGACGGTCGAGGCGGGCCGCCCGAGCCGTCGGCCGATCTCGGCGAAACCGAGCCCCTCCGCCAGCCCCTCCGCGATCAGCCGACGGTCCTCACCGGTGAGCCTGCCTCCGGGCATCGCCTCCACCCCTCCCCTTCCGATCCGATCCGCGCACTCCACGCTCGGCAGTATGCGTTCACCTCCATCCCATTGCAATGCACTGCCCGCGCCGACCATTGCATTCAGCGCCATAGTCATTGCAATGAATAGCTAACTCCCCAGTAAGCAACAGGATTTAGGGCGCGCCATCGGCGTTGACGATTCACTGAACGCAATGTAGCTTCGAAGCGTTCAGAGATTCCCGAACACTCACTCAGGGGGAGATCCAGGATGGGAACCAACAACGGCGGCTTCACCGAGGCAGGCCTGCGCAAGGTGCGCGACGTGCTGGCGCGGCACGTGGACTCCGGTCGGATCCCGGGGGTCGTCGCCCTGGTCAGCCGCGGCGACGAAACGCACGTCGAAGCGGTCGGGACGATGGGCCACGACGGCGGTGCGCCGATGCGCCGGGACACGATCTTCCGGATGGCCTCGACGTCCAAGCCGGTCTCGGTGGCGGCCGCGATGGTCCTGCTGGACGAGTGCGGGCTGCGGCTGGACGACCCGGTGGAGCAGTGGCTGCCGGAGCTCGCCGACCGGCAGGTGCTGAAGCGGATCGACGGCCCGTTGGACGACACCGTGCCGGCCAAGCGGCCGATCACCGTACGAGACGTACTGACCAGCACCTTCGGGCTCGGCATGGACCTGACCGCGCTGGGCACCCCGATCATGAACGCGGTCTTCGAGCAGGGGCTCACCCCCGACCTGCCGACGCCGATGCCCGAACCGGACGAGTGGCTCCGCCGCCTCGGCACCCTTCCGCTGATGCACCAGCCCGGCGAACAGTGGCAGTACCACATCGCCAGTGACCTCCTCGGCGTGCTCGTCGCACGGGTCACGGGGCAGCCGTTCGAGTCCTTCCTGCGCGAGCGGATCTTCGACCCGCTGGGCATGGCGGACACCGGCTTCCACGTGTCCGCCGACAAGATCGACCGGCTGCCGCCCCTCTACGCCCCCGACCCGCAGACCGGGGCGTTCACCGTGTGGGACGAGCCCGCGACCGGGCGCTGGAGCAAGCCCCCGGCGTTCCCCGGCGGCGGTGGCGGCCTGGCCTCCACCGTCGACGACTACCACGCCTACTTCCGGATGCTGCTGAACCACGGCACGCACGCGGGCGAGCGGATCCTGTCCCGGCCCGCCGTCCAGCTGATGACCACCAACCGCATGACGCCCGAGCACACCGCCGCCCGCCGCGCCCTGGCCGGCGACAACGTCCACCTCTCCTACGGCCAGGGCCAGCACGGCGGCTGGGGCTTCGGCATGGCGGTCCGCACCTACCGCGGCGACTACGCCCCCATCGGCCAGTTCGGCTGGGACGGCGGCAGCGGCACCTCGACCTACGCCGATCCGCAGCACGGCCTTGTCGGCCTCCTGCTCACCCAGACCGGGATGTCCGTGCCGAACTCGGCCCGGCTGATCCACGACTTCTGGACCACGCTCTACCAGGCGATCGAGGACTGACCCACCGGCCCACCCCGGCCCACCCCGGCCCACCGGCACGAAGGGCTAAGGGCAAAGGGAAGACCCCGGCCGAGCGGATCGGCCGGGGTCTTCCTGGTGGGGGGGGTCAGCTCTTGGTGGGCTTCGGGGCGGCCGGGAGGGTGGCCGAGCCGGTGAGGAGCGGCCATTCCTTGTGGAAGGGTGGGAGGGGGATCTTGCCCTCGATGATCGGGGTGCCGAAGATCTTCAGGTGGGCGGTCAGTGCGCCGTTCAGGTCGACACCGCCGACCAGGGCCCAACTTCCCTGGAGCTGCGGCGTGTTGCCGGGGAGGTCGACGGCGAGGGAGCCGTCGGCCTTGGCGCTCAGGTAGGGGGCGACGGTGGCCTCGACGCCGACGGTGTCGTACAGGCCGACGCTGGCCTCGACGCCGAGGGCGGCCCGCACCGAGGCCTTGCCGTCGAGGTGGACGTGCACCGGGGAGACCTTGGTGTCCGCGCTGGTGGTCGGGGTCCAGCCCTTGCCGCCGGTGTAGTCGGCGCGCACGGCCCAGGTGCCGGTGGCGTCCTGCTCGGTCTCCAGGTGGACCTGGCCGTCGGCGCTGACCTCCAGGTAGCAGGTGAGGCCGAGGTTGACCACCACGGGCAGGCCCGCGACCGTCAGCACCGGGCTGGCCTGCAGCTTGGCGAAGGGGACGCGGATCGGGGCCGCGCCGGTGTTGCGGGCGACGTCGCCGGTGACCTTCCAGTGCGCCTGGGCGCCCAGGTCGAAGCCGACGGAGGCGGTGCGGGGGCTGCCGGCCTGGGCGCCGTGGTAGGCGAAGTGGACGGCCGGGCGCAGCTGGAGGGAGCCGGAGGCGTCCAGGCTCGCGCCCTGGGGCAGCGGGACCGGGGCCTTGACGTCGACCTCCAGGGTGCCGGAGGCGTCGGCCTTCACGCCGTTGCCGTCGATGCCGGCAGTGGCCTTGAGGTCCTTGACCAGCGGGGTCACCTTGATGCCGTGCACGTCGATCGGCACCTGGCCGTCCGCCTCGGTGCCGCCGAGGAGTTCGGAGAGGGTGGCCGGGCGGGTGGTCAGGTTGACGGTGCTTCCGGCGCCCGGGTTGACGCCGGTGACGGCGACCAGCGCGCCCTGCGGTGCGGCGGCGGTGGGCGGGCTGGCGATCAGCTGGCCGGGCTGGACGGCGGCGGCGGTCGCAGTCGCGGTCGTGCCCGCGCCCGTGCCCGCGCCCGCGCCCGTGGCGCTCGCGCTCGCGGTCGGGACGGCGCTCGGGACAGCGGTCGGGACGGCGCTCGGGACAGCGGTCGGCGCGGCGGTCGGAGAGGCGCTCGGGGCCGCCGTCGGCGCGGTGCCCGGGCCCGAGGCCGTCAGGACGGCCGTGCCCTTCCCCGGGTCGTACGCGGTGAGTTGGAGCGCCTTGGTCGCGGCCGTGACCGCGCCGCCGTCCTTGCCGGGGCTGCCGATGGCGGCCTGCTGGTCGTCGGCCGGGGCGACCGTGACGTTGCCACTGTTGCCGCCGCCCGGGGTCGGACGGCCGGAGGCGGGGGTGCCGGCCCGGGCGCGCGGGGCGCCGGAGGCGGGCGCGCCGCCCGCCGGGCTGCCCCCGGCGGTGGTCGCGCCGGTGTCGGCGGTGCTGGTGGCGGCGGCCGGTTCGACGGCGGCCTGCGCGGCGGTGCCGCCGGAGCCGGTGGGCCCGCACGCGGCCGTTCCGGCGAGGATGAGGGTGAGCAGGGCTGCGGGCGCGGCCCTGCCTATCGAGGGTTTGAACACGCGGCGTCATGTTACTGACGAGGAATAAGTTTGTCGAAGACAGCTCACTCCGAGCGAAAAGCCCAGGTCAGCATAGCCGTGTCACGGGCAGCCGATCACCCGGCAGCGGGTCCGTCGTCACCGCCGTCACCACCGTCATCGCCGCCGAGAGCTCGCCGAGGTAGCGGGAGCGCTCCATCGGCACCGCGCCGAGGCTGCGCACGTACGGCCCGTCCCACTGGGCGTCGAGCAGCCGCCCGCCCGCGGCGCCGAACCGGGCCCCGAGGTCGGCGACGGCGACCCGGGCGGCGTCCGGCCGCCGGTGGAACATCGAGTCCAGGCTCAGCACCGGCCCGACGGCCACCCCGAACACCCCGCCGATCAGCTCCCCGTCCTCCCACACCTCGACGCTGTGGGCCGCTCCCCGCGCGTTCAGCTCGACCAGTGCCGCCATCAACTCTTGGGTAAGCCAAGCTGGTTGGCGCCCTTCCGCACAGGCCGTGAGAACCTCGCCGAAGGCCTGGTCCGCGGTCGTCCACCACTCGACCGCACCCCGCAGCCGCCGGGCGAGCCGGCGGGGCAGCCGGACGGCGCCGGGCCGCAGCACCGGGCGCGGGTCCGGCGACCACCAGGCCAGCGCGTACGGGTCCGCCCCGCCCGGCAGCAGGGCCACCTCCCCCGCCTCCGCCGCATCCCCGTACAGCGCCTCGTTGTAGGCGCTCGCGTACTCGTCGGCCGCGGGCAGTGGGAACAGCCCACGCCGGTAGGCCGCCAGCAGCTCCTCCGGTCCGAGCGCTCCGCCGAAGGCCACCGGGCCGTCGGCGGGGGCGAGTCGGAGGTCCAGCGCGTCGAAGGCCGTCGCGGTCACGGTCGCAGGAACCCTTCGTCGGCCAGCCGGGCCAGGTAGTGGTCCAGCAGGGCGCCGTCCACGGCGGGCAGTTCGACCCCGCTGCCGTCCAGCGCCGCCTCCGCGTTGAGCCGGTCGAAGCGCGGGAACACCGACTGGAAGTACAGCTCGCTGATGGACAGTTCGGATCCGGGCGCCCGGTCGACGAACAGTGGGACGAACGGCGTGATCGGGTGGTTCGGGTGCCCGGCGGCGAACCGGGCCAGCCGCCGCACCCAGTCCTGGTACGGGAGCCGGTCGATCCGGTGGCCGCGCGCCCGGAGCCGGTCGGCCAGCTCGGGGAGCCCGGCCGGATCCGGCGAGGTGAGGTGGTAGACCTCGCCGTCGGCGGGTGCGTGCGCGGCGATGTGGGCGACCGCCCGGGCGAACCGGTCGGCGGGCACGAAGTCCAGCGGCAGCTGGACGTCCGGGTAACTTCCGCTGTCCGCGACGTACTTGATCAGCGCGCAGAGTTCGGTCCCGGTGTTCATCACCCCGGCCGCGAGGTCCCCGGTGACGTCGTTGGTGCGCAGCACGGTCACCGGCAACCCGCCCGCCGCCGCGTTGTGCAGCAGCTGCTCGGCGACCCACTTGCTCTCCACGTAGCCGACGCCGAGCCGCTCGGGGTGGGCGAGCGGGGTGCGTTCGGTGACCTCCCGGACACCGGCCGCGCCGAACCCGGCCAGCACGGCGAGGGTGGAGAGGTAGTGCACGGGCACGCCCCGGCTGTGCCCGGCGAGCCGGATCAGCTCCCGGGTGCCGCCGACGTTGGGCGCGCGCAACTGGTGGTACGGGTAGAGGAAGTTGACCAGCCCGCCGAGGTGGTAGACCGCGTCCAGGTGCCCGGCCAGCCAGTCGAAGCGTCGCTCCGCCAGCCCGAGCCGCTCCGCGGCGAGGTCCCCGACCAGCGGCACCACCCGGTGGTCCGCCAAGTCGTGCCGCAGGAAGCGCTGTTGGGTGGCGCGTAGCCGTTCCAGCGCGTGCTCCTCGTCCGGCGCGCGGACCAGGCAGTGGATCCGCGCCCGGGTGGTGGCGAGCAGCACGTGCAGCAGGTGGGCGCCGCAGAAGCCGGTGGCGCCGGTGAGCAGGATCTCGGCGGGCTCGGCCCGGGACGGCGCCGGGCTCCAGGACTGGCCGACGGGGTCGGTGAGTCGGGCCTCGGCCTGCCAGTCGACGGCGGCCTCCCCCGGGGCGGCGCCGGCCCGGGCGGCCTGCAGTGCGGCGGTGAAGTCGCGCAGGACGGGCGAGCGCAGCAGCGCCCGGGTGAGGGTGCGGACGTGGCCGACGTCCAGGCCGAACATCATCCGGGCCCGGGCGAGCATCTCCATGGCGAGCAGCGAGGTGCCGCCGAGGGCGAAGAAGTCGTCCTCGGGGCCGACGAGTTCGGCGCCGAGCAGCTCCGCCCAGAGGTGGCCGACGGCGGCCTCCACGGCGCTCGGTCCGGCGGCGGCGAGAGCGGAGGCGGGAGCGGCGGCCGGGGCCGCCGTCCGAAGCGGGGCGAAGGCGGGAGGGGAGGCGGAGGCGGAGGCGGAGGCGGCAGCGGCGTCCGGGCCCGCCGTCCGGACCGCGGCGTGCGGCAGCGAGCGCCGGTCGATCTTCCCCGCCGCGGTGAGCGGCATGGCCTCCAGCGGCACGAACTCCGCCGGGACGAGGTACTCCGGAAGCCGCTCCGCGAGGAACCCCCGCAGCCCCTCGGGGGGCACCGCCCAGTCGCCGAGCGTGTAGTACGCGGTGAGCACCCGGCTGCCGTCCGGCGCGCTGCCGTCGGCCGCGACCCTGGCCTGCCGCACCGCCGGGTGGGCGGCCAGCACCGCCTCCACTTCGGCCGGGTCGACCCGGTGCCCGCGCACCTTCACCTGGTCGTCGAAGCGCCCGAGGATCTCCAGCTGCCCGTCCGTCCGCCAGCGCCCGGCGTCCCCGGTGCGGTACATCCGCTCGCCGGGCAGCGGCGCGTACGGATCGGGCCGGAACGATTCGGCGGTGAGCCCGGCCTGCCGCCAGTAGCCCCGGGCGAGGCCGGGCCCGCCGAGGTGGATCTCGCCCCGCTCGCCGGGCCGCACCGGTCGCATCCGCTCGTCCAGTACGTGCACCCGCACCCCCGGCAGCGGCCGCCCGATCGGCACCGGCGCGGTCGGGGAGTCCAGCAGCTCCGGGGTGACCTCGCCGTGCAAGGAGGTGACGGCGGCCTCGGTCACCCCGTACGCGTTGACCAGCCGCACCCCCGGCAGCCGCTCCGCGCAGGCCCGGCAGTCGTCGGCGTGCACCACGTCCCCGCCGACCACCACCAGCCGCAGCCCGTCCGGGGCCGGGCCGCCGGGCGGCAGCAGGTCCAGCACGTGGTGCCAGTAGGCGGGCGTGAAGTCGGCGACGGCCAGGCCGAGCCGGGGCAGCCGGTGGACCAGCTCGGTGGGCGCCCAGGTGTCGCGGCCGCCGAGCACCACCGTCGCCCCGGCGAGCAGCGCCGAGAACACCTGCTCCAGCGCGGTGTCGGCGCCGAGCGCGGCCAGCTGGAGCACCCGCTCGCCGGGGGCGAGGCGGTAGGCGTGGATCACCCGGTCGAGGGTGAACACCAGCGAACGGTGCGTGACCGGGACGCCCTTGGGGCGGCCGGTGGTGCCGGAGGTGTAGATCAGGTAGGCGAGGTCGTCGGGCGTGGCGGCTTCGTCGGGCGTGGCGGCTTCATCCGGCGCGGCAGCTTCGTCGGGTACGGCGGCCTCGTCCGGCACCGGCGGCGCCGCTCCGTCGACCTCCGGTGCCCTGCCGTCGACGTCCGGTGCCGTTCCGGCGACGTCCGGTGCCGTTCCGGCGACGTCCGGTGCCACCCGCTCCACCCCGTCGAACCCGCGACCGTCCGTGACCGCGACCCGCGCCCCGCTGTCCGCCACCAGCCCCGCGAGCCGCCGCTCCGGATGCGCCGGATCCAGTGGCAGGAACGCCCCGCCCGCCTTGAGCACCCCCAGCCAGGCCACCACCAGCTCCACCCCGCGCCCCAGGCACACCGGCACCACCTGCTCCGGCCCCACCCCCCGGGCCCGTAGCTCGGCGGCCAGCCGGTCACTGCGCGCGTCCAGTTCGCGGTAGCTCAGCGTGACCTCCTCCCCCACCACCGCGATCGCCGTCGGGTCGTGGGCGGCCCGGTTCCGGAACAGCCCGTGCACCGTCTCCGCGAACCCGGCGCGGACGAACCCGGCGCGGACGGACCCCGCGCGGCCGAACCCGGCGCCGGCGGACCCGCCTGCCGGGCCGGGCGCGTTCCGCTCCACCCAGGCCCGGCACCGGGCCCGCCCGGCCGGCCCGTAAACTTGCCGCCACCCGGCGGGCAGTGGCAGGTCCCCGGGCTCCACGGGCCAGAGCCCGTACTGACCGTCGTCGTTGGCTACCACGGCGTGACGCCCGGAGTTCACATCCGTGCGTGCGCCCAGTGCGCTGTCGGCTGCGTCGTCCACCGGCTTGACCTCGTGCTGAAGCGGCAGAATGCTGGGAGGTGCGACATTTCCGACTATACGCACTCAGGGGACACCGACAACGTCCGTCGCACGGACCGCCGGACGTCACTCTCCCGTGGGCCGAACCGGCCGCGGGGCCCGTACGCCAGTTCCGCCCTCGCCCGAACTCCCCCGCCCGACCGGCGGGGTGGTGCCGCGGAGGAGGTAGCCTCGTTGACTCGCCGGCGACAACGCCTGATGGTCTGTTACCTGCTCTGGATGGTGCTGTTCACCGGCATCTACTTCGCCGACCCCGGCCTCCGGATCATCTGGTGGACGGGCATGGGCCTGGGCGGCGTCGCCGCCGTCGTGGTCGGCGTCCGGCTCAACCGCCCCCGTCACCCGCTGTTCTGGTACCTGCTGGCGCTCGCCAACCTCAGCTTCACCACCGGCGAGGCGGTGCAGGCCCTGCAACTCGACATCCTGCACCTGAACAACCCGTTCCCCTCCGTCGCCGACGGCTTCTACCTCGCCGAGTTCCTGCTGTACGCGGCCGGTCTGCTCGGCTTCATCCGCTGGCGCACCGCCCGCCAGGACCGCGCCGGGCTGCTGGACGCCCTGATCATCACGCTCGGCCTGGCGCTGCTCGCCTGGATCTACCTGATCCTCCCGTACGCCCGGAACCCGGACCTCACCTGGGTGCAGAAGGCCGTCTCGATCGCCTACCCGCTCGGCGACGTGGTCGTCCTCGCCCTGCTGCTACGGCTGTTGACCCCGCGCGGCGGCAACTCCCGCTCGCTGCAACTGCTCACCGTCGGCGCCCTCGGCCTGCTCACCTCCGACATCCTCTACGGGCTGATCCAGCTGCACGGGCACTGGCGGATCGGCACCGGCGTGGAACTCGGCTGGGCCGCGTTCTACACCGCCTGGGGCGCGGCCGCGCTGCACCCCTCGATGGTCGAACTGACCAGACCCGTTCCCACCCAGCAGCCCGACCTCTCGGCCGGCCGGCTCGTCCTGCTGACCCTCGCCTCGCTGATCGCGCCCGGCATGCTGATCATCGAGTCGCTGGCCGGGAGCACCGGCAACGCCGGCGTGATCGGCGCCTTCTCCGCCCTGCTGTACCTGCTGGTGCTGGCCCGGCTGGCCGTCGTCGTGGTCGCCCGCCGGCAGGCGGTGGCCCGGGAACGGGCCCTGCGCCAGGCGGGCGCCCGGCTGACCGCGGCCGTCACGGTGGCGGAGGTCGCGGACGCCGTCCAGGCCGCCGCCTCCACCCTGATGCCGGCCGAGCGCGGGCACGTCGCCCTGCTGGCGGTGGCGGAGTCCGGGGTGCTGCACGTCCGGCGGGCCGGCGACCGTGCGGACGGCGGGGGCTCGGCCCGGGGGTCGGCCAAGGGCCTCAGCGGCCCCGGGGGCGCCTCCCCGCACCGCCCTACTCCGAACCGCCCTACTCCGAACCTCCCCGCCCCGAACCTCCCCACCCTGCAGGAGGACGAGGTCCTCGCCGGCCTCGCCGCCCACCGCGAGACCCGGCTGCTACCCGCCGACTCCGTCGACCTGCCCGACCAGCTCGGCGGCATGCCCGCCGCCCTGGTCTGCCCGCTCATGCTGGCCGAACGCCCCTCCGGTGACCCGCTGATCGGCTCGCTCGTCGTCACCGGCACCGAGCAGGAACTCACCAGCCTCTGGGGCTCGCTGGAGATCCTGGCCGGCCAGGCGGCGCTGGCCGTCGAACGCGTGGTGCTGAGCCAGGAGGTCACCCGGCGCAACAGCGAGCTGTACTTCCGCACCCTGGTGCAGAACGCCGGCGACGTCATCCTGATCCTCGACGCCGACGACGGCATCCGCTACGCCTCCTCCTCCGCCCAGCGGGTGCTCGGCCACCCCAGCCTGGACGGCACCCTGCTGACCGACCTCGTCCCGCCCGAGGACAGCCGGGAGGTCGGCAAGGCGCTGGCCCGGATGCGCGACCCCGCCGAGCCGCCCCGCGGCGACCAGCCGCGCGAGCACTGGCGGCTGCTGCGCCTGGACCACACCCCGATCGAGGCCGAGGTCCGCTACACCGACCTGCGGGACGACCCGACGGTCGGCGGCCTGGTGCTCACCCTGCGCGACGTCACCGAGCAGCGCCAGATGGAGCGCGAGCTGACCCACCGGGCCTTCCACGACTCGCTGACCGGCCTCGCCAACCGGGTGCTGTTCCAGGACCGGGTCGGCCACGCTCTCTCCCGCGGCGAGCGCAGCGGGGCCGTCACCGGGGTGCTGTTCATCGACCTGGACGACTTCAAGGTGGTCAACGACACCCAGGGCCACGCGGTCGGCGACGAACTGCTGGTCGCCGTCTCGCTGCGGATCTCCACCGCGCTGCGCAGCTCCGACACCGCCGCCCGGCTCGGCGGCGACGAGTTCGCCGTCCTGGTCGAGGACGCCTACTGCCCCGCCGACGTGGACACCATCGCGGCCGGCGTGCTCTCGGTGTTCACCGAACCGTTCAAGCTCAGCGCGGGCGCCGTCCGGGTCAGCGCCAGCATCGGCGTCGCGACCACCGAGGACAGCGTGGACTCCACCGAACTGCTCGCCCACGCCGACCTCGCGCTCTACTCGGCGAAGGCGGCCGGCCGCCGCCAGTGGTGCCACTACCGGCCGGCCCTGCAGGCCGGGATGGTCGAGCGGCACGAGATGAACGAGAACCTGGACTCCGCCATCGCCGAATCGGCCTTCCAGCTGTACTACCAGCCGATCGTCGACCTGCGCACCGGCGACCTGGTCGCCTTCGAAGCCCTCGTCCGCTGGCCCCACGACCGGCGCGGCATGGTGCTCCCCGACGAGTTCATCTCGCTCGCGGAGGAGAGCGGCCAGATCGTCCCGCTCGGCGCCTGGGTCCTGGAACGCGCCGCCGAGGAGGCCGCAGCCTGGCACGCCGCCAGCTCCGCCGCCCGCACCGCCACCGGCCGCCCACCGCTGCGGGTCAACGTCAACGTCTCCGCCCGCCAGTTCCGCGACGCCGGCTTCGTCGACGTGGTGCGCCACGCCCTGGACACCTCCGGCATCGACCCGCGCACCCTCGTCCTGGAACTCACCGAATCCGTCCTGATGCGCCGCGACGACCGCCTGCGCGCCGACATGGCCACCCTCGGCGACCTCGGCATCGGCCTCGCCATCGACGACTTCGGCACCGGCTACTCCTCGCTGTCGTACCTGCGGGAGTTCCCCATCTCCCTGCTGAAGATCGACAAGTCCTTCATCGACGGCCTCGGCCTCTCCCCCCAGCAGTACGCCCTGGTCGAGGGCATCACCCGGATCGCCGACACCCTCGGCGTCCAGGTCATCGCCGAGGGCATCGAACACCCCGACCAGCGCGACCTGCTCGCCGCCATGGGCTGCCCCCTGGGCCAGGGCTACCTCTTCGCCCACCCGATGGACGGCCCCCAGGCCCGCGCCCTGGTCCGCCGGACGACGTACGAGCCGGCGTAATCAGAAACCGCGTCAACAAGGCAATGGGCCGGAAAAGTACCGGCAAATAACAATCACCCAGGTCATGCCGAAGCCCCCCGCGCCGACCCAGTCATTCCCCCCTTTTCTCGACAAACCACCACCAATTAGCACCCTGGGTGAGTGATCCGTTACGGAATCTTCATCCTGGCTGGTCACCGGGGGTCTGCCGGGAATGAGAGATTGTCGTTCGGCTTTGCAGAAGCCTTTACCAACAATGGCAATCTCTTGAGAGAGTCTTGATGTCACGACGGTCTCAGGCCTCGTCCGGTTCCACGGACGGGGCCTTCTCCACGCGCAGGAGCCGGCGAATAGCCGCGATCCTGACGCTCGGTCTGCTGGTGCAGACCGGTGTCGCGGTGGACGCCATCACGGCGGCCCCCGCCGTCGCCGCGCCCACGCCCCCCGCGCCCCCGGCCGCCCCGGCCACCGAGGCGCCCGACGAGGCGTCCGCCCTGCTCTCGGCCCGGCTGCAGAAGCGGCGGATCGAAGTCACCGGCGCGCGCACCGAGTTCACCACCCTGTGGGCCAACCCGGACGGCACCCTCACCTCCGACCGGTCCACCGGGCCGATCCGGATGAAGGTCGGCGAGGCCTGGGTGCCCGTCGACACCACCCTGGTGCAGACGCCGGACGGCAAGGTCGCGCCGAAGGCCCACCCGGGCGGGGTGGTCTTCGAGGGCGGCGACGCCGGGGTGACGGTGGGCGACAGCCTGCCGAGCGCCGGGGCGACGACGGCGCCCAACAGCGCTCCGACTACCGCCCCGACGACGGCGCCCAGCGTCACGCCGACCGCCACCGGCACGCCCACCACCGGCACGCCGACCACCGGCACGCCCACCACCCCCGCCGCCACGCCGTCAGCGGGTGGCTCGACGTCGGCCACTGCCTCACCGTCGGCATCCCCGACCGCTTCGCCGTCGGCCGAGGCGACCCGGGCCTCCCGCGCCGGCGCCCGCGCCGCCGCGGCCCCGGCCGCCGACCCGAAGCCGACCGACCCGAAGCCCGCCGACCCGAAGCCCGCCGAGCGCGAGCTGGTCAAGATCGGCGCCGGTGAGCAGCAGGTCACATTCGGCTGGCTCGGCAAGCTGCCCAAGCCCAAGCTGGAGGGCAACAAGGCCACTTACGTCAACGCCCGCCCGGGCGTCGACCTGGTCCTGGAGGCCACCCGGACCGGCTTCGAGCAGTTCCTGATCGTCAAGGACCGCGCCGCCGTCGCCCAGACCGGCACCATGACGATCCCGCTCGACACCACCGGCCTCAGCGTCGCCCCGCAGCAGGACGGTTCGATCCAGCTGCTCGACAAGCCGAACGGCAAGACGGTCGTCCGGATCCCGGCCCCCGTCATGTGGGACGCCGCCGTCGACCAGGCCTCCCAGGAGCACCTGAACCGCGGCCCGGTGACGATGGAGCTGCGCGGCCAGGGCGCCGACACCGAGCTGGTGTTCACCCCGGACGCGGCGTTCCTCGCCGACCCGAAGACCCAGTTCCCGGTCACCATCGACCCGGTGGTGGACGTCGGCACGACCTTCGACACCTACGTCCAGACCAACGAGAACATCGACGCCTCCGCGTCGACCGACCTCAAACTGGGCAGCTACGACGGCAAGGTCGTGGCCCGGTCCTTCCTGACCATCCCGGGCGGCCCGTTCAACGGCAAGCAGATCCTGGGCGCCACGCTCCACCTCGCCAACTACCACTCCGCCTCGTGCACCCCGAAGCAGTGGGAGGTCTGGAACGCGGGCGGCGCGGCCGGGTGGACCCGCTGGGGCAACCAGCCCGCCATGGAGAAGAAGTGGGCCACCTCGAACGACACGTACGACGTGGCGGGCGACGGTGACAACCACGACTGCTACGCCCCGGACGGATCGTTCTGGGCCAACGCCGACGTCACCGAGATGATCCGGTACTTCGCCGGGTTCGGCTACGGCGACTACGGCTTCGCCCTCAAGGCGGCCGACGAGTCCAGCAGCCTGTCCTGGAAGCGGTTCAGCTCCGCGGAGGGCTACTGGCCGCCGTTCGTCTCGATCACGTACAACTCGGTTCCGCCGACGCCCTCCGTGGTCGACCTCCTGCCCTCCCAGCAGGGCGACCCGCGCTACACGAACTCGGCGACGCCCCGCTTCCAGGTCCTCGCGGCCGATCCGGACGGCGGCGAGGTCGGGGTCAACTTCGACCTGTGGCGCAACGGTTCGTACGTGACCGGCATCTACCGCAAGGTTCCCGCGAACACCTACGCACAGATCACTCCGGCCGATCTCGGCATCGCCAAGCTCGACGAGGGAGTGACGTACGGGATCTGGGCGCGTGTCTCGGACGAGCGCTCCGCGTCCGGCTGGGTCGGCACCAGCTTCATCATCGACACCGTCAAGCCCGGTACACCGTTCGTGAGTTCGTCCGACTACCCGGCGGACGGCCTCTGGCACGGCACCGCCAACCAGGCGGGCTCGTTCACCTTCTCACCCGCCCCCGGCACCGACGACACGGCGGCCTACGTCTACACCCTGGACGGCGGCACCCCCGTCACGGTCAACGCCACCGGGGCACATACCCTGTCGATCACCCCGACCACCGAGGGCCGGCGCGTCCTGTCCGTGCAGTCCAAGGACCGTGCGGGCAACCTGTCCCCGCCCGCGACGTACACCTTCCACGTCGGCCAGGCCGGCATCAGCTCGCCGGTCAACGGCACCCAGGCCGCCAAGCGCGTCAAGCTCTCGGTCGACGCGCAGACCCAGTTCAAGCGGGTCGTCTACCAGTACCGTCGCGGCCCCGGCGCCACCGAGTACAACGTCCCGCGCACCAACCTCACCAAGGCGGACAACACCCCGGTCACCGAGGACAAGCCGCGGTTGGCGGATCTCGGCACCCACGCCAACTGGAACGTGCTGGACACCCTCGGCCAGGTCGGCGGCGTCGTCCAGGTCCGCGCCGTGCTGTTCCCCGAGGACGGCTCCGGCAACGGCTACACCACCGTCTGGAACACCATGACGGTCGACCGCAACGCCGACGGCGCGGCCACCACCGAGGTGGGCCCGGGTTCGGTGAACCTGCTCACCGGTGACTACACCACCAGCACCACGGACGCCGGCGCGTTCGGCACCTCGGTCAGCCGTACCGCGTCCTCCCGCGACCTCGGTCGCGGCTGGCAGCCACAGGGCGAGCGACTGACCATCAACCAGCGTCAGATCGGCACCGACACCGCGGGCTTCACTCCCGGTCAGGCCACCGTCACACGCTCCACGGCGCGCGGCCACGACAGCTCGACCGACTCGCTGCTGATCAGCCCGGCCGCCTCCGGCTGGGACTCCTACGCCGCACTCGGCCCCGAGTACACCCTGGGCCAGGGCATGAAGCCCGGCCGCACCTACCGGCTCACCGGCTGGGTCTACGTCCCCGGCGCCACCGGCCTGGACACCCCGCTGGCCAACCGCGGCCTGCGGATGGTCGGCGTCTACCGCACCCCGGCCGGCTACGGCGAGACCGCCTCGCCGAAGGCCTCCTTCACCGACGGCTGGCAGCAGCTGACCGTCGACATGGCCGTCCCGGCCGACGCCACCGAGGCCTGGTTCCGCCTCTACAACGGCAACGCGGCCGGAAGCGGCAAGGAGGTCTTCTTCGACGACCTGTCACTGAAGGAGATCGTCGCCCCCTTCGGCCCCCAGTGGGCCGGCGGCCCCGACGCGGGCACCGGTTCGGAGCTGCGTTCGCTCTCGTTCCCGCAGTCCGACCTGGTCGAGATCAAGGGCAACGACGACAGCTCGCTGACCTTCGCCAAGGGCACCGACGGAACGTTCTTCCCCGAGCCCGGCGCCGAGTCCCTGAGCCTCAAGGCCGTCCCGGCCAAGTCCGGCGCGATCGTGCTGTCCACCACCGGCCAGTGCCTGGAGGTGCCCAACGGCGCCGCCGGCAACGGTGCCCGGCTGCAGCCGGCCGCCTGCACCGGCGCCGCCAACCAGCAGTGGACCCGCGGCGACGACCTCAGCCTGCGGCTGCTGGGCTACTGCCTGGACAACCCGTGGGGCCAGGTCGCCAACGGCACCCCGCTCACGCTGTGGGGCTGCAACGGCGGCGACAACCAGCAGTGGGAGGTCCGGCCCGACAACACGGTGACCAACCGGCACTCGGGCCAGTGCCTGGACGCCGACAAGGGCGCCTCGATCTGGGTCTGCTGGGCGGGCCCCAACCAGATCTGGGACGTCCAGACGGCCGGCACCACGTACGAGCTGACCGAGCTGGACGGCTCGAAGACCGTCTTCGCCCGCCAGGCCGGCTCCAACATCTACCAGGTGGTCAGCGAGACCGGGCCCGAGGCCAACTCGACGACCCGGTACCAGTACGACACCACCGACGGCCGCTCGCTGGTCAAGCGGGTCATCCCAGCCGTCGAACCCGGCGTCGACGACGTCAACGGCTGCACCGTCGACCCGCTGCCACGCGGCTGCCAGGTCCTCGAGTACGACTACGCCAAGGCCACCACGGCCACCGCGTCCGCCCCGGGTGACTACCTGGACCGGGTGCGCGGTGTGAAGGCCTGGTCGTGGAACCCGGCCACCTCCAAGCAGGAGGCGGTCGAGGTCGCCCGCTACGCCTATGACGACCGCGGCCGCCTGGCCGAGGCGTGGGACCCGCGTCTGGCCACCCCGTTGAAGACCACCTACGGCTACGACGACGCCGGGCGCCTCACCCGCGCCACCCCGGCCGGTCAACTGCCGTGGAACTTCGACTACGGCAAGGCCGCCGCCGACCAGGACCCGGGCCGTCTGCTGAAGGTGCGGCGCGCCGCGCTGGCGCAGGGCTCCAAGGACCAGGTCAGCGGTGAGACCGCCACCAGCGTCGTCTACGACGTGCCGCTGACCCGCGGCGCCGGCGGCCCGTACGACCTGGCCGGCCCGGACGTGGCCAAGTGGGCGCAGACCGACGCCCCGACGGACGCCACCGCCGTGTTCGACCCCGAGGACGCCCCTGGCACCAGCACGGCCACGGCCGCCAAGCCCGGTCCGGACGGCTACAAGCCGGCCAGCGTCCACTACCTCAACGCCTCCGGCAACGAGGTCAACACCGCCACCCCGTCCGTCACCCCCGGCGGTGACATCGACACCAAGGAGTACGACCGCTACGGCCACGTCGTGCGCACCCTGGAGGCCACCAACCGCTCCATCGCGCTCGGCACCCACCCGGAGGCCGACAAGTACGCGGCCGAACTGAACCTGCCCGCCGACTCCACCTCCCGCGCCCGTCTGCTCGACGCGCGCACCGTCTACACGGCCGACGGCCTGGACGTGACGGAGACCCTCGGCCCGGTCTACCGCGCCGCGCTCGCCGAGCAGGTCAACGGCCAGACCACCCCGGTCGCCGTGACCTCCGAGGCCGAGAAGCTGCCGCAGCTCGGCACCAACACCAAGATCCAGGTCGACAGCGACTGCTGCGGCCTCACCTGGTCCGGCGGCGCGCACCTGGGCATCCGCGGCACCGCAGCGGGCGCGTTCGACAGCATGCGGGTCAGCGTCCCCGAGGAGGGCGACTACGTCCTCTCCGGCCAGCTCACCAAGAACAGCGACCACGGCATCGTCCAGTGGGCAATCGACGGCCAGAACGTCGGCCAGCCGATCGACACCTACATCGCCACCGGCGTGGTCGCCCCGTTCACCGTCGGCCAATCGGTACACCTGGCGCGCGGCGACCACGAGCTCAAGCTCACCGTGGTCGACACCAACGCGGCCAGCGGCGGCGAGCGCTTCCACACCGGAATCGACACTGTCACCCTCACCAAGACGACCGTCAACCCGACCCTCCCGGTCGGCACTTCGGTGGTCGCCCGCGACCACAACACCAACACCTACGACGAAGGGAAGCCCGACGGCCAGGCCTACCACCTGGTCACCACCTCCACCGACGGCGCCCGCATCGACGGCTACGCCGACGACACCGAGCTGCGCGTCGCCAAGAACGGCTACGGCACGCCGATCGGCGGCACCTCCGGCTGGGCCCTGAAGAAGCCCACCTCGGTCACCACCGACGCGCTGGGTGCCAAGCTCACCAGCACCACGAGCTACGACGCCCAAGGCCGCACCGTCGAAACCCGCGTCCCAGGCAACGACGCCGCCGACGCCAACACCGTGAAGACCGCGTACTACGCGGCCGGTGCCAACGCGGCCGCTCCCGCCTGTGCCAACCGACCCGAGTGGGCGGGCCTGGTCTGCACCACGACCCCGGGCGCGGCCGTCACCGGGGCGGACTCCGCCCGGATGCCGACCACCCTGCCGGTCAAGCAGATCACCCGTTACTCGCGCGGCGGCAAGCCGGAGGAGGTCGTCGAGACCAACGCCGGCAAGACCCGCAAGTCGGCGACGGTGTACGACGACGTCGACCGGCCGGTCTCCACCGAGACCACCGGCGACGAGGGCGCGGCGGTGCCGAAGTCCGAGACCACGTACGACCCCGCCACCGGTGGGACCGTCAAGGTCACCACGGACGGCCGATCGGTCAGCACGGTCCGCGACGCCCTCGGCCGGACCACCTCCTACACCGACGGCGACGGTGCGACGACCACGACCGAGTACGACAAGTTCGGCAAGCCGGTCAAGGTCGTCGACCCCACCGGCTCGCTCTCCTTCACCTACGACCGGGCCAAGGAACCGCGTGGCCTGCTCACTTCGGTGACCGACAGCAAGGCCGGCGAGTTCACCGCCAAGTACAGTCCGGACGGGCAGCTCGTCGAGCAGACCTACCCCGGTGGCATCGTCCGCAAGGACACGCTCAACGCCTCCGGAAAGGCCGTGGCCCGCAGCTACACCCGGGCCTCGGACAGCGCGGTGATCTGGGCGCAGACCAACGAGGTCTCCACCCAGGGCCAGGTGGTGAAGGACAGCACCGGCACCGGTAGCAAGAGCTACGGCTACGACCGCCTGGGCCGCCTGGTCAAGGCGGAACACGGCAGCACCAGCAGCGGCTGCACCACCCGGATCTACACCTACGACAACCACTACAACCGCACGAGCAAGGACCTCTCGGGGCCAGCCGGCGACGGCAGCTGCACCACCGCCGGCGCCGCTACGACCACGACCACCTACGACAGCGCCGACCGGATCACAAACGCCGGCTACCAGTACGACGCGTTCGGCCGCACGGTCAAGACCCCGGCCGGCACCACCATCGGCTACCGGGTCAACGACCTGGTCGCCTCCCAGGAGACCGCCGACACCCGGCAGACCTGGACCCTCGACCCGGCAGGCCGCCTGAACGGCAGCACCACCGCCAAGAAGCAGGCCGACGGCAGCTGGTCCACCACCGCCACCAAGCTCAACCACTACGGCGATGAGGGTGACAGCCCGCGCTGGATCGTCGAGGACCCCGCCAGCGGCGCCTGGACCCGCTACGTCCCGGGTACCAGCGGTGACCTCGCCGCCACGATCTCCGACAAGGGAGAGACCCAGCTCCAACTCACCAACCTGTTCGGCTCGGTGGTCCTCACCAGCGACCCCGCCCTCACCAAGCCCGTCCTCCTCGACGCCGACGAGTACGGCAACCCCGCCACCGGCCAGCCCGCCACCCGCTACGGCTGGCTCGGCGGCAAGCAGCGCTCCGGCGAGGCCCAGGACGGCCTGATCCTGATGGGCGTCCGCCTCTACAACCCGGCCACCGGCCGCTTCCTGTCCACGGACCCGGTCGCGGGCGGTAGCGCCAACGCCTACGAGTACGGCTTCGGCGACCCGATCAACAATTACGACCTCGACGGTCGGGTCTGCCTGGTCGGCAAGAACCCGAACGGCTCCTGCCGCGGTGCCCGCCAAGCAAAGGCGGTCGGAAAGTTCGTCAAGAACAACCGGGGCGCACTCGCCACCGGTGCGGCAACCGCCGGCTGCCTGGTCCCTGCCGTCGGCTGGGCGGCCTGTGCCGGTATGCAGGGTGCCGCATACGGCGTCCGGGCTCAGCAGCGGGCCTCCGAGGGCGGTGGCTGGCGTCGTACCTGGCGCGCCAACGCGGCGGACGGCGCGTTCAGCCTCATGAGCTTCGGCGTCACGGCCGCCGGCCGTAACGCCGCACTCGGCGGCTGGTCCCGCTGGCGGGAGGCACGACGGGGCTTCAAGCCCTGGAGCAAGCCGGCCTGGAGCCTCAGGACGAGCCCGGTGAAGCCGAGCAGTCCGATCCAACCGGTGTTCGGTGGCTACACGCTCGCCACGCTGGTTCCCGCGGTGCTGAATTTCTTCTTCAAGCCGTTCAACTTCTAGATTGTCCGATCAGTGGGCATTGATCCACTGAACCACCATGTCAGGGCGCCGTCCGGTCTCCGGACGGCGCCCCGGCGCACAACGTGACTGGGGTAACACCATGCAGAAGCGGCGCAGTCCCTGGACGATCGTCTACTTCCTGATCGGGCTCCTGTGCGCACTGATCGCGACCTCGACGGCGGCGTTCGCCACCAGGGTCGACGACCTGATCCCGATCGTTCTCACCGGAGTTCCCGCGCTGGTTCTGATGGTGCGCTCGCCGATGTACGGGGTGTCCTTCGGGCCGTCCGGGCTGAAGTACTCCGGGCTGCTCCGGGCACGCTCGTACACCTGGTCCGAGATCGAGAGAGTGGAATCCGCCACCACTTCGGGACTGCTCTTCTCCTCCGACCTCCCCGAACTGGTGCTGACCAACGGCAAGTCCGACCAACTGCCGCTACTGGCGGGATACGGCTGGGGCAGGAAGGCGAACACGAGGGTGGAATCGCTCGTGGCCGACATGGAAAGGGTGCGGGTTGCCTCGCACGGTATCTGAGGGGCAACCTGGGCGGCTTTCTGCGCCCCCCTTTGCCATGGTCCGTCTGAATCCTCCAGTGGATCGCCACGAGCCCAACTCCGCTGAATTCTCACAACGTTCCGGCACGAACCATGACGTGTTTGGCGAGGGGCGGTCGAGGGCGCTGGAGGCCGGGCTTGGGGCCCCGACGTTGCCGTTGCCGGCGGCGTTGTCGGCGGGGTTGCGCGGGGCCGACTGAGGGGCTCTCGGCGCGCAGGAGGCCGAGGAGGTCGGGGAAGCCGGTGCCGAGGACGGCGACCGGCCCGCCGCGGGGCTCGCGGCGGGCCGGTCAACCGGGCGGCGGGGGGCTACTTGACCGGGTGCGGGTGCCCCAGGTGCGGGAAGGTCGGGAGCAGGTCGGTGTGGGGGCCGATGTGGTCGCTGGTGACCTTGCCGCCGGAGACCATGGTGAGCCGGGCGGAGGTCACGTCGTCGACCAGGGTGCGGCCGTTGGGGTAGCCGGCCGGACGGGAGCGGTCGTAGCGGAGGATGTCGGGGAGGACGAGCTTGAGGGTCTCGGTGGCGGCCTCGGTGGTGTAGTCGCCGGTGTGCTGGAGAACGGCCGTCCAGGGCTCGCGGTAGGTGTCCCAGTCGTCGGCGGGCTCGCCCGCGTTGTACGCGTCCTTGACCTCCTCGGTGTTGAAGTAGGCGGTGAGGGACGGGTGGGCGCCCCGGTCGACGGAGATCAGCCGGCCGTCCTGGCGCAGGCTGACCCGGCCCCAGAGGCCGATGGCCGGGTCCGGGCCGAGGTCGGCGTCCGGGACTTCGAGGGCGATGCCGAAGACGTTGGCGCCGGCCATCGCGTCCTTGCCGGTCCAGGTGAAGTCGTTGACGATGCCTTCGAGGTCGGCGAAGAAGGGGTCGCTGCGCAGGCCGACGGAGAGCTTGTAGCCGTTGGCCTCGATCACGTCGGGCGCGTCGCCGAAGGCCACCGGGGCGTCGGAGAAGAGCACGTCGCCGGCCGGTTCGTGCTTCTGGGCGGCGGAGCCGGTGGACCGGTGGACGGTGACGGTCTGTGCGCCGGTCCCGCTCTCCGGGGCGGAGAAGGTGAAGGAGTACGCGACGTCGGCGCGGTGGTCGCCATCGCTGTCGATGTTGATCCGGTAGACGGCGTCGGGGTGGAACTCGGCGGCCTGGGTGGGCGCGTACGGGTTCACGTTCAGGATCAGCACGGTCCGGCCGGGTGCGTCGGCCGCCGGGAAGGCGAACAGGTCGGTCATGTCGAGGCGGGCATCGCCGCGCGGGGAGCGGAGGTTGGGGCCGCTGAGGTGGTGGGACATGGGGCTTTTGGTAACAGGCGGCGCCCGTCGGTACGGCGCCGACACCCGCACGGCGGCGCGCTGTCCGCCGATCGGCGGCAGCGACCCGGGACGGGCGGGACCGGCGCACGCGGGCGGGCGGAGCGGGCGCTGACACGCCGGGGACGCGCCGCTGTTCACTCGCACGAGTGATTGCCTACGGTATGCACACGGACCGACACTCGGAGTATCCGGAGAGCTCGTGGGGCTCTCCCGGCGCAAGGAGTGACGCCATGACCGCAGCCGAATCCTCCGCCTCCGAGATCCCGCAGATCGCGGGCCACTCCGAGCCCACCGGCCACGGCCGGGACCTCGCGGCGATCGGCGGCAACGTCGGCTCCGTGTACCGGGCCTGGTGGACCTGGACCCCGTCGCACGGGATCTTCAACCTCCAGCTCCAGTGGAACGTCATCGGGATCGACTCCACCGTCGTCATCACCGCCTCCGAGATCGACTCCAACGGGCACCGGTTCGTCGGTGCCGCCGCCCTCCAGGTGTCGAGCATCGCCCCGGGCAACGGGATCGTCACCTTCAAGATCAACATCGACTGGGGCAGCTCGCTGCCGATGCGCACCGACGTCCTGGTCTTCAACTGACCGGACCCCCGGCGCGCACGGAACAACGCGCACGGAACAAGCAGAACAAGCAGAACAAACGGAACGCCAGGAGTGGGAAGTCGGCCCGGCCGACTTCCCACTCTGCCGCTTCCACGCCTGACGCCGCATCAGCCCGGGGATGTAAACCCGTGGGCCAATGCGGGCGGGCGGGAGATCAATCGGTGGGCCGATGCCGCCGTCCGGCAGCGCGTGACAGCGTCCTCGCCATGGACACCACGCCGTTCACCGGCCCCACCGGACCGACCCGCCGTCGCGTACTGGGCACCGCACTGGCCCTGGGCGCCGCCGCCCCGCTCGGCCTGGCCTCCACCGCCCGGGCGGACGCCCCCACCCCGGCACCCGTTCCCACGCCGGGCCGGCTCACCCTGCCCGAGCCCACCGGCCCGCACCGCGTCGGCACCGTCGACCTGCACCTGCGCGACACCTCCCGGCCGGACCCGTTCGCCGGCGCCGGCCGGTACCGCGAGCTGATGGCCGCCGTCTGGTACCCGGCCCGGAAGGCCGACGAACTCCCGCTCGCCCCCTGGCTGAGCGACGGCGCCCTGAAGGCCTTCCTGGACGACGCCGGCTACCAGCTCCCGCTCACCCTTGCCCCGCTCACCGCGGCCCGCCTGGGCGCGCCCGTCCACCGCCCCGGCCACCGGCTTCCCGTCATCGTCTACTCGCACGGCGCCCACGCCCACCGGGCCGTCAACACCGTCATCGTCCAGGAACTCGCCAGCCACGGCTACGTCGTGGTCACCGTCGACCACACCTGGGACGCCTTCACCGAGTTCCCCGACGGCCGCGTGCTCACCCCGTGGATCGAGGGCGCCCCCCGGATCGGCCCGAACGACTGCGCCGCCGACGCCCGCTTCGTGCTGGACTGCGTCGAGGAACTCGCCGCCGGACGCAACCCCGACGTCGACGGCAAGACCCTCCCCGAGGGCCTGCTCGGCGCCCCCGACCCGCTCGACGTCGGCATGTTCGGCTGGTCCAAGGGCGGTTCGGCCACCGCCGCCGTCATCATGGCCGACCGCCGGGTCCGGGCCGGCTTCGCCATCGACGGTCCGATGGCGGCGATCACCATCACCGACCTCGACCGGCCGTTCATGATGATGACCGCCGAGTTCGGCCGCGACCAGAACCCGGACGCCGTCACCTTCTGGAACCACCTGCACGGCTGGCGGCTCAACATCCAGGCCGACGGCGTCGTCCACGGCTCCTACGAGGACGCCGCCGTCCTGCTTCCCCAGGTCGGCAAGGTGCTCGGCATCCCCGAGCAGCAGATCCAGCAGCAGGTCGGCACCCTGCCCGCCGACAGCTCGGTCCGCATCCAGCAGGCCTACCCGCTCGCCTTCTTCGACCGCCACCTCCGGCACCGCCGCGGCGCCCTCCTCGACGGCCCGTCCCCGAAGTTCCCGGAGGTCAAGTTCCTGCCGTGAGGCCGGAAACGGGGAGGCCGGTACGGGGGCGGCCGGCACGGGGGTGCGGCCGCCCCGCTTCCCGGGACGGGCGGGGGACGTCCCGGGGAAGCCGGGACGGTGGAGGGACGGTGACGCGGCGCCCGAGAGTGGGAGCGCTGATCCATCGTCCCGTACCGCCCCGGAGGACTCCATGCGTTCCATCACCCGCAAGGCCGCCACGATCGGCGCCACCCTGACCCTGGCGGTGTCCGGGGCAGTGCTCGCGGCCGGACCGGCCTCGGCCGCCACCAGCTGCTACGCGAGCAGCTGCACCGGCCTGGACCCGGCCAACACCACCTGCGCCAACGACGCCATCACCGTCTCCACCGACGGTCCGCTGGAGCTGCGCTACAGCCCGTCCTGCCGGGCAGCCTGGGCACGGGACAAGTACGCGATCGTCGGTGAGTCCGTGGACATCGCCAACACCCTCAACGACAGCTACGGCGCCGTCACGTACTCGGGCGGCTCCATCTGGACCGCGATGGTCAACGACAAGGACATCAAGTCGCAGGCCACCTCCAACTCCACCGCTGTCTTCATCAGGAAGACCGACTGGTACTGATCGACCGCGCAGCGGCCCCCGTCGAGCGGTGTGCTCGACAGGGGCCGCTGGGTGTCCCGGGGCGGTCAGACCGACATGCCCTGGGTGGCGGTGGCGGTGGCGGTGGGTGGGGTGGTGCTGCCGGCGGTGGTGCCGAGGGTGTGTTCGATCTTGGCGACGGCGCTGCGGTACTGCAGGGCGGCGGCCTGGGGGTCGGCGCCCTGGCGTTGGAAGTAGCCGTAGGCGAGGCCGACGGTGCCGAAGCGTTCGACGCCGACGAAGGCGCTGAGCTGGACGCCGGCGAGGGTGCCGTCGAGGCGGGCGGCGGGGGCGTCCGGGCGGTCGCCGAGGGTGACGGGGGTGACGGTGAAGGTCACCGTCACCCCGATGGCGGAGCCGAAGGTGATGGTGTGGCAGGTCTTCAGCGCGTCGGCGACGGTGTTGACGTCGGCGGTGAGCCTGCCGGAGTCCTCGGCGGCGAGGGCCTCGGTGACCATCGGGTTGCCGTCGGGGCCGTCCAGTTCGGTTTCGGCGCGCGGGGTCGCCGGGTCGGGGGCGGTGGCGTGCATGTTGATGAGGGCGTTGAGCGCGTCGCAGCCGGTGACAGGGGTCGGGTTGGCGCTCGGGCCGGAGCTGGGGGTGGGGGTGGCGGGCGCCTCGGTGTAGCCCGGGCCGAGGTCGTTCGCGGTGAGCAGCGCCGACTTCAGCTGGTCGGCGGACGGCAGCGGCGGTACGGCCGCGCCGCCGACGGCACCTGCGGTGCCCGCCGGGCCCAGGGCGGCCGCCGCGACCAGGGCCGCGGCGGCGAGGGCGTGGAGAGTCCTCGGGAGGGACATGCTGGCCCCCGGTCGAGTGGTCGGGCAGGGACAGGCAACCAGTGTCCCACCGGGGCCGGGGCGGGGCGCGCGGGCAGGCGTCCTCGCAGGTCAGCGGGGTGCGGGCGGGAGAGGCGGGGCCCGCGGCGCGGTGCCGCGGGCCCCGGTGCGCCGGGTAGCCCCCCGACTGCCCGACGTCAGATGGCCGCGGCCAGTTCGGTGCCCTGCTTGATGGCCCGCTTGGCGTCCAGTTCGGCGGCCACGTCCGCGCCGCCGATGACGTGCACGGACAGGCCGCGCTCGCGCAGCGCGTCCGCGAGGTCGCGGCGCGGTTCCTGGCCGGTGCAGAGCACCACGGTGTCCACGGGCAGCAGTTGGCGTTCGCCGTCGACGGTGTAGTGCAGTCCGGCGTCGTCGATGAGGTCGTACGTGGCGCCGGCGACCATCACCACGCCGCGGTGCTTGAGTTCGGTGCGGTGGATCCAGCCGGTGGTCTTGCCGAGTCCGGCGCCGACCTTGCCGGTCTTGCGCTGCAGCAGGTGGACGCTGCGCGGGGGCTTCGGCCGCTCGGGGGCGCGCAGGCCGCCGCGCTCGCGGTACTCCGGGTCGATGCCCCACTTCGCCTGGAACACGGGCGGGTTGAGGCTGGCCTGGTCGCCCTGGTCGGTGAGGAACTCGGCCACGTCGAAGCCGATCCCGCCCGCGCCGAGGATGGCGACCCGCTCGCCGACCGGCGCTCCGTCGCGCAGCACGTCGAGGTAGCCGAGCACGCTGGGGTGGTCGATTCCGGGGATGTCGACGGGAGTCCGGGGCGTGACGCCGGTGGCGAGGACGATCTCGTCGTGCTCGGCCGCGGCGAGCTGTTCGGCGGTCAGGACGGCGCCGAGGCGCTGGGTGACGCCCAACTCGGCCAGGCGGGTGCGGTAGTAGCGCAGCGTCTCGGTGAACTCCTCCTTGCCGGGGATCCGCCGGGCGATGTTCAGCTGGCCGCCGATGGTGTCGGCGGCGTCGTAGAGCGTGACGGTGTGGCCGCGTTCGGCGGCGGAGACGGCGAAGGCGAGGCCGGCCGGGCCGGCGCCGACGACGCCGATGGACTTGCGCACCTTGGTGGGGGCGAGGACGAGTTCGGTCTCGTGGCAGGCGCGCGGGTTGACCAGGCAGGAGGTGATCTGGAGGTTGAAGGTGTGGTCCAGGCAGGCCTGGTTGCAGCCGATGCAGGTGTTGATGGCGTCGGCGCGGTCCTCCCGCGCCTTGGCGACGAAGTCGGCGTCGGCGAGCAGCGGGCGGGCCATCGAGACCAGGTCGGCGCAGCCGTCGGCGAGCAACTGCTCGGCGATCTCGGGGGTGTTGATGCGGTTGGTGGTGACCAGCGGGATGCCGACCCGGCCCATCACCCGCCGGGTGACCCAGGCGAAGGCGCCGCGCGGCACCGAGGTGGCGATGGTGGGGATGCGGGCCTCGTGCCAGCCGATGCCGGTGTTGATGATGCTCGCGCCGGCGGCCTCGACGGCCTGGGCGAGCTGGACCACCTCGTCGAGGGTGGATCCGCCGGGGACGAGGTCGAGCATGGAGAGCCGGTAGACGATGATGAAGTCCTCGCCGACCCGCTCGCGGACCCGGCGGACGATCTCCACCGGGAAGCGCGTCCGCCGCTCGTAGTCGCCACCCCACTCGTCCTGGCGGTGGTTGGTGGCGGCGACGATGAACTCGTTGATCAGGTAGCCCTCGGAGCCCATGATCTCGACGCCGTCGTAGCCGGCCCGGCGGGCGAGTTCGGCGCAGCGGGCGAAGTCCTCGATGGTCTGCTCGACCTGTTCGGCGGTGAGCTCGTTGGGGACGAAGGGGCTGATCGGGGCCTGGAGGGCGCTGGGGGCGACCAGGTCGCGGTGGTAGGCGTAGCGGCCGAAGTGCAGGATCTGCAGGGCGATCTTCCCGCCGGCGGCGTGCACGGCGTCGGTGACCACCCGGTGCTCGTCGGCCTCCGCCTCGGTGGTCAGCATGGCGCCGCCCTCCCAGGGGCGCCCGGCCTCGTTGGGGGCGATGCCGCCGGTGACGATCAGGCCGACGCCGCCGCGGGCGCGCTCGGCGTAGAAGGCGGCCATCCGCTGGTAGCCGCCGGGGGCCTCCTCCAGGCCGACGTGCATCGAGCCCATGACCACCCGGTTGGGGAGGGTGGTGAAGCCCAGGTCGAGCGGGCTGAGCAGGTGCGGGTAGCGGCTGCTGCCGGGGGTCCAGCTCATCGACGTCTCCTGAGGGGGCGGCCAGTGGGGATGGTTACCGCAGAGTAGGCGACGGCCGACGTGCTATGCAACTAGTTGCATAGGGCCGACGGAGAAGCCCCGGCACACCGCGACCGGGCGGCGTATCGTCGTGCCGTCGCCTGTCGGAACCTGCCGTCGCGCGCCGACGGCACGGACGCCGAGAAGCGCCGGACGCGCCGGACGCGCAGGGCACGCAGGGCACGCAGAGCACGCAGCAGACGCAGGGCGCGCAGGGCGCGCAGCAGACGCAACAGGGACCCGGGAGAGGGGACGACCGTGCGGGGTGGCTCGGTGGCCGTGGTCGGCGGCAGCATCGCCGGAAGCGCGTTCGCCGGGGCGGCCGCCCGGCTCGGCGCGGAGCGGGTCGTGGTGCTGGAACGCAGCCCGGGCCGGCTGGAGGACCGCGGCCTGGGGATCTGCACCCACAACGACCGCTTCGCCGAACTGGTCGACGCCGGCCACCTCGCCCCGGACACCCGCCGCCACCGGCTCACCGTGCGCCGCTGGGTCACCCGGGGGCCGGCCGGCGAGGGCGACGGCCCGCACGGGCGCGGGCGGCTGCTCTGGGCCCAGCCCTTCCCGTTCCACTCCCACCACTGGGCGGTGCTCTGGCAGGCCCTGCGCGAGAAGGCCCCGGCGGCGGTGGAGTACCGGCTGGGCACCACCGTGACGGCGGTCGGCGGCGACCCGGACGGCGCCTGGACGGAGCAGGCCGACGGCACCCGCACCCCGTACGACCTGGTGATCGGCGCGGACGGCTACCGCTCCGTGGTGCGCGCCGCGGTCTGCCCGCGGGCCGAGCCCGAGTACGCCGGGTACGTCTGCTGGCGCGGCAGCTACGACTCCGCGCTGCTGGACGGGCTGCCCGGCGGGGCCGCGGCCTGGCCGGAGGAGGAGTGCGCCACCGTCTGCTACGGCGGCGGCCAGGTGGTGCTCTACCGGATCCCCGGGCTCACCCCCGGACGCACCCAGGTGAACTGGGTCTTCTACGCGCCCACCCCGGACTGGCTGCGCCTGGACGGCCCGACCGCCGTCGCCGCCGGCGCCCTCACCGGGGAACAGCTGGACGAGATGCGGGAGTTCGCCGAGCGGCAGCTGCCGCCGTACTGGGCCGGGGTGATCGCGCTGACTCCGCCCGAGCGGACCCTGCTGCAGCCGGTCTACGACCTGGCGGCCCCGCACCGCACGGCCGGACGGCTGCTCATCGGCGGGGACGCGGCGACCATCGTCCGCCCGCACAACACCAGCGGCGCGGTGAAGGCGCTGCAGGACGCGTACGCCTTCGAGCAGGCCGGGCTACGGCTGGGCGGTGGCTCCTGGGCGCCGCTGCTGGCCGCGTACGACCGTGAACGGACCGCCGCCGGGCTGGAGTTGGTGGACCTGGGCCGCACGCTGGGCCGGGCGCAGGTGACCGCGGCGCCGGACTGGTCGGCGATGGACGAACCGGCGATGGACGCCTGGTGGCGGGGCCAGCTCGCCCCCGGCGCGGGCTTCGGCGGCCACGCACTCGGACATGCCGCCGGACACGCCGCCGGACACGCCGCCGGGCGGGCCGGCTGAGCCGACCCGCCCGGGCGCACCCCTCGGGGAGGGATCAGACGTTGACGCCGTAGTCGGTGGCGATGCCGCGCAGACCGGAGGCGTAACCCTGCCCTATCGCGCGGAACTTCCACTCGGCGCCGTTG
Organism: Kitasatospora sp. NPDC030952; assembly: GCF_055571335.1. Classification (NCBI taxonomy): domain Bacteria; kingdom Bacillati; phylum Actinomycetota; class Actinomycetes; order Kitasatosporales; family Streptomycetaceae; genus Kitasatospora; species Kitasatospora sp. NPDC030952. The sequence goes on from NZ_JBVIFM010000006.1 coordinate 302,381, forward strand.
CGGTACAGCTCGCCGAAGACCATCGCGGTCTCGGTGGAGGCGTCCTCGGTGAGGTCGTAGCGGGCGATCTCCTGGCCGTTGGCCTGGTTGACGATCCGGATGAAGGCGTTGCGGACCTGCCCGAAGTTCTGCAGCCGGGCGTCGGCGTCGTAGATCGACACCGGGAAGACCACCTTGGCGACGTCGGCCGGCACCCGGTCCAGGTCGACCTTGATCTGCTCGTCGTCGCCGTCGCCGCCACCGGTCAGGTTGTCGCCGCTGTGCTCGACCGAACCGTCGGGGCTGCGGAGGTTGTTGAAGAAGACGAAGTGCTGGTCCGAGACGACCTTGCCGAGCGCGTTGCAGAGCAGCGCACTGGCGTCCAGGTCGTAGTCGGCCCCGGTGGTGGTGCGGACGGCCCAGCCGAGACCGACGATCACGGCGCTCAGACCGGGCGCCTCCTTGCTCAGCGAGACGTTGCCGCCCTTGGCCAGCGAAACTCCCACAATGCCCTCCTCGGATCTCTCCCTGCGGACGAATCTACAACACTGTAGAGATCACGAGAATCCGCCTGCGGGCTGGCCCCGCCCCGGGGATTTCTCAGGGGCCGGGGAGGGAACCGATCGCCCCCGGCCGTGATCCCTCCGCGCACCGGCCACCGTACCGGCCGGGGCGCCGGGAGGGTACGGCCCTCATAGACTGGCGGTGGATCCCTGGCCGTCCCCGTTCCGAGGCCCCCGCGGGAGGTTCCCATGCGCCAGCGGTACAGCTTCCACCTCGACCGGGACGGTCACTCGGTCACCGTCAACGTCCGCTCCGGCTGGATCACCGAGACCGAACTGCTGGTGGACGGCAAGGAGTGCGCCTTCCACCGCACCCACGGCCACGGCGGCTACCCGCTGACACTGTCCGGGCAGCTCGCCGAGGAGCCGCCGCGGCCGCTGGCCGTACGGCTGGACCGGACCGGCCGGGCGGAGCACCCGCTGGCCTGCGTGCTGGAGTTCGCGGGCGCCGAGCACCCGATGCCGGAACGCACCGCCCGCTGAGGCCCCCGGCCGCACTGCCGTCCGCGGTCGGGCCGGCCCCGCTACCGCGCGGCGGTGTCCCCGAGGATCTCCTCGACCGCCTTCCGGGCCCGCTCGGCGTCCTCCGCCACCAGCCCGATCCTGGTCCGCCGGTCCAGCACGTCGGCGGCGTCCAGGGCGCCCTCGTGGGTGATCGCGTACGCGACCTCCGCGCGGGTCACGTCGATGCCCTCCGCCACCGGCGCCGACTCCCCCGCCGCCAGCACCTCGTGGGACAGGCCGCCGTGCCGGGCGACCAGCGAGGCGGGCACCCCTTGGATCGGCAGCGGGCGGCTGTCCCGGTGGCCGGGGGCGCCGACCAGCGGCAGCCGGGCCGTCCAGCAGGTACGGGCGGGCAGGCCGCGCAGCCGGACGGCGGCGTCCACGGCGTCCTCGGCCATCCGCCGGTAGGTGGTGAGCTTGCCGCCGACCACGGTGACCACCCCGGACGGGGACTCCAGCACCGCGTGCTCCCGGGAGATGTCGGCGGTGCTGCCGCCCCCGGTGTCGATCAGCGGGCGCAGCCCGGCGTAGACGCCGCGGACGTCCGCCCTGGTCAGCGCGGTGGCCAGGGCGGCGTTGACGGTGTCGAGGAGGAAGGTCAGCTCGGCCTCGGTGGGCTGCGGCTCGTCCGGGACGGGGCCGGGGGCGTCCTCGTCGGTCAGGCCGATCGCGACCCGGCCGAGCTGCTGCGGCAGCGCGAACACGAAGCGGCTGGTGGAGCCGGGCACCGGCACGGTGAGCGCGGCCGCCGGGTGGCCCAGGGTCGCGGCGTCCACCAGCAGGTGGGTGCCGCGGCTGGGGCGCAGCTTGATCGAGGTGTCCACCTCGCCGGCCCACACCCCGGTGGCGTTGATCACCGCGCCCGCCGTGACGGTCAGCGTCTGCCCGCTCAGCGCGTCGACCAGCCGGGCCGACGTCCCGGTGACGGACTCGGCCCGCACCCGGGTCAGCACGCTCGCCCCGTACTGCGCGGCGGTGCGCGCCAGGGCGACCACCAGCCGCGCGTCGTCGACGAGTTGGCCGTCGTGGGCGACCAGGGCGCCGCGCAGTCCGGCGGTCCGGACGGCCGGCGCCAGCTGCCTGGTCCGGGCCGCGTCGATCCGGCGCATCCGGGGCAGCAGCGCGCCCGGCGTGCCGGCGCTCAGCCGCAGGGCGTCGCCCGCGTGGAAGCCGGCGCGGATCAGCGAGGCCTGCCCCGGGCGCAGCAAGTCGGGGAGCAGCGGCACCAGTTGGGGCAGCGCGCGGACCAGGTGCGGGGCGGTGCGGGTCATCAGCACACCGCGCTCGACGGCGCTCTCCCGGGCCACCTTGACCCGCCCGGAGGCGAGGTAGCGCAGGCCGCCGTGCACCAGCTTGGAACTCCAGCGGCTGGTGCCGAAGGCCAGGTCGCGGGACTCCACGAGTACCGTCCGCAGGCCGCGCGCGGCGGCGTCCAGCGCCACCCCGGCGCCGGTCACCCCGCCGCCGATCACCAGCAGGTCGATGTGCGGATCGTCGACGAGCGCGTCGAGCTCGCGCAGCCGGCGGACGGCGTTCAGCTGGGCGGTTCCCGCGTACGGGCCGGCCTCGGGCGTCATGGTGCGAGGTATCCGTTCAGTGCTCGGGCCAGTTCGCGCCGCCAGGCCGCCTCCGGCAGCAGGGAGGCCACCATGCGGTGCGACTGGACGGTGGACTGGGCGATCAGCAGGACCATGGCGGCCAGTTCGGTCGGCTCGCCGGCCCGGACGGAGCCGTCGGCCTGGCCCCGCTCGATGCCGGAGCGCAGCGCCTCCAGCAGGCCGCGCTGGCTGGCGCCGAGGCGCTCGACGACGTACTGGAGCAGCAGGTCGGAGTCGTCGGAGTGGAGCAGCGCGCCGAGCACCGGGTGGTCGCGCAGCCGGACGGCGACCTCCACCACCCGGTCCACGAAGGCCTCCCGGCCGACCACCTCCAGCGAGGCGCGCTCCAGGGTGGCCAGGATCTCGCGGGTGAGCAGCGCTCCGATCACCGCCTGGACGTCCGGCCAGCGCCGGTAGACGGTCGGGCGGCTGACTCCGGCGCGGCGGGCGATCTCCGCCAGCTGGGTGCGGCGCACGCCGAGGTGCACGACCAGGTCGGCGGCGGCGTCCAGGATCGCGTCATCGGTGCTGCGCGGCTCAGTGCTGCGCGGCTCGGCGCTGCGGAGCTCAGCGCCTCGCCGCTCGGTGCCGTGCGGCTCGGTGCTGCGGGGTTTCGCAGCCTTGACCGGCCCTCCGGCCGTGGCGTTACTACTTGACATGATGTGTGAAACTGTAACGCATGGCACCTGAGACGCAAGCGGGACCGGCCGACGCCGCCCTGCCCCTCCCCCCGATGAAGTGGAACGCCTGGGGCGACCCGGCCCTCGCCAAGGAACTGTCCGCGGACATCAAGGGACTGCTCGCCGCCGCCCTCGGCGTCACCGGCGACGCCGCGCCCGGGCCGAGCGCCGCCGAGGTCGTCCTGCGTCCGTCCCGGATCACCGCCGAGGACCTCAAGGCCCTGGCCGACGCCGTCGGCGAGACCCACGTCAGCGCCGCCGACGCCGACCGGCTGCCCCGGGCCGGCGGCAAGTCCACCCCCGACCTGCTGCGCCGCCGCAGCCGCGAGGCCCAGGACGCCCCCGACGCCGTCGTGCTGCCCGGCGACGAGGCCGAGATCGCCGCCGTCCTCGCCGTCTGCGCCGAACGCCGGATCGCCGTCGTCCCGTTCGGCGGCGGCACCAGCGTGGTCGGCGGGCTCGACCCCGAGCGCGGCCCCTTCCAGGCCGTCGTCTCGCTCGACCTGCGCCGCCTCGACCGGCTGCTCGCCCTCGACGAGACCTCCGGCGAGGCCGTCCTCGGCGCCGGGCTCACCGGCCCCGCGGCGGAGGCGCTGCTCGCCGAACGCGGCTGGGAGCTCGGCCACTACCCGCAGAGCTTCCGCTACGCCACCATCGGCGGCTTCGCCGCCACCCGCTCCTCCGGCCAGGACTCGGCCGGGCACGGGCGCTTCGACGAGATGGTCCGGGGCCTGCGCGTGGTCACCCCCGCCGGGACGCTCGACCTCGGCCGGGCCCCCGCCTCCGCCGCCGGCCCCGACCTGCGCCAGCTGTTCCTCGGCTCCGAGGGCACCCTCGGCGTGATCACCGCCGTGCGCCTGCGGGTCCACCCGCTGCCCGCCGTCAAGGCCTACGAGGCGTGGAGCTTCCCCGACTTCGCCACCGGGACGGCCGCGCTGCGCGCCGTCGAGCAGCAGGGCACCGGCCCGACCGTGATCCGGCTCTCCGACGAGGCCGAGACCATGGTCAACCTCGCCACGACCGAGCAGATCGGCGGCGCCCCCGCCGTCACCGGCTGCCTGGCCGTCACCGTCTTCGAGGGCACCGCCGAACAGGTCGCCGCCCGGCACGACCTCACCCGCGAGGTGCTGCTCGCCGCCGGCGGCACCTCGCTCGGCGAGCCGCCCGCCCGGGCCTGGGAGCACGGCCGGTTCAACGCCCCCTACCTGCGCGACTCGCTGCTCAGCGCCGGCGCGCTGTGCGAGACCCTGGAGACGGCGGCCGAGTGGGGCCGGCTGGCCGAACTGCGCACCGCCGTCACCGGGGCGCTCACCACCGCCCTGCCCGGCGCGCTCGTGCTCTGCCACATCTCGCACGTCTACCCGACCGGCGCCTCGCTCTACTTCACCGTCGTCGCCGCCCTCGGCGAGGACCCGCTCACCCGGTGGGGCACCGCCAAGCGGGCCGCCGGCGACGCCATCGTGCGCACCGGCGGCACCATCAGCCACCACCACGCCGTCGGCGCCGACCACCGGCCCTGGATGACCGAGGAGATCGGCGACCTCGGCGTGCGCATCCTGCGCGCCGTCAAGGCCGAACTCGACCCGGCGGGCATCCTCAACCCCGGGAAGCTGATCCCGTGACCGGACCGAGAACCGTCATCCGCAGGGTCACCGTTCTCACCAACCCGGCGGCGGGCATCGGCCACGCCGAACCCGCCGCCCACCGGGCCGTCGCCCGGCTGCGCGCCCTCGGCGTCGAGGTCGAGCCGCAGGCCGGGCAGTCCGCCGACGACGCCGTCCGCCTCGCCCGCGAGGCGGCGGCCGGCGGGGCCGACGCGGTGGTCGTGGTCGGCGGCGACGGCATGGTCAACCTGGCCCTCCAGGCCCTCGCCGGCACGGCCGTCCCGCTCGGCCTGATCCCGGCCGGCACCGGCAACGACCACGCCCGCGAGTACGGCCTGCCGATCGACTCCCCCGAGGCCGCCGCCGAGGTCATCGCCGCCGGGCGCACCCGCGGCGTCGACCTCGGCCGGATCACCGGCCCGGACGGCGCCGTCCGCTGGTACGGCTCCGTCCTCGCCAGCGGCTTCGACTCGCTGGTCAGCGACCGCGCCAACCGGCTTCGCTGGCCCCGCGGCCGGATGCGCTACAACCTCGCCATCCTCGCCGAGTTCGCCAACCTGCGCCCGCTGCCGTTCCGGCTCACCCTCGCCGACGGCACCGTCATCGAACGCGACCTCACCCTCGCCGCCGTCGGCAACACCCGCAGCTACGGCGGCGGCATGCTGATCTGCCCGGCCGCCCTGCCCGACGACGGACTGCTGGACGTCACCCTCGTCGACGCCATGCCCCGGCTGCGGATCGCCCGCTTCTTCCCCACCCTCTTCAAGGGCACCCACACCACCCACCCGGAGGTCACCACCCTGCGCACCGAGTCGCTGCGGATCGAGTCCCCCGGCATCACCGCCTACGCGGACGGCGAGTTCATCACCGCTCTCCCCGTCGACGTGGCGGTCCACCGCGAGGCCCTCCGGCTACTGGTGCCCTGACCCCCCCGTCCCGCGCTCAGCCGACCAGGCGGCGGCGCCAGAGCAGCGGGCGTATCTCGATCGCGTCGGAGGGGTCGCCGCTCCAGAGCGTCGGCAGGCCGACGGCCGCCAGGGCGGTGACCACCTCCTCGCCGACGGCCGTGGTGGTCGCCGGGGAGCCGTCGAAGCCGCCGTAGAGCAGGGACAGTCCGCGGCCGGCGGCGGCCGACTCGGTGCACTGGGAGTGGAAGTAGACGAACCCCCGGGCCTCCGGCCGCCCGGCCGCGCCGATCTCCGCCTCACCGCAGGAGCGGCAGCAGGTGAAGTCCTCCCGGGCGGTGATGCCGGCCGCCTCCAGAGCGGCGAAGGCCCGGGCGAGGCGTTCCGGGTCGGTCTCGCCGATCCAGCCGCTCTGCTCGCCGATCCGCTCCAGCCAGAGCCGGTCGGCGAGTTGCTCGGCCTGGGCCGGGGAGAGCGGGCGGCGCTCGCCGGAGACCAGGTACTCCTCGGCGTGCTCGGCGAGCCGGGCGCGGTCGGTGTAGCCGCAGGCGAGGGTCAGCCGCAGCTGGTCCTCCAGCTGCTGCCGTTCCTCGGGCTCCAGCACCGGCGCGGGCACCGGCTCGGCGGCCGGGCCGAAGTCCAGCCGCTCCCACGCCAGGGCGTCACCCCAGCCCGGCTCCTGCCGCGCCCAGGCCGTCATCGCCGCGAGCACCGTCTCCGGCCCGTCCACCCGCACCTCGAAGTGCCGGGCGGCGGAGCCGTCGCGGTGCTCCAGGGTGTAGCCGCCGCCGGCCTTGTGCCAGACCTGGATGTACACGTCCGGCAGGTCCGGTATCCGCTGCACGACGAGGAAGGTGTCGGCCCCGGCGCCGATGCGCCGGACCAACCCCGCCAGTTCGTCCGCGGTCACCCTGAGGTGCCGCGCGTCGTTCGTCTGCACCGTGATCGCCAGCATGACGTCACCCTCGCACAGCCCACCGACAATCCGGGCGGCGCAGGCAAGGTCGGCCGGACAGGGCCTAGCCGGCGTACGCCCCGGCCCGCAGCCGGTAGACCACGGTGTGCCGGAGCGGCCCCTCCGGTACGTCGGGGTCCTCGAAGTCGTCGGCGGGGTCGTGGGTCATCCCGAGGCGGCGCATCACGGCCTGGGAGCGCAGGTTGCCCGCGGTGGTGAGGGCGAGGACCTCGGGGAGGGCGAGTGCGCCGAAGCCGTGCCCGAGGAGGGCGCGGGCGGCCTCGGTCGCGTAGCCGTGGCCCCAGGCCTGCCGGGCCAGCCGCCAGCCGATCTCCACGCCCGCGACCGGGGCCTGCTCCTCGACGTCGTCCAGGCCCGCGAAGCCGATGAACTCGCCGCTCTCCCGCACCTCGACGGCCAGCCAGCCGTACCCGCGCCGCTCGATGGCCGCCTCGTACCGCGCCACCGAGGCGTCGCTCCGCTCGCGGGTGAGCGGGCCGCCGAGGTGTTCGCGGACCTCCGGGTCGGCGTTCATCGCGGCCCAGGGGGCGAGATCGGCGTCCCGCCAGCGGCGGATCAGCAGGCGGTAGGTGCGCAGTTCGTTCATGCCCCCACCCAACGGCACCCCGCCCGCCCGGACAAGCGGGATTACGGGCGGGCGGGTACGGGCGGGCGGCGCGGCCCGCGACCCTCACACGCCCCGGCCCGCGACCCTCACACGCCCCGGCCCGCGACCCTCACACGCCCCGGCCCGCGGCCCTCACACGCCCCGGGTCGCGGTGACCCGCCCCGACGTGATCGCCTCGACCAGCTCGCGGTGATCGGCCGCCGTGCGGTCCGCGTACCGCAGGGCGAAGTCGGCGACGGCCTCGGCGAAGGTGTCGGCGCTGCCCAGGTAGCCGGCGATGGCGAGCCGGTCGCCGGTGCGGGCGTGGGCGCGGGCGAGGGCGCGCCCGCACAGGTCGGCGTAGCCGCGCAGCCCGCCGGGGGTCATCGTGTCGACGTCCACCGAGCCCTTCATGTCGCGCAGTTGGCGGCCGTAGAAGTGCCGGCCGGCGGGGCCGGTGGTCCAGCCGAGGAAGATGTCGCTGGCGGCCTGCATCAGGTGCTGTCCGGTGACCACCCGGCGCCCGCCGTGGTGGACGGCGACCTCGGCGTCCACCCGGCCGGGCGGCAGGTGGTCCTCCAGCACCGACCGGCCGGCCTCCTTGAGCTGGAGGAACAGCGGTTCGCGGAGGTCCCGGCCCTCCAGCAGCACGATGTAGCAGCGGGTGCCGACGCTGCCGACGCCGACCACCTTCATCGCCGCGTCCACGAAGCGGTAGCGGTCCAGCAGGACTCTCCGGTCCTCGGCGAGGGTGGCCCGGTAGTCGCTGAACACCTGGCCGGTGGCGCGCAGTTCGTTCCGCTTCAGCTCCTCGATCAGCGGCGGCGAGCCGATGATCCGGCGCCGCCCGTCGCGTTCCTCGGTGAGCTTGCCGAAGGCCTGGAGGCTGGTGCGGCGCCGGGCGTGGTCGAGGTCGGCCCGGACGGCCTTGCGCCGGCCGGTCCCGCGGATCAGCGGCAGCAGGTCGGCGGTGTCGATCCGGCTGTACCAGACGTCGAGTTCGCCGAGCCCGGCCAGTCGGCGCATCGCGGTGGCGTAGCCGTGGACGGCGGCACGGGCGGCGCGCCGGGCGCGTTCGTCGTCCTGGCCGTTGCCGCGGGCGGCGACCGCGATGCTGGCGGCCAGCCGCTTGACGTCCCACTCGAAGGGCCCGGGGTGGGTCTCGTCGAAGTCGTTGACGTCGAAGAGCAGGGCGCGTTCCGGCGAGGCGTACACCCCGAAGTTCAACAGGTGGGCGTCGCCGCAGAGTTGGACGGTCAGCCCGGTGTCGGGGACGGCGGCGAGGTCGGCGGCCATCACGGCGGCGGCGCCGCGCAGGTAGCCGAACGGACTGTCGGCCATCCGGCCGTAGCGGATCGGCAGCAGCCGGGTGATCCGGTCGGCGCCCTGGGCCTCCAGCACGCCGAGCGGGTCGGGCCGGTCCGCGGCCGGGATCCAGCGGCCGTGCTCGGAGCGGGAGACCCGCTCGCGGGCGGCCCGCCCGGTGCGGCGGCGTTCGGCGGGGGTGGTCATGGCGGCGGCTCCGTCCGTCGAGGGTGCCGGGGCGGGCACACCTCCCCACGACGCTAGGACACGCGTGCCGGAGGGCGCACCACCGCGCCCTCCGGCACTCGGCCGATCGGATGAGCCGGGGCCGGGAGACCAGACCTCGGGCGGGCTCACCCCACCGTGAAGTCCGCCATCATCGCCATGTCCTCGTGCTCCAGGTTGTGGCAGTGCACCATGTACGTCCCCGCGTAGTCGGTGAAGCGCACCAGCACCTCCACCGCCTCGGCCGGCCGCAGGTCGACGGTGTCCTTCCAACCCGCGTCCCAGGGTCCGGGGTCCCCGCCGTTGCGCCCGACCACCTGGAAGTGGTCCAGGTGGACGTGCACGGGGTGGTGCACGTCGCTGGAGAAGCGCCAGCGCTCGACGCTGCCGAGGGCGGGGGTGGCCAGGCTGCGGCCGGGCTGGTACGGGTCGCCGTTGATGGTCCAGCCGTCGCCGCGGCTGCGCCGGAAGGCGAAGTCGCGGGTGGCGACGACCTCGGCGGCGTCCAGTTCCTCGACGGCGGACAGCTTGTCGGGCACCTTGGCGTCGTCGGTCACCGCCCGGGAGGAGACGTCGAAGCGCATCACCTCGGCGGTGCGGCCGCTGCCGAAGCGGTTCAGCAGGCGCACCTGGGTGCCGGGCGGGTAGCGGGAGAAGTCGACCACCACGTCGAAGCGTTCGGCGGGGGCGATCTCGATCGCGTCGTGGCCGACCGGGGCGGCGAGCAGGCCGCCGTCGGAGCCGATCTGGACGAAGGCGTCGCCGCCGGAGGGCTGCGGGTCCAGTTCCAGCCGGTAGAGCCGGGCGTTGGAGGCGTTGAGCAGCCGCAGCCGGTAGTGCGCCCGGTCGACGTCCAGGCGCGGCCAGGGCGCGCCGTTGACCAGGATGACGTCGCCGAGGACGCCGTTCATGTAGTCGTCGGTGACGCCCGGGACGGCCGGCGAGGCGTCGGCGGAGGGGTACTTGAAGGAGCCGTCGGCGGCGAAGGCGCGGTCGGCGAGCATCAGCGGCAGGTCGCGTTCGCCGCGCGGCAGCGGCAGGGCGCCGTCCTCGTCGTCCTGGACGAGGTGGAACCCGGACAGACCGCGCCAGACCCCGGGGCCGGTGAAGCCCATCCGGTGGTCGTGGTACCAGAGGGTGGCGGCGCGCTGCTTGCCCGGATAGGTGTGGGTGCGCTCGCCGACCACGTTGTGGCCGCTCTGGTGCCGCATCCCCGGCATGCCGTCCATCGCGGAGGCGGCGGGGGCGGCGGAGGCGGTGGAGCCGACCGGCAGCAGCAGGTCGATCGGGTAGCCGTCGCTGTCGGCCGGGGTGTGGCCGCCGTGCAGGTGGACCACGGACGGCACCGGCAGCTGGTTGCGGTGCTTCACCACGGCGGCCCGGCCGGAGCGGGTGACCAGCGTCGGCCCGGGGTAGGTGCCGCCGTACGTCCAGGCCTCGGTCTTCACCCCGGGCAGGATCTCCAGCTCGGCGACCTGCTGGGTGATCTCGTAGTAGTCGTTGGTGCCGTCGGTGCGCACCGGCTGGAGCACGGCCGGCACCGGCAGCGGGGTCTGGAAGGCGGCGGGCAGGTCGAGGTCGCTGTCGAGCAGCCGCCCGGGGCGGCCCTCGGCGAACAGGCGGGCGGCCGAGGGCACGGCGACGGCGGTCAGCGCGCCCGCGCCGAGCACGGAGGCGCCGAGGCCGAGGAAGCGGCGACGGTTCACCGCTTCACCTCCAGCGGCCCGCCGGGGCGCGGCAGCCGTCCGCTGCCGTCCGGGCCCGCGCCGGGCCGGCCCTCCCGGGCGGGCAGCGGCAGCCGCCAGGCCCCGACCAGCTCGAACAGGATGCCGCTGACCAGCAGCACGCCCAGGGTGACGTGCACCCCGGTCGCCCGCGCGTAGCCGGCGCCGATCTGGCCGATCACGGCGACGGCGAGCAGGGCGGTGGTCCACAGCGGCCAGAGCGGGCCGCCGCCGGGCCGGCGCACGAACCCGGCCACCACCAGCTGGATCACCACCACGGTGGCCAGCGTCATCGCGTTGCCCTCGTGGTCCTTGAGGGAGTCGTAGGTGCCGTTGAGGAAGCTGCCGGCGAGCATCGTCTGGAGCACGGCCAGCAGCGCCAGGGTGGTGGCGGTGCCGCGCAGGAGGATCAGCGGCCAACGGGGCGCGGGGGCGGCAGGAGGACTGCTCATGTCGGGGCTACTCTCTGCTTCGGGCGGGGCGGGCGGGGCGGGTCGGGAGCGCAGCTGATCATGCGTCATGACCAGTCAGCCGAAGGGACATCGGACCATCCCGCCGTTCCATTGCGCCCGGTTACCACGGGGTTTGTCACCCGTGCGGACGATCCGCTCCGGCGCTCCTCCAGCGTTCCTCCAGCGGGCCGGGGCCGCCGGGCAGGGCCCTAGGGTCTGTCTTCAAACTCGCGTCTGCGGGGCGACACCGGTGCACGCACCTCGCCGCGTTGTCGTCGGTCGCCAATGCTCCGCAGTGGCTCCCTCCTCCGCCTTGCGATGCACGCACCCCGACGCCGCCCCGCCCGCCCTCCGGGCGGACGACGGGAGTTTGAAGACAGACCCTAGACCCGGTCGGCGGCGATCCCGAGATAGCCCGCGCGCAGTTCGGCCAGCAGCGGGTGGCCGGGGTCGAAGGCGGTGCCGTCGACGGCGGCCAGCGGGCGCAGCCCGACGCCCGCGTTCACCGCGAAGGCCGCGTCGAAGCGCCCCAGCCCGGCGGCGTGCACCGGTTCCCGGGACTGCGGGCCGCCGTACGCGCCGGCCAGCAGCGCCCCGGTGACGCCGGGCAGGCTGGGGCCCTCCGGCCAGACCAGCCGGCGCCCGGCCAGGAAGCCGACGTTCCAGGTCGCGCCCTCCAGCACCAGGCCGTCGTCATCGGTCAGCAACACGTCGTCGTAGCCCGCGAGTTGGGCCGCTCGGCGGTGCTGGACCAGCCCGAACAGGCCGACGTGCTTCACCTCCGGGAGCTCGCGCCGGTGGGCGACCGTCCGCACCCGCAGCGGGGCCGGCTCGGTGCTCCCGGCCGGGCGGGTGGTCACCAGCAGGACGGGGGCGGCCGGGGCGGCCGGGCGCTCCAGGCCCAGCGCGGGGTCGTAGCCGGTGACCCGGACGATCACCGGCGCGCCGTCGGCCGGCAGCACCGCGCGGATGCGCTCCCGGATCACCGCGCGGTCCGGTTCGACGCCGAACAGCGCCCGGCCGTCCCTCGCCAGCCGATCCAGGTGCAGTGCCAGACCGCGCACGCCGCCCGCCTCGACCCGCAGGGTGGTGAAGTGCCCGTAGTTCAGCAGCCCCAGGGCGGCGAGCCGCGCCGGGTCGGCGGGCGCGCCGTCGATCTCGATCTCAGCCATTCCCCGAGTCTGCCAGCCGCGGGGGCGGCTAGGGTGCCGCTACCGGGCGGTAGGGGCTCGCCACCGGCCGGCCCGTACCACGGGCAGTCTGCTCGAACTCCTCGATCTTGTAGGCCAGCCCCTCCGGCTCGCCGGCCTCGGCCCAGCGCCACGCCTCCGCCCACCACTGCGGGCCGCGCACCAGCGGACGGCCCGCCAGCGCCAGGTACAGCGCCAGCGTCGACCGGGCGTACTCGTGCACCCAGCCGTCACAGCCCCGGTAGTCCGCCGTCTCGTCCAGCCGCAGCCAGCGGCCCTCCTGCCCGGCGGCCAGTATCGGCACCCAGCCGCGCTGCCGGTCGGCGACCAGCAGGAGCAGCCGGCCGTCCTCCTCCCGCACCTGATGGAGAGGCAGTTGGGGCATCCGGGCGAAGGACAGCGAGCGCTTCCAGCCCACCACCCAGAGCCCGCGGCGCAGGTAGTAGCGGACGGCCGACTGCCACGCCCAGTGCGCCTCCAGCCGGAAGCCCGGCAGGCCCTCGGCGGCGGCCGCCGCGTACACCTCGTCCAGCGCCCCGGCGGCCAGCCCGCGCCCGCGCGCATCGGGCCGTACGTAGAGGGAGGAGACGGCGAGCTGGCTCGGGCCCTTGGTCCAGTTGTCGACCGCGACCGTCCCGACGGCGGCGTCCCGCTCGTCCCGGATCCAGTACCGGCGCCGGTAGAGCTCCCCGCCCGGCCACTCCCGGCCGCTCTCCCCCAGCCGCTCCCGCCAGCCGCGCTCGGCCGCGGGATCCAGCGCGTCCGGATCCACCACCTCGCCCAGCACGCCCTCCACCAGGGACGCCAAGTCCCAGAGGGCGAACCGCCGTTCCTCCCCCTCGGCGGCCGCCCGCAACCGCACCCCCGCCGCCAACCGGTCCTGCGCCCGCTCGACCGCCGCATCCCACGACCTCACCACGGGGGCCACCCTAGCGGCCCTCCGGGCACGACCCGTAATCCGCCGGGTACCGAACGTCAGGCCGGCTCGCGCCGCCGGACCGGCCGTCCTCCGGGACGGCCGCGGGCCGGGCCCCGGGTGGCCGGCTCAGGACGACGGCGGCGATCACCAGGACGCCGCCGGCCAGGGCGTTCCAGCCGACGGGTTCGGCGAGCAGGGCGGCGCCCAGGGCGGTGGACCACAGCGGCATGACGTAGGTGACGGCCGAGGCGACGGCGGTGCCGGCCGCGCGGACCAGCCCGAGGTTGAGCAGGTAGGCCAGGCCGGTGCCGAGGGCGCCGAGCACCACCAGGGCGGCCGCGGCCGCCCCGCCCGGCCAGTGCGGGGCTCCGCCGGCGGCCGGCGCGATCAGGGCCAACTCGGCGGTGGCGCAGGTGATCTGGAGCGCGGAGAGGGTGGTGACGGTCTCCGGTCGGCCGGACAGGAAGCGGCGCAGATAGGCGAAGCCCGCGCCGTAGCAGCAGGCGGCGGCCAGGCAGGCGAGGGAGCCGGTCAGCTCGCCCGCGCCCAGGCCGCGCCACACCCCGAGCACGGTGAGCACCCCGACGAAGCCGAGCGCGAGGCCGGCGAGCCGGCGGGCGCCCGGGCGGCGCTCCTCGGGGACGATCAGCACCGCGAACAGCAGGGTGAACAGCGGGGTGGTCGCGTTCATCACCCCGGCCAGCACCGAACTCACCCTGGTCTCGCCGAACGAGAACAGGGTGAACGGCACGGTGTTGAGCAGCACCGCGACCGCCGCCGAGTGCCCCCACAGCGCCCGGTCGCGCGGGGCCCGTCCGCCGCGCAGCAGCAGGACGGCCCACAGCGTGGTGGCACCCAGCAGGCTGCGCCAGAGCGCCACCCAGACCGGCGGCACCCCCGCGTCGACCGCCACCTTGATCAGGGCGAAGCTGGCGCCCCAGATCACCGACAGTGCCACGAAGCCCGGCCACCAGCGCCGCACTCCGACCACCTCCCTCTCCGTCCGGTGTTGCTGGACAGAGGGTGGCCCCGCGGCGGAACATGAGTCCAACAAGTGGCGGTACGGCGAGGATGAGGAAGTCTCATGGCCCAGGACGTCAACCTGGCCCAGCTCAGGGCCCTGGTCGCGGTCGCCGACACCGGCGGCTTCGGCGCCGCCGCCGACGAACTGGGCATCAGCCAGTCCGCCGTCTCGCACGCCGTCGCCGCGCTGGAGCGCTCGCTCGGCGCCCCCGTGCTGCGGCGCGGCGCCCCGTGCCGCCCCACCCCGCTCGGCGAGCAGGTGCTGCCGCACGCCCGTACCGCCGTCGCCTCCGCGGCCGCGGTGCGCACCATCGCCACCCGGCACTCCGGCGGCCCCACCGGCACCGTCCGGCTGGCCGCGCCGACCACCGTCTGCCAGGCCCTGCTGCCCGGGCTGCTGCGGGCCTGGAAGGAGGCGTACCCGCAGGTCACCGTACGGGTCTTCGAGGGCGAGGACGCCGAGCTGCCCACCTGGCTGGAGGCCGGCACGGTGGACGCGGCCGTCCTGGTCGACGCCGGCCCGCTGCCGCCCGGGGCGGTCGCCCTCGGCGCCGACTCGATGCACGCCCTGCTGCGCCGCGACCACCCGCTGGCCGGCCAGGAGACCGTCCACGTGGGCGAGTTGGAGGACGACGACTTCCTGCTCTCGGAGGGCGGCTGCGAACGCCACATCCGCGAGGCCTACCGCCGGGCCGGCACCCGCTTCACCCCCCGGCACCGCATCCGCGACCTCAACACGCTGATCGGCATGGTGCACGCGGGCGTCGGAGTCTCGGTGATGCCGGCCCTGGCGCTGACCATGCTGCCGGCCGACTGCGTCCTGGTCCCGATCCGCCCGGCGGTGCACCGCACCCTGACCCTCACCGGCCCCACCGGCCGCCCCTGGTCCCCGGCAGTCAGCGGACTGCTCGCGTCCCCCACGCTCGACGGGCTGCTCGTGGGGCTGAGCACCCCCGTCCAGGCCTAGGGCCTCTCCCCTCACCCGGGCGGCTTGACCTCTTTGGGGTTGACCACCATTCCCCAACAGGTCTATACCAGTGATGACCTTCGGCAACTACCCGCCGCCGACGGTCCGTTCGGCCGTCCCGCCACCCCCACACCCGGCGCGACCAGGCCCGTCACCCCACACCGCCGTCTCCTGGAAAGGCCTCCGATGGAGCGCGCTCTTCCCCCACAGCCCGCCGCCCCACAGCCCACCGCCCCACCGTCCGCCGCCCTGCGCGGACGCCGCCCCCGCCGCACCGCCCTCGCCGTGGCCGGTGTGCTCGGCCTGGTCGCCGGCGGCTTCGCCGCACTGGCCGGCACCGGCCCGGCCTCCGCCTCCACCGCCGCCGGCGCCGGCCTGGGCAGCAACTGGTACGCCTCCGCGCCGTACCTGATGCCCGAGGACAACAGCCCGCCGGACGCCGCCGCCGTGATGGACGCGACCGGGCAGAAGGCCTTCCAACTGGCCTTCATCCTCGCCCAGGGCAACAGCTGTTCGCCCGCCTGGGGCGGCACCTCCTCGATCGACTCGGACACCACCATGCCCGGCGTCATCCAGACCATCCGCGGCAAGGGCGGGGACGTCTCGGTGTCGGTCGGCGGGTACGGCGGCACCAAGCTGGGCCAGGTCTGCGGCACCCCGGAGGCGACCGCCGCCGGCTACCAGCAGGTGGTCACCAAGTACGGCCTCAAGGCGATCGACTTCGACCTGGAGGAGCCGGAGTACGAGAACACCGCCGCCATCCACAACGAGATCGGCGCGGCCCGCATCCTCCAGCAGAACAACCCCGGTCTGTACATCTCGATCACCACCGCCGGGACCAACGCCGGCACCGGCTGGTTCGGCACCCAGATGCTCAACGAGGCCAAGTCCGAGGGCTTCACGCCGAACAACTACTCGATCATGCCGTTCGACGGCGGCTTCAACGGCGCCGCCGCGCAGACCGACGCGCTGGTGAAGTTCAACCAGATCCTGCAGACCACCTTCGGCTGGAACGAGGCCACCGCGTACGCCCACGAGGGCGTGTCGATGATGAACGGCCGCACCGACGCCGCCGAGTACTTCCACCAGGCCGACTTCCAGAGCGTGCTGGACTTCGCCACCGCGCACGGCCTGGCCCGCTACACCTTCTGGTCGGTCAACCGGGACCGCCAGTGCGCGGGCAACGTCGACCCGGGCCTGTCCGGCTCCTGCTCCAGCGTGGCGCAGAGCGACTGGGACTTCACCAAGTACACGGTGAAGTTCGCCGGGGCGACCCCGCCCACCACGCCGCCGACCACGCCGCCGACCACGCCCACCGGCAGCCCGACCGGCAACCCGGGGACGTGCACCGCCCCGGCGTGGAGCGCGAGCACCACGTACACCGCGGGCGCCAAGGTCTCGTACAACGGGCACGACTACCACGCCAAGTGGTGGACGCTGAACGAGGTGCCGAGCGCCAGCGGCCAGTGGGGCGTCTGGGGCGACGACGGCCCCTGCTGACCCGGGCCGCCGAACGACGTGCGGCGGGCGTGGTGAACGCCCGCCGCACGTACGTCAGTTGTCCGCGAACCGCTCCCGCAGCCCGGCCAGCACCCGGGCCGCCTCGGCCAGCCCGGCCGCCTCGCAGCGGGCGATGCCGGCGGTCAGTCGGGTCACCGCCGCCCCTGGGCGGCCGAGGTCGCCCTCGATCAGCGCGGCCAGCCGGACGGCCTCCGCCCGCAGCGACTCGACCTGCGCCGACCCGGCCGGTTCGTCCGCCTGCTCGTACACCGCGATCGCCCGCTCCACCTCGGCGAGCGCCTCCTCGTGCCGGTCCGCGACGGCCAGGCAGCGGCCCCGCTCGTAGTGCGAACCGCCGCGCAGGTACCAGCCGCTGTACTCCTGGCCGAGCCGCTCGGCGGTTTCGCCGACGGCGTCCGCCTCGGCCAGCAGGGCGAGCGCGGCGTCCAACTGCTCCGCTCCCCGGTTGCACATCATCAGCTGCGCCAACTCCCGCATGGTGGCGGCCAGCTGGTCGACCTGCGGGGCCTTGCCGTGCGCCTCCCGGGCCCGTCCGAGGGCGGCCTCGGCGGCGTCCCAGCGGTCCGCCCGGGCGAGGGCCAGGGTGGCCTCGCAGGCGACCATGGTGTGGGTCTGCTGGTCCTCCCAGTCGGCGACCAGCTCGGCCAGGCGCAGGTACTCCTCGGCCGCGTCCCGGTGCTCCTCCAGGTCGACCAGGCCCCGGGCGAGGTCCAGCCGGGCCTGGGCGAGCATCCGGACGTCCAGTTCGGCGGCGGCCGCGGCGTCCAGCACCGACTCCAGCACAGCCACCGCGTCGGCCGCCCGGCCGGTGCCGCGCAGCACGTCGGCCAGTTGCAGCCGCACCTGGGCCGCCTCCTCGACGGCCTCGGCGCCCTGCCGGTCGTAGCGCGCGGCGGCCTCCGACAGCGCCCGCACCGCCCCGCCCAGGTCCTCGGTCCGCAGGCTCGCGTGGCCGAGCATCATGTACGTCGGCGCGTACGGGTAGCCGTCCTCGCCCCAGCGCACGGCCTCGGCCAGCGCCCGGTGGAAGACCTCGACGGCCTGGCCGGCCTCGCCCTGCTGCAGCAGCACCTGACCGAGCAGGCCGAGCACCCGCGGGGTGTGCCAGGGCAACTCGGCGGCCTCCAACTGGTCCAGCACCTCGCGCAGTTCGGCGGCGGCCTCGACGAATCGGCCCTGGCGGGCGGCGGCGTCGGCGGTGTACTGGCGGGAGGTCGCGGACCGACGGGCGGAGCCGAGCTCGACGGCGGTGCGCCGGTAGGCGCCGACGGCCGCCTCGAAGCGCTCGACGGTCTCGGCGGCGGGTTCGGGCAGCGCCTCGACCAGGTCGTGGTGGGCGGCGTAGGCGCGCACCTGGAGGACGATCAGGTAGTCGTCGTCGGGCATCGCGCCCTCGGCGCGCAGCTCCTCGGCCCGGGCCAGGGCGGCGTCCAGCGCCGTCCAGTCGGACACCACGCCCTCGACGTCGCCGAGTTCGACGATCAGCGCCCGGGTGCGGGCCATCAGCGCCGGGCCGGGCAGCCCGGCCCGCTGGTACAGCTCGGCGGCCTCCAGCAGGCCCGCCGTGCCCTCGGCGTAGTCGTCGCGCTGGACGGCCCGGTGGGCGCGCTGCTCGGCGAGTTCGGCGCTCAGCAGTTCGGGGCCGCCGAGTCCGGCGTCCGCGGGGAAGGCGAAGCCGTCGGCGGCGGCGCGTTCGGCGATCCGCTGCCACAGCCGGTCGGCGTCCGGGTGGCCGAGGAGCTCCAGTTCGCGGGCCCGCCGCACCAGGGCGGCGAAGTCCTCCGGCTCCGCCTCGACGGCGCGCCGCGGCGCCGGGGCGACGGCGGGGCCGGCCGCGGCCAGCTCGGGCGCGGCGGCGGCCCGTACGCCCAGGGCCAGCGGCTCGGCCAGCAGCGGTGCGGCGGCCAGCCGGGCGCGGCGGGCGGCGCCGACCGCGTCGGTGCCGTTGCGGGCGTCGAAGCGGGCGGCCAGGGCGTCGGCCTCGGCGCGCAGGTGGGCGAGCAGGGTGTCGACCGTCCAGGCGGTGCCGGCCGGGCCGCTGACCGCGAGTTCGCCGTGGCCGGCCGCGGCCAGCGCGGCGACCAGCACCTCGACGCCGGTCAGGAACTCCAGCCGGGCGGCGGGCTCGCCGGTCACCGTGAACAGCTCGCGGTTCTCGGCGAGCAGTTCCAGGCCGCGCGGCTCGTTGCCGGACAGCGCGCAGAACTCGATGTGCCGGCCGATCGCCGCCAGCATCGCGGCCTTGCCGCGGGCGTAGCGGTAGCCGGTCAGGTGCGCGGAGCGGGCCTCGTCGGTGCGGCCCCGGCGCAGCAGCGGCAGCAGGGCGGTGGCCTGGCTGAGGTAGGGCTCCTGCTCGCAGCCGGAGCGGCCGTCCAGCACCGGGGCGAGGACCTCCAGCGCGCGGGCGTCGTCCCCAGCGGCCAGGAAGTACTCGGCCCGGGAGCGGGTCTCGCAGGCGTGGCAGTCGCTCAGCTCGGTGCGCGGGCGGGCGGCCCACAGCTCGTAGGCGTCCTGGACGTCGACGCCGGTCTGCGCGGCCAGGTGGTAGCGCTGGGCGTAGTACGGCTGGAGGTCGTAGCCGGCCGTGCGGTAGCGGTCGCGCAGTTCGGTGTGCCAGCGCCGGATGGCGGGCAGCGGGACGTCCGGGGTGTCCAGGAGCGCGGTGGCCACCCACTTGAAGCGCCAGTACACCTGGTGCCGGGACCAGTCGCCGAAGCCGTCCGGGTCCTGGTCCCAGAGCTTGAGCACCCGGGCGAAGACCACCGGGCTCTTGCTGCGCTCGCCGTCGTACTCGTAGGCCTCCATGAGTTCGAGCAGGGCCATCGCGCGGAGCGCGGTGTCCTCGAACTGCTCGGCGGCGTCGACGAGTTCCTCGGCCGTGACGGTGCGGGTGCGGCCGTAGGGGCGGGCGTCGTTCTCGCGCAGCGCGGCCATCACCGCGTCGGGGGTGTCCAGCATCACGCCTCCTTCGGGCCGTGGTGATCCGGGCCGGCCGCCTCGTGGCCGAGCATGGCGTGGTCGAGCAGGCTGATGAACGAACGGTTCAGCAGCGCGGATTCGCTGGCCTTGAGCGGGCGGCGGGTCATCAGCACGGCCTGCCCGTACAGCGCCTCGACGGCGGTGACGGCGAGGTCCCGGTCGGTGACGGTGGCGGCCCGGCGCACCAGCGGGTTGAGGTGGTTCAGCACCAGCTGGGCGCGGGGCACCTCGGCGCGCAGTGAGCCCAGGATGTCCGCCCACAACCCGTCGGCCTCGTCGGCGAGTTGGGCCCGGGTGCGCTCGTGCCGGGCCTCCCGGTTGTCGAGCAGCAGGGCGGGCGCGTTGGTCGGGTGGAAGCTGCGCAGGGCGACGTCGCAGTCGAACCGGCCGACCACCTCACGGGCGATCGCCAGGAAGGTGCCGGCCGCCAGCTCGGCCGCCGGGTCGACGGTGTCCAGGTGCGCGGTGACGGTGCCCGGGTCGAGGTCGGCCACCGAGACGCCGGGGCGGATCTCGGGCAGCCGGTGCACCAGGTCCCGGTCGTAGGTGTAGCCGCCGTTGACGACGCCGAGCCCGGCCGCGCCGGCGATCGGGGCGACCTGCCGGAACTCCTCGACCGTACGGGTCACCAGCACCACCGGGTGGCTGCGGGCGAACTCGTCCAGGGTGACGTTGCCGTCGGTGGTCTCGAACGGCAGCCAGGGCAGCATCATCCGCAGCAACTCGTCGTCGTAGCGGGCGAGTTCCTTGACGGCCAGGTGGTGCACGGAGAGGAAGCGGTGCAGCAGCGCCGGGTCGCTCGCGGACAGGCCGGTGAGCCAGTCGCGGATCCGGGCGCCGAGCGCGTCGCGGACGGCGGCCAGCGTCTCGTCGGCGTACAGGCCCTCGCGCGAGGCGGTGGGGCGCAGCCCGTCGGTGTCCACCACGCAGCGGACGAAGAACGCCCAGTCCGGCAGCAGTTCGTCGGCCTGGTCGGAGAGCAGCATGCCCTTGAGGTGCACCCGGTGGCCGTGCCGGCGCGAGGGCGGGGCGGCGTCGGGCAGGACGTACGCGACGCCGCGCAGGCCGACCAGCGGGAGGTCCAGCTCGATGGTGTCGAGCGGGACGAAGTCGAAGGTGGACCGGCAGTACTCGGCGAGCGCGTCGCGCCGGGCGAGCGGGGAGCCGTGCCGCTCGGCCCACGGCGGGGTGCGGTTGACCTGGTGCGCGGTGCCGCCCGCGTCGATCACGGTGACGTCGTGGCGCAGCAGGCTGCCGAAGTCCCGGGCGAGGGTGAGCACCCGGGCGGAGCGGGTCCACTCGGCGGCGTCGGCGCGCGGGGCGAGGGTGACGGTGGTGCCGGGCTCGGGCTTGGCCGAGGCGGGCAGGGTGCGGATGGTGTAGCTGCCGTCCGACAGGCCGCGCCACTCGATCACCGGCGCGTCCGGGCTGCCCGCGTGCCGGGTGACCACCGTGATCTCGTCGGCGACCACGAAGCAGGCCAGCAGCCCGATGCCGAACTGGCCGATGAAGTCACCGCGGGCCCTGGCCAGGCCGTCCCCGTCCAGCCGGCCGTCGGCGTCGCGCTTGGAGCTGCGGCCGATGGTGGCGAGGAAGGTGTGGACGTCCTGCTCGGTCAGGCCGATGCCGGTGTCGGTGACGGACAGCTCGTCGTCGGCCCGGACGGTGATGGCGGCCGGCGCCTCGGGGTCGAGGGCGCGGCGGGCGGAGATGGCGTCCACCGCGTTCTGCAGCAGCTCGCGCAGGTAGACCCGCGGGCTGGAGTAGAGGTGGTGGGAGAGCAGGTCCACCAGACCGCGCAGGTCCACCTGGAAGGTGTGTGCACTCGTCGGGTTGTCGGATGGGGACACCGGAGGCTCTTTCGGTCGCGGAAGTGGGTGTCGTTCGAAGCGGGCGTCAGTACCCGGCGCAGCGGTCGCGGTGGGCGCGGAAGGCCTTGACCGGATCGCCGGCCAGGTAGTGCCAGGGCGACTCGGTGACCAGGCCGTCCAGCGCGTCGAACAGCAGCCGGGCGGTCTTCGGCTGGCCGGCCAGCGAGAAGGCCATCGCGAAGGTGTTGAAGGTCCCCTGCCAGCCGCGGACCGGCACGAAGTCCGGGTGCAGGACGGAGCGGAACGCCGCCTCCTGCAGCTCGGCCACCACCGCGGGGCTGGTCAGGTAGGCGCGGTCCTCGCCGTCCGGGAGGTCCAGCCAGCGCTCCAGGTGGGCGAGCACCACCAGCTCGCCGAGCGGGCTGCCCTCGGGGGCGGCCAGCATCGAGGAGCGGGCGAACTCGTGCATGGCCTCGTGCGAGCCGCCCCACTTGGCGCACAGCTGCTGCAGCCGCTGGCGGTGCGAGCCGCCGTGCCCGGGCACGCGGCGCACCGCGGCCTCGAACCGGGCGGTGGCGACGTCCGGGCCGAGCGAGGCGCCGCGCGCGCTGATCTGCAGGAAGTACCAGGGGGCGAGCCAGGACGGCTCCCGCTCGGCGACCTCCAGCAGCTGCTCCTCGGCGACGTCCAGCCGCTGGTGGAACAGCTTCCACTGCTCCTCGGTGACGTGCTTGGCCTGGGCGCCGGTACGCGCCTCCCAGGCCCAGGTGACGTGCCGGGCGCCGGAGAGCAGCAGCGGCAGCGCATCGTCGGGGGCGTCCGCGACCGCGCGGGCCGTCCACTCCTCGGCGCCGGCGGTGTCGGCGACCGCCGCGGCGAGGAAGGTCAGCTCGGTGCCGTCCGCGGCCGCCAGCGCCGGCCGCAGCGCCGGCCAGTCCCCGGCGGCGGCCTGCCCGAGCACCAGCCGGACGGACTCGTCACCGAAGGACGGATCGATCCTCGGCTCGGCCCCCGGGGCGGCGGGCGCCTCGGCGGCCCGTCTGCCGAACCCGAACCCGAACCCGCGCCGGCCGGCCCGGTCCTGCCCGCCCTCCCCGCCCGAGCGGCGTCGGAACAGCGGCATGTGTGGCCCCCTCGAACATCATCGGCATCAATCGCATGGCCGCACAGTGGCCACCCCAGAGGAGTACATATCACGCCCGGCCGACATCCGTTTCCCCAGCCCAGCGCCGTCCCCGGCCGATGGGCCGCCACCCGGGAACGGGTGACATCTTGCTGCCTGACAGATTTCTGACACCGCGCAGGCGACCGCCCGGACCGACGATCGGTCAGGCTGTCTCCCGTGCACGCCATTCGCTTCCACCTGCGCGCCCCGCAGCACCCCGACGGCCCCCCGGCAACCCCGCACCCGCCCTCCCCGGAGGCCGTCCGGGACGCCCTGGCACGCGGCCTGCCCGCCCCGGCGCGGATCGAACACGCCCGGATCCTGGTCGGGCCGACCGCCGTGGACGGCGTGGCCTTCGTCCTCGCCGACGGCCTCCTCACCGCCGAGGCCGCCCTCACCGCCGCCTGCACCACGCTGACCGGCCAGGCCGGCCTGCTGCCCGGCTGGCGGGTGCCGCACTGCGCACTGGACACCCTGCTGGCCCTCGGCCTGCACGAACTGCCGGCCGTCCCGTAGGACCGCCGCAGAGACCGTCAGGCCGCCCCGAGCCCGGCGTCCGGCACCTTCCCCGACTGCGCCTGTTCGATCCGGTTGACCAACATCACCGCGAACCGCCGCGCCGCCGGCAGGTCCACCGGACCACCCTCCGTGGTCACACTCGCCACCACCGTGCCCGACCGCACCACGATGCTCACCCCGTCACCGTCCGCCAGCGGCCCCACGAAGGCCTGGCTCTCACTGCCCAGCGCCGGCGCCTCCACCTTCCTGAACGGCCCGACCGGGTACGACGCGTAGGTCTCCTTCGCCCGGCTCTTCGCGGCGTCCCGACTCGGCAGCGTCTCCACCAGGAACCGCGTCACCAGATCCCCCGAAGAGAACCGCACCGACCCACTGAGCGCCTTCCCCGTACACGGCGCCGCCGCCGTACAGGTGACCGAGTGATCGGCGGTGTCGACCCTGCGCTTCTCCTCCTGCCACCCAGCCATCGCCTTGGCGTCCGGCAACACCTGCCCGACCACCTTGTCGTCCAGCAGCGCCGTCTCCAGATCCGCGCTGGGCACCGCCACAGGCGCCGCCGCACTGCCCGTAACCCCGGCAGCAGGCGCGGAGCTCGCAACCACCCCACCCGGAGAAGCGGACCCCACCACAGCCGGCGCCGAAGCCGTACCCGTACCCGCAACCGCACTCGTGGCCGAACCAGCCACCCCCGCACCCCCCTTGGCACCCTCCGCCCCACCGGAAGAACACCCCACCAACACACCCGCCAGCACCCCGACCGCCACCACGACGGTGCCCCGCCGACCACCCATCCCCATGCGCCCACTCCCTTACGCCTGTCCGTGACCCCTCAAGATAGCGAGCACCCCGCATACGAACCGCCCCACCCCCTCCCCCAACCAAACAGGCGCGCAGGGCAAAGCCCGCGCGCCCGCAACACCCCCACCCCCACCCCCACCCACCCCCAGCACCCACCCACCTCCCCCTCCCCCTCCCCCTCCCCTCCCACCCGACCCAGGCGAGAGGGACGCGCTGCGGAAGGGGGCGGTGGAGGGGGTGGGTGCGGAGAGGGGCGTGACGGGTGATTTTCAGACTGCCAACGCTCTCAACCCCCCACCCACAGAGTCGGCAGTCGGAAAATCACCCAGCCCCCGGAGCGCCCACCCCCGGAACCGCCCCCGGCCACCCACCCTCCCGAAAGCCCACCCCCACAACACCAGCCCCGCGCAGCGGAAAACACCGACGGGGCGGCGACCCAAAGGTCACCGCCCCGCCGAACCACCGATTCAGACCGCCGGCACCGGGAACGTCGGGAACTCAACCCCCGAGATGTACTGCACGACCCGAACGACCTGGCACGAGTACCCGAACTCGTTGTCGTACCACAGGTAGAGAATCGCGTTGTCCCCGTCGACCTTGGTCGCCCCCGCGTCCACGATCGAGGCGTGCCGCGACCCGATGAAGTCGCTGGACACCGCGTCGGGCGAGTCGATGAAGTCGATCTGCCGCTTCAGCGGCGAGGTCAGCGAGATGTTCCGCAGGTAGTCGAGGACCTCCTCGCGGTCGGTCTCCCGCTTGAGCTGCAGGTTGAGGATCGCGATGGACACGTCCGGCACCGGCACGCGGATCGAGCTGCCGGTGATCTTCGCCTTGAGGTCCGGCAGGGCCTTGGCGACGGCCGAGGCGGCACCGGTCTCGGTGATCACCATGTTCAGCGGCGCCGAGCGGCCGCGACGGTCGGCCTTGTGGTAGTTGTCCAGCAGGTTCTGGTCGTTGGTGAACGAGTGGACGGTCTCCACGTGGCCGCGCACCACGCCGTACTCGTCCTCCATCGCCTTCAGCGGCGGGACGATGGCGTTGGTGGTGCAGGAGGCGCAGGAGATGATCTGCTCGTCCGGCTTGATCATGTCGTGGTTGACGCCGTGCACGATGTTCGGCACGTCGCCCTTGCCCGGGGCGGTCAGCACGACCTTGGCGATGCCGGGGCGCAGGTGCTTGGACAGGCCCTCGCGGTCACGCCACCTGCCGGTGTTGTCGATCAGGATCGCGTCCTTGATCCCGTACTCCGTGTAGTCGACCTCGCTCGGGTCGTTGGAGTAGATCACCGTGATCTCGTTGCCGTTGACGACGATCTTGTTGTTCGCCTCGTCGACGGTGATGGTGCCCTGGAACTGGCCGTGGATCGAGTCCCGGCGCAGCAGCGAGGCCCGCTTCACCAGGTCGTCGCCACCACCGTTGCGCACCACGATCGCCTTGAGCCGCAGGCCGTTGCCCGAGGCCTTCTCGATCAGCAGCCGGGCGACCAGCCGACCGATGCGGCCGAACCCGTACAGCACGACGTCCTGCGCGGACCGGCGCTCCAGCTTGTTCGCACCGGTGGCACCGGCGACGGCCTGAGCGGTGAACTCCGCGACCGACAGGCCGTGGTCGTCCGCCCGGTAGGTCGAGGCGAGCATCCCGAGGTCGATCTGCGAGGGGCCGAGGTCCAGGGTGGTGAGCGCCTGCAGGAACGGCATGGTCTCGGTGACCGAGAGCTCCTCGCCGGCTATCTGCCGGGCGAAGCGGTGCGTCTTGAGGATGCTGACCACCGACTTGTTCACCAGGGAACGGCTGTGGAGCAGGACGGTGACGTCCTTCTCCCGGTGCAGCCGCCCGATGATCGGGATCATCGACTCCGCGATCTCCTCGCGGTTCTTCCAGTCCGTGAACACGTCGTCGTTGACAGTCACAAGTCCATCTTTCGAGCTGAGGGTGTTGCCCACATGGTAGCTTCGCCCGCCCGCGCCCCAACGGCCGGTCCCTCCCCCACCGCTCCGGCCCACCACTCCGACCTGCGCTTTCCCCCACCACCCCTCCCCAAAGGTGATCACCGCCACCCTGGGGCGGGTGATCATCGGGGCCAGTACAGTGAGGCCACCGGACCGAGGCGTGAGGGGGCCCGCGTGGCGACGCTGGGGATGCACCGGGACTTCCTGATGGAGTTCGCGGCGCTGGAGAAGTCGGTGCAGCGGCGGGTCTTCGAGACCTTCGAGAAGTTCACCGGGGCGACCCACGCCGGCACCCACCTGGAGAAGCTCACCAACCAGCGGGACGCGCGGATCCGGACCATACGGATCACCGACTTCTGGCGCGGCGTCGTCCTCAAGGCCGACCGCGGCGACGGCTACCTGCTGCTGAAGGTCCTCCCCCACGACAAGGCCAACGACTGGGCCGTCAAGCACCGGGCCTCCGTGAACGCCGCCACCCAGGGCGTCGAGATCCGCAACGACGTCGCCCTGGAACGCGCCTCCGCGTCGCTGCGCGCCCTGGGCTCGGACGAGCCCGAGCGGCTCTTCGCCGACCGCTCGGACAAGGTGCTGCGCAGCCTGGGCATCGACGAGGAGATCCTGCCGATCATCCGGCTGCTGCCCGACGAGGCGCACCTGGAGGCGCTCCACCGGGTGCTCCCGGAGCAGCAGTTCGACGTGTTGATCGGGCTCGCCAGCGGGATGGAACCGGCCGAGATCGACCGCGAGATCGTCCAGGCGTACGCGCGGGCGGCGGCCCCGGTGAGCACGGCCCGGCCCGGGGACGGACTGGTCTCGGCGATGGCCCACGCGCGCGGCCGGGTCGCCCTGGTGGACGGGCCGGAGGAGTTGCAGGAGATCCTGGAGCGGCCGTTCGACGCCTGGCGGATCTTCCTGCACCCGGCGCAGTACCGGGTCGCCTACCGGGGCTCGTACAACGGGCCGGCCCGGGTCACCGGCGGCCCCGGGACGGGCAAGACCGTGGTGGCCCTGCACCGGGCCTACCACCTGGCCCGCCGACTGCCGCCGGACGCCCCGGACGGCTCGGTGCTGCTCACCACCTTCAGCACGGACCTCGCCGCGGAGCTGGAACGCTGCCTGACCCTCCTGGTCACCGACCGGCGGATCCGGGGGAAGGTCCGGGTGGTCACCGTCGACGCGCTGGCGAACGAGGTGCTGCGCCGCACCCGCCGCGGCGCTCCGCTCCGGGTCGTCTCCAACCAGCGTGCGGTGCTGGCCCGTTGGGGCCGGGTCGGGCGGCGGCTCGGGGTCGACTTCAGCGACGTCTTCCTGGACCAGGAGTGGCGCCAGGTCGTCCTGGCCCAGGCGATCGAGGGCCCCGAGCAGTACCTGAAGACCCCCCGCGCCGGCCGGGGTACGGCGTTGGGCCCCCTGCAGCGGGCCCAACTCTGGCGCGCGGTGGCCGCGTTCGAGCAGGACCTGCGGCAGGCCGGGGAGATCACCTTCCTCCAGGTCTGCGCGCGGGCCGCGCGGGCGCTCGACGAACGGGACGACCGCCCGTTCCGGCACGTGGTCGTCGACGAGGCGCAGGACCTGCACCCGGCGCAGTGGCGCTTCCTGCGCGCGCTGGTCGCGCCCGGACCGGACGACCTCTTCCTGGCCGGCGACCCCCACCAGCGGATCTACGGGCACCAGGTCTCGCTGCGCTCGCTCGGGATCCAGGTGGTCGGACGCTCCGCCCGGCTGCGGATCAACTACCGCACCACCCAGGAGATCCTCAGCTGGTCCGCGTCCCTGCTCACCGGCGAACGCCCGGACGACCTGGACGGCGGCGAGGACTCCCTGGTCGGCTACCACTCGACCCTGCACGGCGCCCACCCCGAGGCGCGCGGCCACGCCGACAAGGCCGAGGAGATCCGGGCGGTGGTCGCCCGGGTCGCGGAGTGGACCGCCTCGGGGATCGGCCCGGACGACATCGGAGTCGCCGCCCGGACCGCCCAGTTCGGCCGCGAGATCGCCAAAGCCCTGGAGCAGGCCGGGACTTCGGCCCACGTGCTGGGCGACGCGCCCTCCCCCGGGGTGCGGATCGGCACCATGCACCGGATGAAGGGACTGGAGTTCCGCTGCGTCGCCGTGGTCGGCGTCAGCGACGGCCTGGTGCCCATGCGCGCCGCGCTAACCCCGGAGTCCACCGATCCGCAACAGCACCGCGAGGACCTCAGCGGCGAGCTCAACCTGCTGTTCGTGGCCTGCACCCGGGCCCGGGAGGCGCTCGCGGTGTCCTGGCACGGCACCCCCAGCCCCTTCCTCGAACCCGTCGTCCCGGCGGCCCTGCCGGGGCGGGTCTGAGGATTCCCGCCGAGGATTTGCCGGGGGTTCGGCGGGGTGGGGTAATGAGAGGCGACCGGTGTTTGAGCGTTCCCTCAGAGACCCGGGAGCTTGCGATGAGCGGTGGGCCGGAACCGATCAGTGCCGAGGGGCTGCATGCCGTGCGGGAGGAGCTGGCGCAGCTGCGGGTGGAGCGGGGGGAGGTGGCCGCGACGCTGAGCGGGCAGGAGCCGGTGGGTGACCGGGCGGATGCGGCGGACGAGTTGCAGCGGGCGTCCGAGGTGACCCGGCTGGACCGGCGGATCGCCGAGCTGGAGGGGCGGCTGCGGGAGGCCGAGGTGGCCGGGGCGCCGTCCACGGACGTGATCGGGGTGGGGTCGACGGTCACGGTGCGGTTCTCGGACGGCGAGGAGGAGACCGTCGAGATCTCCGAGCTGGCCGAGGAGCGGGAGCTGACCCTGGTGACGTACGACAGCCCGCTCGGGAAGGCGCTGCTGGGCCGGCACGCCGGGGAGACGGTGAACTACGAGACGCCGGGCGGCGCGGCGAGCGCGGTGGTGCTGGCGGTGGGGGACGGCGGGTAGCCGACGCCGACCCACCGAACCTGCCGAACCTGCCGGGCCCACCGGACCTGCCGGACCTGCCGAACCTGCCCGAGCTGCCGAACCCCGCCTGCCCCGAACCGGCGGCGACGCGCGAGGATGCATCCGTACAGACCGGTGCGACAGGCAGGAGCCGACGACGATGGGCCGAGTGACCGTACCGCGCAGGGTGCTACGACTGCGCGGGGGCGTGCCCTCGCACCGACCCGACACCCTGGCCGCCGAGGAGCCGATGGAGATCCGGGTCGGCGGCCGTCCGCTGACCGTGACGATGCGCACCCCGGGCAGCGACTTCGACCTCGCGGCCGGCTTCCTGGTCAGCGAGGGCGTGCTGCACGCCGCCGACCAACTGGCCGGGATCCGCTACTGCGCGGGGGCGACGGCCGACGGCGGCAACACCTACAACGTGGTGGACGTGGTGCTGGCCGCCGGGGTGCCGGCCCCGGACGCCTCGCTGGAGCGCAACTTCTACACCACCTCCTCCTGCGGCCTCTGCGGCAAGGCCAGCCTGGACGCGGTGCGCACCACCGCGCCGTGGAGCGTAGCCGGGGACGGCCTGCGGGTCACCCCCGCGCTGCTGGCCGCGCTGCCCGAGCGGCTGCGCGCCGCCCAGAAGGTCTTCGACAGCACCGGCGGCCTGCACGCTGCGGGGCTGTTCGACGCCGAGGGGCGGCTGCTCTGCCTGCGCGAGGACGTCGGCCGGCACAACGCGGTGGACAAGGTGGTGGGCCACGCACTGCGCGAGGGCCTGCTGCCGGCCCGCGGCACGGTGCTGATGGTCAGCGGCCGGGCCTCCTTCGAGCTGGTCCAGAAGGCCGTGATGGCCGGCATCCCGGTGCTCGCCGCCGTCTCCGCGCCCTCCTCGCTGGCGGTGGACCTGGCCGAGGAGACCGGACTGACCCTGGTCGGCTTCCTGCGCGGCGACTCGATGAACGTCTACACCCGCACGGATCGGATCGACACCACTCAGGAAGCCGGCACCCCTCAGGAAGCCGAGTAGCTGTTCCGCACCGGCCGGACAGGACCTAGTCGGAGGGCTGGGGCGTCCAGCGGTGCAGGCCCTTGCGGTCGTAGTAGCGGGTCATCCCGAAGCCGAAGGCCAGGGCGAGCACCACCCCGACGGCGATCATGGTCCAGCCGCGGGCCAGTCCGGCGTCCGAGCGCGCGTCGAAGAAGAGGATCGCCCGGATGCCGTCGCTGAGCTGCCGCATCGGCTCGAAGACACCGAGGAAGCGGTAGAAGCCGGGCACCGCCTGCAGCGGGACGGTCGCCCCGGAGGACGGCAGGGCCAGCGCGATGAACACGAACATGGACACCAGCTGCCCGATCCCGCCGAACGCGGCGTTGATCGCCTGCACCCCGAGGCCGACGGCCAGGCTGGCGCAGTAGGCGAACACCCACAGCAGCGCCGGGTGCGGGGCGTCCATGCCGAGCACGCCGGCCGTGCAGAGCAGCACCAGGGAGGTGGTGACCAGCATGATCCCGGCGGTCATCACCATCTTGAGCAGCAGGGTCTGGGTGCGGCTGATCGGGACGGTCGGGCGCCGGGTGTGCCAGGGGCCGATCTCGCTGTCGCTGTAGCCGAGCGCGCCGTCGACGCCGTTGTGGATGATGTTGCCGCCGATGAAGCCGGTCAGGACGGCGAGCAGGGCGTAGTAGAAGGCGCTCAGGCCGAGTCCGCTGTGGCTGCCGATCGGGTGGCCGACCTGGGTGGTGACGGCGAACGGGTCGGCGAGCAGCAGCCGGGCGGTGGCGCCGGTGTCCGGGCCCTTGGTGCCGGCGGCCGGTACGGCGGCCAGCAGCTGCTTCCCGGCCGCGACCGAGGCCTGGTGGGCGGCGTTCTGGGCGATCTGGGCGGCGATCGAGGAGCCGAGGCTGCCCAGTCCGGGGTTGGTGAGGACGGTGAGGGTGGGCCGCCCGGTGGCTCCGCCGGTGGCGAGCCGGGTGACGCTCGCGGTGAAGTCGGCGGGGACCAGCAGCACGCCGTAGACCTTGCCGGAGGCGAGCAGGTCACGGGCGCCGGCCTCGTCGGCCTGCCGCCAGTGGACGGTGTCGCCGGGGGTGCCGGCGATCACCGCGCGGGTCAGCTGGGTGCCGAGGTTGACCGGCTGCCCCGCCGGCGGCGGGGCCTGGTCGGCGTTGACCAGGGCGATCGGCAGCCGGTGCAGGTGCCCCATCGGGTTGACGATGCCGCCCAGGTAGAGCAGCGAGAGCAGCACGGCCACCAGGGAGCACAGCACGCCGGGGAAGAGCCAGAGCTTGGGCCGCCGGGCGAGGGTGAGCGCCCTCGCCTGTCGGGGAGCCTCCTGGGAACCTGCGGTCGCCATGCCACCCCTCGGGTTCGGGCACGGGCCGGGGCCGCGCCGCTGCCGGTACGGCGGGAAGTCGTTCCGTGGTCGCGCGACGGTCAAACCCGTGTCACCCGGTCGGCGGCCACGCCCGCGCGAAGGGGGGACCGCCGCCGAGTCCTGGTCCGCGATCGTACGGACGCCCGCCCGGCCGCCCGGGCCCGGCTTCGTACGGGAAGTCGGCCGGTCCGACTTCCTACGCGGGGCGCGTCCCGTCCAGGTAGGCCAGCACCGCCAGGACCCGGCGGTTGTCGTCGTCCGAGGCGCCCAGGGCCAGCTTGGCGAAGATGCTGGAGGTGTGCTTGCTGACCGCGCCCTCGCTGAAGTGCAGCCGCTGGGCGATCGCCGCGTTGGAGCGGCCCTCGGCCATCATCGCGAGGACGTCCCGCTCGCGCGGGGTGAGCATGGCGAGCGGCTCGTCGTAGGCGTTGCGGGCGAGCAGCCGGGTAATGACCTGGGGGTCCATGACGGTGCCGCCGGCCGCGACGGTGTGCACGGCGTCCACGAACTGGTCGGCCTTGGAGACCCGGTCCTTGAGCAGGTAGCCGACGCCGCCCGCGCCGTCGGCGATCAGCTCCCGGGCGTAGAGCTGCTCGACGTGCTGGGAGAGCACCAGCACCGGCAGGCCGGGCTGCTCCCGGCGGGCGGCCAGCGCGACCTGCAGCCCCTCGTCGGAGTACGTCGGCGGCAGCCGGACGTCCACCACCGCGATGTCCGGCCGGTGTTCGGCGAGGGCGGCGGCCAGTTCCGGACCGCTCTCCACGGCGGCGACGATGTCGTGCCCGTGGGCGCTCAGCAGGAGTTCCAGTCCGTCCCTCAGCAGGACGAGGTCCTCGGCGAGGACAACACGCACGGCAGCTCCATGATCAGCCTGGTCGGGCCCCCCGGGGGGCTGGTCAGCGTGAGCGTACCGTCGAACACCGCCAGCCTGCGCTGGATGCCCCGCAGGCCACTGCCCCCGGCCGGGTCCGCGCCGCCCCGGCCGTCGTCGGCCACCTCGGCACGCAGCAGCCCGGCGGCGTGGCTGAGTTCCACCGTGGCGTGCCGGGCGTCGCCGTGCTTCACCGCGTTGGTGAGCGCCTCGCTGACCACGAAGTACACCGCCGACTCCACCGGCGCCTCGGCCCGGCCCGGCAGTTCGGCCCGGACCTCCACCCGCAGCGGCACGTCCAGCGCCAACGCCCGGATGCCCTCGACCAGGCCGCGTTCGGCGAGCACCGGCGGGTGGATGCCGCGCACCAGGTCGCGCAGCTCCTGGAGGGCCTGGGTGACGTTCTCCTGCGCCTCCGTCACCACCTGCTTGGCCTTCTCCGGGTCGCGGTCGATCAGCGGCACCACCGCGCCGAGCCGCAGGCTGACCGCGACCAGCCGGGCCTGGGCGCCGTCGTGCAGGTCCCGTTCGATCCGGCGCAGTTCGGCGGCCTGGGCCTCGGTGGCGTCCAGCCGGATCTCGGTGAGCTGCTCCACCCGCTGGGCCAGCCGGGACTTCTCGGTCGGGCCGAGCAGGGAGCGGGTCCACCGGCCGTGCAGGTGCAGCGTGGGCCCGGCGAGGGCGAGACCGGCCGCCACCAGCGGCAGGCCGATGAGCGGGCCGAACAGCCCGGGCAGCGGCAACAGGCCGTAGCCGAGGCCGGGTTCGGGCAGCACGGGCTGCGCCAGCCCGTACAGGCCGTAGCCGGACAGCAGCACCGGCCCGGCCGCGAGGCCCCCGCCGACCAGCGGATCGACGAGCACCCAGCCGGCGTCCCGCCAGGTCGCCGGGTCGTTCCAGAGCCAGCGGAACTTGAGCGCGTAGCCCGCGAACCAGCGGTTCTTGTGGTACTCGTGGCCGGTCCAGAACCACCCGTGCAGGGTGCGCTCCAGCGCCGGGCGCGGCACGTACGGCACCGGTACGGGCACCTGCGACCAGTGGCCGGCGGCCCACCGGGCGGCCCCGGCCAGCGAGCGGACCACCCGGGTCACCGCCGGGAACAGCGGGACCATCCCGAGGCAGCCCCAGAGCAGGAACGAGACCAGGTAGAGCACGGCCAGCACCGCGCCGACCGGGACGAGCAGCGTGAAGACGGCCAGGCGCCCGAGCGCCCGGGCGGCGGTGCGCAGCGCCTCGGCGCCTCGGGACTGCGGGGTGCTCACGGGGTCTCCGGTCGGCTCGGGTGCGGGACGACGATCATGATGGCAGTCGGGTCGGGGGGTCGGACTCGGGGGCTTCACAACGGGCCTCCCTCAGCTGCCCGTTGCGGCGTCGCGCGCGGGGTGCTCTGCGTGCCTTGCGTGCCCTGGGCGCCCAGGGTGCCCCACCGCGTGCCCGGCGGCCTGCCCGGCGGCCTGCTCCGCCGCGTGCTTGGCGCGGATCAGCCGGTACACCCCGACGAAGCAGACCGTGCCCAGCACGATGAAACCGGACGCCACCGGCACCCGCCACGCCTGCGGCAGGTACAGCGCCAGGAACCAGCTCCGGTTCGCCGGTGCGCGCAGCGCCATCGCCAGCGCCACCCCGCCCTGCGGGGCCGCGCTCAGCACCCCGGCCGTCACCAGCAGCCCGGCGGCCGCCGTCCCCGTCCACGGCCACCCGCGCCCCGAACCGCTTCCGCAGCCCGGCCACCCGCAACGCCGGCGCCTCCCCCGCGTCCTGCACGACGCCCTCCCCGCTTCCGCCCCACGGCCACCCACTCCGGGCGGCTCGCGATCGAATCTAGGGACGGCGGGCCGGCGGCAGAATCCAGCTGCACCCCGCCCCGGGGTGGGCCTGGCCCCACCCCCGCCTGAAGACGAAAGCGCGGTGCCCCGCCTCCCTGCTGGGGAGGCGGGGCACCGCCGGATCACGCTCGGCCGCTCAGCACTGCACGGGCGAACTGACCTTCTCCAGGTTGAGGTCGAGACGTTCCTCGGCTTGGTGGCCGTCCCGCTGGACGACCACCCGGTACTCGCCCTGGAGGTTCCTCGGAACGGCGGCGGTGTAGACATGGAGCGGTATGCCCCCGGCCGTGGTCGAGTACCCCAGTCGGACCTGGAAGTCGCGACTCTGGCAGGAGAGGTGGTCGACCGTTTCACCGCTGGACATCAGCATCACCGACCACTGATCGTGATAGAGCCCGGCGTCCATAACGGCGCCGACCCCAGCAGCTCGCCGACCGGCCATCTCACTGAACGGCAAACACGGACCTGCTGGCGCCTGTTCCGAAGCTGTACAGAGGTCACCGGTGTTCTCCGCCTGCCAGATCAGCTCCGGCCCGTAGCCGCTGTCGTATCGGAGAACCGTGAAGTTCTCACCGACCGGAGCATTGCCCTTCTCCTTGGCCACCTGCAGGATCGACTGCCGGACGGTCCCCGGAAGCGTCGGCTCAGGGTCGGCTCCGGCCGTGGACGCGCCGACCGCTGTGGGAGGGCTGGAAGCCGGCGCCGCCCCTTCCGTGGATCCACTGCACGCGCAGGTGCCGAGCAGCAGGGCCGCGAGTACGGCGCGGAGCTTCGCCGGAACGCCCGTCGAACGGCTCATCGTTGTCTCCCCCCGAGAGTTCCGTGTCCCGTCTCGCCGGAGGGTAGAACGCCGACGAACCGGTGGTCGAGCAGTTTGAGGCTCTGCTGAGCTTGCTCGGCCGGCCCGTACGGTGAACCGGCGCCTGGCCTGCCGCGGGCCGCGCGCGATCGCCGGGGCGGCAGGCCGGTCCGCGATTCCGGCTGTGCCACCCGCTGTGATCAACCCGCCCCTCCGAGTAAGGTCCAGCCACGGCCGGGCGTCACCGGGGACGCCCGCTGCGGACCGAGGAGTGTGACCGTGCCCGACCAGGACCGGCAGCCAGGCCAGTTCGAGCACCTCCGGCCGCGGATGAGGGCCCTCGCGTATCCGCTGCTGGGCTCGCACGCGGAGGCCGGGGAGGCCGTGCGGGAGGTGTGGGTCAGGCTCGGGCGGATCAATCCGGAGGAGGTGGCGGACCTCGCGGCGTGGCTGACCACGGTGACCGCCCGGGTCTGTCTGAGCCGGCTGGAGTCGCGCGGCGCGGGGCCGGAGGGGCGGGGTGGGGCGCGGTTGCCGGACGTGGTGGTGGGGCGGGCGGGTGCGGCGGCGCCGGGCGGGTCGGTCGGACTCGCGCTGCTGGTCGCGCTGGAGGAGCTGGCCCCCGCCGAGCGGGTCGCGCTGGTGCTGCACGACGTGTTCGGTCTGCACGTCGACCAGATCGCGACCGCCCTCGACCGGACCACCGCGGACACCCGCAAGCTCGCCGAGCAGGCCCGCCGCCGGACGCAGGAGGCCCGGGAGGCGGATGCCGACGGCAGCCCGGCCGTCCGCCGCCGGCTGGTCGAGGCCTTCGGTACGGCGCTGCGGGACGGCGACCCGACGGCGCTGACGGCCGTCCTGGAGCCGGAGGCGGAGCTGCGCGCGGACGGCGGGCGCCCGCTCCCCGCCGCCACGGCGGTGCTCCGCGGCGCCCGGCGGGTGGCGGAGCGCGCCGTGACGCTCCGCCAGGGCGGGTCGGCGTTCACCCCGGTGCTGGTCAACGGCGCCCCGGGCGCCCTGCTCACCCGGGACGGCGGGCCGGTCGCGCTGCTGGGCCTGGCCGTCCGGGCGGGCCGGATCAGCCGGGCGTACGTCCTGCTGGACCCGGACCGGTTGGCCGCGATCGACGTCGCGGGGCTCGCGCCTTAGGGGCTGTCCGCGGTGTCCAGGCCGTGCGGATCGCGATGGCGGTCCGCTCGTCCACGCTGGTGCCGAAGGCCATCACGCCGAGGCACGGCGCGCTGACCCGTGGTCCGTCAACTCCCAAGCGGTGGTATGGCATTCGTTCGCCCTCCCCGGGGGGGGCGGGACGGCTCGGCCCTAGGCACTCCGCCGGGCCGCCGCGAGCACGACTCCCGCGCAGCCGCTGCCCAGCAGGGCGCCGGCCAGGACGTCGCCCGGGTAGTGGACGCCGGTGTGCACCCGGGAGTAGCCGACGGCGCAGGCGAGGAGTCCGAGCGGGGCGGCGGTGGCGGGCAGGAGGGTGCCGACGGTGGTGGCCAGGGCGAAGGCCGAGGCGGTGTGCCCGGAGGGGAAGGAGGCCGAGACCGGCATCGGCACCTGGCGCCCCACGACGACCCGCGCGGCCTCGCGGTCCGGGCGGGGGCGGCGGACGAGCTGCTTGCCGAGGATGTTGGCGCTGAAGGAGGCGAGGGCGACGGCGGCCGCGCCGACCGCTCCGGCGCGGCGGTACCGACCGGGGGCGAGGGCGAGGGCCGCCGCGATGGAGAGGTTGATCTTCGAGTGGTCGGCGGCTCGGGAGAGCGTGCGCAGGGCGGTGTCGAGGGTGGGGGTGGGGGTGGCGGCGACGGCGGCGTAGACGGCGCCGTCGAGCGCGGCGAGGTCCCGCAGGACGGGGGCGGTCACCGGCGGCCACCGGTGCCGGTGGAGGGCGCCGCGGAGTCCGCCCGGGAGAGGGCCAGGCGCGTGACGTCGCGCCAGTCCAGCCGGCGGGAGCGGGCCTGCTGGTCCGGGTCGGCGCCGGGGCGCTCGCGCGGGACGCGGACCCGCAGGGCCCGGTGGTCCAGGGTGCAGACGACCGGGGTGGGCAGGGTCAGGGCCTCGCCGTCGACGGCGACCGGGATCTCCGGGGTGTCGGCGTCGACGGTGACCCGGCGGGCCGCCAGCAGGGTCAGTCCGTCGGCCCGCTCGCCGAGCAGGGCGAGTTCGGCGGCCCGGGCGGCGCCGTCCACGCGGATGCCGAGCACGCCGAGGACACCCGCGTCCAGCCGGGGCCGGCGGCCGAGGTCGGCCGGGTCGGGGGCGGCGTACGGGTTGTTGCTGATGAGCAGGGCCTGCGGGGCGTCGATGCGGTGGTCGTCGGCCCGGGCGGTGAGGTTGCGGCCGGCGTCGCCGAGCAGCAGGTCGGGCAGGGTGTCCAGGGCGGTGGCGGTCTTGGCGTCGCGGTACTGGGGGTTCTGCACGATCTCCGCGTAGGCGCCGAAGGAGACGGTGTTGACGAAGGTTCGGTCGCCGACCCGGCCCAGGTCGACGGTGAGTTCGACGCCGTCGCGCAGCGCGTCGAGGCAGGTGGCGGGGTCGGTGCGGTCGAGGCCGAGGTCCATCGCGAAGTGGTTGCGGGTGCCGGCCGAGACGACCAGGAACGGCAGGCCGTGTTCGGCGGCGACGGCCGCGACCAGGGCCTGGGTGCCGTCGCCGCCGGCCACGCCGAGCAGGTCGGCGCCCTCGGCGATCGCCCGGCGGGCGAGTTCGGCGACGTCCTGCGGCGCGGCGGGGTCGAGCAGCACCACCCTGGCGCCCAGTTCCTCGGCCCGCCGGACCAGGTCGAAGCGTTCGACCTTCCCGCCACCGGACTTCGGGTTCATGATCAGGACGGGCTGCCGCGGCGGCGGGGTCTCCCGCACCGGCATCGGCCGCGGTGGCCGGGCGGCGCGCAGCGCGGCGCGGGCGCAGGCGAGCGCGGCGAGCCACAGGGCCAGGGCGACCACCGTGAGCAGCAGCACCTCGGCGCTGTAGGCGAGCACCAGGACGGCGACCGGTGCGCCGAGGGCCAGGACCACCCCGAGCACGCGCGGGAGGGCCCGGCGGGTGATCGCCCACCAGACGCCGACGGCGGCCACCGCCAGCCCGACGAGTTCGGCGAGCAGCACCAGCAGCCCGTGCGGGCCGGCGAACGCGAGCACCACGACGGCCGCCACCGCGAACAGCAGGGCGGTCCGTGCCAGTCGGCGCGGCCTGCGCCCGTCCATCACTCGTACCATCGACCCGCCCTCGTCCATTCGGCCGCTCCGGTTCGGTTCATCGGATTCGGTTTACCGGGGTTCACGCTGGTTCACGCCGGTTCGCTTCGTCCGGTCACCGTAACCCGGAGTGGCCGTCGGGGGCACGGCGAACGGAGTACCGGCCGGCGCGGGCGGGGAGCCGTCGGTACGGCGAAGGGCCGCCTCCGCCGGTGGCGGAGGCGGCCCCGAGAGACGGCCCCGAGAGGCCGGCCGGGGAGGCGTCAGGCCTTGACGCGCAGCACGAACTTGCCGGTGGAGTCGCGGCCTTCGAGGATCTCGTGGGCCTTCACCGCGTCCTCCAGGGCGAGTTCGGTGGTCTCGATCCGGACGGCCCCGGTGGCGAGCTGGCGGGCGGCCTCCACCAGGTGGCCGTGGACCAGGTCGGGCTGCTGGTCGGCGAGGCCGCCGATGTTGTAGCCGGCCACCGTCTTGGCGGTGTACCACATCTGGTTGGCCTCGTAGGTGTGGTCCTGCTGCGAGGCGTTGCCGAAGACCACGTGACGGCCGAGCGGGGCCAGCAGGTCCAGCGCCTTGGCGCGGACCGGGCCGCCGATGGAGTCCAGCAGGATGTCGACGCCGCGGCCGCCGGTCAGCTCGGGGATGCGCTGCTCCAGCTCGTCGTAGGTGAGCACCTCGTCGTAGCCGAACTTCTCCTTGGCGAACGCGGCCTTGTCGGCGGTGCTCACCGCACCGTAGACGGCACCGGCGCCCAGGTTGCGGGCGATCTGGGCGGCGCCGCTGCCCACGCCGCCGGCGCCGGCCAGCACCAGGACGCTCTCGCCCTCGCGGACCCGGGCCACATCGTGCAGGATCGCCCAGGAGACCGGCAGGTTGCAGGGGAAGGCGGCGGCGACCGGCGCGGGGATGGCGTCCAGCTCGCCGTCGAGGGCGACGGTCAGCCGCTCGCGGGCCACCGCGACCTCGGCGTAGCCGCCGCCGGCCAGGGTGATCGCGGAGACCCGCTGGCCGGGGCGCAGGTTGGTCACACCCTCGCCGACGGCGCGGACGGTGCCGGTGACCTCCAGGCCGGGGACGTGCGGGGTGCCGGGCTGGAACTGGCCGCGGCGGAACATCACCTCGGCGAAGTTGACGCCCGCGTACTCGACGTCGATCGACACCTCGCCCGCTCCGGGCTCGGGGATCTCCACGTCGACGAGGGTCAGGACCTCGGGGCCGCCGTAGCTGTCGAAACGAATGGCGCGCATGGAAAGCCTCCTGGCTGCTGTGCTGTCGAGCTGCTGCGTGAACTGCTGCTGCTGAACTACTTCTTGGACTGCTGCACGAAGTGCGGCGTGAACTGCTGCTTGAACTGCTACTTGAACTGCTACTTGAACTGCTGCGTGAACGGCTGCCGTTGGACCGCCGGATGGACGGACCACGCGGTCGTTCGGGGGCGCCCGCCCGGGCCGGGGGGACCCGGGCGGGCGCGGGGGAGGGGTGGTCGGTCAGTGCCGGGCCGCGACCCGGCCGAGGCCGGGCAGCCGGCTCCAGCCCTCGCGGTCGGCGTGCTCGGTGAGCACCGGGTCCTCGCCCACCACCGTCGGGTGGCCGACGAGCCGGAGCAGGTCGAGGTCGGAGGAGTGGTCGCCGTAGGCGTGGCACCGCGCCGGGTCGTAGCCGTTGCGGTGGAGCAGTTCGCGGGCGGCGGCGGCCTTGGCCGCGCCGATCATCGGCTGTTCCAGTTCGCCGGTGAGGACCCCGTCGGCCACCAGCGGGCGGCTGCACAGGATCGTGTCGGCGGCGACGTGCCGGGCGATCGGGTCCAGGCAGCCGGGGAAGGACCCGGAGACCAGGACGGTGTGGTGGCCCTGCTCGGTGTGGTGCCGGAAGGCGGCCAGGGCGGGGGCGTGGAAGAACGCCCCCGCCGTGGTGCGCCGCCGGAACCACTCCTCGCCCTGGTCGGCGAGTTCGGCCTCCCGGACGCCGGCGAACAGCCGGTAGTACGCCCGGTTGACCTCCTCGCGCGGCACGCCCTGCTCCGCCAGCCGGCGCAGCGCGCCGTGGTCCCGCGCGTAGTCGGACTCCGGCCTGCCCTCGACCTGGTACCGGAAGGCCAGGAAGTCGAACATGCTCTTGACGGTGATCAAGGTCTCGTCGACGTCGAAGAAGGCCGCGGGGCCGATCGGGAGGGTCACTGGGTGCTCCTGGTGTTCGTCATGGCGTCCGGGTGCGGTCGGTACGGTCAGCGCGAGCCGGCGCCGGCCAGCTCGCCCTCGTGCTCCTGCGAGCCGTCACGCTCCTGCTCGCCGTCGCGCTGCTGCTCGGTACGGGCGAGCCGGACCTGCTCGACGGTGCGGGCCGCGCGCTTGCCCTCCTTCTGCGAGATGAGGTCGCTCTCGAAGGCGGTGAACTCGACCCGGGAGAGCGAGGCGCGGGCGCCGCCCTGGTTGACGGCGATCTCGACGCCGAAGGAGAGCCGCTCGGGGTTGTCGATGCTCGCGCTGAGGATCTCGTAGTCGACGGTGGCGTCCAGCGGGAACAGGAAGTTCTCGAAGTCCGTGTCGAAGCTCTTGATCACGTAGTAGTACTGCCGTTCCGGCCAGGCCGAGGCGTAGAACCGCTCGGTGACGGCCAGGAACATCTGGCGCGCCGCCTCGATGATGATCATGCCCTGGATGTGCTGGCCCGTGGTGTGGTCCAGGAGCAGTTCGTTGTCGTTGTCCAGTCTCAGGTCCGCCTGGTAGCGGAGGGCGTCGATCTGGCGCAGACCGGCGATCAGGACGTTCTGCTGGCGGTGCTTGTGCGCCTCGTCCCGGAAGGCCAGGCTCGGCATCAGCTCGGGCACCGAGATCCGGTCGCCCGCGCCGTAACGGGTGATCTCACGGGCCACCCAGTCCCACTCGTAGGAGCTCATGCCCTGGCCGTTGATGAGCGTCAGGCGGAGCTCGGGGTCACTGTAGCGCCCCGCCTGCAGCTCCTTGACGAACCCTCCGGCGGTGGCCACGCCCTCGTTCGCAGCAAGCGCCCCGAAGCGGTCGCCGACCAGGTACAGAACCTCGGTCCGATGCGTCATGTCAATGCCCCCATCACATGAAGTGCGCGTGCCGCGCGTCTCTGACCAGGCAACAAAGCCCGGATAACCGTCCGCCCCCGCCTTCCTGACGGGAGGCCAGACGGCAGGACAGTATCAGCATTCGTAGACAGCTTACGACCCTGTTTCAGATCAAGACTTACTCAAGAATCCCGATCCTGGACGACCGACCGCCTTGACGCCCGACTCGGCGAACCTATAGCGTCCTCTGCCATGAGTAAGAACCCTGATACCGAACAGGGTTCTTGCTGCCAATCGAACTCATCGACACCTTCGACATCGGAGTCATCGACCCATGAAGAGCTACCCACGCACCACGCTCGCCGCGGTGTGCATCGCCGGCGGGCTGCTCCCCGCCTCGCTCACCGGCGCCTCGGTGGCCCTGCCGAAGATCGCCACCGACCTGGGCGCCGGCCTCGGACCGCTCCAGTGGGTGGTCAACGGCTACAACCTGACCTTCGCCAGCTTCATGCTCGCCTGCGGCGCCATCGCCGACCTGGTCGGCCGCCGCAGAATGCTGGGCATCGGCATCACCCTCTTCGGCCTCTGCTCCCTGGTCAGCGGCCTGAGCAGCAACATCTACCTGCTGGACGGCGCCCGCCTGCTGGCCGGTGCGGCCGCCGCCGCGGTGCTCACCGCCGGCAGCGCCGTGCTCGCCACCACCTTCTCCGGCCCCGCCCAGGCCAAGGCCTTCGGCGTCCTCGGATCCTCCTTCGGCGTCGGACTCGCGCTCGGCCCCTCCACCTCCGGCCTGCTGGTCTCCTCCTTCGGCTGGCGCTCGGTCTTCCTGCTGCACGCGGCGATCGACCTGGCGCTCCTGCTGGCCCTGCCGCGCATCGCCGAGTCCCGTGACCCCGGCGCCCGCGGCGTCGACTGGGGCGGCACCGTCACCTTCACCACCAGCCTCGCGCTGGTCACCCTCGCCATGGTCGAGGGCCCCCAGCAGGGCTGGACCAGCCCCGTCGTGCTCGGCCTGCTGGCCGGCTCCGTGCTGCTGCTCGCGCTCTTCGTCCTGGTCGAACTGCGCCAGGAGCGCCCGATGTTCGACATGACCCTGTTCACCCAGGGCCGCTTCGTCGCGATCTGCTTCGTCCCCGTCGCGCTCGCCTTCGGCTTCGTCTGCCTGCTGGTCTTCCTGCCCTCCTACTTCATGGGCGCCAACCGCTT
The DNA here is from genome assembly GCF_055571335.1 of Kitasatospora sp. NPDC030952. Lineage (NCBI taxonomy): Bacteria > Bacillati > Actinomycetota > Actinomycetes > Kitasatosporales > Streptomycetaceae > Kitasatospora > Kitasatospora sp. NPDC030952. Next base: position 344,516 of record NZ_JBVIFM010000006.1, read on the forward strand.
CAGCAGCTCCGAGGCCGGCGCCGTGATGCTGCTGCTCACCGCCCCCGTGCTGGTCTTCCCGATCATCGCCGGGCGCCTCGCCCAGAAGATCTCCGTCCGCACCCTGCTGGCCGTCAGCCTGCTGCTGGTCGCCGGCGGCGCCGCCTGGCTCACCACCATCCACCCCGGCATCGGCGTGGCCGGTCTGATCGGCCCGTTCCTGATCATCGGCACCGGCGTCGGCATCTCCTTCGGCCTGCTGGACGGCGCCGCGATCGGTTCCGTCCCGCCGGAGCGCGCCGGTATGGCCGCGGGCATGTTCAACACCATGCGGCTGGCCAGTGAGGCCATCGCCATCGCCGGCATGGGCTCGGTGCTGGTCAGCCTGGTCAGCTCCAACGTCTCCAAGAACCTCGACTCCTACGGCAGCGGCTTCACCGGCAACCCGGACGGCCTGGCCGCCAAGGTCGCCCAGGGCAACCTCGCCGACCCGGAGTCCGGCGTCGCCGCGGCCGGCCGCGAGGCCTTCCACACCTTCCTCGCCGACGGCTACACCGACGCGCTGCGCACCGTGCTGTGGATCCTGGCCGGCGTCGCCGCGCTCAGCGCCCCGCTGATCGCCGTGATGCTCCGCGACCGCAAGGCCGCCGCGTCGGCCGCGGTGACCGCCCCGGAGGCCGAGCAGGCCCCCGAGCCGGTCGGCGCCGGGCGCTGACCCCGACGCAGCCGGCCAGACCCGACCAGCCAGACCCGAGCGACCGGTCCGGGAGGGGCGCGGTGAACCCGCCGCCCCGCCCGGACCGCTCCGCCTTCAGCCCCCTCCGAACCCTCCGAACCCTCCGAACCCTCCGACCGCTCCCCGCATCCCCGCATCCCCGCATCCCCGAAGGAAGAGATCATGCACATCCGCCAACTCGGCCCCACCGGCCTCGCCGTCGGGGCCATCGGCCTCGGCTGCATGGGGATGACCGCCTTCTACACCACCGGCGGCTACGACGAGGCCGCCTCCGTCGAGGTGGTCCATCGCGCCCTCGACCAGGGCATCACCCTGATCGACACCGCCGACGTCTACGGCCCGTTCACCAACGAGGCGTTGCTCGGCCGCGCGCTGGCCGACCGCCGCGAGCGCGCCGTGCTGGCCACCAAGGTCGGGCTGGTCATGGAACCGGACCGGCCGATGTACCGCAACGGCCGCCCCGAGCACATCCACGCCTCGATCCGCGCCTCGCTCAAGCGCCTCGGCACCGACCACGTCGACCTGTACTACCTGCACCGGGTGGACCCGGACGTCCCGCTGGCCGAGTCCTGGGGCGCGATGGCCGAGCTGGTCGAGGCCGGCCTGGTCCGCGGCATCGGCCTGTCCGAGGTCGGCGTCGAGGAGCTGGAGACCGCTCAGACCATCCACCCGGTCGCCGCAGTGCAGACCGAACTGTCGCTGTGGAGCCGGGAGGCGCTCGCCGACGTGCTGCCCTGGTGCTCGGCCCACGGCGCCGCCTTCGTCCCGTACTCCCCGCTCGGCCGCGGCTTCCTCACCGGCGGCTACACCAGCCCGGACGCCTTCGCCCCGGACGACTACCGCACCGCCAACCCGCGCTTCGCCCGGGAGGCCTTCGCCGCGAACCTCGCCATCGTCGAGACGCTGCGGCGGGTCGCCGACCGGCACGGCGCCACCCCGGGGCAGGTCGCGCTGGCCTGGACCCTCGCCCAGGGCGAGCAGGTCGTCCCGATCCCCGGCACCAAGCGCCCCGGCCACCTCGCCGAGAACGCCGGCGCGGCCGACCTGCGGCTGTCCGACGCCGACCTCACCGAGCTGGACTCCGCCCCGGCGCCGGTCGGCTCGCGGTACTGACGCTTCGTCATCATTCGGCCACCGCAGAGCTCCACGACTCCACGGCTCCAAGCTCCACGACTCCACGGCTCCACGGCTCCACCGAACGCACGCACCACACCGCACCACACCGCCCCACACGGCACCACACCGCACCCATCACGAGGAGAGACCTTCCATGGCACAGCAGCGCACCCTGGGCACCGCCGGCCCCGCCGTCGGCCCGATCGGCCTGGGCTGCATGGGGATGAACTGGGTGTACACCTCCCAGCTGCAGAGCGCCGAGGAGTCGATCGGCGCCATCCGGCACGCCGTCGACCACGGCATCACCCTGCTCGACACCGCCGACCTCTACGGCCCTTTCACCAACGAGGAGTTGCTCGGCGAGGCGCTCCGCGGCGGCGGCCTGCGCGAGCGTGTGGTGGTCGCCACCAAGGGCGGCCTGAAGGCCGGCCCGGACTCCCACCTCGGCTCGGTGCAGGTGGCCGCCGACGGCCGGCCGGAGCACCTGCGCGCCGCGGTGGAGGGCTCGCTGCGACGGCTGGGCACCGACCGGATCGACCTCTACTACCTGCACCGGGTCGACCCGCGGATCCCGCTGGCGGAGAGCTGGGGCGCCCTGGCCGAACTCCAGCAGGCGGGCAAGATCGTGCAGTTGGGGCTCTCCGAGGTCTCCGCCGCGCAGCTGGACGAGGCGCACGCGATCGCCCCGGTCGGCGCTGTGCAGTCCGAGCTGTCGGTGTGGAGCCGCGACCCGCTGGCCGAGGTGCTGCCCTGGTGCGCCGCCCACGGCGCCGCCTTCGTGCCGTTCTCCCCGCTCGGCCGAGGCTTCCTGGCCGGCCGCTTCGACGGTGAGAACGCCCCTGACCAGGACGACTTCCGGGCCCGGCTGCCGCGCTTCCAGGAGGAGGCGCGGCAGCAGAACCTGCGGATCGCGGACGGCATCCGGGCGATCGCCGCGCGGCACGGGGCCACCCCCGCCCAGGTCGCGCTGGCCTGGACACTGGCCCAGGGCGAGCACGTGGTGCCGATCCCGGGCAGCACCCGCCGGATCCACATCGAGCAGAACGCGGCGGCCGCCGAGGTGCAGCTGAACAGCGCCGATCTGGCTGAATTGGACTCCCTCCCGGCCCCGGTCGGAACCCGCTACTGACCTTCCCCGCAGACGAGTTCGTTTTCGGAGTTGTAACTCAGGGCTCTACGAAGTATTAAAGTCCTGAGTAGCAGTTCAGGTTCCCACCACCGAGGAGGCCCCGTGGCTCCCACCGACCAGGACGTGCCCTCCCGAAGGCTGGGGCACCTCCTCAAGCAGTGCGAGCAGACCATGATGGCCGCGCGCGGCCGGGCGCTGCGCACGGTCGGCCTCACCGTGCCGCAGTACCTCACCCTGCGGGTCCTCGCCGAACACCCGGACGCCTCCGGGGCGCAGCTGGCCCGGCACTGCCTGGTCACCCCTCAGACCATGGCCACCCGGCTCGCCTCCCTGGAGGCGCGCGGACTGGTCCGCCGGCAGGTCTCCTCGGTCCACTCGCACGTGTTCACCGCGCGACTGACCGAGGAGGGGCGGACGCTGGCCGTCCGGGGAGAGGCGGCCGAACACACCGCCGAACAGCGGCTGGTCAGCTCGTTCCTGGCGGAGGAAGTGGTGGTGTTCCGCTCGCTGCTGCGGCGCGCCGTGGCGGCGGTGACCGCCCCGGACGCCGACCCGGTCGGCGCGAATCAGTTTCGTACGTAGCGACTGATCAGCCCACTGATGTACCTTAAAGTCCGAATAATCCGCAGCGGGGGGCAGCCAGGGATGCGATCACTGTGACCGAAAACAGTTCCAACCAGCCGAACTCGGCGCCACTCGACTTCCACGACCGTCTGGGCCATGCCATCAAGCGGGCCGAGCAGGCGCTGATCGGCGAGAAGACCCGCGCGCTGCGCACCGTCGACCTGACGGTCCCGCAGTACGTCACCCTGCTCGTGCTCCAGCAGTCCTCCGGGATGTCCGGGGCCCAGCTGGCCCGGGAGTGCATGGTCACGCCGCAGACCATGACGACGATCCTGACCAACCTGGAGAACAAGGGCCTCATCACCCGTGAGACATCGAGCGTGCACCAGAAGGTGCTGGTGGCCAAGCTCACCCGCTCCGGCCGCGCGCTGTCGAAGAAGGCCGACACGCTGGCCCGCGGGGTGGAGAAGCGGCTCACCGACGCCTTCGACGACAACGAGCAGGCGCAGCTGCGTCAGCTGCTGGAGCGCTCGGCGGCGGCACTGCGCAAGACCGACTGAGCCGTACGGCACCGACACAGCACCGGGCGGAAGGCCGCCCCCTGGACGCCCGATCACCACCCGGGGCGTCGAGGGGGCGGCCTTTCCCATGTCCGGGCCCGGCTCGCCCGACCCCTCGTCTCATGCTTCGGACACAGTATAGAAATCACCTATTCATTAACATCGCGATACTAGCTAAGGCATTGACCTAAGTCAGGCCTCTGATACTGTATCGATCATGCAGACAGCGCAGGAGCACGCGTCGTCCACCGGCATCCTCGGCACCGGGTCCTACCTGCCCGCGAACGCCGTCGACAACACCCTGATCGGCTCCCGGGCCGGCGTGACCGCCGAGTGGATCCACCGCAAGACCGGCATCACCGAACGGCGCTACGTCGCCCCCGGCGAGGCCACCTCCGACCTCGCCGCCCACGCCGCCCGGGCCGCCCTGGGCAACGCCGGGATCCGCCCCGGCCAGCTCGACCACATCGTGGTGGCCACCTCCACGCCCGACCACCCGCAGCCCGCCACCGCCGCCATCGTGCAGGACCTCATCGGCGCCGAGCAGGCCGCCGCCTTCGACCTCAACTCGGTCTGCAGCGGCTTCGCCTTCGCCCTGCACACCGCCCACCGTCTGATCGCCGACGGCGGCCACGCCCTGGTGATCGGCGCCGACGTCTACTCCCGGATCATCGACCCCGCCGACCGCCGCACCGCCGTCCTGTTCGGCGACGGCGCCGGCGCCGTGGTGCTCGGCCCCGTCCCGGACGGCTACGGCATCCACACCTCCCGGCTGGAGACCCACGGCCGCCTCCACCGCACCATCCGGGTGCCGGCCGGCGGCAGCCGCCGCCCCGCCTCCGCCGAGAGCCTCGCCGAGGGCGCCCACTGGTTCGCGATGGACGGCCGGGCCGTCCGCGACTTCGTCACCGACCAACTGCCGCTCTCCATCAAGGAACTGCTCCGCCAGGCCGACCGCACCGGCGCCGAGGTCGACCACTTCGTGCCGCACCAGGCCAACGGCCGGATGCTGGCCGACATCCTGCCCTCGCTCGGCCTGGAGCGCGCCCGCACCCACCTGACCGTCGCCGAGTACGGCAACACCGGCGCCGCGTCCATCCCGATCACCCTCGACGCCGCCAACCGCTCCGGCGAACTGCGCGACGGCGAACTGGTGCTGCTCTCCGGCTTCGGCGGCGGCATGTCGATCGGCAGCAGCCTGCTGCGCTGGCACCGCGCCTGAGCCACGGCCCGTTCCAGCCACCGCGCCCGAGCCGCATCGCGATCGAGCCGTCTCGCGATCGAGCCACCACTGAGCCACCACTGAGCTACCGCGAGTTTCAGCCATCCACGCCCGAGCCGCGGCGCCGCCCGCCCGCCGGCGTGCGGCCCGGCCCGGCCCGGCCCACGCCCACGCCCCGTACGAGCACGAGAGAAGAGACGTGACCAGCAGCGCCGACCCCACCGCCCCCCGCCCCACCGGCAGACGGCCCGTACTGATCGTCGGCGCCGGCCCGGTCGGGCTCACCTCCGCGGCCGAACTGCTGCGCCGCGGCGTCGACATCGAGCTCGTCGACCGCGCCCCCGCGCCCTCCCCGCTCAGCAAGGCCCTGCTGGTGTGGCCGCGCACCCTGGAGGTGCTGCGCCGGCTCGCCGACCCGGCCGCGACGGCCGCCCGCAGCCTGCCCGTCGACGCCTTCCACTACTACTCCGAGGGCCGCCCGATCGCCACGCTCGACCTGACCGGTCGCGCCCAGCCGGTGATCCTCCCCCAGCCCGAGATCGAGGACCTCCTCGGCGAGGCCATCACCCGGCTCGGCGGCCGGGTCGAGCGCGGCACCGCGCTCATCGCCCTGGAACAGCACCCGGACCACGTGGTCGCCGTGCTGCGCGACGCCGACGGCACCGAGCGCAGCGACGAGTACGCGTACGTGCTCGGCTGCGACGGCGCCGGCAGCACCGTCCGGGAGCTGCTCGGCCTCAGCTTCGACGGCCTCACCTACCCCAACACCTTCATGCTGGTCGACGCCTACGTGGACGGCCCGCTCAAGCACGACGCCGCCCACTACTTCTGCTCCTCGCGCGGCGTACTGGTGATCATCGGACTGCCCGGTGGCCGCTCCCGGGTCTTCACCTCGCTCCCGCCCGGCCTCACCCCCGAGGACGCCACCCTGGAGCTGATGCAGCAGGCCGTCGACGAGCGCGGCCCCGGCGGCCTCACCCTCCGCGACCCGGCCTGGACCAGCACCTTCGCGGTGCACGCCCGGCACGTCGAGCGCTACCGCGAGGGCCGGGTGTTCCTGGTCGGCGACGCCGCCCACATCCACAGCCCGGCCGGCGGCCAGGGCCTCAACACCGGCGTCACCGACGCCCAGAACCTCGCCTGGAAGCTCGCCCTGGTCTGGCGCGGCGAGGCCGGCGCGCCGCTGCTCGACAGCTACCACACCGAGCGGGCCGAGGTCGCCCGCGCCGTCGTCCGCCAGGCCGACCTGCAGACCCGCGCCTGGCTGCTGCGCAAGCCCGCCCAGGTCACCGCCCGCGACCGGGCCGCCGGGATCGCCTCCCGGCTGGGCCTCTTCGACCTCGACTACATCCCCTGGCTGGCCGGCCTGCGCACCGTCTACGGCGAGCCCCGGGAGACCAGGCTGCGCAGCTGGAAGCTCTGGGGCCACCGCTTCGTCCCCGGGGCGCTCACCCCCGACCGGGCGGTCTGGGACCGCCGGCTCGGGCAGCGGCTGCCGCTGCGCGAGGCCCTCTCCGACCTGCGGCACACCCTGCTCGTCGAACTGCCCGGCACCGCCCTGCCGCCGCGGGTCGCCCGGGCCCTGGAGGAGGCCGAGAAGCGCCACCCCGGCCTGCTGGACGTCCGGATCCTCGACACCGCCGGCACCCTCCACGACGACCTGCCGCCCTCCCCCGGCGCGCCGGCTCCCGCCCGGCCGCGGACCACCCGCGGGTCCGTCGTCCTGGTCCGCCCCGACCAGCACGTCCACACCCGGATCCCGCTGCACGAGACGCACCGGATCCCCGCCCTGCTGGACGAGGCCCTCCACCACCCCGCCCGCTGACCCCTCCCCGCTCCCCGCTAAGGACCGCCCGATGCGCTTCGACCCACCGCCCCGGATAGCCGCCGTGGTCGACTGGCTCCCCCCGACCACGGACCCGACGGACGCGGCGGTCGCCGAGGGCCGGGTCACCGCCGACAACGCCGCCAAGGACGGCTACCTCGAACTGCCCGTCAGCGAGACGCTGTCGGGCCCCGAGATGGCCGTCCGCGCCGCCGCCAAGGCGATCGGCGAGGCCGGCTGCCCGGCCGAGAGCATCGGCCTGGTCGCCCACGCCTGGATCTACCACCAGGGGCACGACTTCTGGTCCCCCGCCCACTACGTCGCCCAACACGCGGGCGCCGTACGGGCGGTGCCGGTCGGCGTCCAGCAGATGTGCAACGGCGGGGCCGCCGCCATCGAACTGGCCGCCGTCCGGCTGAGCGCCGACCCCCGGCTCGAACGCGCCCTGGTCACCACCGGCGACCGCTTCGCCGCCCCCGGCTTCGACCGCTGGCAGGGCGACTACGGCGTCTCCTACGGGGACGGCGCCACCGCGCTCGTCCTGGACCGCGCGCACGGCCCGTACCGGCTGCTCGCCGCGCACACCGCCGCCGCCCCCGACCTCGAACTCATGCACCGCGGCCACGACGCCTTCTCCGCCGCACCCCGCGCCAACGGCGAGACCGTCGACATCCGGCGCACCAAGAAGGCCTTCCTCGGCGACGGCCGCGGACCGCACTTCGCCGCCACCGCCGGCGACGGCGTGGCCCGGGCCGTCCACGGCGCCCTCGCCGACGCCGGCCTCACCCCCGACGACCCCCGGCTCAGCCACCTGCTGCTGCCCCGGCTCGGCCGCACCGTCCTGGAGACCGCCTACCTCCCGGCCGTCGAACGACTCGGGCTGAGCGGCGTCGAAGTCCTCGACCTCGGCGCCCGCACCGGCCACCTGGGCGCCGGCGACGCCACCGCCGGCCTCGCCCACCTGCACGCCCGCGGCCTGCTCGAACCCGGCCGCATCGCCGTCCTGCTGAGCGCCGGCGCCGGCTTCACCTGGACCGCCCTGCTCGTCGCCGCCGACTGACCGGCGAACACCGCCCACCCGGCGAACGTTCACCGAGCGACCAGCCACCGAGCGACCGTTCGCCGACCGGCCGTTCACCGAGCGACCAGCCACCGACCGACCCACCCGAGGAACCCGATGTCCCACACCCCCGCCGCCCTCACCCCCGGCACCGTCCTGGTGCTGGTGGACCTCCAGCAGTGGATCGTCAGCCGCCCGGTCGCCCCGCTGCCCGGCGCCGCCGTGGTCCGCTCCGCCGCCCGGCTGAAGACCGCCTTCGAGGCCGCCGGCCTGCCCGTCGTCCTGGTCCGCTACGCCCGCATGGACGGCAGCGACGGCGGCCCCGACTCCGCGTTCAACCGCTTCGCCCCCGAGGTCGCCGCCCGCCCCGGCAACGAGGTCATCACCAAGTACGGCATCGACGCCTTCGCCGGCACCGACCTCGCCGACCGCCTCAACCGCCTCGGCGCCACCGACCTCGTCATCGCCGGCATCGCCACCGAGTACGGCGTCGGCGAAACGGTCCGCACCGCCGTCTCCCTCGGCTACCCCACCACCGTCGTCGAGGACGCCGTCGCCGCCCTCTCCCCCCAGGGCCACACCGCCGCCCTCGACGCCTTCCACCGCCTCGGCGTCACCCTCACCCACACCACCCCCCTCCTCACCCCCGCCGCCTGACACCACCGCGGCCGCACCGAACCGCCCCCGCACCGCCCCCGCCCGGAACCCCCAGGCGGGGGCGTTGGGCTTCCCGAACCGCTGCCGGGCCGGCGGCCGGATGGCGAGCGCGGGGTGGCCAGGGCGGTCGGGCGGTGAGCGTCGGCGGCGCGGGATTCGACCTCGCGGCTGCGGGGCGCCGGTGCCCGGCCGCCTGCCGGGAGGAGCCCCGCATCCCAGGAGGCCGCCACTGTGGCCTCCTCACCTCGGCCAACAGAACCGCCCCCACCCGAGGTTCCCGGGCGGGGGCGCCAGTCGTGTCGAACGCCTACTGGACTTCGGCGCCTGGAGGGCCCCGCGCCGGCGGGGGCGGGGTGGCGGGCGCGGGGTGGCGGGCGCG
>NZ_JBVIFM010000007.1:0-333742 GCF_055571335.1 Kitasatospora sp. NPDC030952
AGCTACCTCGCCGGCCTCCACCTCTGCGGCGCGATGATCTGGATCAAAGACCTCACCCGGACCACACCTTGATCACGACCGAATACGCGCCCTAGCCGAGTCGTGGGACGAGACGGAGTCCGGCCAGGCGTGGCGGCAGGGGGTGCGCGCCCTGCGCGACGTCCTGGAGCCGGCCTGGCCGAGCGGGCTTCGACCAGCCGTCATACCCGCCGCGCGGTGAGCCAGTAGAGCAGCGCGGCAAGGCTGGTGGCGGCCCCGAGCAGGCAGACGGCCGTCCAGCCGCCCTGGTCGTACACGAGGGTGGAGGCGATCGCGCCCGCTCCGCAGCCGGCGGAGTAGAGCAGCATGTAGCCGGCCGTCAGTCGGCTCCGGGCCTCGGGGCGGACTTGGTAGAGGAGGTGCTGGTTGACCACGTGCACGGACTGCAGGCCGTAGTCGATCACCACCACGGCGAGCACCAGCCACCACACCGAGTGCGGCAGCAGCGCGGCGGGCAGCCAGCCGACGAGCATGGCCGACAGGCCGATGCCGGCGGTGCGTTCGGCGCGGCCGCGGTCGGCCTGGCGGCCGGCGTGCCCGGCGCCGAGCGCCCCGGCGGCGCCGGCCAGCCCGAACAGGCCGATCTGGGTGTGGCTGAGTTCGAAGGGCGGTGCGGCGAGCGGCAGCACCATCGGGGTGAGCAGCACGGTGACGGAGGTGAAGGCGAGCAGGGCGAGCACGGCGCGGACGCGCAGCACGCGCTCCTCGGCGAAGAGCGTGAACACCGAGCCGACCAGCCGCAGGTAGCCGATTCGGCCGCTGGTCCGTCCGGCGGTGCGGGGCGGCTCGGCGGGCAGGGCGGTGGCAACGGCGACGGCCATGGCGCCGGTTGCGACGGCGGAGACCAGGTAGACGGCGCGCCAGCCGGCCAGGTCGCCGATCGTGCCGGCGACGGTGCGGGCGAGCAGGATGCCGACCACGATGCCGCCGGTGACGGTGCCGACCACCCGGCCCTGGTCGCCGGGGGCGGCGAGCGAGGCGGCGTGGGCGACGACGACCTGGGCGACGACCGCGAGCGCGCCCACGGCGGCCATCGCGGCGAGCAGCAGCGGAGCGGAGGGAGCGAGGGCGACGGCGGCGAGGGCGAGGACGGAGAGCCCGAGCTGGACGGTGGTCAGGGCGCGGCGGTCGACGCGGTCGCCGAGCGGGACGATCAGCAGCAGGCCGATCGCGTACCCCGTCTGGGTGAGAGTGCCGACCAGGCCGATGGCGGCCGGGTCGATGCCGAAGTCACGGGCGATCAGGTCCAGCAGCGGCTGGGAGTAGTAGACGTTGGCGACGGCCAGGCCGCAGGTGACGGAGAGCAGCCAGGTGACGGCCGGTGACAGGCCGCGCGTCGGAGTGCCCGCACGGGCGGCGGCGGGAGAGGTCATGGACGGGTCCCCTCGAAGGGCAGCAGTGGTTTCAAAGTGCTACCGCATCACCTTGGCATATCCTGGTTTCAATAAGCAACCGCAGGTCCGGCGGTACGCTGGGCGCCGACCGGCTGAGAGGTGGGAGAAGTGCCGAAGCGCACCACGCACGAGGAGTCGGCCTGCCCGGTCGCCCGGCCGCTCGACGTGGTCGGCGACGGCTGGACCCTGCTGATCGTCCGTGACGCCTTCGACGGGCTGCGCCGCTTCGGGCAGTTCCAGAAGAACCTGGGGCTGGCCAAGAACATCCTCTCGGCCCGGCTCACCAACCTCGTCGCCACCGGAGTCTTCGAACTCGCCCCCGCCGCCGACGGCAGCCCCTACCAGGAGTACCTGCTCACCGAGAAGGGGCGTGCGCTGTTCCCGGTGATCACCGCACTGCGGCAGTGGGGCGACCAGTGGTTCTTCGCCGAGGGCGAGCCCCGGGCCCGGCTGGTCGACCGCGTCTCGGGCGCACCGGTCGCCCCGGTGGAGGTGCGCTCGGCGGACGGGCGGCTGCTCGGGCCGGACGACGCGAAGGTGCTGCTGCCCTGAGAAGCGCCGCCGCCACCGGCGTCGGGACGGCCGGTGGCGGCGAGGGGAGCGGGAGCGGGAGCGGGAGCGATCAGGGGGTCGCGCTCGTGGCCGGCGGGCAGGGCGGCAGCGAGCCGGCCTCGCCGGGCGGCTTGCAGGTGGGCGGCGGCGTCGTGGTGCCGGTCGTCCTGCCCGAGGTGGTGCCCGTGCCGGTCGTCGTCGTTCCGGTCGTTCCGGTCGTTGAGCTCGTTCCGCTGGGGCTCTTGGTGATCGTCGTGGCCGTTTCGCTGGGGCCCTTGGTGGTTGGGCCCGCGGTCTCGGTCTGGGTGGAGGGGCCGGAGGTAGCTGTCGTCGATGAGGTGCCGGACGGCGTACCGGAGGACGAGGTCGCCCCGGAGGAGGTCGCGCCCGAGGAGGTGGCGCCGGAGGATGTGGCGCCGGAGGACGTCGCCCCCGACGAGGTGGCCCCCGACGACGTGGCCCCCGAGGACGTCGCCCCGGACGTCGAGGCCGTCGCCGTCGGAGCGGTCGGCTTCCACGGCACCGGCGGCGGGATGCCCGGCACCAGCGGCCCCTGCGGCGGTCCGACGTGCTTGTCCACGATGTCGATCCGCCCGGTCAGCCGGGAGAACCAGCCGCCGGTCTCGATGTTCACCAGGATGATCTCGGTCACCGGCTTCGGAGCCGGCGCCACCACGATCAGCGTGGTCGGCTCGAAGCCCGTCCAGGCCTTCCCGGTGTACTTGGCGTTGCTCACCAGGACCGCCGGCTTCAACGGGTTGCCGCAGGCACAGCGCACCCGGGGCACGCCCTGGGAGTCCACCAGGACGGCCGTGCCCGCCTGCAGCACGGACTGGTACTCGACCACCGCGCCGCTCTTGTAGCCGTGATTGGTCACCCGGGTGTCCACCCGCAGGTACGCCGAGGTCAGCGAGCGCAGGTAGGACGGGATCGCGGACTGTTCGATGCCCGCCGCCGAGGCCCAGGCCCGTCCGCCGTCACCGCTGGACACCATGCCGATCAGTCGCTCGGTGTCGCAGCTGGGTCGGCCCATCGTCCCGCCGTACAGCCCGGCCGAGCTGCCCTGCACGCTGTGCAGGACGGCCGCGGAGCTGGTTCTGGAGGTGCCGCCCGGTTGCGGCGCCGCGCTGGTGGGCGCGGGAGCCGGGGCGCTCACGCCCTGGGTTTCCACCGATGGGGTGAACGGCGCCGGTCCGGGGTCGGCCGGGGTCTGGAGGGCGACCTCGTTGGCGGTCGGGATGGCCTCGTGCTTGCCGCCCTGGTTGGTGACGACCAGCACGGTGGCCACCACGGCCGCCACCAGCACGCCCGCCGCCACCGACAGGCCCTTCCCGGAGCGCCACCACGGTGTGCGCGGCCCGCGCCCGCGGCCCGACCCACCGCCGCCCGCACCGGCGGCGGACGACCCGCCCGGCCCGGAGGGCGGCGGTGGTACGGACGGCGATCCGCCCGTGCCGCCACCCGACGGTGGTCCGGCCAGCGGGCCGGACGGGGGGCCGGTGGGCGGCTCGCTGGGCGGGCCGGAGGGAGGCGGTTGGGAACTCATCGAGGCTCCGTTTCGCAGGCGGCCGGCGGGAACGGCCGGCACAGGAAGCTCCTGCCACTGGAGTTTCCTTTCTCCCCCGGTGCCCCGCTCGCCGCAACAGCAGGTGGCCCCGTCGTCGCCGAGCGTGCCCCGCGGCAGTCGGTCACCCTGGGAACGGACCAGCACCGTTCGAGCAGAGGGAGGCGGCATGCAGCAGCCCACCACCGGGGTCGCCGGCCCGCCCGGAGTCGTCCGCGGCTGGCTGGACGCGCTCGCCGTGGTGCTGGCCGGGCTCGTCGCGATGGCGGCGGTGGCCGCGCTGGGCCTCTGGCTGGCCGGCGCCGGCGACCTCCCGGAGGGCGGCTTCCCGCCCGTGCTGGCCGCGACGCTGGCGCTGGCCGTCGGCGGTTCGGTCCAGCTCGACGGCGGCGCGGGCAGCTTCGCCGCGGTGGACGCCGGGGTGAACGCGATGCCGCTGAGCGTCTCGCTGGTGGGCGCGGTCGTGATGGCCGAGGTGTTCCTTCGCCAACTGCGCTTCCGGGCGGTGGCCAGGGGCGGTGAACTGCTCGGCCGGGTCGCCCGGACGGTGGTGCTCTGGCTGCTCGCGCTGGTGCTGATCACCGTCACCGCCAAGCACACCTTCGTGATCGAACTCGGCGGCAGCCTGGTGCAGACCATCGGCGGCGTGCTCGGGCTCACCCCGGAGGTCGGCTTCCACGCGGAGGGCGCCACCACGATCGGCATCGGGCTGGCCTGGCTGCTGCTGGTACTCGCGGCGGTCTTCGCGGTGTCCCGCCGGGCGCCGCTGCCGCGCGGCCTGCTGCGCTACCAACTCGCCGTCCGCCCGGCCGCGTTCGCGCTCTGGATGGTGCTGCTGGGGTACGTGGCGATCGGCGCGGCGGCCGGGATCGTCACCGCCATCGTGCACGGCGACGCCCGGCGGACGATGGCCGTGCTGCTGCTCGCCCTGCCCGACCTGGTCTGGCTCGCCTTCGGTCTCGGCCTCGGCGCGGTCTGGCACGGCCGGCTGGTCGGCGCGCTGGGCCTGCCCGTCCCCAAGCCGCTCAGCGCGGTGCTGCGCGCCCCCGGCGGGCAGGAGGCGACCATCGACCTCGGCACCCTGGCGGAGCACGACGCGCGCAGCTGGTGGCTGCTGCCGCTGGCCGCCGTGCTGCTGGTCGCCGCGGCCTTCCTCGCCGCCCGCCGCTCCCCGCGCACCGTGCGGCTGTGGCAGCACGCCGTCCGTTTCGCCCTGGCCACCGCCGTCACCGTGCTGCTGGTGGGCCTGTGGACCCGGATGGACGCCGACTACGGGCTGTCCGTGCTGGGCGTCGGCCTGGGCCAGGGCGGCTTGGGAGACCTGCTCAGCTCCGTCCTCGGCGGCAGCGATCCGGTGGCGGCGCTGGGCAGCGGCAGCCTGACGCTGCGCCCGGCCCTGTGGACGGCGGTGCCGCTGGCGGCGGGCTGGGGACTGCTGACCGGGCTGCTCGGGGCGCTGCTCGCCTCGCGGGTGCGGCGGCGTGGGGAGGTCACCGAGGGGACGGCTGTGCCGGAGGGGCCGGAGGCCACCGAGGGGACGACCGGCGGCTGAGCCCGGCCGCGGGGCGCCCGTCCCGGCTTCGGAGCCGGCCGTCCCGGGTGCGCGGCTGTCCGTCCCGGCTTCGGAGCCGTCCGTCCCGGGTTCAGACCAGCTCGGCGATCAGGACCACCGCCGCCGGGACGGCCTGGCCGAGGGCGCCGCGCCACAGCTTCGGCTCGGAGACGAACAGGGTCGTCCCGCCGGCCACCATGAAGGCGGCGATGTAGAGGATCAGTGGCCGCCCCGACCCGGAGTGCCCGGTGTGCAGCAGGACCAGGCCGGTGACCAGGCCGAGGGCCAGGAACAGGTTGTAGAAGCCGACGTTGAACCGCCACAACCGGACCTCCGGGGCGTCCGCGGTGCTGCCGGTGAGCAGGTAGCGCACCCGCGGGTGCCCGTACAGGTAGCTCTCCAGCGGCCACACCACCAGGTGGATCGCGGCGGCGAGCATGGCGAAGACCTGGCTGACGGCGTTCATGGTCGAAGACTTCCTAACGCTCCCGGGGCGGAGGGTGGACGACCGGGGCGGCCCAGGCGGGCGGCTCCGGCACGTGGGCGGGGCCGGGGGCCCGGGCGACCGCCGGGACGACCCGGGTGGGCGGCCCGTCCCCGGTCCACCCCGACCACGGGGTGGGGGCGCCGGCCGCCCGCAGCTCGGCCACGAACCGCAGGCAGTCCGGGTAGCGGTCCTCAGGGGCCTTGGCGAGCGCCCGGGCGACCACCTCCCCGACCGCCTCCGGGAGGTCCGGCCGGTGCCGGTGCAGGTCGGGCGGCGGGTCGTTGAGGTGGGCCCAGAGCAGTGCGAGGTCGCTCTCCCGGCGGAACGGCGGGGCGCCCGCGAGCATCTCGAAGACCACGCAGCCGAGGCTGTACTGGTCGCAACGCCCGTCCAGCGGCCGGCCGGAGATCTGCTCGGGCGCGGCGTAGTCGAGCGTTCCGACGATCTGGCCGACGCTGGTCAGCCCGCTCAGCGACAGCGACTTCTTGGTGAGGCCGAAGTCCGCCAGGTAGAGGTGCTCGGGGTGCTCGTTGTCGGTGCCGGCGGCGACCAGGACGTTGCCCGGCTTGACGTCCCGGTGCACCAGCCCGCGGCGGTGGGCCGCGTCCAGCGCGGAGGCGACCTGCAGTGCCAGCCGGGCGGTGCGCTCGACCGGGAGCGGGGCGTCCCGGTTGATCAGGGCACGCAGGTCGCCGCCCTCGACGTAGCGCATCGCCAGGTAGAGGATGCCGTCGTGCTCGCCGGCCCCGAACACCGGGACGATGTGCGGGTGGTCGATCCCGGCGGCGGCCTCGGACTCGTGCATGAAGCGCAGGCGGAACACCTCGTTGCGGGCCAGTTCGGGGGCCAGCAGCTTGACCGCGACGGTCCGGCCGAGCCGGAGGTCCTTGGCCCGGTAGACCACGGCCATCCCACCGCGCCCGATCTCCTGCTCCAGGCGGTAGTCGGCCACCTGCCGCCCGACCAGGCCGGCCGGCAGGCTGGGGGCGGACGCCGGTGTCGGCGTCGGTGTCGGATCGGCGGGGATCACGGCGCGCCGGTCCGGGTCGGCGAGTACGGGTCGGGTTGCTGCGGGTCGGGCCGGCGAGGGGCGGGTTGCTGGGGGTCGGGTTGCCGAGGGTCGGGCTGCCGCGGCTCGTGCGCCGACGGGTCGGCCTCCGGTGCGGCTGCCGGTGCGACCCCCGGTACGGCTGTCGGCGCGGGCAGCTGTTCCGGCGGCCGGTCGGTGGCCGCGTACGCCTGTAGCTGCAGCCCGTCGCAGTAGCACCAGCGGTCGTGCACCGGGTCGAACAGCCAGAGCGTCTCGCCGTCCGCCACCAGGCCGATCCGCAGGCCTCGGGTCCGTTCCCGGAAGGACTCGAGGTCCAGGGTGCCCGCGGCGAGGTCCTCCAGCAGGGCGCGGTGGCGGGAGAGCGCGGCCTCGGCCTCGGCGAGCGCGGGGCGCGGGTCGGCGGTGCGGGTGGGCGGGCCGTCCGCGCCCGGTGGCGGCTGGGGGAGGACGACCAGCAGCCGGGCGTCCACCCAGGCGGTCCAGCCGTTGGAGCAGAGCACCTGGGCCCAGTCGCCCTGCCGGGCGATCAGCCGGACCGGGAGGAGCGGGTCCAGCCGGGCGGCGGGCCGTGCCGGGTCCGGGGCCGTCCAGGTCGCCATGCCGTCCGGCGGGGCGACGTGGGTGGGGCGGAACGCGAACTCGTCCATCGGCGGCCGGCTTCCCTCCTGCGCGCGAGCCGGAGCCGGCGGCAGGGGCGGCGCGCGGCATCGGAACCGCAGTTCGATTCCACTCTACCGGCGGGCGCCGGGGCGGCTACCTGCGCATGACCACCGGTTCGTGCCGCCGCAGCAGGGCGAGCACGGCCAGCCCGTACGCCGCCGCGAGGGCGGCCAGCGCGGCCATGCTGATCACCCAGCCGGCCCGTTCGGGGCGGAACGCCGGGTCCGCGGTGATCGGGGACGGCACCGTGAGCCGGCCCAGGTCGACGGTGCGGGCCATGGCCGACAGGCCCCACCGGGACGGGACGAACCAGGCGAACTGCTCCAGCCCCGGCACGCCGTGCAGCTTCAGCATCAGACCGCTGAACACCACCTGGACGATCGCCAGCAGCACCAGCAGCGGCATCGTGGTCTCCTCCTTGCCGACGGCGGCGGAGACCACCAGGCCGAGCACCATCGAGGTGAACGCGAGCAGCGCGACCGCGATGATCAGCTCCGGCAGCTGCGGCAGCAGCACGCCCGTCGTCACCGGCGGCGGGGCGTTCGGCCGGGCCGGCGCGGAGAGCGTCACCCCGGCCAGGCCGACCACGGTCAGCAGCGCGGCCTGGACCACCGTGACCGCGCCGAGCACCACCACCTTGGACACCAGGTAGGCCGATCTGGACAGCCCGACCACCCGCTCCCGCCGGTAGATCGCGCGCTCCTTGACCACCTCGCGCACCGCGTTGGCCGAGCCGGTGAGCACCCCGCCGAGGCAGAGCGTGAGCAGGCAGTTGATGGCGTTCTCGTCGGTGAGCCGCGAGCCGGCCATCGCCCGGCACATCACGCCGATGACGAACGGCAGCACCAGCATGACGGTGAGGAACAACCGGTCGGCGGCGAGCACCGCGGCGTACCGGCGCACCAGGGTGCTCAGCTGGGCGAACCAGCCCTGCGGCTTCTCCCGGCCGATGGCGGGCGGCGGCGCCGCGGCGGACGCGGCCGGGGCGGGCAGCGGGTGCGCCGCCTCGGCCGTCACGTACCGCCGGTACTCCGGCGAGGCCAGGAAGCGCTGCCGGCTGCGGCCCTCGGTGTCGTTCTCGAACTCCTCGAAGGCCTCCGGCCACTCGTCCTGCCCGAAGTACGCCAGCGCCTCGGTGGGCGGGCCGTAGTAGGCGGTCCGGCCGCCGGGGGCGAGCACCAGCAGCCGGTCGCAGACGTTGAGGCTCAGCACGCTGTGCGTCACCACGACCACCGTCCGCCCGTCGTCGGCCAGTTCGCGCAGCAGGCGCATCACCGAGCGCTCCATGCCCGGGTCCAGGCCGGAGGTCGGCTCGTCGAGGAACAGCAGCGAGGGCTTGGTGAGCAGCTCCAGCGCGATGCTGACCCGCTTGCGCTGGCCGCCGGAGAGGCTGGCGATCACCTGCTGCTCCCGGCCGTCCAGGCCCAGTTCGCGGATCACCTCGGAGACCCTGGTCTCCCGCTCGTCCCGGGCGGTGTCCCCGGGGAAGCGCAGCTCGGCGGCGAAGGACAGCGCGCGGCGGACGGTGAGCTGGGTGTGCAGGATGTCGTCTTGGGGGACGAGGCCGATCCGGCGCCGCAGCTCGGCGTAGTCGCGGTACAGGTCGCGCCCGTCGTACAGCACGGTGCCCTGGTCGGCGGGGCGCAGCCCGGTGAGCGCGTTCAGCAGGGTCGACTTGCCGGCGCCGCTCGGGCCGGCCACCGCCAGCAGGGTCTTCTCGGCGAGCGGGAAGCCGACGTCGTCCAGCAGCACCCGGTGGTCCGGACCGACCCGGACGACCAGGTGCTGGACGTCCAGGGAGATCTCGCCGGTGTCGGTGTACTCGACCAGCCGGCCGTCGGCCAGGCAGAGCGCGAAGTGGCCGATGCCGACGATGTCGGCCGGGCCGACCGGGGCGCGCCGGACCGGGCGGCCGTTGAGGTAGCTGCCGTTGTGGCTGTCCAGGTCGACGATCTCGTGCCCGCCGCCCGGCAGTTCGCGAAGTTCGGCGTGGTGCCGGGAGACCACCAGGTCGTCCAGGACGAGGTCGTTGTCCGGCGAGCGGCCGATCCGCACGGTGCGGCCGGGCAGCTCCAGTACGGCGCTCGGGCTGCGGAAGGTGCCGGAGCTCTGCGGGGCGGCCAGGGCGGTGCGTTCGCCTGGGGCGGGGGCCGGCAGCCCGGAGAACGTCGCGGCCGGACCGGTGGCCGGGTCGCCGAAGCGCAGCCGGGTGCCCGGGCCGACGTCCTCGTGGTCGACCCGGCGGCCCTGGTCGAAGGTGCCGTTGGTGCTGCCGACGTCCTCCAGCAGCCAGTGGCCGTCGTCGGCGTGCAGCACCGCGTGGTGCCAGGAGACCCGGGGGTCGTCCAGCACGATCTCGCTGGTCGGGTCGCGGCCCAGGTGGTAGGCCCGGGTCGGGTCGATCAGCCGGGACTCGTGGTCGGTGACCAGGACGAGGGGCGGCGCGGTGGGCGCGCCGGGGCGCTGTCCCATGCTCGGCATTCTATCGTCGGCGCCCGTGAACGGCCTTTCCGGATCCTGACATTGGACTGGACCACTGCCTCGGCGCGGCACTATCGTTCGGCGTGCCCGCAGGCCGAACCACCGGATGGGAACCATGACGATCTGGCCGCAGCCGCGCAGCTCCCGGACCGTCCGAGCCGGCCGGGCCGACGGCCGGGTGCTGCGCCTGGGCCTGATGGACACCATGCTCGCGGACCTCGCCGTCTCGGTGGTGCTCTGCTTCGACCGGCCGCTGGACGAGGACCGGCTCGCCGCCGGGCTCGCCCTCGCCCTGGACCGGGTGCCGGTGTTCGCCGGACGGCTGCGCACCGACGGCGGCGCCCTGCGGGCGGTCTGCGACGACTCGGGCGTACCGCTGGAGGCCTGCACCGTGGACGGCACCCTCGCCGAGGCGATGGGCCGGGTGCCGGCGGCCGGCTCCGGACTGGTCGACCCGGTGGACGCGGTGGCCGCACGCACCGGCGACGCCCCGCTGCTCACCGTACGGATCACCCGCACCGCCGACGGCGGCACGGTGCTCGGCTGCTCCTGGCACCACGCGATCGGGGACCTCCACAGCTTCATGCTGCTGCTGCGGATCTGGTCGGCGGCGGTCGAGGGCGAACCGCTGCCGGAGGCCGAACTCGTCGCCGACCAGGACGCGTTGCTGGACGCGGTGTTGCCGGCCGAGGACTGCGGACGCCCCGGATTCCGGGTGCCGTCGGCGGCGGAGGCGGAGCAGCTGGCCCGCGAGGTGGCGGCCGGCCCGCGCGCCAACCGGACCGTCCAGATCGCCTTCACGGATGCCGAAGTCGCCCGGATGCGCGAGGAGTTCGGCGCGGCCGCCGGGCGCCGGCTGTCCGCCGGGGACGTGCTCTGCGCCCATGTCCTCGCCACCCTGCGGGAGGTGGACGGCGACCAGGCCGAGCGGATGCTCACCGTGCCGGTCAACGCCCGCCGCTGGCTGGGACTCTCGCCCGCCCTGGTGGGCAACCTGCTGAGCGAGGTGCACGTGCCGCACCGGCCGAAGGACGGCCCGGCGGTGTTGGCGGGCCAACTGCGGGCGGCGGTCGAGGAGTTCCCGGCCGCCCACCTCAACCTCCGTGCCAACCTGGACTTCCTGGCCGGGCTGGGCCGTTCCCGGCTGGGCGAGTGCGTGCCGCTGGGCTTCGACCCGAAGGAGCGCCGGTTCAGCTTCTCCAACTGGAGCCGCTTCGGCGCCTACCGGCTGAGCTTCCGGGGCGGTCCGCCGGTGTTCTTCAGCCCGGCCGCCAACTACCCGCTGCCCTGGGTCAGTTGGACGATCGAGGGGTACCGCGGCGAGGGCTGGCTGAGCACCGTGGTGCTGCCCGCCCGGCTCGCCGCCCGGCTGCGCGGGGCGGACGGCCGGGCGGCGCTGCACCGGTTCCGGTCGGCGGCCGACGAGCCGCCCGCCTCGGCGGCGGTGCTGCCGAAGGTGCTGTGACAGCACGGCCCGCGCGGGTTCGCTCAGAAGGACTGCTCGATCGCGGTCCACAGCCGCAGCCGGGCCTCCAGCGCCGCCCGTACGGTCTCGGCGCAGGAGTCCCAGACGGCCTGGTCGTCGCCGCACAGGTCGATCAGCATCTGCATCGCCATCGGGGTGTGCTGCTCACCGTCCACCTCGATGTGGCGGGCCAGGTAGTCCTTGAACACGGTGAGCACCCCCTCGGGGTCGTCGATGCCGACCACCTGGGTGAACATGTCCGGGATGAGGTCCTCGCGGCCGAAGGCGAAGGCGGCGGCCCGGCAGTGCACCGGCGCGTTCTCCACGATCGACCAGGTGACGGAGGTGAACTCGACAGCGGGCCCCGGCACTCCGGCCGCTTTGAGGGCCTCCGGCACGGACCGGCCGGAGCCCAGCAGGGCCAGGAAGTCCGTCACCGGGCGGGGGTCGGCGCCGGCCTGCCGCATGCCCTCGACGTACAGCTCGAAGTGGCTGGTGAAGCCCTCGCCCAGCTCGTCGCTCTCCTCCACCAGGACGATCTCGTTGATCAGCCGGCGGCTGGCGGTCGGTCCGCTCGGGACCCACGGCACGTCCACGCAGGTGAGGTCGCGCTGCAGGCTCTTGAGCAGCGACATGAAGTCCCAGACGGCGAAGACGTGGCTGTCCAGGAAGGTGCGGACCCGCTCGATGCTGGTGAGCGAGCGGTACACCGAGTGCTCGACGACCTCGCGGCGCAGCGGGTCGATGGCTTGCTGGAGGCTGGTCAGGCCGGGGTGGGAGCGGTCCCAGTGGTAGCGGTTGGTGGTCATCGGTGCTCCTGTCTCGGGGGTGTTCCGGAGGTCAGTGGGCCTTCATGACGGACCGCAGCGCGTGCCGCAGCTGCTCGCGGCTCGGCTGGACGGCCCGGTCCAGGGCGGGGGCGAAGGGGAGCACCGCGCCGTCCGGGCGGGTGATCCGGCGCGGTGGGGCGAGCAGGCGCATCTCCTCGGCGGCGGTGGCCAGTACCTCGGCGCCGAAGCCGCAGCTGCGGTTGGAGTCGTCCACGACGACCAGCCGGCCGGTGCGCTCCAGCGACTCGGCGAGGGCCGGCCAGTCGAAGGGGTGGACGGTGCGCGGGTCGAGGACCTCCACCGAGAGCTCCGGGGCCAGCTCCTCGGCGACGGCCAGGGCGTCGTGCACCAGGTGCCCGAGGGCGACCACGGTGACATCCGTGCCCGGGCGGTGGATCCGGGCCCGCCCGAGCGGGACGGGCGCCAGCTCCCAGGTGACGGTCTCGCGCACCGGCAGGGCCGCGGCCGGGGCGAACACCACCACCGGGTCCGGATCGCGGATCGCCGAGCGCAGCAGCCCGTAGGCGTCGGTCGGGGTGGCGGGCACCACGGTCTTCACCCCGGCATGGGCGAACAGGCTGTACGGGTGGTCGGAGTGCTGCCCGGCCCAGCCGTCCCGGGAGCCCGAGCCGGGCACCAGACAGGTCAGCGGGACGGCCGCCTGACCCCCGGTCATCAGCGAGAACTTGTGGGCCTGGTTGACGAGTTGCTCGAAGACCAGGAACAGCAGCGAGGGGATCTGGAACTCCAGTACCGGCCGCCGCCCGGCCAGCGCCGCGCCCATCGCCATCGCGGTGAAGGCCTGTTCGGACAGCGGGGTGTCCACGATCCGCCCGGGCCCGAAGCGGTCCAGCAGGCCCAGGGTCGGGCCGGCCATGCCCGCGCCGATGTCCTCGCCGAACACGCAGACCGCCGGGTCCTCGGCGAGTTCGTCGGCCAGCGCCCGGTTGAGCGCCTTGGTGTACGAGAGCCTGGTCACGCCGACACCCCCGCCCGGGGTCGCAGGCCGTCGGCGTACAGGTGGTCCAGGGCGCCGGCCGGGTCCGGATGGGCCGAGGCGAGCGCGAACTCCTCGGCGGCGGCGAGCTGTTCGGCCACCGAGCGGTCCAGCTCGGCGACCGTCGCGACGGCGAGCGGGGCGGCGGCCCGTGGCAGTGGGTCCCGCTCGCGCCAGGCCGCGACCTCCTCGGGGGCGCGGTAGCGCAGCTTCATCCGGCGCTCCATGGTGTGGTGGCCCTCGTAGCGGTAGGTGCGGCATTCCAGGAAGCCCGGGCCGCCGCCCGAGCGGGCCCGTTCCACCGCGCGCAGGGCGGCGGCGCGCACGGCCTCGGTGTCCATGCCGTCCACCTGCTCGGCGGGGATGCCGAAGGCCGCGGCCCGGCCGGTGGCGCTGCCCGCGACGGCGGTGGCGGCGGGCAGGGTGGTGGCGTAGCCGTTGTTCTCGCAGACGAAGACCACCGGCAGCCGCCACATCGCCGCCAGGTTGAGCGACTCCAGCAGCACGCCCTGGTTGAGCGCGCCGTCACCGAAGAAGGCCACCGCCACCGAGTCGTCCGCGGTCCCGGCATGCTGCGCGGCCCAGGCGGCGCCGACCGCGATCGGGGCCCCGGCGCCGACGATGCCGTTGGCGCCGAGGATGCCCAGCGAGAGGTCGGCGGCGTGCATCGAGCCGCCCCGGCCGCCGTTCAACCCGTCGACGCGGCCCATGAGTTCGGCGAGCAGCCGGTGCGGGGCGGCGCCCCGGGCGAGCACATGGCCGTGGCCGCGGTGGGTGCTGGTGAGCCGGTCGGCCGGGCCGAGCGCCGAGCAGACGCCGACCGCGACGGCCTCCTGCCCGATGTACGGGTGGATGCCGCCGGGGATCGCGCCGGACTTCACCAGGCCGAGCGCCAGCTCCTCGAAGCCGCGGATCAGCCGCAGCATCCGGTAGCGCTCGGCGGGGGTGGCCAGGGAGGCGGGCAGGGGTGTGGGCGGGGATGCGGTCGAGGGTAGGGTCACAGCGCTCCCCGCCAGATCGTCGGGCAGTAGTCCGGGTCGGCGTAGTCCGGCCGGTCGTCGGCCGTGCGGCGCACCAGCACATCGTGGTTGTACACCACCGGGCCGCCGTCCGGGCGAACGCGGCGGCGGTACTCGTTGGCGCCGTCCTGGAGGTGCAGCGACACGGCCCGGCGGGGGAAGGCCGCCAGGTTGGGCCCACTGCCGTGGTAGGTGCGGCAGTGGTGGAAGGACAGGTGGCCGCGCGGGATCAGCATCGGGACCTTGCGCGCCTCCTGCCCGTTGAACGCGGCGTTGGCGTCCAGGATGGCGTCCAGCTCGGAGTTGTCGCGGTCGGCGAAGTGCCGGGTGGAGTCCTCGCCGGAGGGCAGCTCCCGCCAGCGGTGACTGCCGTCGACCATGGTGATGGTGCCGTTCTCCACGCGGCAGTCGTGGAACGGGATGAAGGCGGTGAGCATATCGTCCGAAGTCGAGGTCTGCCAGTAGTGCTTGTCGAAGTGCCACGGCACCCGGTTACTGGGCTCCCCGGGCACCGGCGGCTTGTAGATCAGGGTGGACTGGAAGATCCGGATCTCCTCCGCCCCGGCCAGCAGCGCGGCCACCGCCCCGACCAGCGGCTTGCGCAGGATCGCGCCGATCGCGTCGCTCTCGTGGTGGACGTAGTCGTTGTGCCGCTGGACCGGCCCGTGCGAGGGCTCCCAGGCGGCCAACCGGGGCGGGCGGACGGGCAGTCGGCGGTCCCGGTGGCCCGCGTAGTACAGCTCGGTGGCGGCCTGGAGGGCGTCCAGCTCCTCGTCGCCGAACAGCCGGCGGGAGAGGTACCAGCCGTGTTCGCGGTAGTGCGCCACCTCCTCGGGGGTGGGCAGCAGGGCGTGTTCGGCGGCGGTGAGGCGGAACTCGGTGGCGGTGGTCATCGGTGGTGCTTCCCTTCTGGGGCGGTCAGCCGGCGGTGACGGAGGTCTGGCGCTCGACCGCCTCGTACAGCGCCTTGATGTTCGCGGTGCCGAACGTGCCCGCGCCCTGGCGCTCGATCAGCTCCAGGAAGGAGGTGCGCCGGGGGTGGGTCGAGCGGGCGAAGATCTGGAACAGCTGGCCGCCGTGGTCCTGGTCGACCAGGACGTGCAGGTCGCGCAGGGTCTCCACCGGGATGGCGGTGCCGCCGAGCCGCTCGGTGAGGGCGTCGAAGTAGGTGCCCGGGGTGGTCAGGAACTCCACCCCGCGGGAGCGGATCGTCCGGACGGCGGTGGCGATGTCCCGGGTGCTGAAGGCCAGGTGCTGCACCCCGGCGCCGCCGTGGGCGGCCAGGAACTCGTCGATCTGGCCGGGGCGGCGGGCGGTGTCGGGCTCGATCAGGGTGAAGGTGACCAGGCCGGAGGCGCTCTGCACCACGGTGGAGTCCATCGCCTGTTCGCCGACCTCGATGTACTCCTCGAAGATCGCGTGGAAGCCGAGCGCGGCCTCGCAGAACCGTACGGCGTCGGCGAGTTCACCGCCGGGCAGGCAGATCGCGACGTGGTCGAGGGCCTCCAGCAGGCCCGGTTCGGCGGGTTCCGCGGGTTCGGCGGGTTCGGCGGGTTCCGCGGCATCGGTGTCGTGCATCGAGGTGAAGCGCAGGGCGGTGTCGCCGAAGCCGGCGATCAGGCAGGCCTCCCGGTCCAGCACCCGGGCGCCGTGCCGTTCGGCCCGTTCCAGGGCGGCCCGCGGGTCGGCGCAGCCGAGGGCGAGGGCGGCCACGCCGTCCCCGTGCCGGGCGACGTAGGCGGACACCGGGTGGCCGGGGTCGGCGGCGGAGGTCAGCCGCAGCCGGATCGAGCCCTGGCGCAGATCGATGCTGCGGGTGCCGTCCGCCGAGGTGTTCGGGGGGCCGGTGGTGAAGTCGTAGTCGGCGTGCAGGGCGGCGGCGGTCTTGTCGGCGTCCGCGCAGTGGAACTCGACGCGGGCGATGGTCTGGATGGACAACGGGTTCTCCCCCCGGAGGGATGTCGGGTCGAGCGCGTGGTGGTTCGGCCGGTCAGCGGTTGTTCACCGGCTCGGCGCCGGGGCTGCTCACCGGCTCGGCCCCGGCCTGGTCACCGGCCGGTCGGCCGGACGGAGGCCGGGCCGAGGATCAGGCTCAGGTTGTGGCCGCCGAAGGCGAAGGCGTTGCTCAGCGCGGCGCGCACCGGGCCGGACCGGGCGGCGCCCCGGACGTGGTCCAGGTCGCAGGCCGGGTCGGGGTCGGTGAGGTTGAGCGTCGGCGGCAGCGTCCCCCTCGCCACCGCCAGGGCCGTCACCGCCGCCTCCAACGCGCCTGCGGCGCCCAGGAGATGGCCGGTGGCGCCCTTGGTGGAGCTGACCGCCGGCCGGTGCCCGCCGAAGACGGCGCGCAGGGCGGCGGTCTCCGCCACGTCACCGAGCCTGGTGCCGGTGCCGTGGGCGTTCACGTAGTCGATGCCGCCCGGGGTGAGCCCCGCGTTGGCGAGGGCGCCGCGCATCGCGTCGGCGGCGCCGGTGCCGTCCGGGCGGGGCATGGTCGGGTGGTGGGCGTCGGTGGAGGCGCCCCAGCCGAGCACGTCGGCGTACCCGGTGGCGCCGCGCGCGGCGGCGTGGGTGGCGCTCTCCAGGACGAGGACGGCGCTGCCCTCGCCGAGCACGAAGCCGTTGCGGCGGGCGTCGAAGGGCCGGCTGGACTGTTCCGGATCTTCCCAACCCTGGGCCAGGGCACGGGCGTTGGTGAAGGCGGCGGCGATGGTCGGGTGCAGCGAGGACTCGGTGCCGCCGCACACCACCACATCGGCGTCGCCCGCGCGGATGAGTCGTAGCCCCTCGGCGATCGCCTGGGCGCCGGCCGCGCAGGCCGTCACCACGGCCGAACTGTAGCCGCGGATCCCGTGCTTGATGGCGATCCGGGCGGCGGCCATGTTGGACAGCATGCCCGGCAGCAGGTACGGGCTGACGCCGGGGCGGCCGCGGTCCAGCCGCCGGTGTGACTGCTGCTCGAAGGTCTCCAGGCCGCCGCCCCCGGTGGCCAGCACCACGGCGGTGCGGTGCGGGTCGGCGTCCCGGCCGACCTCCAGGGCGGCGTCGGCGAGCGCGTCGTCGGCGGCGGCCAGGGCGAGCAGCACGAACCGGTCCACGCAGCGGGTCTCGGTGGGTGGCAGCACCTCGCGGCCGTCCACGGCGGGGGCGATCCCGGCGGCGGGCAGCCAGCCGTGCGCGGGGTGGCCCTCGGGGACGGCGCGCAGGCCGGAGCGGCCGGCGGCCAGGGCGTCGAACACCTCGGCGGGCTTGCGGCCGAGTGGCGAGACCAGGCCGATGCCGGTGATGACGGCTGTTTCGCGGGCGAATGCGCCCGCCTCGTTGCGCTCGGCAGGGGCGTTCGCCCGGGCGCGCCTCTTGATGGTGGGCTCGCTCCGCTCGCTCACCGGGCGTTCACCGCCGCCAGATGGCGCCGGCGCAGCAGCACCTTGCGGACCTTGCCGGTCGGGCCGAGCGGGATGTCGTCCCCGGTGACCACCAGGACCCTGCGGACGGTCGCGGCGGTGGCCTCGTCGAGGGCGGCGACCACTGCCTTGGCGCGGTCGGCGTCCGGGCCGTCGCCCCGGTCGGCGTCCGCGGTGAGGAGCAGCAGCACGTCGGTGACCACCTGCTCGCCGTCCCGGACCGCGACCACCGTGCAGTCCAGCACGTCCGGGCGGGCGGCCAGCACCCGCTCCTCCGACATCGCGGTGAACAGCCGCTTGCCGTCGTCGAGTTCGAGCGAGTCCACGGCCCGGTCGACGTGGTAGTAGTAGCCCTCCTCGTCCCGGTACATCAGGTCCCCGGTGAGGAAGCGCCCGCGCAGCCGGGTGCGGAAGGTGGTGGCCGAGTCGTTCCAGTAGCCGAGCGCCAGGGTCGGTGAGGCGGTGGCGAGTTCGCCGACCTCGCCGGGGCCGAGCGGCTCGCCGTCCGGGCCGACCACGACGCAGTCGACGAAGGCGTGCGGGCGGCCGACGCAGCGCCCGTAGCGCTCGGTGCCGGGGCCGTGGGTGATGAAGAAGTGGGAGTGGCCCATCTCGGTGGAGCCCAGGCCGTCCACGAACAGCGAGCCCGGCAGCCGGGTGCGGCCCTCGCGGGTGACGCCCGCCCGGCTGCCGGTGGCGATCAGCCGGCGGATGTGCACCTCGTGGGCGCAGTCGCCGGTGTTCCACCAGAGTGCGACGGAGTTCAAGTCTCGTGCGGCGAGGTCGTGGTGGGCGAGGTCGGCCCAGGTGGCGGCGAAGCCGATCACCCCGGTGGGGCGCCAGTGCTCGATCGCGTCCAGCACCCCGGCGCCGGACTGGCCGGAGAGGCAGGCGAGTTCGGTGTGCGAGCTGAGCGCGAGGTTGAGCGCGATCAGGGTCGCGGCGTGCGGGGCGGGCAGGGCGCTGAGCATCCGGTCTTGGCCCTGCGGGCGGGGCAGCCGCAGCCGGTGGCGGATCGCCGCGTACAGGCCGGCGTGGGAGTGGACGACGGCCTTCGGCAGGCCGGTGGTGCCGGAGGAGTGGGTGATCGCCACCGGGTCGTCGGACCAGTGCCGGTACGGCTCCGGGGCGGCGGCCGGGTCGCCGGCGCCGAGGGTGGAGATCTCGGGCAGTAGCGGGGCGCCCGGGTCGTGGCCGGCCAGGGCGGTCAGATGGGCCGGGTCGGCGAGCACCCCGGCCGCGCGGATCCGGGCGATGTAGCGGGCGGCACGCTCGGCGTCCAGGTTGGGGTTGAGCAGTGCGGGGACGGCGCCGAGCCGGGCCAGGGCGAGGAAGGCGAGCACGTGGTCGGCGGCGTCGCTCGCGTAGACCACGACCGGGTCGCGCGGGGTGATGCCGAGGCCGTGCAGGGCGGCGGCGCGGGCCCGGACGGCGCGGTCCAGCTCGCGCAGGGTGAGCGGCTGCCAGGCGGGGTGGTGGTCCACCGGGGTGTCGAAGGTGAGCAGCGGCTCGTCCAGGCCCTGGCCGAGGGCGATCCGGGCGGTCAGCACGTTGCCGGCGCCCACGTCGGGGTCGTCCGCGAGCTGGGTGCGGAGACTGCGGATGGTCACGGGGGTGGATCCCTCCCTCGGGGCCGGGGCGGCCCGGGCGGCTGATCGGGGTGGCAGGGTGCTCCCGGCGCGCGGACGGCGGCGGGTGGTGGGAGTGACGGAGGGCCGGGCGGTCGCTGGTGTGCCGGGTGCGGCTGCGTCAGACGGCGGGCCTCGCTGTTGGCTACGGGCGGCGGTGCCGCGCGGGTTCAGCAGCCCGGGTTCAGTGGGCCGGGTTGAGCCGCCCGGGTTCAGTGGCCCGGGTCGAGCCGCCTGGGTTCATCGGCCGGCCGGGTTCATCGGCCGGGTGGGTGAGCAGGACGGCCACCGCGTGGTCGCCGTCGGCGCTCTGCTCGGCGGCGATGACTAGTACCCGGTCGGCGTCGCCGTCGGTGAGCAGCAGCCAGGCCAGCTCGTACGCGTCGGCGGGGACGGTGCC
Source organism: Kitasatospora sp. NPDC030952 (assembly GCF_055571335.1). Lineage (NCBI taxonomy): Bacteria > Bacillati > Actinomycetota > Actinomycetes > Kitasatosporales > Streptomycetaceae > Kitasatospora > Kitasatospora sp. NPDC030952. The sequence continues at coordinate 19,521 of NZ_JBVIFM010000007.1, forward strand.
GGGTGCGGCCTCGGCCGCGCCGATCGCGACCACGGGGCCGGTCAGGCCCCAGCGGGCGGCGATGTGGCCGAGGACGGCGTTGGGGTTGGACTGGAAGAACAGCAGTGGGGCCGGGCGACGCCCGGGCTCGGCGCTGCGGTCGATGGCCCGCGCGGTGGCGCGGTCGCCGCTCGCGCTGACGAGCAGCAGGGCGGTCCGCCCGGGGGCGGGTGGCGGGCCGTGGTGGGCGCGCAGGCAGTGGTCGGCGGTGTCGGCGATCAGGGGTCCCAGGCCGGTGGCGGCGAAGCCGGGCAGCGGCGGCGGGGGGCCGTGGAGGTCCGGGCCGGGGCGGCGGGCCTCGGCGAGGACGCTGAGCGGGGTGGTGGCAGGGGAGGTCATGGTGTGGGTGTCGGGGTCAGGCGGCGGCCAGTAGCAGGGCGGTGTTGGCGCCGCCGAAGGCGGAGTTGAGGCTGAGCGCGTAGCGGGGCCGGGCGGCGTGCGGGCCGTCCAGGACGAGGTCCAGCCGGACGGCCGGGTCGGGGCCGAGCCAGCCGGCGTTGACCGGGACCAGTCCGGTGTCCAACGCGCCGATGGTGACGGCGAGTTCGAGCAGTGCGGAGGCCTCCAGGGCGTGGCCGTGCACGGACTTGCTGGAGCTGACCGGGAGTTCGGCGGTGTGCGGGCCGAACACCCGGTGCAGGGCGGTGGCTTCGGCCTGGTCGGCGAGGTCGGAGCCGGTGCCGTTGGCGTTGACGTAGCCGACCTCGGCGGGGGCGACGCCGGCCCGGTTCAGCGCGGCCTCGATCGCCCGGGCCACGCCGGTGCCCTCCGGTTCCGGGCGGCAGACGTGGTGGGCGTCCCCGGCCCGGCCCCAGCCGGCCAGCCGGGCGAGCGCGGGGGCGCCGCGCCGTTCGGCGGCCGGGGCGGCCTCGACCAGGACGGCCGCGGTCGCGTCGCCGAGCAGGGTGCCGGTGCGTCCGGCACTGAACGGGCGTAGTTCGCCGTCCCGGGCCAGGGCGCGTCCGGCGTCGAAGACGGCGAACACCCCGGGTTCGACCAGGTGGCCGGCCGCGACCAGGACGCGCTGGTGCCGTCCGGCGGCGACCAGCGCGGCGGCGTCGGCGACGGCCGTCGCGGCCGCCACACAGGCGCCGGTGTACACCCGGGTGACGCCCGGCGCGCCCCAGTGGGCGCGCACCCCGGCGGCCACCGCGTCGGCGGTGGCGCGGGTGCGCTCGTCGCTGTGCAGGGCGAGCAGGACGGGCATCGCGGCGCCTTCGTCGGCGGTCAGTCCGGCCTGGCGGCAGGCCTGGCCGACGGCGTCGAGCACGGCCCGGGCGAGCGGGAAGGTACTGGCCAGCGGGACGTCCTCGGGCAGCAGGGCGGCCCGGGTGGTGCGGCGGCCGCTCACGTCGAAGCGGGTCACCTCGCCGAACGCGGTCTTGCCGTGGGCGGTGGCCTCGGTCAGCGCGGCGAGTCCGCGCCCGGCGGCGCTGAGCACGCCGACGCCGGTGACGACCGCCGGTAGGGCGCGCCGGGCGCCGTCAGTGGTGACAGCGGCGGCGGCAGCGGTAGCAGCCGCAGCGGCGGTGGTCGGTCCGGAGCCGGTCACGGTCGGGCCCCGGCGCGTTCGGCCAGCACCGCCGAGCGCAGCAGCTCGGTGGCGTCGTCGACGGTCCGCACCGCGCCGAAGCGGTCGTCGTCGAGGTCCAGTTGGATGTCGTAGCGCTGCTCGAACTCGGCGATCAGCCAGGTGAGTTCGAGTGAGCCGAGGTCCTCGGGCACGGTGTCGACGGCGCGCTGCCCGAACGCCGCCAGCATGGTCAGGACCTCGGCCCGGTCGGGGAGGGCGCCGGGGCGCGGAGCCGGGGGGAGGGCGGAGCCGGTCATGCCGCGCTGCCGGTGGCGGCGGGGAGGGCGTCGATCCGCTTGACGACGTCGGCGGTGAACTCGTCCAGCGTCATCATCGCGGTGGTCTCCATCTCGTCCAGGTCGAACTTGATCCCGAACTCGTCCTCGACCTGCACCGAGAGCTCGGCCAGCGCGAGCGATTCGAGGTCCAGCCCGGCCGGGCCGAGGTCGGTGTCCCCGGTGACCTCGGAGACGTCGTACTGCATCTCGGTGAGGGCGGCCAGAACGAACGCGCGGATGCGGTCCTGCATGGTGGTGGGCTCCTTGTCGGGGTTGTCCGGCGGGCGGGGTCGTCCGGCGGGTGGGGTCGTCCGGCGGGTGGTGCGGGCGGTCGGCGCACGGCGGCCGCGGCGGTGTCGCGCAGGGCGGTCAGCGCACGGCGGCCGCGGCGGTGTCGCGCAGGGCGGCCGGGTCGCGTAGCAGCTTTCCGGTGGCGGTGCGGGGGAGGGCGGGCAGGACGGCCAGTCGGCGCGGCCGTTTGTAGGCGGCGAGCCGGCGGGCGAGCCCGTCCTGAACGAGGGCCGGGTCGGCGCCGGCTTCGAGGGCCAGGTAGGCCTCGACCGCCTCGCCGTCGAAGACCACGACGGCCTCGCGGACCTCGGGCAGTGCGCTGAGGGTCTGCTCGACCTCGGTGAGGTCGACCTTCAGCCCGCCGATCGAGACCTGCGAGTCGAGTCGGCCGAGCACGGTGACCAGGCCGGTCGCCCCGTCCAGCGCGGCGGCGTCCCGGGTGTGCAGCCAGCCGTCCGCCCAGCGCGCGGGATCGTCCAGTCCCGGGTACGGGGAGGACGCCGCGCCGAGTTGCAACTCGCCCGCGACCAGCCGCATCTCCATGCCGTGGACGGGACGCTTGGCCGGGTGCAGCGCACCGTCGAGGTCGGTGGCGATGACCCCGGTCTCGGTCATCCCGTACATGGTGCCGAGCGGGACGCCGTACCGCCGGGTGAACAGCGCGGGCAGTCCCGGGCGGACGAGTTCGCCCGCCACGATCATCCGCCGCAGCTGCGGCAGTGGCGGGGGAGCGACCGTCCCCGCCAGGAGTTCGGCGTGGAAGGGCACTCCGATGACGGTGGTCGGCCGCTGGTCCGCGGCGACCGCGGCGAGGATCCCGGCGGCCGTCATCCGTTCCGGCACGGTGAGCGCGGCCCGGGCGTGCAGGCCGTTGAGCAGCCCGCCGACCAGTCCGAGCACGTGCACCACCGAGGACAGCAGCACCACCCGCTCGCCCTCGCCGGGGAACTCCACCAGCCTTCGGTAGCAGTCCAGTTCGCGCAGCAGGTCGGAGGTGGTGCGGGCGATGACCTTGGCCGGTCCGGTGGACCCGGAGCTGAGCTGGACCAGCGCGTGCCCGGTGCGGGCCGGGAGTCCGCCCGCCAGCGGGACGGCTACCGGCTCGACCTCGGAGAAGCCGCGCAGCGCCGCGGCGGGCCGGTGAGCGGAGCCTACCAGCACCTGCGGGGCGAGCCGGGCCAGCGCCGCGTCCACCTCGTGGTCGGTCAACCGGTGGTCGAGCAGCGTGACTTGGGCGCCGAGCCGCCAGCAGGCCAGCAGTACGGCGACGAACGCGACCGAGGGCGGCAGCCGCAGCGCGGCGGTGCCGCCCGGGCCGAGCCCGGCGGCGGCCAGCCGTTCGGACTGCTCGTCGACCAGGGCGCGCAGGGCGTCCCGGTCGAGCGGAGCGCCGAGGTGCAGGCACTCCTCGCGGCCCGGGCCGGCCAGCAGCGACCGCTCGACCCAGTCCGGCGGGGCATCGGCGTGCGGCGGTGCGGAAAGCGGAAGTGAAAAGGAGGAAAAGCCGGTCAACACGGCTCCACAACGGGTGAGGGGATTTGACATGGACGCAATGGGCGTCGTTCGCAACCAATACGGTCAATTCCGTTGCCAGACCATGGCACAGACGTTTGGTCAAATCAAGGTCTATACCAATGTGGTCGTTGCTCCTACGCTGCCGAACCGGGACTGGCCCGCGCGAGGCCGTCCGGGAAACGAGGATGCCCGTGGGAGCACTCACGCTGACCGGGATCGAGAACGCGGCACGCGACCGACTCCCCTCGGAAATATGGGATTTCATCGAAGGCGGCGCCGACGCGGAACGCACCCTGACGGCGAACCGGGAGGTGTTCGGGCACCATGCACTGCGCCCGCGCACCCTGGTCGACGTCTCCGCCTGCGACCCCGCGCTGACCCTGCTCGGCGCACCGCTGCGACTCCCGCTCGGCATCGCCCCGATGGCCTACCACCGGCTGGTCGACCCGGAGGGCGAGACCGCCACCGCGCGCGCCGCCGGCCGGGCCGGCGCCCTGCTGGTCGCCGCCATGTTCGCCAGCCGCACCCTGGAGGAGATCGCCGAGGCCGCCACCGGCCCGCTCTGGCTCCAGCTCTACTGGCTGCGCCACCGTGCCGCCCTGGCCGACCTGGTCGAACGCGCCGAGGCGGCCGGCTTCCGGGCCCTGGTGCTGACCGTGGACGCGCCCAGGATCGGCCGCCGGCTGCGCGACCGGCGCAACGGCTTCGCCATCCCGCCCACCGTCCGCGCGGTCAACCTGGACGACCGCCTGATGTCCGCCAGCCACCGCGCCGCCGACGGCAGTTCGGGCATCGCCGAACACGCCCGCGAGCAGTTCGACCCCACCCTGACCTGGGCCGACCTGGCCTGGCTGCGCGCCCGCACCCGGCTGCCGCTGGTCCTCAAGGGCGTCCTCACCGCCGAGGACGCCCGGCTGGCCGTCGACCACGGCGTGGACGCCCTCCTGGTCTCCAACCACGGCGGCCGCCAACTCGACGGCGCGCTACCGGCGCTGTCCGCCCTGCCCGAGGTGGTCGACGCGGTGCCCGCCGACCTCCCGGTGCTGCTCGACGGCGGGGTGCGGACCGGCACGGACATCGCGATCGCCCTCGCCCTCGGTGCCCGAGCCGTGCTGATCGGCCGGCCCGCCCTCTGGGGCCTGGCCGCCGACGGCGAGGCCGGGGTGCACCGGGTGCTCCGGCTGCTGCACGAGGAACTCGACCACACCATGGCCCTGTTGGGCCGGCCCCGGCTCGCCGACCTGGGCCGCGACGCCCTCGCCCGCTGGCCCCGAACGACCGGCTGAACCCCGCCGCACCCGCGCCACGTTCCCTCCAGAGGAGCACCGATGACCGCACCGAACGACCGCTTCCCCGGCTGGGACTGGGACGACCCGGAAGGACTGGACACCCGCCTGGACGCGTTCAGCGCCCAGGTCGCCACCTGCGAGAAGCTCGAAGCCCGCCCCGGCGCCCTGCCGCACGACCACGCCGAGCTGCGCGAACTCGGCATCACCGGGATCGAGTTCGCCGCCTTCCGGACCGCCCACCCGGAAGGGCTCGGCACCGACCTGGCCACCCTGCGCAGCCACGCCACCGACACCGGGCCCGCCGGCGCCACCGAACCGGGCACCCTCTACCGGGTCGACGGCGACCGCTGGTTCACCCAGCTCGACATCGCCCGGCCGCTGCCCTTCGCCGACGCCAGCGTCGACTGGGTCTACGCCGAGCACCTGATCGAGCACGTCACCCTGCCGGTCGCGGTCGGCTGGCTGCGCGAGGCCCGCCGGATCCTGCGCCCCGGCGGCGTGCTGCGCCTGACCACCCCCGACCTCGCCCGCTACCTGGTCGGCTACGCCACCGGGGACGGCTTCCTCGCCAAGCACCGCCGCCGCCTCACCACCCTCGGCTTCGGCCCGCCGATGCCCGCCCGCCCGGCGTTCCTGGTCAACCAGATCTTCCGCCACTACGGCCACCAGTGGATCTACGACCTGGACGAGCTGCGCCACGTGCTCACCCTGGCCGGGTTCGGCCCCGAGCGGATCCGGCACTGCGCCTACCGCCAGGGCCTCCGTTCGGACGTCGCCGACCTCGACACGGCCTTCCGCACCGACGAGACCGTCTACGTTGAGGCCGACCGGTAGGGCCTGTCCGCCCGACCGCCGCCGAAGCCCGCCGAACCCCCGCCCGACCGCCGCCGAACCGCCGCCGAAGCCCGCCGAACCGCCGCCGAACGGACCACCACCCATGCCCCTGCACCCCCAGGCCGAGGCCGTGCGCGCCCACCGCGCGCGCAGCGGCGCCCCGCCGCTCTACACCCTCACCCTCGCCGAGGCCCGCGCCGCCGACCTCGCCGACATCCGGGCCGCGGCCGGCGCCCCCGAACCGGTCGCCGCCGTCGAGGAGCACCGCATCCCCGGCCCCGGCGGCGAACTCGCCCTGCGGCTCTACCGGCCCGAGCCGCCCGGCCGCCCGTTGCCCGCCCTGCTCTACCTGTTCGGCGGCGGCTGGACCCTCGGCTCGGTCGACACCAGCGATGCGATCTGCCGCCGGCTGACCAACGCCGTCGGCTGCGTCACCGCCTCCGTCGGCTACCGGCTGGCCCCCGAACACCCCTTCCCCGCCGCCCTGCACGACTGCCGTGCCGCGCTCCACCGACTCGTGGACCGTTCAGCGGAGTTCGGCATCGACCCGGACCGGATCGCGGTCGGCGGGGACAGCGCCGGCGGCAACCTCACCGCCGCCCTCACCCTGCTGCTGCGCGCCGAGGGCGGCCCGGCGCTGCGCCACCAGCTGCTGGTCTACCCCAACACCGACCACGCCGCCGACACCCCCTCGCTGCGCGAACACGACGACCCGCTGCTGTTCAACCGCCGCTCAGTGGCCTGGTACTGGGGCCACTACCTGGCCGACCCGGCCGACGGCGCCGCCCCGTACGCCTCCCCGCTGCGCGCCGCCGACCTCTCCGGCCTGCCGCCCGCGACGGTCCTCACCGCCGAGTACGACCCGCTGCGCGACGAGGGCGAGCGGTACGCCGAGGCGCTGCGCGCGGCCGGCGTCCCGGTGGAACTGCGCCGCTACCCGGGCGTGCCGCACGGCTTCTTCGCCATGACCGGCACCCTGGACGCCGCCGCCGAGGCCCAGGCCCACGCCGCCACCCGACTGCGGGAGGCCCTGCGGTGACCCTGCGCCTGGAAGACCTGCACGGCTCGCTCGCCGACCCGCTGCTGGACGCGATGACCTTCCTCAACGAGGTCACCACCCGCTACCCGGAGGCCGTATCCTTCGCCCCCGGCCGCCCCTACGAGGGCTTCTTCGAACCCGAGGACGTCCCCGCCTACCTGGACGCCTTCCTCGACCACCTGGCCGACCGCGGCCTCGACCGGGACGCCGTGCGCACCGCGCTGTTCCAGTACGGCCCCACCAAGGGCATCATCGCCGAGCTGGTCGCCCGCACCCTCACCAACGACGAGGGCCTCACGGTGGCTCCCGAGGCCCTGGTACTCACCGTCGGCGCCCAGGAGGGCATGCTGCTCGCCCTGCGCGCGCTGTGTGCCGGCCCCGAGGACGTGCTGCTGGTCAGCTCGCCCTGCTACGTCGGCGTCACCGGCGCCGCCCGGCTGCTCGACCTGACCACCCTGCCCGTCCCGGAGGGCCCCGGCGGCGGCCCCGACCCGGAGGCCGTCCGCGCCGCCGCCCGGTCCGTCCGGGCCGGGGGTAGGCGTCCGCGCGCCCTGTACGTCGTCCCGGACTTCGCCAACCCCTCCGGCACCAGCATGCCGGTCGAGGCCCGCGGCCGACTGCTGGACGCGGCCGCCGAGGAGGACCTGCTGGTCATCGAGGACAACCCGTACGGCTTCTTCGCCCGCACCCCGGGCCTGCGGCCCACCCTGAAGGCGCTGGACCGCCGCCGCCAGGTCCTCTACCTGGGCTCCTTCGCCAAGACCTGCTTCCCCGGCGCCCGGGTCGGCTACGTCGTCGCGGACCAGGAGGTGGCCGGGCCGGGCGGTCGGCGCAGCCTGCTGGCGGACGAACTGGCCAAGCTGAAGAGCATGACGACGGTCAACACCCCGGCGCTCAGCCAGGCCGTCATCGGCGGCATGCTGCTCGCCCACGACTGCAGCCTGCGGTCCGCCAACGCCCGCGCCACGGCCCACTACGCGGCCGGCATGGACACTCTGCTCCGGGAGCTTGAGCGGCACTTCCCGGCCTCCGAGCAGCGCCGACTGGGCGTCTCCTGGAACCGGCCGGAGGGCGGCTTCTTCGCGGTGCTGACGGTGCCGTTCCGGGCCGACGACGCGGCCATGGAGCGCTGCGCCCGCGAGTACGGGGTGCTGTGGACGCCGATGGCGCCGTTCTACCCGGCGGGCGGCGGGGAGCACCGGCTGCGGCTCTCCATCAGTTCACTGACGCAGGCTCAGATCATCGAAGGTGTCGGCAAGTTGGCGTCGTTCATGACGGCTTGAAAAGCGTCCGCAGGGGCCCGGCTCGCCGTCACGAGCCGGGCCCCTGCTGCCAGGGCCTGTCCGGGGACGGACAGGCCCTGGCCGTCAGCGCACCCGGGTGGAGAACAGCCGCGCGGACCAGTACACCGCCACCGCGGTCATCAGCACGACCACCAGCAGCCCCTGCCAGACCGCGGCGTCCCCGGCGTGCCCGGAGAACAGCGCGCGCATGCCCTCCACCGCCCAGTAGAAGGGGTTCCACCTGGCGAGCTGCTGCAGCCACTGCGGTGCCAGGGTGAGCGGCAGCAGCACCCCGGAGAGCAGCGCGATCGGCTGGGCGATGGTGTTCACCACCGGCGACATCGCGGCGTCGGTGGGCACCATCAGCGCGATGCCGAAGGAGATCGCCGAGGTCATCAGGGCCAGCAGGCCCAGCAGCAGGTAGGCGAGCAGCAGGTTCAGCGGGCTGACCCGCAGGCCGAACGGCAGCGCGATCAGGGTGATCAGGACGGCCTGCACCAGCAGCGCCACCATCTCCCGCAGCGCCCGGCCGAGCAGGAGCGCCAGCCGGCTGACCGGGGTGACCCGGGAGCGCTCGATGATCCCGGCCTTGAGCTCGCCCAGCAGGCTGAAGCCGGTGAACAGCCCGCCGAAGATGCAGAGCACCGCCAACAGGCCCGGCACGTACACCTGGTAGGCGTCGGCGTAGCTGCTCGCGCCCTGCGGGGCGAGCACCTTCTTCAGCAGCGGGGCGAACAGGAGCAGGTAGAACACCGGCTGGATGATGCCGACGGCGATCCAGATCGGGGTGCGGATCATGAGCAGCAGCTGGCGCTGGAGGACCAGCCAGGTGTCGCGGGCGAGCTTCACGGTCTCCCCAAGGGGTCGGGCCGGCAGGGCGGTCGGGCTGGGTCAGGACTGCTGCAGCGAGCGGCCGGTGCGGGCCAGGAACACGTCGTCCAGGCTGGGCCGTTGGAGCTGGACGGTACCGGGCGTGACCCCCGCCGCCTCCAGGGCGCGCAGCAGCCGCGGGATGGCGGCCGCGCCGTCCTCCAGGTACAGCCGCAGCCCCTCCTCGCCGTTGGTCTCCAGCCGGTGCAGGTACGGCTGGGGGCGCAGCACCTCGGCCGCGCGCTCGGCGACGTCCTCGCCGGGGGCGAGCCCGAGCAGCACCACGTCGCCGGAGATCTCGCGCTTGAGCGCCGTGGGCGTGCCCTCGGCCACCACCTGGCCGTGGTCGACGATGGCGACCCGGTCGCAGAGCGCGTCGGCCTCGTCCAGGTAGTGGGTGGTGACGACCACGGTCATGCCCTCGGTGCGCAGCCGGCGGATCTCCTCCCAGAGGTGGGCCCGGCTGGCCGGGTCCAGCCCGACGGTGGGCTCGTCCAGGAACAGCACCTGCGGCTGGTGGATCACCCCGAGGGCGATGTCCACCCGGCGGCGCTGGCCGCCGGAGTAGGTGGCGCACGGGCGGTCGCCGAAGTCGCCCAGGTCGAAGGCCTTGAGGGCGTCCGCGGCGGCCTGGACGGCCGGTGCCTTGGCGGAGCCGTACAGCCGGGCCTGGAGCACCAGTTCCTCGCGGGCGCTGACGTTGTCGGTGGTGCCGCCGCCCTGGGCGACGTAGCCGATCCGGCGGCGGACCCCGGCCGGGTCCTTGACCAGGTCGGCCCCGGCGATGGTGGCCCGGCCGCCGTCCGGGCGGATCAGGGTGGCCAGCATGCGCAGGGTGGTGGTCTTCCCGGCGCCGTTGGGGCCGAGGAAGCCGTAGATCTCGCCGGCGGCGACGGACAGGTCGATGCCGCGGACGGCGTCGACGGTGGGGTCCTCGCCGCTGCGGCGGGAGGTCTTCTTGCGGTAGGACTTGCGCAGTCCCGCGGTCTCGATCAACCGGAACTCCCGTACGGGGATGGGCTGCCACGGCACCCGGGGACCGGGCCGGCTCGGCGCCTGTGCAGGCGGTGTTGCTGCGACACCCTAGGGGCGGACCCCACCCGGAGACAATGGCCTAGACCAATGGACGTGTGATCCGCTCTTCTGCTAAAGGGGTTCACCCAAGGGGGGTTCACGGCGCCAGCGCCGCCAGCCGGTCCGCCGCGACGGCCGCCCCGCCGCCCGCCAGCAGTTCGCGACCGACCTGAACCGCCCTGGCCCGGTAGTCCGTTGCTCCGAGTACGGCGGTCAGCGCCGCCGCCAGCCGCTCGGGCGTCACCCGGGCGAACGGCACCCGCAGGCCCGCCCCGGCCGCCGCCACCTGCGCGGCGACGAACGGCTGGTCGTGCCGGATCGGCGCGGTCACCAGCGGCACCCCGTGCGCCAGCGCCTCGCCCACGGTGTTCATCCCGCCGTGGCAGAGCACCGCGTCCAACTCGCCGCGCGCCAGCAGCTCCAGCATCGGCGCCCGGTCCACCGCCACGGAGTGCGGCGGCAGTTCGGGCAGCAGCTCGCGCGGCGCGGCGAACACCGGCTGCACCTGCGGGCCGCACAGCTCCAGCGCCCGGGCGGCCCGGGCGAGGAAGTCCGCCCCCAACTCGCCCGCCAGCGTGCCCATGGTGACCAGCACCCGCCGCCGCCCGGGCAGCAGCCGCTGCCAGGGGAAGTCCGGGTCGTGCGGGCGCGCCGAGAGCACCGGGCCGACCAGCGCGTGCTGCGGCGGCGGGGTGCTCCCGGTCAGCGCCGGCCCGGTGGTGGCCAGCACCAGGGCGGGGGAGAAGCGCGGGTCCAGGTACTCCTCGGCGGGCAGCCGGGCCCGCTCCCACAGTCCGCGCAGCAGCCCGGTCATCCACGCCTCGACCTGCGGCAACGCCCGGTAGGGGCGGCCCAGTTCCATCGCCCCGGGCGCGAAGCCGGCCCACGGCACGCCGTGCCGGTGGGCCACCAGCGCGCCCGCCGGGGTGTGCTGGTCGACCAGCAGGACGTCCGGCCGGTACTCCCGCACGATGGTGTCCAGCGGCTTCGCGGTGAACCGCGCGTACGGGACGATGAAGCCCTCCCAGAGCGAGCGCAGCGCCGCCAGGCCGTGCCCGCCCTGGGCGCGGAAGGCCCGGGTGCCGGTGCCGAGCACCTGCGCGTCCGGGCCGAGCAGCGGCCGCAGCACCGACTCCGTGCCGGTCCAGGCGACGTGGTGGCCGCGCGCGGTCAGTTCGGCGGCGATGCCCGCCGCCGGGTTGACGTGCCCGGTGAGCGGGGGCATCACCAGCAGGAACCGGCTCATCGTCCGTCCTCCTCGGGGAGCAGGGCCTGGAGGTCGGCCACGGTGAGCGCTTCGAGGGCGGCGAGGTCCAGCCGGGCGCGCAGGCCGGCCAGGTCGGCGGCCGGGCCGAAGCGTTCGGGCAGCCGGGCGGCCAGCTCGGCGAGTTCGCACTCGTCCAGCAGCAGGTCGCCGTCCAGTCGGGCGTCCGGGGTCAGCCGGTGCTCCCAGCCGGGCGGCGCGGTGGCCACCTCGGCCAGCAGGGCGGCCAACGTCGGATTCAACGGGGCGGCTGTGCGGGGCGGTTCACGATCTGGCAAGGGAGTTTCTCCCGTCCGGTCGACGGTGCACGATGGTGGGGCGCGGTGGCCCCGGTGCCCCGGAGGGGGCGGCCGCTCGAGCGCCCGGCCGAGGGGGCCGGGACCGTGACGGCTGGGGCGGGCGCGAAGGAGAAGGGCCCGAGATCACTTGTGCGACCAGGCGGGCGTCGGAATACTAGCCCGGGTGACCGCACTGGAGGCAGTGGCCGTTCACCTCCCCCCGACCGCCGTTCCCATCGAGGCGGTGGGCGAGCGCATCGGCCTGACCCCACGTCAACTCCGTCTCTTTCGCCGCTTCCACGGCTTGGACCAGCTGCGACTGGATCCGACCGGGAGGCTGCCCGACCTGCTCGACGCAACCCTCGACGCCCTGCCGGAGCTGCGCGGACGCGAGCGGCACGTCCGCTTCGTGATCCACGCCCGCAGCATGCCGGTGGCCGTGCCCTACCCGCTCAACCCCTTGCACCAGTTGCTCGCCGAGCGCGGACTGGCGCACGCGAACGCCTTCACCGTCACCCACCACGCCTGCGCGGTGGGCCTGTTGGCCATCGACCTGGCCGGCCGGCTGCTGGCCGGCGACCCCGATCCGCGGGCGGTCGCGCTGGTGCTGGCGGGGGAGAAGACCTTCACCAAGGACGCCCAGGTGGTGCCGGAGACCGGAATCTTCGCCGAGGGGGCCGCCGCCTGCCTGGTCAGCGCGGACGGGCCGCGGCACCGGGTGCGCTCCTTCGCGGTGCGCCAGCGCCCGGAGTTCGACGGCCGGTTGGCCGGGGACGCCGAGCTGCTCGCCCGCTACCAGCGCGAGTACCCGAACGTCATGGTGGAGGCCATCGAGGCCGCACTCGACGAAGCCGGTCTGGACCTCTCCCAGCTGGCCGCGGTGCTCCCGCACAACGTCAACCAGGCATCCTGGCGGATGATAGCGCGCCGGATCGGCTATCCGCTGGAGAAGGTGGTGCTGGACAACGTGCTGTCGGTCGGGCACAGTTTCGCTGCAGACAGCCTCATCAATCTTCACACCGCCACCACGCGGGGGCTGATCCGCCGCGGCGACCACTACCTGATCGCCGCCGCCGGCGTCGGGGCCACCTTCTCCGCGATGGTGATGCGGTACTGACGATCCGTCAGTCCGAGACTCGAACCCCCGAGCGCGCTTCCCCCGTAGTGAACACCAGAGCACACTTCCACGTACGACGGGACGGGACACCCATGTCAGAACCCGTGGTCCAGACCACTGACCCCGAACTGCGCGAGCGCATCCTGCACGGCATCGGCGAACTGCTGCCGCGCGTGCTCAAGCGCGAACTGCCCGAGATCCCGGCAGACGCCTGCCTGTTCGACGACCTCGGCCTCACCTCGGCCGGCACCATCGAACTCATCCTGGAACTCGAGGAGACGCTCGACATCCAGGTCGACGTCGAGCAGATCACCGAGGACGACCTGCGGTCGGTCACCAAGCTGGCCGACTACGTCGCCGGGCACCTCATCGCCGAGGACTGACCGGGTGGCCGCCGGTTCCCCCGCTCCTCCCGGTCTGCGGATCACCCGGGCCCTGGCCCGGTGCTTCGACGGCCGCTCGGAGACCTCGCTCGACCCCGACCTGCGGGTCTTCGTCTCCGACCTGGTCCGCCCGTACGGCCTGGCGCTGCGCGAGGACCTGCTGAGCGAGGGCGTCGGCCACTCCTACGAGGAGCTGGCCGCCGGCCTGCTGGGCGAGGCAGTGGCCGAGGACGAGCCGGTGGACCTGCTGATCCTCGCCTTCGACACCCCGGACGTGCGCCCCGGCGCACCGTCCTCGCTCGCGCTCAGCCGCTCCGTCCCGGGCGAACCGCTGGCCTTCGCGGTCTGCGACCAGGGCGGCGCCGCGGCCTTCACCGCGCTGCGGCTGGCGGCCGACTACCACCGCACCGGAGCCTGCCGCCGGGCCGTGGTGGTGCTGGCCGAGCAGACCGCGCTGCACTACGAGCCGGCCGAACCGGTGGCGCTGCCGCAGCGGCACGCCGCGGTGGTGCTGGTCTGCGAGGAGGCGCCGGGCGCCGGGTTCACGGTGCGGCAACTGCCCGGCACCGACCGGCCGGAACCCGTGGTCCTGGCCCGGGTGGCGGAGCTGGGCCCCGAGGCGGCCGTACTGGACGCGACCGGGGCCGGGTGCGGCCCGCCCGCCCAGCCCTTCACCGGCCTCTGGGCGCAGCTCGCCGAGCGGTTGCCCGAGTGGCGGGAGCAGCAGCGGCCACTGCTGCTGGCCGGGCTGGACCGCCGGCTCGGGGTGCTCAGCGTGCTGGTGCAGCCGTGACCGGGCTCGAACTCCGGCTGATCCCCACCGACCAGCCGCCGGACGTGGTCGCCCGGCTGTGGCGGACCCTGGACGCCGAGGAACAGGCTCGCGCAGTACGGGCGGACGCGCTGCGCCGCGGCCGCTTCACGGTGGTGCGCGGCGCCGTCCGACAGCTGGTCGCCGAACGGCTGGGCGTCCGCCCGGCCGAGGTGGTCTGGCGGCGGGGGCCGCAGGGCAAGCCGGAGCCCGTGGGCGCGGGCGGGCTGCGGGTGAACTGGTCGACCGCGGACTCCCTGGCCGTGCTGGCCCTCACCGAGGGCCGGGCGGTCGGCGTCGACGTGGAGCGGCTGGGGGAGGCCCGGTCGGCCGAGCGGATGGCCGCCCGCTGGTTCCCCTTCGAGGAGGCGCGCTTCGTCGCGGAGCCCGCCGAACCCGCGGAGCGGGCGGCGCGGTTCGCCGCGCTGTGGTGCCGCCGGGAGGCGTGTGTGAAGGCGTACGGCGGCCGGCTGACGCAGGCGTTCGGGGTGTCGGTGGCGGGCGGCTCCCCGCTGCTGCTGGCCGATCCGGGTCCGCTCGGGGCCGGCCCGGTGGGGCTGTGCGACGTGCTCGTCCCGGAGCCGTTCCGGGCCGCCGTGGCCACCGTCGGCGGCTGTCCGGATTACATCAACTCCACTGTGTGGCAACCAAATTGACTACCGATCAGTTCGCCTGGACGATCACCGGCGAGCGCTGGTAGCGTCCGGCCGTATCCCCCGCTGAGACCCTTCCGGCGAGCCGAGAGGCACGTACGACGTGACTGCGCACCACGATGCACCGCATGCCGCGGCACCGCACGACGAGGCACCGCACGAAGAGGCACCGCTCGACCGGACACCGCCGACTGCGGCGCTGCCGGATCTGCCCCGGGGCGGCCGGCTGGTCACCGTCCGCTTCGCCGCGACCAGCGGCGGCTCGGGCCCGCTCACCCGCGGCCAGGACAACATGATCCGGTGCATCCGGCGCGACGCCCCCGAGCAGATCAACAAGGAGTCGGTCTGGCCCGTCCCGCCCGGCACCTCGCCCGCCGCCGGGCTGAACGCCCTGCGACTGCTGGTCGAACGGCACGAGTCGCTGCGGACGTCCTTCCCGCCCGGCTCCGGCCCGGACGCCTTCCCGGAGAGCCAGGTGGTGCACGGGGACGGCCGGTTCACCGTCACCGTGGTCGAGACCGAGGGCCTGGCCGGCCATGAACTCGACACCCTGGCAGCGCGGTTGGGGCAGGATGACGTCGCCGTCCCGCTGGCACTGACCGCCGTTCCGAGGATCCGCTTCACCTTGGTGAGCGAGGGGCCGCGACTGCTCCGGCTGATCGCCGTGGTGTGCCACGCCGGCGCCGACGGCGCCGCCACCGCCCTGCTGATCCAGGACTGGTACGCCCTGGCCGCCGGGAAGGAACTCCCGCCGGTCACCGCCCCGACCCCGATCCAGATCGCCGCCGCCGAGCAGAGCCCGCAGGGCCGGCGCCGGGCCGGCGGCGCGCTGCGGCACTGGGCGAAGGTGCTGGGCTCCGGCCCGCAGGTGGTCTTCGCCGACTCCCGGATCACCGGCCCGCCGGACGGGCACGGGGCCCTGCTGGTCCGCGCCCGCGGCGCGGCCGCCGACCTCGCCGCGGTCTGCCGCCGCACCGGCGCCAGCCCCTCCGTCGTCCTGCTCGCCGCCTTCTCCGCGCTGGTCGCCCACCGGGCCGACCGCACCGAGCTGGCCATCGCGGCGCTCTCCGCCAATCGGCAGCGCGCCGCCCTGCTCGACCACGTCGGCACCCTCGCCCAGGACGCCCTGATCCTGCTGGACACCGGCGCCGAGGACCTCGACCAGCTGATCGGGCGCGCCAAGTCCGCCTCGCTGAGCGCCTACTGGCACAGCGTCCTGGACGCCGAGCAGATCTGGCAACTGGTGGAGGACGCCGCCCACGTGCGCGGCTCCCGGTTCGCCCGCCAGGTGGTGGTCAACGACCTGAGCCTCACCATCCCCGCCGCCGTCGCCGACGCCCAGCCGGTGCCGAGCGCGGACCCGGAGCTCTCCGCGCTGCCCGCCCCGCCGCTGCCGGTCCGACTGATGTTCACCATCCTGCGGATCAGCGGCAGCCTGGACTTCGCCCTGATCGCCTGCCCCCAGGTGCTCGACGCCGAGGAGACCGAGGCTTTCGCCCAGGCCCTGCTCGCCCTCCTCGCGGCGGCCGCCGAGGGGCCCGTCCCGCTCACCGCGCTGCCCGGGGCGCCCGGCCCGCCGGCGTCCGGACGGGACGGCGGCCGGGAGGGCGACTGGCAGCTCGTCGACGGTTCCCGGGTCGACCTGACGGCCGTCCGCACCCTGCTGGACGCCGCCCTGGACACAGCCCTGGACACAGCCCTGGCCACAGCCCTGGACCCGGCCGAGGCGCGGCGGATCACCGTCGAGGAAGGACGGTTGACCGTCGACCTGACCACCACCGACCCCCGGCTGACCCCCGCCGAGGTACACCGCGCGGTGGTCGCCGCACTGCCCGGCCGGGACACCGCGATCGCGCCGCAGCACTACCGGATCCGCTACCGGGGCCCGGACGGCGAGCGGCTCGACGCCGGCAGCGGCCGCGATCCGGAGGTCGTCGCCCGGTTCGCCGCACTCACCTGAACGTGGGACGGAGGGGCCGCCGGGCCGCCCTCACCCCCACGGGTCCGCCCCGCCCTCCCGGCCGGCCTCGCCGAACCCCCACGGCGGCTCCCAGGAACACGCCGCGGTGGCCCCGGAGGTGAGCCCCCACGGGTTCGGCACCTCCTGTGCCTCCTGCTCGTCCCCGTCCTGCAACGGCAGCCGGTCGATCACCGCGACCAGTGCGGGCGGCAGTTGGGGTGCCAGCCCCCGGTGCACCCGGGACAGGATGTCGCGCCGCACGTCCTCCGGCAGCAGCGGTCGGCTCATTCGCAACGTCCGTGGCCCGGGCGGCCGTTCGGCCGTGGACAGCTGTTCGGACCAGGCTCGCCAGTAGTCGGCGTCGTCCGTCTCGCCGAGCTTCAGGTGGTGCAGATGGAGGCAGTAGGCGGCCGTCCCGCTGCCGGAGCCGGCCGCGAAGCGCCACCAGAACTCGGCGCCCTCCTCCTTGCCGGTGGCGTACAGCAGGGCGCCGAACACCTCCGCTCCCTCCGGCTGGATCCGGCGCGCGTTGACCAGCAGGTCGAGCCCCCGGGAGGCGCACGGCGCGCCCAGCACCAGGGCGACCACCAGGCCGAGTTCGAAGGCGGCCTGCTCGTGCTCGGAGGGCAGGTGGGCCGGGGCGGCGGTCAGTCGGGCCTGACGCACGGCCGCGATCCGCTCGGCGTGGGCGCGTTCGGGCCGGGGCACGCGGAACACCGTGCGCCCCCCGTTCGCCGCGCCCGCCCCGCTCGGCCTGTTCGCCGCGCCCGCCCCACTCGCCGCGTCCGCCCCGTCAGCCCTGTTCGCCGCGCCCGCCCCGTCCGCCGGCCCGGCCCGCCGGTCCGCGGTCATGCTTCGCCGCCCTGGTCCGGCAGTTCGCCCACCCCGAGCCGGCGCGCCAACCGCTCCCGGGCGTGCCGGAGGTTGGAGTGCACCGTCGCCACCGGCCGGCCCAGGTACGCCGCGATCACCTTGGTGTGCAGGCCCAGCAGGTAGCGCAGGATCACCACGTCCCGCTGCCGGTCCGGCAGTTCGAGGATCGCCGCGTACAGCCGCACCTCGTCCGCCTCGCTGTGCAGCAGTCCGTCGGCGACCTGCTTGAACGCCCCGATCACGGCCGCGAAGGTGACGGCCTCCACCTCGACCGGCTCCTCGGCCGACACCCAGTCCCCGACGTGCCGGTTCGCCAACCGCCAGGCGTACGCGGCCGGTTCCTCGAACCGCAGCACCTGCGGCCAGCAGCGGGCCAGATCGGCTTTGACCGCCTCGACCACCAGCATCGCGTCGGCCTGGCTGCCTATCCTGGTCAACGCGAGGGCGTGCCACGCGGGTTCATGGGTCTCGCAGAACGCGGCGTAGGTGAGGTCCAGGCGCAGGCCCGCCTCCATCATCACCACCGCCGCCCGCTCCGCCACGGCCGCGCCGGCCTGCTCAACCGCCGTCCCTCCGCGGTACCCGCGCGCCGGGGCACCCCTGTCGATCGTCATCGAGCCTGCTTTCCGTGGCCGCCGGCTGCTCACCGGGCCACTCGAGGGTCGGGCTGTCCGCGCCCATCCTCATTCCACCAGGCCGGTCACTCCATGCTGCAAAGCGAATACAGATTGTCATCCCATCCGATCCAGGGGCTGGATCAGGCCACCGGGGCGACGATTGGCCCCCCGGTACGGTGGGCAGCAATCGGACCGTAACCGCGATGCCGAGGGGGAGCGCGATGAGCCTCTACGACGGGGTCGACCTGCGGCTGAACGTGCCGCACTCGGCCCGGATGTACGACTACTACCTCGGCGGCTTCACCAACTTCGCCGCCGACCGCGAGGCCGCCGGCCACGTCCTCGCCGTCGCCCCCTGGCTGCGCGAGGCCGCCCGCGCCAACCGCTCCTTCGTGCACCGCTCCACCCGCACCCTCGCCCGGGCCGGCATCGACCAGTTCCTGGACATCGGCACCGGCATCCCCACCTCGCCCAACCTCCACGAGGTCGCCCAGAGCGTCCGGCCCGGCGCCCGGGTCGTCTACGCCGACAACGACCCCATCGTCCTCACCCACGCCCAGGCCCTGCTCACCGGCACGCCCGAGGGCCGCACCGCCTACGTCGAGGCCGACGTCACCGACCTGGACGGGCTGCTCGCCGCACCCGGCCTGCGCGAGACCATCGACCTGAGCCGCCCGGTCGCGCTCTCCCTCAACGCGCTGTTCCACTTCGTCCCCGACGCCCGCGGCGCCCACGAACTGGTCGAACACCTCAAGTCCGTGCTCGCGCCCGGCAGCGCCCTGGTGATGACCCACGTCACGCCCGACTTCGCCCCCGAGGAGATCCGCCGGATCGTCGGTATCTACCAGGCCGCCGGCACCGCCGCCCAGGCCCGCACCCGCGCCGAGTTCACCCGCTTCTTCGACGGCTGGACCCTCCTGCCGCCCGGCGTCGTCCCCACCCCGCACTGGCGGCCCCGCCCCGACGATCCGGCCGTTTCGGCCTCCGACGCCTCCGCCTACGCGGGCGTGGCACTCCGGCCCTGAGCACGGGCTTCCCGCCCGGCCGGCGAACCGCCCGAGCGGCGAACCGTCCGAGCGGCGAACCGTCCGAGCGGCCACCGCCTGCCCCGCCTGCCCCGCCGTCCCCGGTCTTTCCCGGTCGTCCCGGGATCGGCCCGGGACGACCGGGGA
The DNA here is from genome assembly GCF_055571335.1 of Kitasatospora sp. NPDC030952. Classification (NCBI taxonomy): domain Bacteria; kingdom Bacillati; phylum Actinomycetota; class Actinomycetes; order Kitasatosporales; family Streptomycetaceae; genus Kitasatospora; species Kitasatospora sp. NPDC030952. The sequence continues at coordinate 38,734 of NZ_JBVIFM010000007.1, forward strand.
CGGAGAGGGACGGACTTCACCGGTGTCAGGGTGTGAGCGGGCGGCGCCGACGGGGCGCACGCCACACCCTTCACCCACTCGGGGACCACCATGAAGCTCTCCCTGCGGAACGCCGTGTCCGCGGCCTCCACCCTGGCGCTCGTCGCCTCGGGCCTGCTGTTCGCCTCGGGTTCGGCCTCGGCCGCCACCTCCTGCTACGCCGACAGCTGCACGGGCCTCGACCCGGCCAACACCATCTGCCAGAACGACGCGCGGACCGTCGCCTACACGGCTCCCGACGGTGACGCGGAACTGCGCTACAGCCCGACCTGCCGTGCCGCCTGGGCGCGCGCGACCGGTGGCAGCTACGGCGGCACCCAGATCACGATCCGGGTCGAGAACAACAAGGGCGCGTCGTACAGCGCCGTGTACAACGGCAACGGCACGATCTACACCCGGATGGTCAACGACAAGGACATCCAGTCCCGGGCCTACTTCCAGTACGACAACAACTGGGGGTACTCGGAGTGGTACTGACCGGCCCGCGGGCCGTCACGGCGGCCCCGCAAGCGCCGGCCTGACGGCCCCGGCGGCCCACCCGTGCGCCCGCGCCGCCGCGGCCCCAGACTGGGTGGTGAACCGCCGCCGCCCCGCGAGGGAGACGCATGCTGCTGGGACTCACCACCGCGCTGGTCGCCACCGTCTGCTTCGGCTTCGGGGCGGTGTTCCAGGCGCGCGGGGCGCGGTCGGCGCCGCGCGCGGACCGGGTGCGGGCGGGGCTGCTGGCCGCGCTGCTGCGGTCCTGGCAGTTCATCCTCGGGACGGTCCTGGACATCCTCGGCTTCGTGCTGAGCATCGTGGCCCTGCGCAGCCTGCCGCTGTTCCTCGTCCAGGCCGTCACCAATGCCAGCCTGGCCGTCACCGCCCTGGCCGCCGTCTGGCTGCTGGGCGCGCGGCTGCGCCCGGGCGACCTCGGGGGCATCCTCGCGGTGGTCGTCGGCCTCAGTCTGCTGGCGCTGGGCTCAGGCGAGGAGGGCCGGGAGTACGCCCCGGCGGCCTTCCACTGGGCGCTGCTGGCGACCACCGTCGTGATGCTGCCGGCCACCCTGGTGCTGGTGCGCCGGGAGGGCACCGCCGCTGCCGCCGGCCTGGGCCTGCTCGCCGGCGTCGGCTTCGGGATCACCAGCCTCGCGGTGCGCATCCTGGACGCGTCCGGCCTCACCGCCGTGCTCACCGACCCGGCCGCCTACGCCCTGGCGCTCGGAGGCCTGGGCGGCTACCTGGCGTACGCCCTCGCCCTGCAGCGCGGCACGGTGACGGCCGCGACCGCCGCCGGAACGGTCGCCGAGACCTTCGGCCCGGCCCTGGTGGGGGTGGTGTCGCTGGGGGACTCCGCGCGCCCGGGTTTCGCCTGGTGCGCCCTGACCGGCTTCGCGATCGCGGTCGGCGGAACGTTCCTGCTGTCCCGCTTCGGTGAACTGGAGGGCGAGTCCGCCGAACTGGCGGCCCCGCACCCGGACGGAGGCCGTGCCCGCCGTCCCGCCCCGGTAGCCCGGACGGCTCTGCCGTGCGAAGGTGACGTGCCGGACAAAACGGACGGCAGGACGCCCAGGGAGCGGCAGGTGCGCGATGGCTGAGGAAGCCACCACGGAGCAAGCCACCACGGAGCAAGCCACCACGGAGCAAGCCACCACGGAGCAAGCCACCACGGAGCAAGCCACCACGGAGCAAGCCACCACGGAGCAAGGCGCCACGGAGCAAGTCCGGGCCCGGCCCGGCCGGTCGGACCCGACCGCCCGCCCCGTCGCGCTGATCACCGGCGCCTCCTCGGGCATCGGCCTGGCCACCGCCACCCGGCTGGCCGACGCCGGCTGGCAGACCCTGCTCTCCGGCACCGACCGCGTCCGCCTCGACGCCCTCGCCGAGCGCACCGGCGGACACGCCCTGCCCGAGGACCTGAGCAAACCGGACGGCCCGGCCCGCCTCGCCGAGGCCGCGCTGGCCACCGCCGGCCGGGTGGACGCCCTGGTCGCCAGCGCCGGCCTGGGCTGGCGCGGCTCGTTCGCCGACACCCCCTCCGACATCCTCGACCGGATGATCGAGGTCAACCTCGCCGCCCCGCTGCGCCTGGTCCGCTTGCTGCTGCCGGGCATGCTGGAGCGCCGCCGCGGCCGGATCGTGCTGCTGGGCTCGATCGCCGGGCAGGTCGGCGTGCGCGACGAGTCCGGCTACTCGGCGACCAAGGGCGGGCTGGCGATGTTCGCCGAGAGCCTCTGGTACGAGCTGCGCGGCACCGGCGTCGGCGTCCGCCTCGTCCTGCCCGGCGCGGTGGACACCCCGTTCTTCGACCGGCGCGGCACCCCCTACCAGCGCGAACGCCCCCGCCCGGTCTCGGCGGAGCGGGTCGCGGCCACCGTGGTCGCGACCATCACCACCGAACGGGACCGCCTCTTCGTCCCGCACTGGCTCGGCTTCCCGGCCCGGATCCACGGGGTCGCCCCCGGCGTGTTCCGCCGGATGGCCGCCCGCTTCGGGTGAGCCCCGGAGCCAGGGCGCTGTTCGCGGCGGCCGCCGTCGAGTTGCTGCACCTCGCCCCGGCGGCGGTCCGCCTGCCGCCGGTGCGCCGCACCCTGGCCCGCCGCACCGCCGGCTACGGCACCGCCCCGGGCCACCTCGCCCTCACCTTCGACGACGGCCCCGACCCGCGCAGCACCCCGTACGTCCTCGACGCCCTGGACGAACTCGGCGCCCGCGCCACCTTCTTCCTGCTCGGTTCGATGCTGGAACGCGCCCCCGCGCTCGGCCGTGAACTTGTGCTGCGCGGCCACGAGGTGGCCGTGCACGGCTGGCACCACCGGCCGCAGTGGTACCCGGCCCCGGCCCGCGACCTGCGCGAACTGCGCCGCGCCACCGAGGCGGTGACCGACCTGTGCGGCGCCCGCCCGCTCTGGTACCGCCCGCCGTACGGTGTGCTGACGGCCGGTCCGGCACTGGCCGCCCGCCGCCTGGGCCTGCGCAGCGTGCTCTGGACCGCCTGGGGCCGCGACTGGACGGCCGCGGCCACCGGCGACTCCGTCTACGCGACCGCCCGCCCCGGCCTCACCACCGGTGCCACCCTCCTGCTGCACGACTCCGACTGCACCTCCGCGCCCGACTCCTGGCGCGCCACCCTGGCCGCCCTCCCACTGATCGCCGCCCACTGCCGCCGCCGCACCCTCACCATCGGCCCGCTCCGCGACCACGCCGTCCCGCATCTTGCCCGCGCCGCACGGTAGTTGGGACGATCGACGGGCCGCGCCCACCACCGTCCCGGGAACGGGCTCGCGCCACCTCGCCGCCGCACCGGGCACCCGGAGCCGTCGTACTTCCCGACCGCCATCCCCCGGGCCCTGTCCGGCAGGATCGGCCGGACGGGGCCCGGCGCCGACCGGGCGGTGGGCGGCCCCGGCGCGGGCTACCCCAGCCCGACCCGCTCCAGCGCCGCCCCGAACCCCTTCTGCCAGGCCTCCGGGGTGGCGCCCGGCGAGGGGTCGGGCTCCGGCCGGCCCAGCGCCGCGAGGGCGTTGCGGACCACCTCGGCCGGGCGGGCGGTGGCGACGTCGGCGTGGCCGAGCTCCAGTTCGTGCTGGAGGTTGTCCCGCCCGTGGCCCTGGACGACGTCGAGCAGCAGCAGCCGGCGCCCGATCGCCCGGGCCTCGCTACAGGTGTCGCCGGAGCTGGTGACGACCAGGTCGGCGGCGGCCATCAGGGCCGGGATCCGGTCGGTGTAGCCGAAGGCGTGCAGTCCCGGCTGGTGGCGGGCGGCCGCCCGCAGCCGCTGTTCGAGTTCCCGGTTGCGCCCGGCCACGGCGAGCACGTGCGGTCCGGCGGCGGCCAGCGAGGCGGCGGTGCGGGCGATCGGTCCGAGCCCCCAGGAGCCGGACATCAGCAGCACGCACCGGCCGTCCGCCGGCACGCCGAACTCGGCGCGGGCCGCCGCCCGGCCAGGCGGCCGGTAGAACGGCCGCCGCAGCGGCGCGGGGACGACGCACACCGGGGCGTCGGGCCGGTAGCGGCGCACGGCGCAGGCGGCCACCTCCGAGGTGACCAGGAACAGGTCGGTGCCCTCCTGCACCCAGAGCCGGTGCGGGGTGACGTCCGTGCAGAACACGAAGTGCCGGAAGTCCCGGCGCGGCAGCCGGTTGACCGCCGAGCTGGCGGTGGCGAACACCGAGATCACCAGCTCGGGGCGCTGCGCCGCGATCAGTTCGCCCAGCGCCGGGACGAGCCGGCTGCGCGCGGCCGCGTCGGCGAGCAGCGCGAGCCGGGCGCCCGGGCGCAGCGCGGCGAAGTGGAAGGCGTCGTAGACCCCGGGAAGGTCGAGCAGCCGCCGGAAGACGGCCTCCCCGGCGGCGCCCGACCGCTGGCCGAGCAGGGCCATGGCGTCCACGGTGCCGGTGGTCCAGCCGCGTTCGCGCAGGGTGTCCGCGCAGGCCTGGGCCATCACGTCGTGGCCCTGGCCGAGCGAGCCGGAGACCAGCAGGGCGTGCGGCATCGGGCGGCCCGGTCAGCCGGCGGCGGGTGCGGTGGCTGACCGGTACCAGTCGGCGTAGCGGTGCACGCCGTCGGCGAAGTTGGTCCTCGGCGACCAGCCGAGCAGCCGCTTGGCCTGGGCGGAGGAGATCCGCCGCCCGGTGTAGTCGGCCTTGCGGCCGTCGATGTGCTCGATGGTGACCGGGCCGAGCAGCCGGTCGACGGTGTCGGCGATGTCGCGCACCGAGACGGCTGTGGAGCCCTCCAGGGCGAAGGTCTGGTCCTCGGCACTGGGGGAGAGGGCCCGGACGTGGGCGTCGGCGAGGTCCTCGACGTAGACGAAGTTGCGGCTCTGCCGGCCGTCGCCGGCGATGGTGATCGGCCGTCCGGCCAGCGCCGCCTGGACGAACCGGGCGACGACCAGTTCGTCGCGCATCCGCGGACCGTACGGGATGCCGTAGCGCAGGATGGTGAAGTGCTGTCCGTACAGCTCGCGGTAGCTGTGCACGAGCATCTCGGCGGCGAGCTTGGTGGCCACGTACAGGTGCCCGCTGTGCTCCAGCTCGATCGGTACGTGTTCGTCCAACTCCTGTTCCCCACCGTCGAGTTGATCGTCGGTGAGGGCGGCGCCGTAGACCCACACGGTGCTCGCCAGGACGGTGCGGCTGAGCCCGCTGCGCCGGGCGGCCTCCAGCACCGCCTCGGTGCCGTCGATGTTGGTCCGCACCGCCCGGACGGGGTCCGCGGAGACCTGTTCGACGTCGGCCATCGCGGCGAGGTGGTAGACCACTTCGCTGCCGGCCAGCGCGGAGGTCAGCGCGGGCAGGTCGAGGACGTCGATCCGGGCGTGTTCGGCGTCGGGGTTGAGGTACTTGTCGGTGGTGTCCACGGCGAGGACTTCGTGCCCGGCCGCGATCAGGTGGTCCACGACGTGTGAGCCGATGAACCCGCAGCCACCGGTGACGGCTATCCGCACGGTCTTGCTCCTTTCGCGCCGGCTACCCGGCTCGCTCCCGCTACCCGGCCATCCGCCGGTGCACGGTCGAGACGGCCTCGATCACCAGCTCCGTCTCGTCCTCGGTCATGTCGGAGTGCACCGGCAGGCAGACCTGCCGGGCGCAGACGTCCTCGGCCACCGGCAGCGGCCCGCCCCGGTAGGGGGCGAGCACCGGCTGCAGGTGCAGCGGCAGGTCGTACACCTCGCCGGACAGCCGCACCCCGTACTCCTCGGCCACCGCCCGCTTGAAGGCCGCGCGGTCGACGCCGGGCGCCAGCAGCGCCACGTACTTGTAGTAGTTGCCGCGGCTGCCGGGCGGTTCGAGCACCGGTCGCAGCCCGTCGACGCCGGCCAGGGCGTCGTCGTAGCGGCGGGCGACGGCCCGGCGGGTCTCGATGAACTCCTTGAGCCGGCGCAGGTGCACCGCGCCGACGGCGGCGTGCAGTTCGCTCATCCGCCAGGAGTAGCCGAGCCGGACGTGGTGGTTGGTGCCGAAGGAGCCCTTGCCCTGGTCGCGGAAGATGTGCGCCTCGTCGCGCAGCTCCGGCGACTCGGTGAGGATCATGCCGCCCTCGCCGCTGGTGGTGACCTTGGTCGGGTAGAAGGAGAAGGCCCCGGCCAGGCCGAAGGTCCCGGCGGCGCGGCCGCCCAGGCTGCTGCCGTGGGCGTGCGCCGCGTCCTCGACGAGCGGGACGCCGTGCCGGTCGCAGAGCGCTCGCAGCGCGTCCACCTCCGGGGTGACCAGTCCGCCGATGTGGACGAGTACGACGGCTGCGGTATCCGGGGTGAGGGCCGCCGCGAGGGTCTCGGGGGAGAGCGCGAGGGTGGCCGGGTCGACGTCGGCGATCACCGGGCGGCCGCCCGCGTGGACCACCGCGCCGGCCGTGGCGTAGAAGGTGACGGCGGGGACGACCACGTCGCGGCCGCGGACGTCGACGGTGCGCAGGATGATCTCCAGCGCCGCCGTGCCGCTGCTCACCGCGACGGCGTGGGAGGCGCCGTGCTCGGCCGCGAAGGCCTGCTCGAAGCGCTCGGTCCACGGGCCGAGGGTCAGGGCGCCGGTGGTGAGCATCTCGCTCACGGCGTCGGCGACGGCCGCGCGGTCGTTCTCGTCGAACACGATGCGGGCGGCTGGCACACCCATGGGGCACCTCCGGCGGCGGGCTGTCATCAGCACCGATCGGGACGGGTCGGCCCGGACCGGATGGAAACGGTCAGGCCAGTGGCCCATCACGCTACTTCGACCGGACGGCCGCGGCCCGCCGTCACCGCCCGCACGGGTGACCCGCGACTGCTCCCGCCGCAGGCCACCGGCCGCCCCCGGCTGCTCCCGGGGGAGGCCGCGCGCTCCGCCGTACGGGGGAGGGACGTACTGCGTCCGCAGTACGCAAACGGCCTGCGCAGAGATGACGACGGAGGAGGGGGCGGTGATCAAGGATTGGCCATGCTGCGAGCGGACCGCCTCCGGGCATCCGTGACCCGCACCCGTCCCCGCCCGCATCTGCTTCCGAATCCGAAGGAGTCCGCTCTCCCGTGGCCACGTTCCTCTACCGCCTGGGCCGATGGGCCTTCGTCCGGCGCCGGCTGGTGACCCTGCTGTGGGTCGCCGTGCTGGCGCTCGCCGGAGTCCTGGCGGCCAAGGCGCCCGCCGCACCCGACGACGGATTCTCGATGCCCGGCACGGAGGCGCAGAAGGCCTTCGACCTGATGAACGAGCGCTTCCCCGGCGGCCACGCCGACGGCGCCTCGGCCCGTCTGGTGTTCGTCGCGCCCTCCGGCCAGAAGATCACCGCCGGGCCGAGCCAGCAGGCCGTCGAGAAGACGGTCGCCGAGCTCGCCCACGGTGAGCAGGTCACCGGCGCGGTGGACCCGTTCAAGATGCCGGGCGCCGTCTCCAAGGACGGCTCGACGGCCTACGCGACGGTCAACTACTCCGCCAAGGCGGGCGAGGTCTCCAAGGGCGCCACGGACGCGCTCCAGCAGGCCGCCCAGCACGGCCGGGACGCCGGGCTCAAGGTCGAGATCGGCGGCAACGCGCTGATGGCCAAGCCCGACGCGGGCGGCAGCAGCGAGGCGATCGGCATGGCGCTGTCCGCGGTCGTCCTGGTGATCACCTTCGGTTCACTGGTCGCCGCCGGCCTGCCGTTGCTCACCGCCGTGATCGGCGTCGGCCTCGGCATGTCGCTGATCACCGCGTTCGGCAGCGCGCTCGGACTCTCCTCGACCACCGGCACGCTCGCCATGATGCTCGGCCTCGCGGTCGGCATCGACTACGCCCTGTTCATCGTCTCCCGCTACCGGGCCGAGCTCGCCGAGGGCCGCACCCCGCAGGAGGCGGCCGGCCGGGCCATCGGCACCGCCGGATCCGCGGTGGTCTTCGCCGGCCTCACCGTGGTGATCGCCCTCGCCGGGCTCTCCGTGGTCGGCATCCCGATCCTGGCCAAGATGGGCATGGCCGCCGCCGGGACGGTCGTCATCGCCGTGCTGGTCGCGCTCACCCTGGTGCCCGCGCTGCTCGGCTTCATCGGCCGCCGGGCCCTGCCCCGCAAGGTCCGCAAGGCCCAGGGCACGCCGCAGCCGGCCGGCGCGAAGGAGAACGGCGGCGCCCGCTGGGCCCGGTTCATCGTGCGCCGCCCGCTCGGGGTGCTGCTGCTCGGCGTGGTCGGCCTCGGCGTGCTCGCCGCCCCCGCGCTCGACCTGCGGCTCGGCCTGCCCGGCGACGAGGCCAAGCCCACCTCCACCACCCAGCGCCGGGCCTACGACCTGCTGTCCGAGGGCTTCGGCCCCGGCTTCAACGGCCCGCTGACCGTCCTGGTGGACGTCAAGGGCACCGCGGACCCGAAGGCCGCCGCCGGTGAGGTCGCCAAGGCCGTCTCCGGCGTGCCCGGAGTGGTCACCGTGACGCCGCCGATGTTCAACAAGGCGGGGGACACCGCCCTGGTCAACGCCATCCCGGCGACCGGTCCGGCCGAGGCCGCGACCAAGGACCTGGTCCACACCATCCGCGGCCAGGCGGCCGGGCTCAAGGCCTCCACCGGGGCGACGGTGCTGGTCAGCGGTACGACGGCGATGAACATCGACGTCTCGCAGAAGCTCAGCGACGCGCTGGTGCCCTACCTCGCGGTGGTCGTCGGCCTCGCCGTCCTGCTGCTGCTGGTGGTCTTCCGCTCCGTCCTCGTCCCGGTCAAGGCGGCGCTCGGCTTCCTGCTCTCGGTGGCCGCCGCGCTGGGCGCGGTCGTCGCGGTGTTCCAGTGGGGCTGGCTGGCCGACCTGATCGGCGTGGAGCAGACCGGCCCGGTGATGAGCATGATGCCGATCTTCATGATCGGCGTGGTCTTCGGCCTCGCCATGGACTACGAGGTGTTCCTGGTCACCCGGATCCGTGAGGCCTACGTCCACGGCGAGGAGCCGGGCGAGGCCATCGTCACCGGCTTCCGGCACAACGCCCGGGTGGTCACCGCGGCCGCCTTCATCATGATCGCCGTCTTCGCGGGCTTCATCGGGATGAGCGAGCCGATGATCAAGATGATGGGTCTGGGCCTCGCCGCCGCCGTCGCCTTCGACGCCTTCGTGGTCCGGATGACGATCGTCCCGGCCGTCCTCGCCCTGCTCGGCCGCCGCGCCTGGTGGCTGCCGGGCTGGCTCGACCGCCTGATACCCGACGTCGACGTCGAGGGCAGCAAGCTGCACACCGCCGCCCCCGAACCGGCCCCGGTCAAGGAGTCGGTCACCGTCTAGGGCCGGAGAGGGCCTGGGTCCGGCACCACCTGGTGCCGCCCGACGGCCATCGGCCCCGGTACCGACCGGCCCGGCCCGAGCACCCCTCGGGCCGGGCCCGGAACCACCCGGACCGGGCCGCCCACCCAGGCGGCCCGGTCCGGCACCGGTCGGCTCGGACACCGGTTCGAGCCCCAACCGTTACCGTTGCTGTCGGGGCCGCCGCCCGCGCGGAGGCCCCCACCCGGCGCTCCGCACCCCACCGGGGGCGGCGGAGCGACACCGACTGGCAGAACCCGGCGAGGGCGCGGCCAGGGCACCCCGACCCGGAGAACAGGACGATGAGCGACACCTGGCAGCGCCTGCGCCGCGAGCACCCCCGGTTGCTCGACGTCGCCGGCGGCGCGGCCCTGATCGGGGTCACCGCCCTCGGCGCCATGATCGACCAGACCACGGGACGCTTCGCTCCGGTCGACCCGGCCACCGGCGTCCTCGCCCTGATCGCCGCCGTGGTCGTGTTCTTCCACCGCCGGCACCCCCGCGCCGTGGTCGTCGTCACCCTGCTCTGCACCATGCTGCTCACCTGGACCAGCCCCCGGCTCACCCCCATGCTGGCCACCCCGCTGCTGCTCGCCCTCTACTTCCTCGCGGTGCGCACCGACCGCTCCACCGCGCTGCGCGCCTCGATCGTCACCGCCGTCCTGCTCACCGGGATCGCGCTGGTCTTCGGCCCAGGCGGCCCGATCGGCGAGCGGATCGGCGTCCTGGCCTGGGCCCTGCTGCCCGGCGCCCTCGGCGACTCCATCCGCAACCGCCGCGCCCACCTGGCCGCGATCGAGGAACGCGCCGAACGCGCCGAGCGCACCCGCGAGGAGGAGGCCCGCCGCCGGGTCGCCGACGAGCGGATCAGGATCGCCCGCGACCTCCACGACGTGGTCGCCCACCACATCGCCCTGGCCAACGCCCAGGCCGGCATCGCCGTCCACCTCATGGACAACCACCCGGTGCAGGCCCGCGAGGTGCTCAGCCACATCACCGACGCCACCGGCTCCGCGCTCCAGGAGCTGCGGGCCACCGTCGGCCTGCTGCGCCGCGCGGAGGAGCCGGCCCCGCTGGAACCCGCCCCCGGACTGGACCGGCTGCCCGAGCTGATCAACACCTTCGAACGGGCCGGTCTGCCGGTCCGGCTCACCGTCGAGGGCGAGTCCCGCCCGCTGTCGCCAGGCGTCGACCTCACCGCCTTCCGGATCGTCCAGGAGTCGCTGACCAACGTCGCCAAGCACGCCCACGGCGCCGACGCCGAGGTCACCCTCTCCTACACCGGCAGCCGGGTCGCGATCAGCGTCGCCAACGGCCACCCGACCAGCCCCGGCCGCCCCCGCACCGCCCTGCTGCCCCCGCCCGCCGCGGGCGAGAGCGGCTTCGGGCTGATCGGCATGCGCGAACGGGCCGGCGCGGTCGGCGGCCGCCTCACCGCCGACCGGCGGCCCGACGGCGGCTTCCTGGTCACCGCCGAACTCCCGCTGCGCACCGGCGCCCGGGAGGACGTCGCGCCACGGGTGGAGGACACCGCCCGCCCCGGGGACGCCGCCCGGCCCGAGGACACCGCCCGCCCCCAGGGTGCCGCCCGCACCGAGGGCGGCCACGAGCCGGGCACCCCGGCCGGGCCCGTCGCCAGGGACCGGCGCGCCCACGCCTTCTGGCGCGACTGCACCGTCCGGCCTGTCCGGCCCGTCCGCCCCGCCGACTCCGCCACCTCTCGCGACGTCACCTCTCGCGACGCCACCTCTCCGGACGTCACCTCTCCCGACGCCACCCGACAAGATCGCGCCATCCGAAAGGACAAGGACCACGCATGACCATCCGCGTGCTGCTCGCCGACGACCAGGCCCTGCTGCGCGGCGCCTTCCGGATGCTGATCGACGCCGAGGAGGACATGGAGGTGGTCGGCGAGGCCGCCGACGGCCGGGAGGCGGTGGAGCTCGCCCGCGCCACCAAGCCCGACATCGTGCTGATGGACATCCGGATGCCCGGCGCCGACGGCCTCGGCGCCACCGCCGAGATCTGCGCGGACGAGGAACTGTCCGGCACCCGGGTGCTCATCCTCACCACCTTCGAGATCGACGAGTACGTCGCCCAGGCGCTGCGCGCGGGCGCCGGGGGCTTCCTCGGCAAGGGCGCCGACCCCAAGGAACTCCTCGCCGCCGTGCGCACCGTGGCGGCCGGCGACGCCCTGCTCTCACCGGCCGCCACCCGGGCCGTGATCGAGCAGTTCCTCGCCCAGCCCGGTCCGGCCGCCGCCGCGCCCGCCGAGCGGCTCGCCGTCCTCACCGCCCGTGAGCGCGAGGTGATGTCGATGGCCGCCACCGGGCTCACCAACGAGGAGATAGCCGAGCGGATGTTCGTCAGCCCGTTCACCGTCCGCACCCATGTGCACCGGGCGATGTCCAAGCTGGACGCCCGGGACCGGGCCCAACTGGTCGCGATCGCCTACCAGTCCGGCCTCGTCCCACCCGGTCGTCCCTCCTGACGGGCGGTCACCCCGCACCGAACGACCGAACCGAGCCATTCCGCACTGCAGGGGCTGACCCGACGGCGGACTGAAGGGGCGTCAAACCCCCGCCCCGGAAGTCGTTCATGATCCGGTCCTGGCCGAAAACCGACTCCGAACGGGTGTATCAGCGAGTAGTCTGCCGATGACTCAGAATGAGGAGGATGTTCGTGGAAACCAAGGACACGGCCGGCGAGGTGCGGATTCTCCAGCCGTTGCCCGAGCGCACCGGGGACGGATCGCAGGCGTTCGAGCTGCGGCTTTCACGTCTGCTCCGGGTGCTCGGGATCGAGGTCGCGTCGGGGGCGGACTATCCGAGCGCGGCCCGCTGGGAGGTCCACAAGGCGCTCGCCGGACGGTCCGAGCTGCCCGAGGAGTACTTCGAGCCGCTGCTGGAGGCGGCGGTCCACGACCCCAACCCGAGCTTCAACCGCCGCTTCGTCGAGCCCGCCCTGGTCGCCTTCGGGCAGCGCCGGGTCCGGCTGGCCCTGCTGGGCTACCTGCGGACCGGCACCAATCCGGAGCGGGCCGGTGCGGCCCGGGCCTGGTACTGGACGGCGCTCACGGTCGGCGGCGGCCGGAACGCGACGGCCGACGAGGGCGCGACCGTCCGCGACAGCTGGAACGAGGCCGCGCTGCGGGAGTTCGTCGGCAACGAGGACCTGGACGTCCGCCGCTGCATCCTGCCGGGCCTGCCGCTGGTGCCGCGCGCCTACCCGGCGGAGCTGCACGCCCTGGTGGAGGCGGCCGTCACCATCGCCCGGTCGCACCCCGACGAGTACATCCGCCATCGCGCCGAGATCCAGACCGGCCTCTGACCGCCGGGCCCGCCCGCTCCGGGTGCGCCCGTCAAGGTGCGTGCCCGGAGCGGCAGTTGCCGTCGGCCGCCGCGCGCCGATCTCCCGGCCGAGCGACCGAGCAGCCGGGCAACCGGTCCGCCGAGCAGCCGAGTGACCGCCCAGCCGGTCCGCCGAAGCGGGCCCGATCAGCCGGTCTTGACGGTGATGTCGCCGATGTCCGTCCCCAGGTCGAGCTTGAACTTGCCGTTGGGGTCGTTCTGGACGCCGATGTGCTTCTCGCCGATGTCCGTCCCGGCGCTGACGTGGTAGGAGCCGGTCGGCACGGTGACGTGGATCTCGCCGTTGGAGGTGGTGGCCTTGATGTCCTGGGCCTTGCCGGGGGTGAGGTTGATCTCGCCGTTGTCCGTCTTGGCCTGGATCTTGTCGCCCTTGAGTGAAGTGCCCTTGATCTCACCGTTGTTGGTGCGCACGTCGACCGAGCCGGAGGCCTGGTCGACCGAGATGTCACCGGAGTCGGTGTGCACCGACACCTCGCCGACCTGGGTGAGGTGGATCCCGCCGGCCGAGGTGCTGCCACTGATCGGCAGCCCGGCGGGCAGCTCGACGGTGTAGTCCACCGAGCAGTTGTGCCCGCAGCCGCCGAGCACCAGGACCCCGCCCTCGACCCGGGTGGTCGTGCCGGGCTTTCCACTGTGATAGGTGATCTTCCGGTGGACGGAGGCGCCCCCGGCGCCGGACTTGCCGTGGACGGTGACGTCCCCGGAGGAGTTGTCGAGTTTGACGGCGGTGACCTTGTCCGAGACGGTCGCGTCGTCGCTGACGGACGTTCCGACCGGGTCGCAGGCGCTGAGCACCCCGACGGCGAGTCCGGCGACCGCGACGGCCCCGGCGACGTGGCGGTGGGCGTTTCGGCGGTGGGCGTTTCGGCGGTAGTGGAGCATGGTGGTTCCCCCCATGTCATGCGCGTTCATGGCGTGCTGACCCCGTGTTGACCGCCCCGCTCCGGAGCCGTCCCGTCGACAGTAGCCGGGGGTGCGGGCCCGGGTCGGTGGTAAAAACCCCCCAATCCGAGGTCCCGCCAGCACTACCCCGGACCGCCGAAAAGCCCCGCCGAAAAGCCCTGCCGAAAGAGCCCGTCGTAAGAGCCCGTCGTAACTGCCCACGGCCGGGCCCGCCGCGAGCGCCCGCCACAGGGCGCCCCCACCACGCCGCCGTCAGGGCTTGCGCGCGACCGCCCCGTACATGCTCACCCGCTCCGCACCCGGCGCCGGCGCCTCCTCCGGGCGCCAGAGCGGGACGGTGACCACCCCGGGCCGGAGCAGCTCCAGCCCGTCGAAGAACGCCCGCACCTGCTCCCGGCTCCGGCCGACCAGCGGCGCGGTGGCCTTGTCGTAGACACCGGTGACCCGGTCGCGCACGGCGGCCGGGATGAAGTCGGCCGTGCCGTGCGAGAGCACCAGGTGGCTGCCGGAGGGCAGCGCGGCCAGCAGGGTGGCCACCGCCCGGTACGGCTCGTCCTCGTCGCGCAGGAAGTGCAGCACGGCCGCCAGTACCAGCCCGACCGGCCGGGAGAAGTCCAGCACCCCCTCGGCCCGGACGGCGTCCAGCACCGCCGACGGGTCCCGCAGGTCGGCCTGCAGCACGGTGGTCCGCCCGGGCCCCGCGCCGGCCATCAGGGCGCGGGCGTGGCTGAGCACGATCGGGTCGTTGTCGACGTAGACGACCCGGGCGGCCGGGTCGACGGCCCGGGCGATCTCGTGGGTGTTGCCGGCGGTGGGGATCCCGGTGCCGATGTCGAGGTACTGGTCGACGCCCAGCCCGGCGACGCAGCGCACCGCCCGGGTCAGGAAGCCCCGGTTGGCCCGGGCCGTGGCGCGGAACTCGGGGTTGGCGGCGAGCGCCTTCTCGGCGGCGGCGCGGTCGGCCGGGAAGTTGTCCTTGCCGCCCAGGTAGTAGTCGTACATCCGGGCCGGGTGGGGGACCTCGGGCCGCAGATCGGCCGCGATCTCCGGATGACCGGACTCCCACATGCTCTCGTACCCCACGGCTGCCGCCCCTCTGGCCGTCCCGCCCGGGGCCGCTCCCCGGGCGAGCTGTTCCCGAACGTTGGCGGACAGCCTAAAGCCCAGGTCAGCGCCCTGGTGGTGGTTCGCCGGCTCACCCCCGTATGTCCCTTTCGTCGCGCCCCGGCGCCCGTCCCGGCGCAGGATGGGAACTCCGGGGGTCGAAAGTGGGCGGGGGACCAGTGGCAGGGTGCGACACGGGAGGTCGGAGGCCATGGAGATCGCTATGGCAGACATCCGCGAGTGGCGGGGCCAGGACGTGGTCGACGACAAGGGCAAGCGGATCGGCACGCTGGAGTCGGTCTACGTCGAGACGTCCACCGACGAGCCCTTCTTCGCCACCGTCACGATCGGCGTGATCGCCAAGCGCCGCCTGGTCTTCGTCCCGCTGGAGGGGGCGGTGGCCGGCCCGGCGTACCTGCGGGTGGCGTACCCGCGGAGCAAGGTCAAGGACGCTCCGGCGATCGGCACCGACGACATCCTGCCGGCCACCGACGAGCCCGAGGTGTTCGCCTACTACGAGCTGCCGTACGCGACCGGCGCCGGGGGCGAGCGTCGGCTGGCCCGCCGCTGACCGACGGGCCCTCCGCCGACCGGCCGGCGCTCCGCTCGCTGGCCGGCCGGCCCGTTGCTGACCGGTCGGCCCATCACTGTTCGACGGGCCTTCCGCGACGATCTCCGCCAGCCGGGAATGAATACCCCGCGGGGTACACTTGTCCATCGACAGTCGATGTGAAAGGCGGCCCTGACATGCAGGTGGACGAGGAGTCGGTCGGCGCGGTCCTGAACCGGCTGCGCCGGGCCCAGGGCCAGTTGGCCGGGGTGATCGCGATGATCGAGGCGGGCCGGGACTGCAAGGACGTGGTCACTCAGCTCGCCGCCGTCTCGCGCGCCCTGGACCGGGCCGGATTCAAGATCGTCGCGAGCGGGATGCGCCAGTGCATGGCCGCCGCCGACGAGGACGCGGCACCGATGACCGAGGCCGAGCTGGAGAAGCTGTTCCTCGCCCTGGCCTGAGCGCTGCCACCCCATACCCCCCCGATATCCCCCGATACACCCCCCCGAGGGCCGCGACGGATCGTCCGTCGCGGCCCTCCGCGCCTGTCCGGCACCGGTTCCGTCATGGAGTTCCCGAACCGCCCGATGCTCCGTCACGCGCCGTTCACGTTCCGGTCGCTGGCCTTCGGGTGAATGAGCCCGCCCACAGTTGTACAGCCAACTGTGGGCGTTCTCCCTCCCAGCCTCCGTGACCAGCCGCGCGCGGCCCCGGCACCGTCCCCCGGCGGACCGGACCCGCGGCGGCGGACAGGACAACCGTGGCCGCAGGCAGCGCCCTGACCCTGACCTCCTCCAGCAGCCCCGCCGAAGGCGACCGGCTCACCTTCCACTGGACCACCGACGCCCCCGACGCCAAGAACTGGGTCGGCATCTACGACGGCAGCCGCCGGCCCGGTACCGGCTCCTCGCTGGTGTGGAAGTACACCCCCGGCAGCTCCGGCGACGTCCAGCTCGACACCTCCGCGCTGACCGGCGGCCCGTACACCGCCTACCTGCTCGCCAAGGACGGCTACGGCGTCCTCGCCCAGACCGCCCCGTTCAGCTTCCGGCCCAAGCCCGCGGTCGTTCCCCCGCACGCCGCCGTCGACTCCTTCACCGCCACCCCGGTGGCCCCCGGCGCCGCCGTGAAGATCAAGCTCGGCGGCCTCTGGTCCCGCCCGGCCGGCAACCCTGCCGGCTCGGCCGCCTACCGCAAGCTCGGCGGCGCGGCCTGGGCCTCGGTCGCCGCCGACGGCACGCTCACCGGTACGGCGCCCGCCACCCCCGGCCGCAACCCCGAGCTGGTGGTGGTCGGCGTCAAGGACAGCGCCGGGCCCACCGACACCGTCACCGTGCTCGTCCCCGTGGTGGCCCCGACCGCCGCGCCCCGGCTCAAGGCCGCCAGCTGGAACCTGCACCAGGCGGGCTCCGGCTACACCGACGCGCTGGAGAAGCAGCTGCGCGTCGTCCTCGCCCAGGGCCTGGACGTGCTCGCCCTGCAGGAGACGGCCGGTGAGCGGGCCCAGACCCTGGCCGACGCCCTCGGCTGGTACGCCCACCAGAGCCCGGGCAGCGTCGGCATCCTCAGCCGCTACCCGCTCACCGAGCCGACCCAGGCCACCGCCGAGCTGCCCGCCGTCGCGGCCACCGTCCAGCTGCCCGGCGGCCGCAGCGTCCGGTTCTGGGCCGCGCACCTCGACGAGGCGGGCTACGGCCCGTACGCCGTCCAGGACGGCGGCACCGCCGCCCAGGTGCTGGCCGCCGAGACCGCCTCACCGCGCGTCAAGCAGGCCAAGGCGCTGGCCGCCGCGGTGCGCGCGGACCTCGCCCGGCGCGTCCCGGTGGTGCTGGCCGGTGCGCTCTCCTCGCCCTCCCACCTGGACTGGACGGCCGCCACCGCCGCCGCCCACCAGGGCGTCGGCCCGCTCGCCTGGCCGGTCACCACGGAGCTGCAGGCCGCCGGACTGACCGACACCTTCCGCGAGGAGAACCGCGACCCGGCCAAGGCCCCGGGCGTCACCTGGTCGCCCACCCGCAAGCGGCGCGGCGACCGCCCCGAGCCGCAGGACCGGATCGACTCCGTCCAGTACGCCGGAGCGCTGAAGCTGGTCGAGGCGCACACCCTGGTCGCGGACTGGCCCCAGCCGGAGCCGAACACCGCCGCCAACGAGTGGCCCTCCGACACCGCCGCCGCCGTCGCCATCTTCCAGCTCTGAGAGGCCAGTCCGTGATGCCCGAGCTCTCCCGCCGCACCTTCGTCGGCGCCTCCGCGGCCGTCGGCGCCACCGCCCTGACCGGCCTGTCCGCCACCCGGGCGGACGCCGCCCCCGCCCCTGACGCCGCGACCGCCACCGCCCTCACCGGCACCATCAAGGACGTCAAGCACGTCGTCGTCCTGATGCAGGAGAACCGCAGCTTCGACCACTACTTCGGCACCCTGAACGGCGTGCGCGGCTTCGGCGACAAGCAGGCGCTCCGGTTCCCGGACGGCACCGACGTGTTCCGCCAGCCCGACGCCCGCCGCAGCGACGGCGGGGTGATGCTGCCGTACCGGATGGACACCTCGAAGTACAACGCGCAGAACGCCGGCGGCCTGGCCCACGACTGGGCGACCGGCCACCAGGCCATCAACAACGGTGCGATGAACAAGTGGATCGCCGCCAAGGGCGAGCGCACCATGGGCTACTTCACCCGGGACGACATCCCCTACCAGTACGCCCTGGCCGACGCGTTCACCCTCTGCGACGCCTACTTCACCTCGCTGGCCGGCCCCACCGACCCCAACCGGCTCTACCTGTGGACCGGTACCTCCGGCCCCGGCCGGGACGGCACCACCGGCCCCTGGATCGACAACACCCCGGTCACCGACAACCCGGTCGCCGACTGGACCACCTACGCCGAGCGCCTCCAGGCGGCCGGCGTCAGCTGGCGGGTCTACCACAACCCCAGCAAGGACGACCGCACCGGCGACTACGACGACAACGCGCTCTCCTACTTCAAGCAGTTCCACAACTTCCCGAAGGACGACCCGCGTTACCTCAACGCGATGACCAAGTTCGACCCCACCGACTTCGACCGCCACTGCAAGGACGGCACCCTGCCGACCATCTCGTGGCTGGTCGCGCCCTACCTGTTCTCCGAGCACCCGGAGGCCGGCCCCGCCTACGGCGCCCACTGGGTCAACCAGGCGCTGCAGTCGCTGATGTCCAACCCGGACGTCTGGCAGCACACCGTCTTCCTGGTCATGTACGACGAGAACGACGGCTACTTCGACCACATGGTCCCGCCCACCCCCGAGCCCGGCACCCCCGAGGAGTTCACCCAGGGGCGCGCCATCGGCCTCGGCAACCGCGTCCCGCTCTGGGTGGCGTCCCCCTGGTCGCGCGGCGGCTGGGTCAACTCCCAGGTCTTCGACCACACTTCGGTGCTGCGCCTGATGGAGCGGGTGACCGGCGTGGCCGAGCCCAACATCTCCGCCTGGCGCCGGGCCGTCTGCGGCGACCTCACCAGCTGCTTCGACTTCGCCGCCCCGGACACCTCGATCCCCCGACTGCCCGACACCAACGCCCTGATGGCCCGGGCCGACGCGGGCACCAAGCTGCCCGGCGTCGCCCTCCCGGCGACCGGCGCCCAGGCGATGCCGGTCCAGGAGCGCGGCGACCGCCCGCACCGCCCGCTGCCGTACCAGCCGTGGGCCGACGTCGAGGTGGACCGCCGGACCGGCAAGGTCACCTGCACCAT
Source organism: Kitasatospora sp. NPDC030952 (assembly GCF_055571335.1). NCBI lineage: Bacteria > Bacillati > Actinomycetota > Actinomycetes > Kitasatosporales > Streptomycetaceae > Kitasatospora > Kitasatospora sp. NPDC030952. The sequence continues at coordinate 57,631 of NZ_JBVIFM010000007.1, forward strand.
GAGCAACGACGGCTCGGTGGCCTTCCCGTATACCGTCTACCCGAACATCCTGCTCCCGTTCGCGGGCACCCCGTACACCGTCGCCCCCGGCGCGAACGCGACCTACGTCTGGGACGCCGCCGCCACCGACGGCCGCTACGACTTCACCGTCCACGGCCCGGACGGCTTCGTGCGCCGCTTCGCCGGGACGGTCGTCCGGGACGGACAGGACGGCCAGAACGACATCGGCGTGCCGATCGTCACCGCCGACCTGCACGGCAGCCTCAAGCTCACCCTCCAGGTGGCCAACGACGGTCTGACGGACGTGGCCTTCACCGCCGAGCCCAACGACTTCGCGGGCAGCGCCCAGACCGTCTGGGTCAAGCCCGGCAAGCAGGTCAACCTCTCCTGGCCGCTGGACAAGCAGGGCCGCTACGACGTCGTGGTCACCGCCCACACCGGCCGGCGCTTCGTGCAGCGTTACGCGGGCTGGGTGCACTGACCCACTGACCCGACGGCCGGGGGCGCCGATCCGGTGACCCCCGGCCGTGGCTCGGCCGCCGCACGCGGGCCCGCCGTTACCGTCGGGCGCATGCAGAAGATCACCACCTTCCTCTGGTTCGACGACCAGGCCGAAGCGGCCGCCGCCTTCTACACCTCGCTGTTCCCCGACTCCCGGATCACCAGGGTCACCCACTACGGCGAGGGCGCCCCCGTCCAGGCCGGCTCGGTGATGACCGTCGAGTTCGAACTCGCCGGCCGGCCCTACACGGCGCTCAACGGCGGCCCCGAGTTCCACTTCACCGAGGCGATCTCGCTCCAGGTCGAGTGCGACGACCAGCGGGAGGTCGACGAACTCTGGGCCAAGCTCACCGCCGACGGCGGACAGGAGGGCCCGTGCGGCTGGCTCAAGGACCGCTACGGCCTGTCCTGGCAGATCACCCCGCGCGTCCTGCTCGACCTGGTCGGCGACGAGGACCGGGCCAAGGCCGACCGCGTGATGGCGGTCATGCTGCGGATGGGCAAGATCGAGATCCAGCCGCTGCTCGACGCGGCCAGGGGCTGAGCCGGTGACCGCCTTCAGCCACCGCGGCATCGTCTACCTGCGCGCCACCCCGGAGCGGGTCTGGCACGCGCTCACCAACGCCGACGAGTCCGGCCTCTACTGGGGCCACCGCAACGTCTCCACCTGGCTGCCCGGCGCGCCCTGGGAGCACCAGCGCGCCGACGACTCCGGGATCGCCGACGTGATCGGCACCGTCGAGGTGTCCGACCGCCCGCACCGGCTGGTCACCACCTGGGCGGGGCCGGAGGGGCGGCGCCCCGGCGGGCCCTCGAGGGTCACCTTCGACCTCCGGCACTGGCAGGACCTGACCCGGCTCACCGTCACCCACGAGAACCTCGCCGACGAGACCGAGCGGGCGGACGCCGAACGGGGCTGGTCGGCTGTGCTGTCCAACCTCAAGACCTACCTGGAGACCGGCCACCCGCTGCCGCAGCAGCCCTGGCTGATGCCCTGACCTCCTGACGGCGAGGCTCAGCGCCCGGCCCCCGCCGCCGGGCGCTCCCGTTCGTCCCGCTGCCGCTCCCGCACCGCGCGGCGCAGCCGGGCCAGCGGGGAGAACCGCTCCCGGCTCGCCAGCGAGGCCCGGTCCAGCTCCTCCATCAGTCGCCGGCTGCGGTGCTCGAGGTCCAGCTCGTCCAGGATCCGGTCGACCTCGGCCAGCATCGAGCCGTGCAGCTGCCAGGCCTCCGGATGCTCCTGGACCTTGCGCAGCAGCACCTCGGCGACGTTCTCCCGGCAGGTCCAGGCCGCCGCCAGCTCGGCGGTCAGCCGCTCCTCGGCCTCCTCGGCGTTGCGGCTCACCTGGGTGGTGACCAGCACGGCGAAGCTGACCATCGCCCCGCCGACGTGCGCCAGCAGCTCCTCCAGCACGACCGCGACCTCCGGCGGGAACAGCCGCTCCTCGGGCCCGCGCCGCTTGGCCAGGTCGGTCAGCGAGCGGGCCAGCACCCGGATCACCACCACGCAGATCTCCAGGGTGTCCAACCCGGTGCGCAGCACCAGCCGGGAGAGCAGCCCCTCGCTGATCCGGGGGTTGAACCGCAGGCTGTCCTCGGCCTGGCGCAGCGCCGCGTCCACGTCCGCGATCGCCTGGTCCAGCCGGCGGGCCTCGTGCAGCCGCTCGGCGGCCCGCGCGACCGGGGTCGGCCGGCCCAGCTGCTCGGAGATGTCGAGCAGCAGCTGACGGGCCCGCCGGGCGAGGTCCTCGATCGACTCCCCGGCGGTGTCCACCCAGACCGGTGGGGCGAACAGCAGGTTGAACAGCAGGCCGACGGCCGCGCCGATCAGGGTCTCCAGCACCCGGTCCCAGGCCTGGGAGGTCAGTTTGGAGACGCCCAGGATCAGCATCGCGCTGATCGCGACCTCCTGGACGAACTCCTCGACCCGGACGAACCGCCCGATCACCAGCGAGGCCAGGATGATCAGCCCCAGGCTCCACCAGGAGAGCCCGACCACGGCGCTGAAGCCGATCGCGATCAGCACCCCGACCACCACCGAGACGACCCGGCGGACGCTGGTCTTGAGCGTCGAGTAGACGGTGACCTGCACCACCAGCAGCGCGGTGAGCGGCGCGGTCAGCGGTGCGGGCTCGCTGCTGAGCCGGGTGGCCACCGCGTACGACAGGGTGGCGGCCACGGTGGCGCGCAGCGTCTGGACGGCGAACGGGTCTCGGGCGGCGCGGCGGACCAGCGTCGGCAGGGACTCCGGGAGAAGGGCCATGACGCCCTTCTTTCCCCGCGACAGCGGCTCACACAGCCCGTTGCCGCAGGGACTACTCGTCCAGACCCGCTCTTGCGTGGCTACTCGCGGTTGAAGCGCAGCTTCCAGGGGGCGAGGGCGGACTCCATCTGCACCCCGATGCTCATCTTGGAGGCGCCCTCGATCCGCTCCTCGAAGCGGATCGGCACCTCGCGGATGGTCAGCCCGCGCTGGACCACCCGGTAGTTCATCTCGACCTGGAACGAGTAGCCGTTGCTCTGCACGGTCGGCAGGTCGATGGCCCGCAGGGCGCTCGCCCGCCAGGCCTTGAAGCCCGCGGTGGCGTCCCGGACGCCCAGGCCGAGAATGGCGTTGACGTAGAAGTTGGCCCAGGTGGAGAGCGCCTTGCGGTGCCACGGCCACTCCTCGGCGGTCGACCCGCCGGGCACGTAGCGGGAGCCGAGCACCACGGCGGTGTCCTGCTCGGCCAGCAGGGTGGCGACCATCGCGGGTATCGCCGAGGCCGGGTGCGAGAGGTCGGCGTCCATCTGGATCACCACGTCGGCGCCCTCGTCCAGGGCCCGGGCCATGCCGGCCAGGTAGGCGCGGCCGAGGCCGTCCTTCTCGGTGCGGTGCAGCACACCGACGGTGCCCCCGGAGTCGGCGGCGAGCTTGTCGGCGATCTCGCCGGTGCCGTCGGGGGAGTTGTCGTCGACCACCAGCAGGTGCAGCTCGGGCACCGCGAGGTCCGCGAGGAGCCCGGCGAGGACCGGAAGGTTCTCCCGCTCGTTGTACGTGGGGACGACGACAACGACCTTCGGGGAGGCCTCGACCATGTTCTGTTTCCCTCGTGCCCTCGCCGGCCGGCACCAGGGCCACACCGGTCGGTTGTCCTGTGACGACCTGCGCTGCTGTTAGACCGTGCGAGTGTAGCCGGATCAACGGGCCCTTCCGGCCCCGGGGCGGACGGGGCAGGGCTCGGCCGGGGCCGGGAAGGCCGGTTCGACCGCGATGGACCGCGAGGGACCGCGATGGACCGCTAGGCCGTGCCGTAGACGGCGGCCAGGTTGTCCTGGGCGGGGTGGGTGCGTGCGGCCGGACCGGCGGCGAAGGCGCGCAGGACGTTCTCGGTGACCTTGCGGACCACGTCCCCGGCGTGGGAGTCGATGCCGTGGTCGGCCTTGCCGCCGCCGGGGCCGCGCGCGTCCAGGGCCTCCACCCAGCGCATCGTCCCGCTGGCGAAGACCCCGGCGCCGCTGGGCACGGTGTAGTAGGCGGTGTCGGAGTGGGAGCGCCGGCCCTCGCAGACCACCGGGGAGTGGGCGATCACCTCGATCGGGCGCGGGGTGGGGAAGCCGGTGTCGACCCGGTCGTACTCGACGCCGACCAGGTGCGGGAAGGAGGCCCCGGCCGCCACGCCGGTGCCCTCGAAGGCCCAGTGCCCCGGCGAGGTGACCACGTACGGGGCGTCCACCGGGTAGCCGTCGTAGATCACGCCGAGCATCGAGCTCTCCGGGTCGGCGCCGGGGCCGGCCCGGAAGTCCGTGGTCGCCGGGGAGCCCGCCTGGTAGCCGGGGTCCTGCGCCCAGGCGGCCTTGTAGCAGACCACCGTGCGGTCCGGTCCGAGCGCGGTGGGCTCGAAGCGGATCCGCCGGAAGCAGCAGTTGGCGCCGAGGATCGCCAGGTTCGTCCCGGCGTCCCGGGCCGCCACCACGTTGGCGCGCTGCTCGGGGGACCAGTACTCGTCGTGGCCGAGCGAGAGGACGGCGCTCGCGCCGCGCAGCAGCCCCGGTTCGCGGGCCACGTCGATCCCGGTGGTGTAGGCGAGCGGCAGCCCGAGTCGCTCGGCCAGGGCGATCAGCGGTGCCTCGTAGACCAGGAACAGCCCGGCGCCGTGGTCGTAGTCGTACGGCCGGTCGAAGACGACCCGCAGCGAACGGGTGGCCAGGCCGCCGGTCGGGCCGTTGTAGAGGCTGTAGCCACCCCACTCGTTGTAGGCCTGCCAGGTCGCCGGGGCGCTCATCACCACGGTCTTCCCGGCGGTGCTCGCGGAGCGGACGGTGAGCGGGACGTAGCTGCGGCCGGAGCCGTCCTCGGCGTCCAGGCGCAGCAGGTAGGCGCCCTCGGGCCAGCCGGTGGTGTCCACGGCGAGGGTGCGCTGCCAGCCGGTCAGCACGGTGCGGGTGACCTGGTCCACGTGCGGGGCGGCCTGCCCGGCGCCGGGGACGTGCTCGCGGCGCCAGACCAGCCGGGCCCGGGCGCCGCCGTACCAGCCCATCCGGTAGGCGGAGACGGTGAAGGAGGCGGCGGGGGTGGAGACGTGCAGGCCGAAGGACTCGCCGGGCAGCACGCTGACCCGGTCGGCGAAGCCCTCGACGGCGCCGGCCCGGCCGGGGTCGGTGATCTCCCAGTCCGGGTTGCCGGGTAGGGACTGCTCGTTCGGCGGGTCGCCCTTCGGCCCGGCGTGCTGGGCGGCGGTGGGTGCGGCCGAGCCGGGGGCGCCCTGGGGGTCCGGCGTGGGGTGCTGGGCGGCGCCCGGTTGCTGGGCGCCGCAGGAGGTGACGGCGGCCGCCATCAGGCCCAGGCCCAGGATCCCCCGCCGACTCGGTTCCGCCACCGCTGTCTCCCTGCCGTCCGCCGCCGATCCCATGGGCGCGTCAACCTGGTGAGTCAATGCGCGCGGACATCTATACCCCTTACGGGTGGGGCGGGTACACCGCCGCGCCGGGGCCGCCGACCACCGTCGGGCGGCCGGCGCCACCCCGGAGGGCCGGACGGGCGCATCCCGGCGTGTTGGCCCGCGAGGCTGCCGGACCGCCCCGGCCCGGTCCCCTAGCCTGACCAGGCCCGCCGTCCGGCGGCCTTGGGGGTCCGGAACCGTGCGGCGGCCGGCCGAAGTCATGGACAGGGGTGTACGTGGTCTCGTCGGGTTCGGCCGCACCGGGAGCAGCCCCTTCGGCTTCGTCCACGCGCGGCGCCAGGTTCCGGGCGTGGCTGCTCGAAGGCCTCTCGGACATGGCGAAGCAGCACCCCGGCCCGCACGCCGAGGCGCCCGCCGAGAAGGGCGCGCACTGGTGGCGGGTCATGTGCCTGACCGGCCTCGACTACTTCTCGACGCTCGGCTACCAGCCCGGCATCGCCGCCCTCGCGGCCGGTCTGCTGTCGCCGATCGCCACGGTCGTCCTGGTGCTGGTCACGCTGTGCGGCGCGCTGCCGGTCTACCGGCGGGTGGCCATCGAGAGCCCGCACGGCCAGGGCTCGATCGCCATGCTGGAGCGGCTGCTGTCGTTCTGGCAGGGCAAGCTCTTCGTGCTGACCCTGCTCGGCTTCGCCGCCACCGACTTCATGATCACCATCACCCTGTCGGCCGCCGACGCGACCGCCCACCTGATCGAGAACCCGCACCTGCACAGCGCCCTGTCCGGCAAGCAGGTGATGCTCACCCTCATCCTCGTGGCGCTGCTCGGCGCCGTGTTCCTGAAGGGCTTCAGCGAGGCCATCGGCCTGGCCGTCGGCCTGGTCGCGGTCTACCTCACGCTCAACGTGGTCGTGGTGGCCAACGGCATCTGGCACGTCCTCAAGGAACCCCATGTGTTCGGCGACTGGACGGACGGGCTCACCGCCGAGCACGGCAACGCGTTCGCGATGATCGGCGTGGCGCTGATCGTCTTCCCCAAACTCGCGCTGGGCCTCTCCGGCTTCGAGACCGGCGTCGCCGTGATGCCCCACATCGAGGGCGACCCGGACGACACCGAGGAGAAGCCCACCGGCCGCATCCGCGGCGCCCGCCACCTGCTCACCACCGCCGCCGTGATCATGAGCGTCTTCCTGATCGCCACCAGCCTCATCACGACCCTGCTGATCCCCAAGGACGCGTTCAAGACCGGCGGCCCGGCCAACGGCCGCGCCCTCGCCTACCTCGCCCACGAGAACCTGGGCAGCGCCTTCGGCAGCGTCTACGACCTGTCGACCATCGCCATCCTCTGGTTCGCAGGGGCCTCCGCCATGGCGGGACTGCTCAACCTGATGCCCCGCTACCTGCCCCGCTACGGCATGGCCCCGCACTGGGCCCGGGCGGTGCGGCCGACGGTGATCGTGCTGACCCTGATCGCCTTCCTGGTCACCTGGCTGTTCGACGCCAACGTCGACGCCCAGGGCGGCGCGTACGCGACCGGTGTGCTGGTGCTGATCAGCTCCGCCGCGGTCGCCGTCACCATCGCCGCCCGCAAGGCCGGGGAACGGCGCTGGACCATCACCTTCGCGGTGATCGCCGCCGTGTTCCTCTACACCACCGCCGTGAACATCGCCGAACGGCCGGACGGCGTCAAGATCGGCGCCTGCTTCATCGCGGGCATCATGCTGGTCTCCTTCCTCTCCCGGCTCAAGCGCGCCTTCGAACTGCGCGTCACCGACGTGGTCCTGGACGAGGTCGCGGAGCGCTTCGTCCGGGACTACACCCACCGACCGCTGCGCCTGATCGCCAACGAGCCCAACAGCCGGGACATCGCCGAGTACCGGGACAAGATCCATCAGATCCGCAGGGACAACGACATCCCGGCGGAGGACGACCTGGTCTTCGTCGAGGTCACCGTGCTCGACCCGTCCGACTTCGAGGCCGAACTGACAGTGCGCGGCGAGGTGCTGCACGAGCGCTACCGGGTGCTCTCGCTGCAGAGCTCCAGCGTGCCCAACGCGCTGGCCGCGCTGCTGCTGCGGGTGCGCGACCTCACCGGGCAGCAGCCGCACATCTACTTCGAGTGGACCGAGGGCAACCCCTTCGCCCAGTTCCTGCGGTTCTTCCTGTTCGGGCAGGGCGAGATCGCGCCGGTCACCCGCGAGGTGCTCCGCGAGGCCGAACACGACCGGGCGCGCCGGCCCGCGGTGCACGTGGGCTAGCTGCTCCGTCCCGGGTGGTCCGGACCCAGGGTCGGACCACCCGGGAGCAGGGGGTGTGATCAGCGGGGGTTGCGGTTCTTGCTCCAGGCCGGTGCGACGATGGCCACCAGGGCCACGGCGAAGCCGAGTTGGAGGATGTGACGGATCCAGTCGATGCCGGAGGTGTGGCGGACACCGATCCAGCCGGAGACGGCGTTGCCCAGCCAGGCCCCGGCGGCGCCGAGCAGCATGGTCAGCCACCACGGGATCGACTGCGGCCCGCGCAGGATCAGCTTGGCGAGGACGCCGAGCACGAAGCCGATGAGCAGAATCCAGAGGAGCTGGAACATCGCGGTCCACCTTCCCGGCGCGGCCGGAGGGTGCCGGTGCGCCGAATCGCCGAAGACACGGTTCGTCCCATGATCACCCGGTTCGGCCGAACGGGCACGTCGGGGGAGGGGCGCCGCACTCCGCCGTGCCGAGCCCGGAGAAGAACTCCTGGCAGCTCGAGCGCTTCTCCTGAGCCGGGCTGCCCGGCGGGGTCAGAGCTCCCGGACGTCCGCGACGGCCTCGCGGACGTCCGGGTCCGGATCCTCGGCGAGGCCGTCCAGCAGTTCGGTGACGCCCGGTGTGGACCAGCCCTGGACCGCCCGGACCAGCTCCTGGCGGACGCCCGGGTCGGGGTGGGCGGCCAGCCGGGCGAGGCGCTCCACCGGGCCGCGGCGGCGCAGGCCGAACCAGTGCAGGGCGGAGCGCAGTGCGTCCGGGTCGCCGGGGTCGCCCGCCGCCTCGATCCGGGCGAGCAGCACGGGCACGGGCGGCGGCGGGCCGTCCAGTGGGTGCGGATGGCGCTCGCGCAGCCGCCGGCCGCCGTACTCGCCGCGGATCCGGCAGCCGAAGCAGGTGCACGGCCGGGTGCCGTGGGCACCCGGGAGGTAGCGCCAGCCCGCGACCTGCGGCACCGCGCGGACCCGGTGCACCTCGCGGGCGTCCACCGCGCGCGGTACGACGACCTCCCAGCCGCGCGGGTCCGGCAGGGCGGCGATCCGGGCGACCGCCTCGGCGGCGGTCAGCCACCGCTGGGCCTCCTTGGCGCGGTCCCGGTAGTGCCCGACCAGCACCTGCTGGGCGTCGTCCAGCCGGACGTGCACGGCGGCCAGCGAACCCTTCGGGCCGAACCGGGCCAGCTCGCGCAGCCACTGGTGGGTGAGGGTGTACGAGGGCAGCACGGGGAAGCAGTACACCCCGCGCACCCCGCCCTGGCCTCGGCTGTCGGCCCGGATCCCGGCGCGGCGGATGCGCGGCGTGTTCGCCGTGGACGTCAGGTGCACGAACATCGCCATGGGAGCGGATGGTAGCCGGTCCGGGTGGGCGCGGCTCGACGGGTCAATGGTCAACGGGCTGTCGGGCTGACGGGTCAACGGGTCAACGGGGCAACGGGCTGACGGTTCAACGGGCTTTCGGGTGGCTACGCCGGGCGCTCCGGGCCGGTGCGGCGGTCGATCAGGGCGGCCAGGCCGTCCAGGATGCGGGCCAGGCCGAAGTCCAGGGCCTGGTCGCGCCCGTCCGGTTCGGCCATCGCGGCGGCCACGGCGGGGTAGCGGTCGGCGTGCCGGTGCACCACGGTGCCGAGAGCGGCGAGGAGTTCGGCCTCGGGGGAGCCGTCCGGGCCGACCGCGCGGGCCTGTTCGGCGATGCTGCGCACGTGCCCGGAGAGCAGCACGGCGGCGTCCATCCGTTCGGCGCCGCTCAGCCCGTGGCCGTCGAGGGCGGCCACCACCCGCTCCAGCCAGGCGAGTTCCCTCGGGCCGGGCACCCGGGGGCCGAGGGTGGCGTCCAGCAACCAGGGGTGGCGGGCGAAGGCGGCGGACAACTGGTGTGCCCAGGCGGTGAGTTGCTCCCGCCAGCCGGGTCCGTCCGTAGCCGTGGTGGGCTCGCCGAGGGCCGACTCGACCATCAGTGCGAGGAGTTCGGCCTTGCCGGGGACGTACCGGTAGAGCGACATCTTGGTGAAGTCGAGCACCCCGGCGACCTTCTGCATGGAGACCGCGCCCAGCCCCTCCGCGTCCGCCACCTCGACGCCGGCGGCGGCGATCCGCTCCAGGCTGAGGGCCGGCTTGGGCCCGCGGGTCGGCCGGGCGGGCTGCTCCCAGAGCAGTCGCACCGTGTCGTTCGCCGTCTCGCCCATCATCCGCTCCCGTCCCGGGGGTTGCCCGTGCCCGCCAACTGTGTCTACCGTACACAGCAACAAACAGTGTCCGTCGGACACAGTTTACGATCCTCGGACGGAGTGGTTCCCATGAGCGCTTCCGCGCGCACCCGCACCAGGGTGCTGGTCTCGGGCGCGAGCATCGCCGGCCCCGCACTGGCGCACTGGCTGGGCCGGTACGGCTTCGAGGTCACCGTGGTCGAACTCGCGCCCGCACTGCGCGGCGGTGGGCAGAACGTCGACTTCCGGGGGCGCACCCACCGCACCGTGCTGGAGCGGATGGGCGTGCTGGACGAACTGCGCGCCCTCGACACCGGCGGCAGCCCGATCACCTTCGTGGACCGGCGCGGCCGCCGACTGCTGCACCTGCCCGCCGAGTTCGCGGGCGGCGAGCTGGAGATCCCGCGCGGAGAACTGGCCCAGGTGCTCTACCGGCACAGCGCCCCCCGTGCCGAGTACGTCTTCGGCGACACCGTCGAATCCCTGGAGGAGACGGCCGGCGGAGTACGGGTCGCCTTCCGACACGGCGCACCGCGCGAGTTCGACCTGGTGATCGGCGCCGACGGGCTGCACTCCACCGTGCGGCGGCTGGCCTTCGGCCCCGAGCAGCGGTTCGTCCGCCACCTCGGCTACTACGCCGCCACCTGGCAGCTGCCGAACGACGGCGGCCTGCCGGAGGGCGGAGCCGGCCTGAACGTCCCCGGCCGGCTGATGTCCGTCGGCGCCGACCCGCGCGACCCGGCCCGGGCGGGGGCCTTCTGCCTCTTCGCCTCGCCCGAACTGCGCTACGACCGCCATGACACCGGGCAGCAGAAGGCGCTGGTCCGGGACGCCTTCGCCGGCCTCGGCTGGCTCGTTCCGCAGCTGCTCCGGAGCCTGGACGCCGCGCCCGAGCTGTACTTCGACTCGATCAGCCGCGCCGACGTCCCCAGCTGGTCCACCGGCCGGATCGCCCTGCTCGGCGACGCCGCCTGCGGCGCCACCATCGGCGGGATGGGCACCGGCACGGCCGTGGTGGCCGCCTACGTCCTCGCCGGTGAGCTGGCGCTGGCCCGCGGCGACCACCGGGCCGCCTTCACCCGGTACGAGCGGCTGCTGCGCGGCTACGCCCGGGGCTGCCAGAAGGGCGGCGACCGCACCGGCCCCTTCCTGGCACCGCGCACCGGGGCCGGACTGCGGCTGCGCAACGGGCTGCTCAACCGGCGGTGGGTGCTGGACCGGATGCTGGAGCTCGGCAAGCAGGTCTCCAGCGTCGAACTGCCGGACTACGCGGCGCTCCTGGCGGGCGATGAGGTCAGTGCGGCGGGCTGATCCGGTTGCCGTTGTCGAGCACGGCCTCGACCTGGACGACCCCCCGAGCGGGCCGCTCGATCGCCAGGGTGCGGTCCGGGGCGGGGCGGTCGGCGGACCAGTCCGAGCCCTTGACGGACAGCCGGGTGACCCGCTGACTGCCCGCCGCGAGCAGGTAGTCCGCGCCCTGCGGGGAGTGCCACCACGTCCAGGCCACGGTGTCCTGCTCGAAGTGGCTGCACGAGCGGCCCGGGCCGCCGCCGGTGCGCTGGGGCCCCCGGGCGGTCGGCAGCAGTACGGCGGTGGCCGCGCTGCCCTCGCCCGTCCAGCGGTCGGCGCGCAGGCAGAACCAGGCGGCCGAGCCCCCGTTCTGCGGCAGCGACTGCACCGCGAACGCCCACAGGTTGAGCTGCTTGACGCCCGGTGTGCCGTCCGGCACCGCGCAGCCGGCCCGGGCCCAGGCCTGCAACGCCTCGGGGGCGACCACCTCGCGCGGCTCGCGGGCGGGCTGGCCGCGGTCCGGCGGCGGGGTGTAGCTCAGGTGCGCCGGGAGGAGGCCGCCGACGTCGGCCAGCAGGAAGGCGTGCTTCTCGGCGATCACCGGGGAGGAGTGCAGTTGGAGCACGGTGGCGCCGCGGCAGTCCGCCGGGCCGCCGCCCGGCGCGGCCGCGGTGACCCCGCCGGGGTGGTCCAGCGGGCGGGCGGCGGCGTCGGGCTGGTCGATCCGGCGGGTCTCGGCGGTGTCCACCCAGGGCGCCAGCAGGTAGCGCAGGGCGGTGCCCTGACGGCTCAGCACCACCGCGCCCGCCGTGGTCGGATCCGAGGCGTCGGCCCGGGCGAGGTCCAGCCCGCCGCCGGGCCCGTCGGCGAACCGGGCGATCCGGCGGCCGTCGTACAGCACCGCCACGCCCGTGCCGTCCACCGTCCCGGCGAACAGCAACTGCGGTGGGGTGCCGGGCGGGGCGGTGTCGGTGCCCGGCTCGGCATGGGTCCGCGGGCCCGGTTGCGCCCAGGCGGCCAGGGCGCGGCCGAGCAGGGCGCCGTCCTCGCGCCGGTCGCCGCGCGCGGGCCAGGCGGTGAAGTCGACCCGCGCGGTGTGCTGCCAGGCGTCCGGCGCCACCCGGACCAGCCGGGCCGGGTCGGTCGGGCCGGGCCGGCCGCCGTCCGGCGCCACGGTGCTGCCCGCCGGAGTGGAACCGCCGCCCAGCACCGCCGCCGTCGTGGTCAGCCCGAGCACCCCGACCACCAGCGCGGCGGTGAGCGTACGGCGGCGGCGCAGCAGGTCGGTGGGCTGCACCCGGACGGCGCACGGGTCGAAGGCGGGCGGTTCGGCCTCCGGCCCGGCCGGGACCTCGGCGGCGGCCGCGACCGCCTCCTCCGGCCGGGCCACGCCGGCCTCCCGCAGCACCTCCACCGCCTGCGGCCCGGTCAGCTCCTCCACCGCCAGGAGCGCGAACGCGGCCCGGGCCGGGGCGTCGAGTGCGCCGAGCGCGTGGTCCAGCGCGGCGTCCCGCTCGCCGCCGTGCGGGGTGAACAGCCGCAGGCCCCAGACCCGGGGCGCCAGCAGCCGGGCGCCGGGCCGGGGCCGCACTGCGGCGTGCAGCACCCGGCGGCGCAGGGCCGCGTACACCGGGTCGGTGGTGGGCTCGGTGGTTGCGGGCTCGGTCGGGGCGGGCCGGGCGGCTGTGGGGTCGGCCGCCGGGGGATCGGGGTGGCGGGTCCAGCGGAAGGGCAGGGCGCGCTGGACGGCGGCATGGGCGGCGAGCACCCGGCTGTGCCGGTCCCGGTCGGCCGGCAGGGCGAGGTAGGCGAGCCGCACCAGCCTGCGGTAGTGGTGCACCAGCGCGGCCTCGGCCTCCGCCACCGGGCGCGCCCACGCACCCCGGCCCGCCGGTGGCTTCCCCGCCGTCCGTCCTGCCAACGAGCCCTCCCGGTGCCGTGCGTGCTGTCGTGGTGGACGGTCCAACGAGTCGATCATGTGATGGTTGCGCCGTCCGGGGTGGAAGCCGGTGCGGCAGCGGCGGGCGGTCCGCGTCCCCGCTCCGTACCGGTGCTCCGTACCGCTGCTCCGGAGCGCGGTGGTGCGAGTGCCCGCCGAAGTCGTTCGTCGGAGGGATGTTCGCAGGTCAGGGCCCTTGGTCTCACCCATTCGGCCCCTTGGCCCCTGGCGATCCGCGCGGCCGGGCGCCATGCTGCCGGTACCGGCCGGGACGATCCGCATCCGGTCGGACCAACATCGTTGGACGAGGTGAACCGGCGTGCCGCATGCCACCGTCGAAACTGTGATGACCAGCCCCGTGGTCCGGATCGCGCCCGAGACCGGATTCCGGGAGATCGTCGCGCTGCTGACCGAGTACGACATCACCGGGGTACCGGTGGTGGACCCGGACGGGCGGCCGCTCGGACTGGTGTCGGAGGCGGACCTGCTGCGCACCCTGGCCGCACAGGAGGACCTCGGCAGTCTGCTGCCCCCGCCCGAGTCGGCGCGGGCCGGGCAGGGCGGCGAGATCACGGCGGCGGACCTGATGACGGCCCAGCCGGTCTGCACCACGCCCGACAGCAGCGTGGTCGCGGCGGCCCGGCTGATGAGCCGGCACGGGCTGAAGCGGCTGCCGGTGCTGGACGAGGAGGGGCGGGTCGTCGGCATGGTGAGCCGCGGGGACCTGCTGCGGGTGTTCCTGCGCGAGGACCGGGTGATCCGGCGGGAGATCGTCGAGGAGGTGCTCGGCCGGATCGACGGGGTGAGCCCGGCGGAGATCGGGGTGGAGGTCGACCAGGGCCGGGTCGTGCTCAGCGGCACCGTGCCCGAGGCGCACCTGGTGCCGATCGTGCTGAACCTGTGCCGCTCGGTGGACGGGGTGGTCTCGGTGACCGACCGGCTCCGGGCCGGGGGTGCCACGGCCTCGGTCGGCTGAGCGGTCGCCGGTCGCCGGTCGCCGGTCGCCGGTCGGCTCACGGTCCGGTGTCGGCGTCGGATCCGGTGTCGGCGTTGTGTCGGCGTCGGGTGTCAGGTGTCGGGTGTCGGATCCGGCGTCGGCTCAGGATTGTCGTGGTCGTGTCGGCCCGGTTCGCATACTGCGGAGCGTATCGGGTAACTCACCCTGTGTGCCTGGCGGTTCGGACTGCCGGGGCGCCGGAGCTTTGGGGAGGCGGCCGTGGCAGTCGTGTTCGACGCGGACTTCACTTCGACCAGGCAGTGGATCGCCGGGCGTAGCAGCGCGTACCCCCGGATGGGGCCGACCAACCGGAGCGACCACAAGCTCGACTACCTGAGCCACGAGTACTGCCCGGGCGGGGTGTTCAGCGCGGTCCGGCGGCGCACCGGCGGCCTCTGGACCTGCAACCTGCTGACCACCGAGGGCAGTCCGGAGGCCTTCCAGGTCCGCACCGGGGACGTGCTGTCGGCCCAGGTCACGCTGCCCACCGGGCTGGGTGCCTGGCCGGCGATCTGGACCTGGCGGGACGGCGGCAACGAGGTGGACGTCTTCGAGTACCACCCGGACAACCCGGACCTCCTGGAGATCTCCAACCACGTCCGCGGCGGCTTCCGGTACTGGCACGGCGGCGGCGTCGGGGTCGCCCCCGGCGCGAGCGTCAGCCTGCGGGTGGCGCTCGGCGCTCACTCGGTGGACTGGTACGTCGAGGACGAGCTGGTCTACGCGGACCTGCACGGGGTCGGGACCGGCTGGCACGCCTATCTGATCGTCAACCTCTCGGTGGCGGACGGGACGTACCACGACCGGCCGGCGTTCGACGGGCCGGACCGGCTGAGCTGGGTGTGCCAGAGCCTGACGGTCGAGCGCTGACCCGGCGGGGCGGGGTCGCCGCTGTCGGTCCGCTGTCGCTCCGCGTCCGGTCCGTTCGGTCCGTTCGGTTCGACATTGCGCTTTCGGTCCGGGCTCAGTCCGAGTTGGACCACACCAGCAGTCCGGGGCGGCCGTCGGGCGGGCCGTCCTGGTCGAGGGTCACGAAGCGTCGGGGGAGCACGGGGGCAGTCTGGCCGACGGCCCGGCCGTCGGTCCAACGCCATTTCGCGGGGGGTGTGCCGGGCAGACCCTAGGGCGCGAACGCGGCGGTGATCGGGCCGCCCGGGCCGGAGCGCTGGAACCAGACCGCCCGGCGGTGCGGGCCGATGTGCGCGGGGTCGGTGACGTACAGGTCGTCGCGCGGGGCGCGCTCGTTGCCGGGGGCCAGCGCGGCGTCCACGGCCTGGTCGGCGAGTTCGCGCAGCAGGGCGGTGACGGTGGCCTCGGCGGCGCTGGGGGCGATGGCGAGGGCGGCGAGCTCGCTCCAGAGCGCGGTGGAGAGGTAGGCGATCGGGGTGTGGCGGAGCGCGGGGTGGGGCCGGTGGTCGGTGTGGCGGCGGAGCAGGCCGGCCGCGACGAACTGCTCGGGGGAGCGGTGGCCGTCGGGCGGGTGGTGGTTCATGGGCGGAAACGCTACTCCGGTGGGCGGGGCCGCTTCGGCAGGAACGTTTTCTCAGGCTTTCTTCACGGCGCTTTGACCGGGTGCGGGCGCACGATGGTGGTAAGGCGCTGGTCACCCCCGGGCGGCGCGGCAGCTCGGGCCTCGTGGCGAGTGGGTCGCCACGGCGCCGCTCACCTCGGCGGGCCCGCTGGGCCGGAGGAGGAGGACCTGATGAGGCACTGGCATTGGCACGGCTACGGGCCCGGCCACGGACCGGGCGGCTGGGGCATCGCCGTGATGGCGATCATCTCGCTGCTCGTCCTGGTGGTGCTGGTGCTCCTGGCCGTCGCCCTGTTCCGGTACGTCTCCCGCTCGCGGCAGCCGATCCCGTACGGACCGGGCGCCGCCGGGGTGGCGGGTGGCGGGCCGCACGGGTGGGGGTCGCACGGCCCGACCCCGGAGCAGGTGCTCGCGGATCGGTTCGCGCGGGGCGAGATCGACGCGGAGGAGTACCGGCACCGGTTGGAGACCTTGCGCTCGCCGGGCGGGCAGGACGGTCCGGGTGGCCCGAGTGGGGCGGGCGGTCCGGACGGTCCCGGCGGCGGCTGACCGGGGGGATCCGGGGATGGAGGGGCGGGGGAACGGGTGAGGCCCGCCGCACACGGGGTGCGGCGGGCCTCCCTGCTGCCGGGGCCGCCGGAGCGGGGATCGGGGTCTGCACGGCAGGATCCGCCGGACGGACCCTGACGGGGACCTACTCGACGATCAGCTCGACCGAGATGTTGCCCCGGGTGGCGCGGGAGTACGGGCAGACCTCGTGGGCCTGCTTGACCAGCAGCTCGCCGGTCTCGCCCGCGAGCGACTCGGGCAGCTCGACCCGCAGCACGACGGACAGGCCGAAGCCGGCGCCGTCCTTGCCGATGGAGACCTCGGCGGTCACCGAGGCCTCGCCGGTGTCCACCCGGGCCTGCCGGCCGACCAGGCCGAGGGCGCTGGCGAAGCAGGCGGCGTAGCCGGCCGCGAACAGCTGCTCGGGGTTGGTGCCCTGACCGCTGCCGCCGAGCGCGGGCGGCATCGCGAGGGCGAGGTCCAGCTGGCCGTCGGAGCTGACGGCGCGGCCCTCACGGCCGTTGGCGGTGGCGGCGGCGGTGTAGAGCGCGTCCATGGTGGGTCCCTTCGTGATGCGCGGTCCGTGGTGCGTGGAGGTGCGCGGAGGCATGTGGGGGTCGTGCTGCGTCAGCCGTGGCCGGGCCCTTTGCGGAGGGCTCGGCCGGTGACCGCTCCATCATTAGAGCACACCATTTAATTGGGCACAACTGAATCGTGCGGCCATGGTCGGTACCATGGGGTCATGACCACGCTCCCCGGCATGGCGGACGAGGAACTGCTCCGCCTCGACCAGCAGATCTGCTTCTCGCTCAACGCGGCCTCGCGCGCCTTCGGTGGCGTCTACCGGGTCCTGCTCCGGGAGCTCGGGCTCACCTACCCGCAGTACCTGGTGATGCTGGTGCTCTGGGAGGACGGCGAACTGCCCGTCAAGCGGATCGGCGAGCGGCTGCGGCTCGACTCCGGCACCCTGTCCCCGCTGCTCAAGCGGCTGGAGGCGGCCGGATTGGTGCACCGTGAGCGCAGCCCCGAGGACGAGCGGTCGGTCACCGTCAGCCTCACCGCCGAGGGGTCGGCGCTGCGCGAGCGGGCCGGTCAGGTGCCGCGCCGGCTGCTCACGGCGACCGGACTGCCGGTCGAGGACCTGGCCGCGCTGCAGGTCCTGCTGGAGCGGGTGACCGTCGCGCTGGACTCGGCGGAGGTGGAGCCGGCGCCGTAGCCCCTGGGGGCTGGCGCGGTCGTGGCGCGGGAGTCGCGGGGGCTGGCGTCGACCCTGGCGAAGGCATCGGCCGGCTTGTCAAGCCGACGCCCGCGTCGAGTGTGATCTGGGTCACGTCCGGGCTGGTGGGCGGTGTTCCGCGTGCCCAAACGAGCAGGTCAGCGGCGCTGTTCGAAAATGAACGGAAACGTTCCCAAATGTCCGCCCGATCCGGTCGACAACCCGCGCCTCCCGAACGGTTACAGCACGAGCCCCCCAAGGGGCCGTCGGCGTGCCACCCCGGTGGGCCGGCCAGCTGACTCAGGAAGGGGGCGCGTGTGAACACTCCCGGGCCGGGCGGGGAGCGGAGCCTGCGGGCGGACCCGCTCGACGACCTGCCGAACGACTTCGAGGCGTTCTTCACCCGCGAGAACACCGGCTACCTCCGCTACGCCCAGCAGCGCCTGCGCCACCGCGAGGACGCCCAGGACGCCGTGCAGAACGCCGGCACCACCCTCTACAAGAACTGGCGCCGGGCCCTGGCCAGCGAGGACCCGCAGGCCTTCGCCTTCAAGATCGTCAAGGACGCGGTGGTCGACGTCCTGCGCGAGCGCCGGCGTGCCGAACGCAAACGGCTGCGGGTGATCGCCCAGCGCCGGCCCGACACCAGCCAGGACGAGCTGGAGGAACTCGCCGAACTGGACGCCCTGGACTGGGCGATGGAGGAACTCGCGCGCGCCGCGCCGGTCCAGGCCGATGTCGTCCGGCTGCGTCAGGGGGGCCTGTCCTACCACGACATCGGCCACTCGCTCGGCATCGCGCACACCACCGCCCGCACGTACTACAGCCTGGGGCGGCGGCACCTGGAGTACCTGCTGGAGCACCCGGACGACGGGCAGGCGACATGAAGGTCACCGAGCTGCTGCGCGCCCACGCCGCCGAGCTGGACCAGGAGTTCCGTGACCACGACCCGGCGGCCTTCACCCGCCGGCTGGCCGAACGGCTGGCCGCCGCCCGCCGGGCCGCCCCCACCGGGCGCGAGCGACCCGCCCGCCCGCCCGCCGTCGCCCGGCCGCCGCACGCCCCGGCGGCCTGGGACCATCCCGGCACCGCCGGGCGGTCCGAACTGCGGCGCGACCTGCGCCACCTGTGCGCCGGGGTGGCGGGCGCGGTGGAACCGGGGGAGCTGGCCCTGGACCTCGAACTCGCCGAGAAGGCCGCGTTCCGGACCCTCGGCTGCCTGCTCTACGGCATGGGCCGCACCGCGGACGGGGTCTTCTGGTGGCGGATCGCCGCCCAGTACGGCGACCAGCTGGCCGTCCACTGCCTGGCGGTCCACTACGCCGCCGAGGGCGAACGGCGTGACGCGGCCCGCTGGGCCGCCGAGGCCGAGGACCTCAGCGACCCGGGGCGGCTGCCGCAACTCGCCCCGGAGGCCCGGCCGGGCTGCGCCGCCGAGCTGGCCCGACTGCTGGCGGAGCGCTACGACGGCGAGATCCTGCTGACCCTGCGGGGCGCCGTGGCGGCACCGCCGGCGGCGGACGGGGGGCGGCTGGGCGTGCGCGCGGTGCGGGGGCGGGGGGTGGTGCGGATCCGGTGATGGGGTGGGTGTGGCGGTGGGGTGGGTGTGGCGGTGGGTTTGGTGCGGTGACGTGGCGGGTGCGGCTGTGGGCAGGGTGCGGTGACCGGGCGGATCCGGTGACGGGGCGGGTGCTCTGGGGCAGGCGGATCGGCGGGTGCGGGTCAGCTGAGTCCGGAGACGGCGCTGCCGAGGTAGTCGGCGCCGAGCACGATCGGGACGGCGGTCATGATCGCCGCGTGGTGCGCCGCCATCCAGGCGCGCCACTCGCCGAGGGCGTGGACCGAGCGGTCGGCACCGCGGAACTGGACGGTGAGCGGGACGAGGGTGCCCAGCGAGCCGATCAGTACCAGCAGGGCGGCGGCCACCGCCCTGGCGCCGGCACCGGAGGGGGCGGCGGCGATCGAGGCGGCGCCACCGACGGCCGGGATCAGCGTGGTGGGGCGGGACCAGACCAGGGCCGCGGCGAGGGCGGCGGACCGAGCCGGGGTGAGCCGGTCGATCCCCAGCAGCCAGGTCGGTGGCGCGGTGACGTGCCCGGGCCGCGGGCGATCGCGCCACTGCCGGGCCGCGAGGACGAGCAGGGCGATGCCCAGGGCGAGCTTCAGCCAGGACGACCACGTCGGTCTGCCGCCGTCCGGGCCCAACACGCCGCCGACCATCACTACGAGCGCCACGACCGCCGCCAGGCCGAGCACCCAGCCGGCCGCGAACGCCGACCCGTTGGCCCGACCGCGCGGTGAGGCGAGGATCAGCAGCACGGCGATCAGCGGCAGCGGACTGAGCCCGACCGCCACCGCCGAGACCAGCATCGGACCGATCGCCTCACCCATCGGCCTCACCCATCCGCGGACCTGCCTTCCCGTCGCCGGGCGCCGTCCGCCATTCAGCTACCGCCGGCGGCGGGGCGCACGGCCGGTACGGCCGTTCGGGTGAGGTCGAGCCGGTGGCGGGGCTATGTCCGGCGGGAACGGCCGGGGCCGCCGCACCGGTGTGGTGCGACGGCCCCCGCGACGGACCGGGCCGGCCGGTGACCCGGCTGGGCGGTGACCCGGCCGGGCGTAACCGGTCAGTCGGCGCCCGGTCAGTCGGTGCCCGGTCAGTCGGTGCCGGACTCGATCGCCGCGTGGTCGAGCGGGGTCGACCGGTTCTCGTCGCCGGTGCCGGCGGCGATCGGCGCCGCGCCGCCCGGGGCGAGCTCGCCGATCAGGCCGCTCCACTGCGCCAGCTGGCCGTGACCCGCGTACTGCTCCAGCTTGCTGCGGGAGTCGGCGATGTCCAGGTTGCGCATGGTCAGCTGGCCGATCCGGTCGTCCGGGACGAAGGCGGCGTCGACGCTGCGCTCCATCGACAGCTTCTCCGGGTGGTAGCTGAAGTTCGGACCCTGGGTGTCGATCACCGAGTAGTCCTGGCCACGCCGCAGCCGCAGGGTCACGCTGCCGGTGACGGCCTGGCCGACCCACTTCTGCAGGCTGTCGCGGAGCATCAGCGCTTGCGGGTCGAACCAGCGGCCCTCGTACATCAGGCGGCCGAGGCGCCGACCCTGGGTGTGGTACGTGGCGATGGTGTCCTCGTTGTGGATCGCGTTCAGGAGGCGCTCGTAGGCGATGTGCAGCAGCGCCATGCCCGGGGCCTCGTAGATGCCGCGGCTCTTGGCCTCGATGATCCGGTTCTCGATCTGGTCCGACATGCCCAGACCGTGCCGGCCGCCGATCTGGTTGGCCTCGTGCACCAGCTCCACCGCGGTGTCGAACTCACGGCCGTTGATCCGGACCGGACGGCCGAACTCGAAGTCGACGGTGACGTCCTCGGTCTGGATCTCGACGGACGGGTCCCAGAAGGCGACGCCCATGATCGGGGCGACGATCTCCATCGAGGTGTCCAGGTACTCCAGCCGCTTGGCCTCGTGGGTGGCGCCCCAGATGTTGGCGTCGGTGGAGTAGGCCTTCTCGGCGGAGTCCCGGTAGGGCAGGTCGCGCTCGGCCAGCCACTCGGACATCTCCTTGCGGCCGCCGAGCTGGTCGACGAAGTCCTGGTCCAGCCACGGCTTGTAGATCCGCAGGTTGGGGTTGGCGAGCAGGCCGTAGCGGTAGAACCGCTCGATGTCGTTGCCCTTGTAGGTGGAACCGTCGCCCCAGATGGAGACGCCGTCCTCCTGCATGGCCCGGACCAGCAGCGTGCCGGTCACGGCGCGGCCGAGCGGGGTGGTGTTGAAGTAGGTCTGCCCGGCGGAGCGGATGTGGAAGGCACCGCAGGCCAGGGCGGCCAGGCCCTCCTCGACCAGCGGGGCCCGGCAGTCGATCAGGCGGGCCTGCTCGGCGCCGTAGGCACGGCCACGGGCCGGGACGTCGGCGAGGTTCGGCTCGTCGTACTGGCCGATGTCGGCCGTGTAGGCGTAGGGGACGGCACCGTGCTCGCGCATCCACGCGACCGCGACGGAGGTGTCCAACCCACCCGAGAATGCGATGCCGATCCGTTCACCGACCGGCAGCTTGCTCAAGACCTTCGACATGCATGCACCCTTGACCCACCCGCGGTGCGGGCTCCTGATTTAGCGACGTGTGAGGGGATTCGGCCTGGTTGATCCGATGCCCGCACTCTGGCATAGATTTGCAGAGTACCGCAAGAGCATACGGACGCGTCGGTCGGGGTGGCTGCCCCTGGGGTTGGCTCCCGGTGGCCGCTCCGGGCATCAACTCCGTTGGATGGGAGGGTGTTTGGCGGCCTTGACGGGTTTGTCGGGTCGGTCGGGCCGCGCGGGTCGGTCGGGCCCGCGCGGGCCGGGGACTGGCGGGGAGCTGCGGGGAGTGGCAGAGAAAACGACGGGCCGGGCTCCCGAGGGGAGTCCGGCCCTGCAGTGGTGGCGGGGGTGCGAGGTCAGGCCTTGCGGCCGACGCCCGCGTACATCCAGCGGGTGGAGCCCGCGGTCGGGCCGTCCGGGCGCCAGAGCGGGACGAAGTCCACACCCGGTTCCAGCAGCTCCCAGCCCGTGAGGAAGGCCTCCACCTCGGAGCGGTCGCGGAGCCGGATGCGCGAATCGGTGTCGTCCCAGGTCTTCACGACCTCGGCGGCCCGCTGCGGGTTGCCCTCGGCGGTGCTGTGCGAGAGCAGCAGGAAACTGCCCGGGGCGAGCCGACGGTGGACCGCCTGGACGGCTGCGGCGGCCTGGGCGTCGTCGACGAAGTGCAGGACGGCCACCAGCATGACGGCGACCGGCTGGGAGAGGTCGATCAGCTCGCGCAGCGCGGGCCGGTCGAGCAGTTCGTCGAGATCGCGCAGATCGCCGGTCAGCACGGTGGTGGAGTCGTTGCTCGCGAGCAGCGCCCGGCCGTGGGCGAGCACGATCGGGTCGTTGTCGATGTAGACCACCCGGGAGTCCGGGGCCAGCTCCTGCGCCACCTCGTGCACATTGCCCCGGGCGGGCAGGCCGGAGCCGATGTCGATGAACTGGCGGACGCCGGCCTCGACGCAGAGCCGGACGGCCCGGCGCAGGAAGGCGCGGTTCTCGCGGGCGGCCTGCGGGATGTCGGGCGCGGCGGCGATCGCGTGCTCGGCGGCCGCCCGGTCCGGCGGGAAGTTGTCCTTGCCGCCCAGCCAGTAGTCGTAGATCCGGGCCGGGTGGGGGCGGTGGGTCTGCAGCATCACCGGGTCCACGAAACCCGCCGGGTCGGTCACGTCCGTAGTGTTCGTGGCGTTGTCGAACTCGGGCATCGGGTCCCCTCCGTTTGGCCTGATCAACTGTCATCAGAAGCTGGCAGCCAGCCGGTTGATCGGTTCTGCATCGTACCCGGCCCACTTGGAAGGACGATCAGCGCCCCGGGTCGGGTTCACCTCGGGGGCCACCGGTGTCGGCGGAGGCCCGGGCGCGCAGCCAGGGTGTCCGGGCGGCGAGGACGCCGAGGCCGAGGGCCACCAGGTGTCCGGCGTCGGCCAGTTGCTGGTCCGACGCCCAGGCGCCGGCCAGTGCGAGGGCCAGGGCCGGCAGGCCGTACCGGCGCAGCGCGCGCGGGCCCAGGGCGAGCAGGCAGCCGACGGTGGCGACCAGCCCGTAGCTGATCCCCACGTCCCTCGCGCGCGAGAGCGCGCCCGGGATGCGGGCGATCAGCATCACCCACATCGCCCCCTCGGTGACCAGGGTGGCGCCGAGGTGGCCGAGGACGAACACCGCGCCCGCGCGGGCCGGGCCCCAGCGCCACTCGGCCAGGCCCAGGGCGACGGCGACGGCCGCGATGCCGGCCCACGCGGGGACGCCGTCGACCACAAGGCCGCTGGTGAACAGCGTCCACCACTTGCCCACCTCCATGTGGTGGACATTGCTGCTGTTGTGCCGGACGAACCGGGCCCGCGCGGCATGGCTCTCGTTGGCGAGCCAGGAGGCGGTGAGGGTCAGCAGGACGACGTAGACGGAGGTGAGGCGCAGCCGGAGGGCGGTTCTGCGGGCAGTCGAGCGGAGGGTGGCCGTTCTGGACGTCGCTCGCGGGGTGGTGGCGGGGTCGGTCGGTTTCGTCGTCCCGAGGCGGTCCGTCATCGTGCCTGGCGCCCTTGCTGTGCGGTATCCGGTGCCGGCGGCTCCACGGGCAGCCGGAGAGCCAGCCTACGGCAGTCGGGGGTGCCCGCCCGCCGACGGTTCTCGGACGGGTGACGGCGGTGACGGCCATGACGCCAGGGGCCAGTAGAGCCCGTGGGGCCCGTGGAGCCCGAGCGGGCGGCAGGCGGCTCGCAGGCGGCCTGCGCGCGGCGGCCTGCGGGCGGCGGTCTGTGGGCGGTCCTCGGGCGGGATCACCCGAACGGGCCGTCGCGGCGGCGGGAGGGGGCCCGGCCGGGCGAGGGTGAGGGGGACCGTCGAGGAGGCGTCGATGACCGGCAGCTCCACCGGGGTGCAGCAGGCGCGCCGGGGGCCCTGGTGGGCGCGCGCGGCCCGGGCGGTGTGGCGGTACATCCGGCGCGCTCCCGGCACCTACATCTGGCTGGCGATCCTGCTGGTCACCACCCAGGTGATCCGGCACGTCGACCCGGTGACCGCGGACCGGATCCTGGAGCGGCGCTCCACCAACCTCCACCATCTGCAGGTCTCGCCGGTCCGGGTGCTGGCGACCAGCGCGCTGTGGATCGCCGGCGGCGGCTGGCTCGGCTACTTCGTGCTGTACAACCTGTTCCACGTGCCCGCCGAGCGCTGGCTGGGCACACTGCGCTGGCTCTCGGTCGCGGTGCTGGCGCACGTCGGCGCGACGTACCTCAGCGAGGGCGTCCTCGGCTGGGCGATCCACCGCGGCATCGCCGCGCCGAAGGCCGTCTACACGCTGGACTACGGCGTGAGCTACGCGCTCGCCGGGGTGGTCGGGGTGCTCACCTACCTGATCGTGCGGCCCTGGCGGTACCTGTACCTGGTGGGGGTGCTGGCCGTGTACGTCTACGGCGTCCATCACAGCCGGGACTACACCAGCATCGGCCACCTCAGCGCGGCGCTGATCGGGCTCGCCTGCTACCCGATCGCCCGGGACCGACCGGGCTCCTTCGACCCGGTCGCCTTCGTGCGGTCGGTCGGGCGGCGGTTGCGCGGGTGGCTGCGCGAGCGGTGAGGGGCGGGTGGTGAGGGGCGGGTGGTGAGGGCGAATGGTGATCGGTGCGCCGTGCTCGGCGCTCGGCCGGCACGGTGTGGCGGCCCCGGGCATTCGCTGAATGCCAACTGTTCGACAGTGTAAGGCTCTTAACAGTTCTTTACCGTACGGGCCTTCCTTCCACCGGGCACACCCACCAGGCTTACCCCCTGCTTCGCCGGGACCGCGCGACCGCGCGGCCGGCCTCAGGGGAGGACCGCACTCGTGCCCATCAGGCAACATCGACGGCTGCTGCTCAGCGCCGTCACGCTCACCGCCCTCGGACTGACCACCACCCAGGCACTCGCCGCGCCGTCGACGTCGCCCACGGCGCAGCCCTGGCAGGTGCGGCACCAGGTGGACATCGGGAAGCAGCACGCCGCGAAGACCAAGAAGGCCACCGCCCTCTCGACCTTCAGCCCCAAGGCCGACTCGGAGGCCGGGGACGGCGGCGACGAGGCGGAGAACTCCGCCGAGGGCGTCGCCCAGTACACCGAGGCACGTACCGCCCCCGGTGTCGTGGCGCCGGGTGCGTACAGCGCGGCCTGGGCGCAGCTGCAGTCGATGCCGCACACCGACGGCAACTGGAAGCACGTCACCGACAAGCCGTACAACTCCGACGACCCGCGCTACCGGGACGTCAACTCCAACTCCAGCGGCGGCGCCGGCCTGGTGACCGGCCGGATCACCGGCATCGCGGCCGACAGCAACGGCTATGTGTACGCGGGCGGCGCCGACGGCGGGGTGTTCCGCTCCCGCACCGGCGGCGGCCGGTGGGAGCCGATCGCGGACAAGCTGCCGACCCTGTCCACGGGCACGCTGAACCTGGACGAGGGCGGCCGGCTCTGGTACGCCACCGGTGAGTCCAACACCGGGGCCACCTCCTATGTGGGCACGGGCGTGTACGTGCTGTCCGACCCGCAGCACGGGAAGTTCCAGCCCGGCAACCGGGTGGGCGGGGCGGAGCTGGAGTCGACCATCATCCACGCGCTGCGCTTCGGCGGCGGCAAGGTCTGGGCGGCCACCAGCCGGGGTGTGTGGAGCCACTCGACCTCCGACCTGTCCGGCCCGTGGACGCTGGAGTTCGCGCCCAACCCGGACTACCTGCCGGGCGGTTCCATGGCCAAGGACCCGAGCGCGCCGTACAAGAACATCGCCAATGACATCGCCATCGACCCCAAGGACCCGTCCAAGGTCATCCTGGCGGTCGGCTGGCGCGGCGGTGACACCTACAACGGCTTCTACAGCAAGGCCGCCGACGGCAGTTGGCAGCGCGTCTCCTCGATGGGCGACCTCCCGGCGGACGCTGCGAACGTCGGCAACGTGACCTTCGCGCGCTCGGCCGACGGTTCGCGCTACTACGCGATCGACCAGTCCCCGGACGTCATGGCGCACAATCCGGACACCGGCCTCAAGGGCATCTACGTCTCCAAGTCCGGCTCCCCGTACGGCCCGTGGACGCTCATCGCGGACAAGGACAAGCTGAAGGGATCGGGCTCCGCGCTCCAGGACGCGGGATACCAGCCCGGCATCCAGGCCTGGTACAACCAGTCCCTCCAGGTCGACCCGGCCAACCCCGACCACGTCTACGCGGGTCTGGAGGAGGTCTTCGAGACCACCGACGGCGGCAGCAACTGGGCGACCGTCGGGCCGTACTGGAACAACGGCTTCCCGTGCTGGAGCATCGACCCGAGCAAGCAGACCGGTGACTGCTCGCCCACCACCCACTCCGACCAGCACGCCGTCGCCTTCGGCAGCTACCAGGGCAAGGTGAACGTCTACGTCGGCAACGACGGCGGCATCTACCGGCGCCCCGACAACGGGCAGTTGGACGCCTGGGGCCACGGCAAGGACTGGACGCCGCTCAACGACGGCACCATCGACACCCTCCAGTACTACTCGGTCGGCGTCGGCAAGGACCCGGCGGACCGCTCCGGCAAGGGCGTCATCGTCACCGGGGGCCTCCAGGACAACGGCCAGTCGATCCTGCGCGCCCACGACAAGGTGATGGGCTCCAACTTCGGCGGCGACGGCGCGGACACCCTGGTCGACCCGGCCAACGGCTGCAACATCGCCCAGGAGTACGTCTACCTGGACATGTGGGTCACCCAGAACTGCGCGGTGAACGACGGCAGCTGGACGAAGGACCCGAGCAAGGCCACGTCCTTCGAGATCGCCCCGCCGGACAAGGACACCAGCGCCGCCCGCTTCATCGCGCCGCTCACCAGTGACCCCAAGGACAGCAACACCTGGATCGCGGGCGGTCAGCACGTCTGGGTGCAGCACAAGGGGTACGCGATCCGCAGCGGCAGCGAGTGGACCAGTGCGTACGACCTGGGCGCCGGGCACGTCGCCACGGCCGTCGCCACCGTCAATGGCACGGTGTACGCGGGTTGGTGCGGCCCGTGCAACAACCAGGGGTTCAGCCGCGGCATCGCGGTCGGCAACATCGACGGCACCGGCTGGCACCAGCTGAGCCTGCCCGTCGACGGCGCCCTGCCGAACCGCTACATCTCCTCCTTCGCGGTGGACGAGAAGGACGCCCGGCACGTCCTCGTCGCCTTCAACGGGTTCTCCCGGACCTGGACCGAGGGCCCCGGTGCGGGCATCGGCCACCTCTTCGAGACCCGTGACGGCGGCGCGACCTGGACCGATGTCTCGGCGAACCTGCCCGACGTCCCGGCGACCTCGGTGAAGATCCTGCCCGGCGGCGGCCTCGCCCTCGGCACCGATCTCGCCGCCTTCTACCGCGCGCCGGGCGAGAGCCGGTTCTCGGTGCTCGGCCGCAACCTGCCCACCACCGCGGTGCAGCAGCTCAAGACCGGCCCCGACGGCCGCCTCTACGCCGCCACCTTCGGGCGCGGCATCTGGTCGATCGACCCGCACGCGCTGTCCCAGGACAACAACAGCCAGGACAGCCAGGGTGACGACAGCCAGGGTGACGACAGCCAGGGTGACGACAACCAGGGCTGATCGTCCGCTTCGTCTCCGGTGCCCGGCCCGCTCAGCACGAGCGGGCCGGGCACCGGCGCGTCCGGCCCGCGTCCGGTGCCGCGGGTGGGCGCAGTGGACGGATGCGATGGACGGATCCGGTAGGTGGATGGGCGGTAGGTGAGCGCGCGGTGAGGCCGGGCTATTGGCCGACGCGCTGGGCCAGGCAGAGGATGTTGCCCTCGCTGTCCTTGAACCAGGCAGCGCGCATCCCCTCGCCCTCGGCCACGCCGTTGACCGTCTTGAGGCCGGGGAAGTCGTACTCCTCGAAGGTGATGCCGCGCTCACCCAGGGCGGACATCTCGCCGTCGAGGTCGGCGACCTTGAAACTGGCGAGGGTGTGGGCGGCCTGTCCACCACTGGGGGTGCGGTAGACGGTGAACTGGGTCGCGCCGCATTCGCAGGTCAGTTCCTCCTCACCCTCCTCGACGAGCTTGAGGCCGAGGGTGTCGGTGTAGAAGGCCTTGGCGCGGGCGAGATCGGTGGCGGGGATGACCGCTTGCAGCGGTCCGTCTCCAAGCATGGTGTTTCGCCTCCTCTCGGTTACCAGGCTAGGGAGGTACGGAGCCCGTCGCTCGGCGGGCGGGGGACCGCTCCGGGCCGTGGGCGGCCGATCACGCCGAGGAGTTCACACCGAGGAGTTCACGCAGGGACACGATGCAGTTGTCAAGGAGCGGTCAGTAGGCGGCCGGCCGGCGCGGGGCCCGGCAGGCCGCGGGTCGTATACCGTCCGTCATGTCGGGCCTCCTTCCTGAACGTCCTTGTGCTGCGGAGCGGTTCGTACGCTGTCACGCGGCGTGTTCGGTTCGCAACCGATTTATCGCCCTCCCGCCGGCCAGGCCTCCGGGACCCGCTCCAGGACGCCGGCGCCGAACAGCTCGTACAGCGGCAGGGTCTCCAGGTGAACGTAGCCGATGTGGCAGTCGCACACCGACGACGGGCAGGCGCGTGGCCGCAGTCGAGCCCGGTAGCTGCCGTCGTAGAGGTTGCCGAGGACGTCCCGGACGAAGTGGCAGCGGCGCACCGTGCCGTCGCCGTCCACCGACAGCACCGACTCGCCCGTGCGGCAGGGCAGCCCGGCGCTCGGGTGGGCGTGTCGGCTGTAGCCGAAGTGCGGGTCCAGGGACGTCCACTGGTCGGCCTCCGCGTCGGTGTAGCTGCGCCCCTCGGCCGCGTTGACCCACAGGTACACCTCGGGCGCGAGCTCCGCGCGCAGCCGCCGGGCCTCGGCGAAGTGCTCCGGCTGCCCGACCACGCCCACGCTGTAGCGCACCCCGAGCGCGTCCAGCTCGCGGCACTTGGCGAGGAAGCGGTCGTGCCGGACCTGGCCCGGGTGGTAGGTGACCCAGAGGGCGAGGGCCGTGCGGTCGGCCTCGGCGAGCCACTCGGTGCGGCAGCTGAGGTTGGTCTGGATCGCGACCCGGCGCACGTGCGGGAGCCGGCTCAGCTCGACCAGCGCGCGGCGGTACCAGGAGCGCACCAGGCCCTCACCCCAGGGGGTGAACAGCAGTGAAAGGGTGTCGCCGCTGCCCGCGCGGGCAGCGGCCCAGGCGGTGAGGCGCTCCAGCGCCGCCCGGTCGGCCCGCAGTTGATCGGGGGTGTCGCGGCGCTTGGCGAACGGGCAGTAGGGGCAGTCGTAGTCGCAGGAGGAGAGCGGGCCGCGGTAGAGCAGGGTGAGGTCCCGGGGCTGGGCACCGTCGCCGTCGTCGTCGCCCCCGGCGGTGGGTGCGGCCGAGGGCATGCCGAGGAAGGTCATTTCGCCTCGTAGGCCGCCATCAGGGCCCGGACCTCGGGCGAGAACAGCAACGGGCCCACCGCGTCCGAGTGCGCCAGCCCCTCCGGGGTGAGCCTCAGGCGCTCCGGATCGTCGGCGAGCCAGCCGCGCTCGGCGAACCCGGCCAGCTCCGCCCCGAAGTCCTCGCCCGGCGAGCCGCCGAAGCGGGCGCGGTAGTCGGCCAGCGGCATGCCCTCGGCCTGCAGCAGCGACTGCACCAGGTGGCGGCGGCGCGGCTCCGCACCACCCATCCAGTGGCCGACCTCGGCGCGCTGGAAGTCCTCGGTGGCGACGTAGTCGTCGATGATGCCGCGCACCTCGGAGGCGTTCACCGCGTAGTCGAAGGAGTAGTGCAGCCGCGAGGTGTAGGAGCGGGCGCCGCAACCCAGGCCGACCATGCCGTCGGTCTGGCAGGCGTACTCGCTCGCGCCGGCCTGTGGGGAGGCCGTGCGGCGGAACATCCGCATCGAGACCTGCTCGTAGCCGTTGGCCAGCAGGTGGTCCCGGCCGGCGCGGTAGAGCGCGAGCCGGCGGGCGTCCCAGGCGGCGGCGCTCTCCTGCTCGCCGAGGCGGGCCAGGCCGGTCAGCGGGCGGACGTACAGCGGGTAGAGGTACAGCTCCTCGGGCTGCCAGTGCAGGGCGGCGTCCAGCGAGCGCAGCCAACTCGCCTCGGTCTGGCCGGCTATGCCGTAGATGAGGTCGATGTTCAGCACCGGGATGCCGGCGGCGCGGATCCGGCCCAGGGCGGCCTCCGCCTCGGCCCGCTTCTGCGGGCGGACGGCCGAGCGGGCCTCGGTGTCGTCGAAGGACTGCACGCCCATGCTCAGCCGGGTGGTGCCCCGGGCGGCCAGCACCTCCAGCCGGTCGGCGGTCGCGGTGGCGGGCGAGGCCTCAACCGACAGCGGCACCGCCCGGAGGTCGACACCCATCCGCTGCTCGGCGATGTCGCACAGCCGCTCCAGCTCGGCGGCCGTCAGGTAGGTGGGGGTGCCGCCGCCGAACGCGGCCAGCGCGAACCGGGCGCCCTCGTCCAGCGCCGAACGCACGGCGACGGCCTGGCGCTCCAGGGCGTCCAGGTAGGCGGTGGTCAGGCCCTCGGGGCTGCCGATCCGGGTGAACAGGTTGCAGAAGCCGCAGCGGACCTCGCAGAACGGGATGTGCAGGTAGAGCGAGAGGGCGTGCTGGGGCTCCCCGCTCCACAGCTCGCTCAGCGGCGGGCGCTCGGGCAGCGGGCGGTAGGCCGTCTTGTGCGGGTAGGCGTAGACGTACGACTGGTACGGCGAGTCGGGGAGCGGGGGTGCGGCGGTCATCGACGCTCCTCAGCGACGGCAGTGGCGGTGGCGGTGGCAGCGGCGGCAGTGGTGGCAGGGGCAGTGCCGACGGTGTCAGCGGGCCGGGCGGGGATGGTGAAGTGGGCGTACGGGACCGTCCAGACCACCTCGTGGCCGATCCGGTGCCCGGTGTAGCCGTCCTCGCCGTACGCCGTGCCGTGGTCGGAGCAGACGATGGCGAAGCAGGGGCGGCGGGCGCTCATCGCCGCGAACAGGCGGCCGATGTGGGCGTCCACGTACTCCAGCGCGGCGGCGTGGCTGGCCCGGGAGTCGCCGTGCTCACGGGTGGCGCCGGGCAGGTGGAACCAGTTGGGCTGGTGCAGCGCCGAGACGTTCAGGAACAGGAACAGCGGCTGGTCGGCGGGCTGTTCGGCGGCGACCCGCTCGGCCCGGGCGACCTGCTCCTCGAAGGAGGTCGGGGAGGCCACACCCAGCTCCGGTGCCCAGTGGCTCTCCTGGAACAGGCCGGGCAGCACGGAGCCGAGCGGGCCCTGCTTGTTGAAGAAGCCGACGCCTCCGATGCAGACCGTTCGGTACCCGGCCGCGCCCAGGGCGGTCGGCAGGTCGGGCGCGTCGAAGACCCAGGTGCGGGTGGCCGTGCTCTCCGAGCCGGCGAAGCGGGCCGCGAACAACCGGGGGTGGGGGCCGCCGGGCGAGGCCGGGGTGGGCAGGAAACCGGCCATGATCGCCTGGTGGGAGGCGTAGGTGAAGCTGCCGGGCGCGTGCCGGCGCTCCCAGCGGCCGCCGGGGAGGAAGGCGGCCAGGTGCGGGATGCGGCCGGCCGAGGCCAACTCCTCGGCGACGTCGAAGCGCAGCGTGTCGAGGGTGACGAGCAGCAGGTCGTGGCTGCCCACCACCGCGTTCATGTCGGGGTTCGGGTCGGGCTCGGGGGCGGCCGGTTCGGGCGTGGGCTGGTGGCTCATCGGGTGGGTTCCAGGATCTGGTGGTGCGTCGGGACAGGGGAGAGGTCGGCCTGGTCGGCGAGGTCGGTGTGCCGGTTGAGGGCGGCGAGTTGGGCGCCGTAGGTGTCGAGGCCCTCGGCCGGGCCGCCGGGCAGGCCGGTGAGGTTGGGCAGCAGGTCGCCGAAGGCGTTCACCTCGCCGACCAGGGCGCGGCGCCAGCCGGCCGTGGGCAGGACGTCCACGCCGACCATCGGCGAGCCGGGGAAGCAGGCCGCCGCCCGCTCGGCCGTCTCCAGCAGGGCCGGCCAGGCCGGGCCGGCCGCCTCCCGGGCCTGGTCGAGACTGCCCCGGGCGCCGCCGAGGTGCAGGTTGGTCATCGGCTGGGCGCTGGTGCGCACCACCGCGTGGGTGGCCCGGCCCGCGACCACCACGACGCGGAGGTCCGCCGAGCGGCCGGACTGCGAGGACTTGGGGATCCACTGCTCGACGTGCAGCCCGTCCGGCGCCAGGCGGTCGACGATCGCGGCCACCTCGCGCTCGTCGCGGTAGCGGCGCACCCGCAGCGAGTTGTGCAGCCGGCCGTCGGCCAGCTCGACCGAGGTGGTGGCCAGCAGTTGCCCGCGCGGGCCGAATTCCAGCGCGATCACCCCGGAGGCGGAGGATCCGTGCGCGGGCTTGACGAAGACCCTGCGCAGACCGGCTCCGGCGAGCCGCCCGCACAACTGCTCCCAGTCGCGGACCTCGCCGCCGAGCGCCCGGGGCACCGGCACCCCGGCCGCGGCCAGCAGCGCGTGCGCCCGGCCCTTGTCGAACATCACGGCGATCTCCTCCGGATCGCCGAGCAGCCGCACGCCCGGGTGCGCGGCCAGCCCGCGCAGGGCGGCCAGCACCCCCGCGTACCAGGCGGCCGTGCCCTCGACCCTGGTCGGCGCGTAGCCGGAGCCGAGCGCCGGACCGCGCAGCAACTCGTCGACCAGGGGCTCCTCGCCCGGGGACTCGATGCGCAGCAGGGTGCCCTCGGGCAGCCGGTACCCGCCGCGCAGCACGTCCAGCCAGGGCAGGACCGCGGGCTCGGGCAGGCCGGCGGCCCGGGCCGCGGCGGCGAACAGCGTCACCCGCCGGTGCCCCGGGTTTCCGAGGACGGTCAACCGCCGTGTCATCGCGCCGCCACCGCCTACTCGGCGACCGCGACGTAGCGGTCCTCGTCGTCCTCGCCGGCGTCCTCCGCCTCGGTGAGGTCGAGCTCGACCCCGGGCAGGGACTCCCGCAGACGCTGCTGCATCTCCTCCGAGAGGTAGTGGTGGTGCAGGTCGAGCGAGCGCAGGTGGGTGAGCGGCTGGCCCTCCAGCAGGGCGGCCGCGCCCTCGTCGGAGAGAATGCCCATGGACAGGTTGAGCGACTCCAGCCGGGCGACCACGGGTGCGTGGGCCACGGCGGCGGCGATCTCGTCCTGGAACTCGCTGTTCTGCAGGCCCAGGTGGCGCAGCTCCGGCAGGCGCGAGCCGTTCAGGAAGGGGCCGAGGTCGTCGAGCGTGGCGTCGCCGCCGTACTCGTCCACCCCGAGCCACAGCTCCAGCCGCCGCAGGGCGGGCAGTTCGGAGCCGGCCACCGCGCGCACCACGGTGGCCGGCAGGCCGCCGGACTCGAAGCGCAGGGACGTCAGCCGCTCGTGTCGCACCGGCAGCAGGCAGAGGTCCATGCTGCCGCGCACGGCCAGCGAGGTCAGCCCGGGGAAGGCGGTCAGCAGCGGGGTGACGTCGCCCATCTCCAGCCAGGAGATCTCGCACTCGTCGAAGGTGACGTCACCGAGGAACAGCGCCTCCAGGGCGGGCAGCCGGTCGGCCTCGGCGGCCATCGCCTCGACCACGGCCCGCACGGAGGAGTAGCCGCCCTGCCACCAGGGGCCGATCACCACGGCGCGGATCCCGGCCGGGTCGACGGCCCGGAGGAAGGACTGCCAGAGCTCGGCGAAGCCGTGCTTGGCGTCGTATTCGAGGGCGAGCCGCCAGGCGACCTCGCCGGCGGCGGGCCGCGGCCGGGCGTCGTCGGGGGCGAACTCGTGGATCGGCAGCTCGTGGAAGCGTTCGAGGTGGTGCGAGACCGTCATGTCGGATCCTGGCAGGTGCGTTCGGGCGGATGAGGGGGCGGGGCCGGGGGCTACTCGGCGACGGCGACGTAGCGCCACTGGTCGTCGGGCTTGCCCGGCTCGGAGAGGTCGAGTTCGACCCCGGGCAGGGCCTGGCGCAGGCGCTGCTGGAGCTCGTCGGTGAGGTAGTGGTGGTGCAGGTCGAGCGAGCGCAGGTGGGTGAGCGGCTGGCCCTCCAGGAGGGCGGTCGCGCCCTGGTCCGTCAGCACGCCCATGGACAGGCTGAGCGACTCCAGCCGGGCGACCACGGGTGCGTGGGCCAGGGCGGCGGCGATCTCGTCCTGGAACTCGCTGTTCTGCAGGCCCAGGTGGCGCAGCGCGGGCAGACCGGTGCCGTCCAGGAAGGGCGTGAGGTCGCCGATCGTGGCGTCGCCACCGTAGTTGTCCACCCCCAGCCAGAGCTCCAGCCGCTCCAGGACGGGGAACTCGCAGGCGGCCACCGAGCGGACCACGGAGGCCGGCAGCCCGCCCGCCTCGAAGCGCAGGGCCTTCAGCGCCTCGTGCCGCAGCGGCTCCAGGGCGAGGCCGCCGTGGCCCTCCCAGTCCTCCGAGGCACCGCGCACCACCAGTTCGGTCAGCGCCGGGAACGCCGTCAGCAGCGGCGTCACGTCGCACTGCTGGATCCAGGAGATCTCGCACTCCTCGTAGGTGATGTCCCCGGCGAACAGGGCGCGCAGGGCCGGCAGCCGGGGCGCGGCGGCGACGAGTGCGTCCAGCGGCTCCTGGAAGGAGTCCGGCTCGTCCGGCGCCCACTGGCCGATCACCAGGGCGGTGACCCGCTCGGTGTCGACAGCGTCGAGGAACTGCTGCCAGCGCTCGGCCCAGGACCGCTCGGACTCGTAGTCGAGCCGGATCCGCCAGGCGGCCGCCGCCGCGTCCGGCAGCTGGACGTCGGCCGCCCCCGCCTCCTCCAGGGCCTGGACGAAGTCGAAGACCGGGAGACCGTGGAACTGCTCGAGGTGGTGGTTGACGGTCATGCGCTGCTCCTCCGGGGGTTCGGACCGAGCAACTGTCTACCAGTCGGGACCGACAACCCGGCGGCCGGGTGGCGGCCGGCGCGCGTTGTCAGACCCTTGCTCTACGTTCAGGTCATGGCTCCGGAGCGTGACCGTGTCCGGTACGGCGGAGCCATGGGCTCCGGCGCCCGCCGGGTCCGGCCGTACGGCGAGGGAGGACTGATGTACCGCCAGGGCGACGTGTTGATCGTGCCGGTCGCGGAGACCGTGGTGCCGCTTCGGGTGCCCGGGCTGGCCGTGCAGCCCCGGGACGCGCGGGGGCGGATGGTGCTCGCGCTCGGCGAGGTCACCGGCCACGCGCACGCCGTGGTCGGCCCCGGCGAACTGCGGCGGGAGGCGGGGCCGTTCGGCGAGGCCTGGCTGCACCTGCCCGAGGGCGGCCGGGTGGTGCACGAGGAGCACGCGGCGATACCGCTGCCCAAGGGGTGGTACCGGGTGATCCGCCAGCGCGAGTACGTCCCGGGCGCGGTGCGGGTGGTCGCGGACTGACCTCCGGTCCGCTGTCGCCGGTGCGGGCGGAGGGGCGGTCACCGGTGCATGTGACCGGTCGGCTAGTGGCCGGTGGGCGTGGACCGCGGAACAGGAAGCAGAACGGACGGTCGGCTGGGAGCCCGGCCGGGGAACGGAGCAGACGATGGAGACGGTGACCCGCGACAACCCGACGGACGCGGCGCCGGTGGACGGCACCGGCGGGGCGACGGCGCGTTGGCGGACGGCCTCGGCGGCCACCGGGCCGGCCGACCGGACGGCGGTCGAACGCGCGGTCCGGGCCGCCTACCGGGGGGCCGGGCTGCCCGAACCCACCGCCGTGCGCTGGTTCGGTTCGCCGCTCGCGGCGGCCGAGGCGGCGCTGGAGCTGCGGGCCGACGGCGCGGTGAGCGTGCGCGAGGCGGTCCGCACCCGGCCCTGGGAGTCGGCCCGGCGGCAGGCCGTCGAGCAGGTCGGCGCGGCCGGCTGGGCAGCGCACTGGGCGCTCACCGGCGGCGAACTCGGCCCGGTCACCACACCGCTGGCCGACCGGGTGCGCAACGCCGTGCTCGACCGGCTCGCACCCGAGGCCGACCGCGACAGGGACTCCGGCGAGGCGGCCGCCGCCGCCCGGGCCCGCCGCACCACCGTCCGCCTGGCCCTGCTGGACGCCGTGCGCGGCCAGCACGACGCGCCCTGGTTCGCCGCCTTCGAGGCTGCCGGAGCGGGCGCCGAGACCGTCGCACCGCTCGCCGAGGTGGCGCGGGAGGCGGGCTGGTGGTGGCCGTACCGGGACGTGGCGCTGGTCTCGGAGCGGCCGGTCGCCCTGCACCGGGACGAGGCCGGCCGGCTCGACCGGGCGGACGGCCCCGCCCTGGAGTACGCCGACGGTTTCGCCCTGCACGCCTGGCGCGGCATGCCCGTCCCCGCGGAGTTCCTGGCGGGCCTCGGCGAGGTGACGGTCGAGCGGATCCGCACCGAGGAGAACGCCGAGCTGCGCCGCGTCCTGCTGGAGCACTACGGCTACGAGCGCTACCTGGCGGACTCCGGCGCCGAGCCCGTCCACCGCGACGAGACCGGGGTGCTGTGGCGGATCGTGCTGCCGGACGACGAACCGGTGGTGATGGTCGAGGTGATCAACTCCACCCCCGAGCCCGACGGCACCTTCCGGACCTACTGGCTGCGCGTCCCGCCGAGCACCCGCACCGCCCGGGCCGGGGTCGCCTGGACCTTCGGCATACCGGAGACGGCCTACCACCCGCAGCGCGAGACCTGACCGGCCCGGCCTCCGGCGCCCGGCGCAGGCCGACGGGCTGCGCGTGTTGACCCTTACCCCACGTCAGGCTTCACGGTGGGGGACGGCGCAGCACCCAGCTGCCCGAGGCACGAACACACGGACGCGGACCACAGGATCACCGGGAGGAACCATGAGCTGGTCGGTCGGACAGGTCTCCGGATTCGCCGGAGTCACGGTGCGGACCCTGCACCACTACGACCGGTCCGGGCTGCTGTCGCCCAGCGAACGCAGCCTGGCCGGCTACCGCCTCTACAACGCGGAGGACCTCGCCAGGCTCCAGCAGATCCTCTTCTACCGGGAACTCGGATTCCCGCTCGAGGAGATCGCCACCATCCTGGCCGATCCGCTCGCCAACGCGCTGGACCACCTGCAGGCCCGGCGCGATGCGCTCACCGAGCAGATCGCGCGGCTGCAGAAGCTGGTTGATGTCGCGGAGCGGGCGATCGAGGTCCAGCGCACCGGGATCGAACTCACCCCGGAGGAACGGTTCGAGGTCTTCGGCGACGTCGTCTTCGACCTCAGCTACGCCGCCGACGCCCACCTCAAGTGGGGCGACGGGGAAGGCCATCAGGAGGCCCTGGCCCGCGCCGCCACCCACACCAAGGAGGACTGGCGACGCCTGATGGCGGAGGCCGCCGACTGGCGCGGGCGACTGCTCGCCGCGTTCGACCAGGACCTGCCCGTCGACCATCAGCAGGTGCTGGAGCTCGCGGAGGAGCACCGCCAGCACATCATCCGCTGGTTCACGCCCTGCCCTCCCGAGACGCACTGCCGGATCGCCGACGACTACGAGGCGGACGCCAGGGCCTTCGCGCTCGTCGTGCCGCCGGCCGAGCAGCGCCCGGGCCTGGCCGGCTACCTCCGGAGCGCCATCGGCGCCAACGCGGAGCGGCAGGCCGCGCCGGGCCGCCCGGAGGTGACCCGATGAGGATCCTGGTCATGGCGGCGGGCTCGTACGGCGACGTCGCCCCGTACACCGGCCTCGGGGTCCGGCTCCGGAGCGAGGGGCACGAGGTCGCCCTCGCCGCGCCGGAGACCTTCCGCGAACTGGTGAGCGGCAGCGGCCTCGAGTTCCGTTCGCTGCAGGTCGACCCGCGGGGCGGGGCGACCGCGGGGGAGCAGGAGGGCGGTTCCTCGCTCATGGCACGGGCCGCCGCCTTCGTGGAGCGGCTCGGTGACGGGCTCGCGGATGCGGCCGCTCCCGGGGCAGACCTGCTGCTGCTCGCCACGACGACGGCACCGCTCGGCTGGCACCTGGCCGAGGCGATGGAGGTGCCGAGTCTCGGGGTCTACCTCCAACCCACACTGCCGACAGGGGAGTTCCCGCCGGTGGTCGGCCCGGGCCGGTCGCTCGGCCGCTGGGGCAACCGGGCGACGGGTGCGCTCGGCCAGCGGGTGGTGGACCGACTGCACGCGGGGGCGGCGCGGCGACTGCGGACGCGGCTGGGGCTGCCCGCCTGCTCCCAGACGGCGCGCCGACGGGCGGTGGAACGGGCGAACTGGCCGGTCCTGCACGGGTTCAGCCCGACGCTCGTCCCGCGCCCGGCCGACTGGCGGGAGGGGCTGACGGTGGTCGGCAACTGGTGGCCGCACGTTGCGGCCGACCAGCGGCTCCCGGCAGAG
Source organism: Kitasatospora sp. NPDC030952 (assembly GCF_055571335.1). Taxonomy (NCBI): domain Bacteria; kingdom Bacillati; phylum Actinomycetota; class Actinomycetes; order Kitasatosporales; family Streptomycetaceae; genus Kitasatospora; species Kitasatospora sp. NPDC030952. Next base: position 95,683 of record NZ_JBVIFM010000007.1, read on the forward strand.
GTCGAGGACTTCCTGCAGGCCGGGCCGCCGCCGGTGTTCATCGGCTTCGGCAGCATGGCGGGCGGCCAGGGCGAGCGGCTCAGCGGCCTCGCCGTCGAGGCGCTGAGGCGCGCGGGGGTTCGGGGCGTGCTGCAGTCCGGTTGGGCGGGGCTCGGCGCGAACGGGGACGACGTGCTGACCGTCGGCGAGCTGCCGCACTCCCTCCTGTTCCCGCGGACGGCGGCCGTCGTCCACCATGCGGGCGCCGGTACGGCGGCCGCGGCGCTGCGCGCGGGGGTGCCGAGCGTCCCGGTCCCGGTGACGGCTGATCAACCGTTCTGGGCCGGACGGCTCACCCGACTCGGCGCGGCCACCGGACCGATACCGTTCGCCGACCTGACCGCAGCCGGGCTGGGAGAGGCCATCCGGCAGGCCGTCGAGGACCGGTCGTACCGGGACCGGGCGGAGGCGGCGGCCGGCCGGATGGCGGGGGAGGACGGCGCGGCGCGGGTCGCGGAGGCGGTGGCGGAGCTGTCGTTGCGGCGGTGTTCGGGCCTGCGGTCCGCCTGACGGCGGTCGGGTGCCCGGGGTCCTGGGGGCATGACGGTGGGGCGGTGAGGGGCAGGGGGCGGATGATCAGAAGGGGACCGGGTCCCGGCTGGGAGCAAGTTGGCGGCGGCGCCGAGCGCGGCGCGGGTCTGGAGGTCGAGGTTGGGGTCGGCGAACAGCCTTAAGCGGTCGGGGGTTTCAGGTGCCGGTGGTGTCCGTACGCAAGGGAGAGTTCGCTCCGGTCAGGCCCGCAGACCATGGCGCTTGGTGTAGAGGAGGTGGAAGGCGAGCATCGGTACGGCGATGACGGGCCAGCAGGCCTGCATGGCGGCGGGCGCGGCGTCGACCGGCAGCAGGTAGGCGAAGGCGAGCTGGGCGAGGGCGTTGAGCAGGCTGGCCGCGCCCCAGACCGCGGTGACCACCCGGAGGCCGTGGCGGAAGGCGGCGTCCTGGTCCCACCGTCCCTCCCAGGCTCGAAGCCCGGCCTCGCCCGCCTTGACCTGCACGAACGAGCGGAAGAGGAGCATCATGGCCGGGCGTCCGTATCCGATGGAGGCGAGCAGCCAGACGCCGATCAGTCCGCCGAGCATGCCGGTCCAGGCCTCGCGGATCAGCAGGGCACGGGGATCACCGGTGAGCGCCGAGAGGGCGAGCCCGAACCCGATCATGCTGAGGATCAGGAGGGCGAGGAAGTCGAGCCGCCGGGTGCGGAGCAGCCGGACGGCGATGGCGGCCGCCGGTGCCGCGGCCGACCAGAGCAGGGACCACCACTGGTCCACGCCCGCGAGGCGCAGTCCGTAGTAGACGCCGAGCGGCAGGGCGAAGTCGAGCATCAGCGGTAAGAGGGCGGTGGTTCGGCGGGGAGCGGCGTGGACGGTCATGACGCGGCCCCGTTCCTGGTGGCGAGGTCGAACAGGGTGACCAGTTCGCGCCCGTAGGCGCGTGGGTCGAAGTCGTCCCCGGCGGAGAGTCGGTTGGCGGCCGCGTCGATCGAGGCGCGGATCGCGGTGGCCATCGCCTCGGCGTCGAAGGGGCGGAAGGCGCCAGCGCGCTGGCCGTCCCGGAGGTGGTGCACCAGCAGGGCGACGGGGGTGTCGAAGCCGGCCGAGCTGACCAGCGGACTGCCGTCCTCCCGGCGGGCGTTGGCGAAGACGTCCACCAGCGCCCGCACCTCGACGGGGTGGTCGGCGAGGAAGTCGAGGTTCGCCTCGATGTAGGCGGCCAGCATCGCGGCCGGTTCCCGGTGGGCCCGGATCCGCGGCTGGATGGCGACCCGCGCCTGTTCCTGGACGGTGTCGACCAGTGCCTGGAACGAAGCTCCGGCCGCTCTCCGGAGCGGCCGCGTCCTGAGGATTTACTCGTATGAGTAAGAAGTAACACGGGTCGGCAAAACCAGGGACGTGAACCAGGGGAGCAAGGGAGAGCGGAACAGCCCCGCCGCCTCCGGCAAGGGAGGTGGCGGGGCTGTTCGGGGGGCTGTGAGGTGGTGAGGCAGTGACGTAGGAATCAGGGTGCCCGGGCGATCAGCAGGGGTTGGAAGAAGCCGGTGGCGGCGGGCTGCTGCCAGGTGGTCTCGGTGAGGCCTGCCGCGGTGGCGAAGGTGCTCAACTGGGCCTGGGTGAGGGCCCAGTAGCTGGCGCGACGGACCGTGACCCGCCACTGGCCGGTGTCGTCCGGCAGCAGCTGGAAGAGTTCGAGGTCGTAGCGCTCGCCGTCCTCGTGCCACTGCCAGAGCTGGAAGTGGACCGAGCGCCGGCCGTCCCGTTCGGTGGTCTGTGGTGGGGTGGAGGCCGGGTGGTTCCGGCGCAGTTCGTCGTACGGGCGGGTGGAGAGCAGCAGCAGGCCGCCCGGGCGCAGGACCCGGCGCAGCTCGGTCAGGGCGGTGTGGACGTCCCCGGCCGTGAGCAGGTGGGGCAGGGCGTTGTCCGCGCACACCACGACGTCGAACCGTCCGTCCGGGAAGGGGAGTGCGCGCATGTCGGCGGCCGCCGTGGGCAGTCGGAGCCCGCGGGCGGCGGCCTCGGCGGTGGCCCGGGTGACGGCGACCGGGCTGAGGTCGGTGCCGGTGACCGGGTGGCCGAGCGCGGCCAGGCCGATCGCCTGGGTACCGATGCCGCAGGCGCAGTCCAGCACCTCGGCGGGGCCCTCGCCGAGGTGCGCGCGGATCAGCGCGTCCAGCGCGGCGCCCTGGCGGGCGACTGAGGCGTCCCAGTCGGCGTAGAGCAGGTGGTAGTCCTCGGCGAAGTCGTCGTAGAAGCGGCCGAGGGCGGACGCGGGCGTCGGGGTCATGGTGTCGGGGTCATGGCGATGGGGGTGATGGCGTTGGGGTTCATGGTGTCGGGGTCTCCACGGGCGGTGGTTGGGTGGAGTAGCGGGCGTAGTAGGCGTTGAAGTGGGCGAGGCGGTACGTGGTGCCCTGGTGGACGAGTTCCATCGGCGGTGGGTCGGACACCAGCAGCTGGACCCGGTCGGGTCCGTCGGTCCGTACCTCCAGCCGGTGGGTGTTGTGGAACTCGGCGTACTCCTCGGCCCGTTCCGCGGTCCAGAGCCCGCCGTGCTGCTCGAAGCCCGGTTCCGGGCGGGACAGGGCGCGCAGGAGGGCAGGGCTGTAGACGCCACGGACCCGGAAGTTCTCCAGGAAGCGGATCTTGGTGACGAGCGTGACGTAGCGGCGGCCGTTGCCCCGGTGGCGTCCTACCACCACCACGTCGTCGAACGGGTGCCAGCGCGGCGGGGCGATCCACAGCTTGGCACCCGGGCCGAAGTGCTTGAGGCCCTGGTGGATCTCCAACCCGCCCTCGCCGTGCGCCGTCTCCCGGGCGACGTTGGCGACGACCCCGGAGCCGAGCGGCTCGCCGGTCTGTTCGTTCGTCATGGCGGCTATCCTCGCCCAGACGTACTGGCACGGAGCACCGGTTTTCCGTGCCGCGCTTTCGGAAGCGGGGGAGGGAGCGGTCCGTGGAACGGATGCCGGACGAGGACGAGTTGGACGGGCTGCGCCCGCTGCTGGAGTCGGGGGAGGCGGTCCTCGGCTACGAGCCGGGCGACTCCTGGCCCGGAAGCGGAAGCGGAAGCGGAAGCGGAAGCGGCAGCGAAAGCGGCAACAGCAACGGCAGTAACAGCAGCAACAACGGGCACGGCTTCGCCGACCGCTGCTGGGTGCTGCACACGCTGCGGGTGGACGGACGGCGGGTGCGCTGGGCCGACGCGCTGGCCGGCGCGGGGCTGCGCCTCGCCGACTGGGCGTTCACCCTGTCGCACCTGGTGCTCGACGGGTCGGGGGCGTTCTCGGGCGAGGTCGAGCAGCCGCGGATCGGGGAGCCGGACCGTGCCTGCCTCGCCCGGTTGGTGGAGGTGCTGGCCCGGCACAGCGCCGACGGTCCGGCCACGGACTGCCGGTTCGCCTCGGCCGCGATCGAGGACCTGCTGCGACCGGTGACGGCCCACCGGGGCCGGCTTGACGAGGCGGTGGCCCACTACGACGCCTGGCCGGAGGGTGGTCGGTTCCCCGCGCACTGGTGGCCCGCGGACCGTTCCTGGTTCGTCCTCACCAACTGCGACCTCAGCGCGACCGAGGTCTTCGGCCCGCCCGCCCTGATCGCCGACCTGCTCGCCGACGCCGAACTGGAGGCCGTCCGCCACCCGGCCATCGCCGCGGTGGCGGACGGCGCGGCCCGGTGGCCGGGGTGATCGAGCTGCCGGAGGGGTCCTGGTGGGACTGGGATGTGTACTCCTGGCGTCCGGGCGAGCTGCGGCTGGCCGCCGGGTACGACCTCGGCTACCACCACGGCCTGGAGCTGGTCCTCACCGACCCGCTGTACGTCCGCTGCCCGGCGTCCTTCCAGGACCCGGTGTTCCGCGAGCCGACCCCCGAGGAGCGTCGGCTGGTCGAGCGGCAGTGCGGCGAACAGCCGGGCGTGCTGCTCGCTTTCGAGGCGGATGGCGGCGGAGCCGAGCCGGTGACCGGGCTGATCGCCGCCGGCGGCGTGGAGGTGCGGCCCGGGCTGGTGCTGCGGCACCGCAGCGGCCCCGAATCCGATGGCAGGGCGGCGCCGGGGCCGCGATGATGCAACGATGCGCACCTTCGAAGAGCTGATCGCCGAGGCCGAGTCCGTCCCGGTGGACGGCTGGGACTTCTCCTGGCTCGACGGCCGGGCCACCGAGGAACGCCCCTCCTGGGGCTACCAGCGGCTGCTGGCCGGGCGGCTGGGCACGGCGACGGCGGCCCTGGACATCCAGACCGGCGGCGGCGAGGTGCTGGCCGGCGCCCTGCGGCAGGGTGGCCGCCCGCCCGTGCTGGCGGCCACCGAGTCCTGGCCGCCGAACCTGGCCCAGGCCACCCGGCTGCTCCACCCGCTGGGCGCGGTGGTGGTCTCCGACCCGGACGAGCCGCCGCTGCCGTTCGCGGACGAGGCCTTCGACCTGGTCAGCAGCCGGCACCCGGTGAAGGCCTGGTGGGCGGAGATCGCCCGGGTGCTGCGGCCCGGCGGCGCGTACTTCGCCCAGCACGTGGGCCCCGCCTCGGTCTTCGAGCTGGTCGAGTACTTCCTGGGGCCGCAGCCGGAGGCCCGCGAGGGCCGCCGCCCCGAGGTGGAGAGCGCGGAGGCCCGGGCGGCCGGGCTGGAGGTCGTGGACCTGCGTTCCGAGCGGCTGCGGATGGAGTTCCGCGACATCGGCGCGGTGGTGTACTTCCTGCGGAAGGTGATCTGGATGGTCCCCGGCTTCACCGTGGGGGCCCACCTGGACCGGCTGCGCGAGCTGGACGCCCTGATCCGGGCCGAGGGGCCGTTCGTCGCGCATTCGGCGCGCTTCCTGATCGAGGCGCGCAAGCCGTAGCAAGCCGTAGCGGGCGGGGCGCGCAAGCCGTAGCAAGCCGTGGCGGGGCGGGGTCTGCAGGCCGTAGTGGGCCGGGCGGGCAGGCCGTAGCAGGCCGGGCGGGCCGAGGAGCCCGCCCGGCCCCGGGCTCAGGCCTGGGTGACCAGGTCCAGGTAGGCGTCGTGCCAGAGGTCCTCGTCGCCGTCCGGCAGGAGCAGCACGCGGTCCGGGCGCAGGGCCTCGATGGCGCCCGGGTCGTGGGTGACCATCACGATCGCGCCCGGGTAGGTGCCCACCGCGGCCAGCACCTCCGCCCGGGACGCCGGGTCGAGGTTGTTGGTCGGCTCGTCCAGCAGCAGCACGTTGGCGCCGGAGTGGACCAGGCCGGCCAGCGCCAGCCGGGTCTTCTCGCCGCCGGACAGCACGCCGGCCGGCTTGTCGGCGTCGTCGCCGCGGAACAGGAACGCGCCGAGGACGGTCCGCAGCTCGCCGTCGGTCAGGTCGGGCGCGGCCGCGGCCAGGTTGTCCCGGACGCTGAGCGCGGGGTCCAGGGTGTCGTGCTCCTGGGCGAAGTAGCCGATCCGCAGGCCGGTGCCGGGGACGACCCGGCCGGAGTCCGGTCGCTCCCGGCCGGCCAGGACGCGCAGCAGGGTGGTCTTGCCGGCGCCGTTGAGGCCGAGCACGACCAGCCGGGCGCCCCGGTCGACGGCGAGGTCCAGGCCGGTCAGCACGGTCCGGTCGCCGTAGGCCTTGGCGAGGCTGACCGCGCCGAGCGGCATCCGGCCGCAGGGTGCGGGCTCGGGCAGCCGGATCCGGGCGGTGCGCTCGGCCTGCCGGACGGGGTCCAGTTCGGCGAGCATCCGATCGGCGCGGCGGGCCATGCTGCGGGCGGTGGTCGCGGTGGCCACGTTGGACCGCATCCGGTCAGCCTGGGCGTGCAGCGCGGCGGCCTTGCGTTCGGCGTTGGCCCGTTCCCGGGTGCGGCGACGTTCGTCGGCCGCGCGCTGGTCCAGGTAGGCCTGCCAGCCGGTGTTGTGGACGTCGATCGCGGCGCGCTGCGGGTCCAGGTGGAAGACCCGGTTGACGGTCTCCGCCAGCAGGCCGAGATCGTGGCTGATCAGCACCAGCCCGCCCTGGTGGGCGGCGAGGAAGCCGCGCAGCCAGGCGACCGAGTCGGCGTCCAGGTGGTTGGTGGGCTCGTCCAGCAGCAGGGTGCCGTGGTCGGCGAACAGGATGCGGGCCAGCTCGACCCGACGCCGCTGACCACCGGAGAGCGTGCCGACGGCGGAGTCCATCACCCGGGCGGGCAGCCCGAGCCCGGCCGCGACCCGGGCGGCCTCGGCCTCGGCCGCATAGCCGCCGCGGGCCTGGAACTCGGCGTCGGCGCGCGCGTAGGCGTCCATCGCCCGGCGTTCCCCGGCGGGCGAGCCGGCCAGCGCCATGGCCTGCTCGGCCGCGCGCAGCGCGCGTACGGCGGCGTCCAGGCCGCGGGCGGACAGGATGCGGTCGGTGACGGTGACGGCCGGGTCGGCGGCGCGGGAGTCCTGCGGGAGGTAGCCGACGGGGCCGGTCCGGGTGACGGTGCCGGCGGCGGGCGGCAGCTGCCCGGCGAGGGTGGCGAGCAGGGTGGTCTTGCCGGCGCCGTTGCGGCCGACCAGGCCGATCCGGTCGCCGGGGGCGATGTGCAGGGTGACGTCGGACAGCAGCAGGCGGGCGCCGACGCGCAGGTCGACACCACGGGTGGTGATCATGGGATAGCGCTCCGAAACGACTGACGGACACACGGGTGGCGTGGAGGCGTGTCCGTCAGCTAGGAGATTCGGGGCGTAGACATGTCGGCCAGGCTAGCGACCGGTCGGAACGGACGCATCCGAATTAACGGATGCGCCCGGATGCGCCCGGATGCGCTCAGGGGCGCACCCGGAGATACCGGGACGCCCCTGGACATGCCCGGACGTGCCCGGACGTACCCGTGCGCGACCCGGCGGGGCAGGCACGTACGGGTACGTCCGCGACGGCCGTCAGCCGCGCAGTACCGCGGCCACCACCGAGGGGTGGAACAGTCGGGTCGGCGGCGCCACCAGGGACATCACCTCGTGGAAGGCCGCCGTGACCTCGGGGTTGTGGGTGGCGCCCTGCAGCACCTTGTCCAGGTAGCGGTGCTGCAGCCGGACCAGGGCGCCGGAGGGGCCGCCGGTGGTGGCGGTGAAGCGGACGTCCTCGGCGCTGGACACCATCCACGCCGTCTTGGACACCGTCGCGACCTCCCGCCGGGCGTCGCGGGCCGTGGCGTGTCCGACGCCGCCGTGCCGCGCGGCGGTGCGGCGCAGCACCTGGGCGCAGAACAGCGAGACGGTCACGCCCTGGCCGTACACCGGGTTGAAGGTGCTCGCCGCGTCGCCGACCGCCACCAGGCCGTCGGGGGCGCTGCGTCCGTAGTGCCGCCGCACGCCCGGGCCGGGGACGAAGCCGCGTACCTCGCCCGCCGGTTCGGCCTCCCGCAGCATCTCCTGGAGGGCCGGGTCGCGCAGTTGCGACAGGTGCTTCGTGAAGCCCTCGGCGCCGGGCTCGGGTTCGGCGCCGCGCATCCCGGCCAGACTGACGATCCAGCGGTCGCCCTCCACGGGCAGCAGGACGCCCATCCGCGGCTTGTCCGGGGCCTTGGTCTGGAGGTAGATCGCCTGGTAGCCGAGGTCGACGCCGGGCGGGCGGTGGAACAACCGGGAGGCGTAGGCGACGCCGGCGTCCACCCGCTCCTCGGGCACCGCGGGGCAGCCCAGTTCGGCGAGCCACTTGGGTACGGAGGTCGAGCGGCCGGAGGCGTCGATCACCAACTCGGCCGGGATGTCCCGGACTTCGCCGCGCTCAGAGCGCTCCGGGCCGCGCTCGGACCCACGCTCCGGGCCGCGCTCAGACCCATGCTCCGAGCCGCGCTCAGACCCACGCCCCGAGCCGCGCTCGCGGACCTTCACCCCGGTCACCGCCCGTCCCGAGCCGAGCAGCCCGACCACGTCGGTGCCCTCCAGGAACTCGATCGACGGCTCGGTTCGGACCCGGTCCAGCACCAGCTTGTCCAGCACCGGCCGGGTGCAGGAGAGGAAGGACACCCGGGCCGGGTAGTCGACCATCCACCCGGCCGAGCTGAGCCACCTGAGGTCACCCGAGGCGGACACCCGGCGCGCCCCCGCGGCCGTCAACTCCTGGTTGATGCCGGGCATCAGCTCCTCCAGCGCCCGGTGGCCCGCCTCCAGCACCAAGTGCGCGTGCCGCCCCTGCGGCACCCCGGGCCGGAACGCCGGCTCCTCCGGGTAGCGGTCCCGCTCCACCACGACGATCCGCTCGGCGAAGCCCCGCAGTGCCCAGGCCGCCACCACGCCGGCCAGCCCGCCGCCGATCACCACCGCCGTGCCCCGCCCGGGGGCCGTCTCCGAAGAAGTCATGCGACGTAGCGTAGTGGTGGCGGCGCCGGTCCGTAATCGGTCCTGCTGGACGAACCCGCAGCCGGGGAGCGCCCGTTGACGCCGCCTCGGGTCCCACGCCGAGCCGCAGGGGGCGGCAGGGGGCCGCTGGGGGCGGCAAGGGGGCGCAGCGGTCGGCAGCGGTCGAGCCGCCGGAGGCCGCCGGGAGCCCCGGTGTGAAGGGTCGGTCGTGCGGGTACTAAAATCGGCCGGGTCGCGTCGGCGTCCCCGGCGCGCGGGATCGAGGAGGTGAGAGCCGTGGAGTGCAGTAGTACGGGCCGAAGTCGGCCCCGCCCCCGGTTGTCCCGCAGGATTCGCGGCCCCCGGCATTCCTCCTCCGGTACGGCTCCCGCGCAGCTCTGATCCCGCCGTCGGGCGGGGTGCTGCCGGTCGCGCCGTGCGGGTGGCGGCCGGCCGGGCGCCACCGGCCCGCCGTGCCGTGTGCGGCGCGGGCCGGGCACCCACCGTGGAGGTTCCCCGCCATGTCCGACTGGCGTGTGCGCGCCGTGCGCGCGAGCAAGCGTCCGTTCTCCCGTCCGGCGGCCCCGCGGCGGCCCGTCGACCCCCGGTCGGCGCCCGAGCACTCGATGGACCCGAGGCCCGAGCAGGCCGTCGAGCCGGTGGCGCTGGAACGTTCCGTGGTCGACGCGGCGGTGTACCGGGACGGCCGCCGGACCGCCGCGCGGGCCGACCTCGCCGACATCTACCGCGAACTGCCGGACCAGCCGGGCGTGATGGCCTGGATCGGGCTGTTCCGCCCGGCCGAGGCGCAGCTGCTGGAGGCCGCGGACCGGTTCAACCTGCACGAACTGGCCGTCGAGGACGCCATCGTGGCCCACCAGCGGCCGAAGCTGGAGCGCTACGGTGACACCCTGTTCGTGGTGCTGCGCGCCGCCCGCTACCTGGACGAGGCGGAGGAGGTGGACTTCGGCGAGATCCACCTGTTCGTCGGGCCCGACTTCGTCATCACCGTCCGCCACTCGCAGGCCCCGGACCTGTCCGCGGTGCGCCGCCGGCTGGAGGGCGACCCGGAGCTGCTGGCGCTCGGCCCGGAGGCCGTGCTGTACGCGGTGCTGGACGCCGTGGTGGACGGCTACGCGCCGGTCATCGCCGGGCTGCAGCACGACATCGACGAGATCGAGACCGAGGTCTTCGGCGGGGACCCGCAGGTCTCCCGCCGGATCTACGAGCTGTCCCGCGAGGTGATCGAACTGCAGCGGGCGACCCGGCCGCTGCTGGAGATCATGCGCAGCCTGGAGGCGGGCTTCGGCAAGTACGGCACCGACGACGAGCTCCAGCGCAACCTGCGGGACGTCGCCGACCACGCCACGTACGCGGCCGAGCGGGTGGACGGCTTCCGGCAGATGCTGCAGAACATCCTCACGGTCAACGCCACCCTGGTCTCGCAGCGGCAGAACGAGGAGATGAAGCAGCTCGCCGAGGCGGGCCACGCGCAGAACGACGAGATCAAGAAGATCTCCTCCTGGGCGGCCATCCTGTTCGCGCCGACCCTGATCGGCACGGTCTACGGGATGAACTTCGAGATCATGCCGGAGCTCAAGTGGGCGTTCGGTTATCCGTTCGCGATCGGTCTGATGGCGCTGGTCTGCACCGGGTTGTACCTGGCCTTCAAGCGCCGCAACTGGCTCTGACCGCTCCCCGACGGCCCCCGAGGGCTCCCGGCGACCCCCACCCGAGGGCTCCCGGCGACCCCCCGACGGCCCCCGGCGCCCCCCGCGCTAAGGAAGCGTCAAGAACCCCGCCGGGCGGCGTCAAGGAGGCGTCAGGAAGCGTCTCCTCGCCGGTGGCGCGGCACTAGCGTCGCGCGGCGGAGAGAAACGGTTCTGCGTTCGGTTCCCACCGGGAACCCCGGCGGACCGTGTCACGGGGGAAAGGACGTGCGGTCATGACCACCTCGACAGCGGGCAGGGCGACCACCTCGGAGGAGGAGGCCGACGGCGGGGACGACGGCGGGGACGACGGTCCCGGGCCGGCCGGACCGGGCGTTCCAGCCGGCCCCCTGGCCCGGTTCGGCCGGGGCCTGCGGACGGTCGGCAGCCGCTCCTACTGGACCACCCCGCGCCTGGTCCGCGGCCTCACCGCGCTGAGCCTGGCCACGCTGATCGGCCTCGGCGCCACCGCCACCGCGGTGCTCGGCGGCGCCCGCGACGGCACCGACACCATCGGCCACCAGGCCGCCCCGCAGGCCACCCGCGCCGCCGACCTCTACTTCGCGCTCAGCGACATGGACGCCCAGGCCGCCAACCTGCTGCTGGTCGGCGACGACCAGGACTACGCCACGCTGCGCAAGCAGACCCTGGACACCTACGAGCAGCGCCGCAACCAGGCCGACGACGACCTCCAGCAGGCCGCGCAGTCCGCCGGCGACGACCCGGCCGGGCAGCGCGCCGTCCAGCTGGTGCTCGGCCGGCTCGGCAGCTACGAGGCCCTGGTGGCCCGCGCCCAGCTGCTGGAGGAGCAGGCCAAGGCGCCGGCCGGCCAGCCCTCGCCCGCCGCCCTGGACGCCTACCGGCAGGCCTCCGACCTGCTGCGCAGCCAGCTGCTGCCGGCCGCCGACCAGGTCACCGCCGCCAACGAGGCCACCGTCGACCACGTCTACGCCCAGCAGCGCGACGCCCTGGGTAGCGGCTGGTGGTGGCTGTTCGTGGTCGGTCTGCTGGCCCTCGCGGCGCTGCTCGGGCTCCAGCGCGCACTGGCCGTGCGCTACCGCCGGGTCATCAACCCGGCGCTGGTGGCCGTCACCCTGCTGACCGGCGTGGTGCTGGTGACCGGGCTGGCCCTGGTCGGCCGCACCGAGGACCACCTGGTCACCGCCAAGAGCAACGCCTACGACTCGGTGATAGCGCTCAGCCGGGCCCGCGCCGTCGCGTACGACATGAACGCCGACGAGAGCCGCTACCTGATCGACCCGGGCCGTGCGGCCGTCTGGGAGCAGGCCTACCTGGAGCAGAGCCAGGCGATCGCCCACCTCGACGGCGCGACCCTGTCGAGCTACCGCACCCAGCTGCAGGGTGAGGCCGACCGGCACCGCGCGGACCGTTCGGTCGTGCCCTTCGGCGGCTTCCTCGGCAGCGAGCTGCACAACATCACCTTCCCCGGCGAACAGGACGCCGCCGAGCGGGTCCTGGGCGCCTTCGAGGAGTACCAGGTGATCGACCACCGGATGCGCGACCTGCGCGCCACGGGGGCGCTCAAGGACGCGATCACGCTCAACACCGGGCTGGCCAAGGGCCAGTCCAACTACCAGTTCGGGCAGTTGAGCGCCGCCATGGGGGACACCATCACGGTCAACCAGAAGGCGATGGACTCGGCAATCGCGGCGACCGACGGCGACCTCGACGGCACCACGGCGGCGCTGGGCGGGGCCGTCCTGCTGGCGGCGCTGGGCCTGACCGCGCTGGGGGTGCGGCCCCGGCTGCGGGAGTACCGCTAGCGCGGTCAGGGCCCGGGCAGGCCGCTGACCGGCCTGGCGGCGGGCCGGGGGGTACTCGGCGGGGACGGCCGGGCGAGTACCCGGCGGGGGTGGCCGGGGGAGTGCCGGGACCGTGACTGGAAGAGCGGAATCCGGGAAGCCGGAGACGGGGGCCCGGTGGCGATCGGCGGATCGTCACCGGGCCCCCGCCGTGCGCCTCCCCGCCGTGCGCCTCCCTGCCGTGCGCCTCCCCGGCGAGGGGCCCGGGACGAGCCGTCACCGGTGTGCCGGATTGACAAACACCCTTGCCGTCCCGGCGAATAGCAGGCATGGCCGACGAAGAGTTCGAGAACGTCCTCACCACGGTGGGCCCCCGGCTGCGGGCCCTGCGCCGGGAGCGTGGCACCACGCTCGCCAAACTGGCCGCCGCGACGGGCATTTCACTCAGCACGCTGTCCCGGCTGGAGTCCGGGCAGCGCAAGCCGACCCTGGAACTGCTGCTGCCGCTGGCCCGGGAGTACCGGGTGCCGCTGGACGAACTGGTCGGCGCACCGGCCACCGGCGACCCGCGGATCCACCCGCGCCCGGTGACCAGGAACGGTCAGACCATCGTGCCGCTCACCCGTCACCTGGGCGGTCTGCACGCGTACAAGCACATCGTGCCGCCCGGCCGGAACAGCGGGCCCGAACTGGAGTTGAAGGTCCACGAGGGCTACGAGTGGCTGTACGTGCTGTCCGGCCGGCTGCGCCTGGTGCTCGGCCCGCACGACCTGGAGCTGACGGCCGGTGAGGCCGCCGAGTTCGACACCCGGACCCCGCACGCCTTCGGCAACGCCGGTCCGCAGCCGGTGGAGTTCCTCAGCCTGTTCGGCCCGCAGGGCGAGCGGATCCACATCAGGGCGCGCCCGGGAACCTCTGTTCGGTAGGTTCGTTCCCGACAGGGGGTCTCCGCTTCGGGCTCCCACCCCAGGCCATCGGGAGGGGCCGATCACATGAGTGTGCAGCAGAGCACGGAGTCCGGCGAGAGCGACGGAACCGAGGAAGGGCCGACGGCCGGGCCGGAGGCGGCGGCGGAGGCCGGTGCGGAGCCCGGGGCGCCCGCGAAGCCGGCGCGCAAGAAGCGCCCGTTCTGGCAGGAGCTGCCGATCCTGCTGGTGATCGCCCTGCTGCTCTCGCTCGGCATCAAGACGTTCTTCGTGCAGGCCTTCTCGATCCCCTCCGGTTCGATGGAGAACACCCTGCAGATCGGCGACCGGGTGTTGGTCGACAAGCTCACCCCGTGGTTCGGCGCCGAGCCGGAGCGCGGCGAGGTGGTGGTCTTCCATGATCCGGGCGGCTGGCTGGAGAGCGGTCCGACGACCAGCTCCGGCGGCTTCATGAACACCGTCCAGAAGGCCCTGAGCACCGTCGGCCTGATGCCCTCGGCGGACGAGAAGGACCTGATCAAGCGGGTGATCGCGGTCGGCGGAGACACCGTCGAGTGCAACGCGGGCAGCCCGGTGAAGGTCAACGGCGTGGCGCTGGACGAGCCGTACGTGTTCCCCGGGGCGGCGCCCTGCGACAACGACCCGGTGGGCACCGTCACCGTGCCGAAGGGCAAGCTCTGGGTGATGGGCGACCACCGCAACAACTCCCGGGACTCCCGCCCGCACCACCTGCTCACCGGGGACGGCTTCGTACCGGTGGACGACGTGGTCGGCCGGGCCTTCGTGGTGGCCTGGCCGATCTCAGACTGGTCGACCCTGCCCGTCCCGGACACCTTCGACAAGGTGCCCTCCAGGGCCGCGGGCACCCCGCTGGAGACGCCTCCGGCACCGGCGGCGCTCGCCTTCGCGGGGGTCGTGCCGATCGCGCTGTGGCGGCGCCGTCGCTCGCGGCGCGCGGCGGGCTGAGCCGGACGGCTTCGCCGGAACTCCGGCGGCCGTGTTCTACACGGCTGTAGAGTTCCGGTGACGGGCCGTGGCGCCGGGCGCGGCCGTGCCGGTCGGTCCGAGGTCCGAGGTCCGAGCGGTTGGTCCGGGCAATCGGCCCGCGCGGTCGGTCCGTCTGGTCGGTCCGTGAGGTCGGGCTGGTCGGTCCGTGTGGTCGGTCCGTGTGGTCGGGGCAGGAGGCGGAGCCGTGGTGGACAGTCCGGGCGGCCCGTCGGTGGATCCGGCCGACTCCGAGGTCCGGTGGGTGTACCAGCCGGTCGAGGTCGACCTCGGTGACGGCGCCTGGGCGCCCGGCCGGATCAGCGGCTGGTGGCAGGACCCGGCCGGGCGGAGCTGGTGCCGACTGCGGGTCTGCCGCGGCGGACTGCCCGCCGACTGGCGGCCGTTCGACCCCGAGCGGGTACGGCTGCTACCGGCCTCCGGGTTGTGAAGAGAGTGTCAGAACTTCTTGGCGGAACCGTTCGAGGGCCCGTGTCGTCCCTGGGAGCGAACGCCGACGAGGCCACTCTTCAGCAACCGGGGACGACGTGAGTTCCGAGATCAACTTCAGCAACAACTACCGCGACCTGTGCGAACAGCACGGCACCGGAGCGGGCTTCCAGTTCGAGTTCTCCTGCTACCGCTGCTCCGACACCTGGCGCTCGCCGTTCGAGCGGTTCACCACGGGGCAGGTGGCCGGCTGGATAGGCAAGGGCGTCAGCGCGGCCTGGAACCTCATCGGCGGCAACGCCAACACCATCAGCAACGCGGCGGACGGCCTGGCCGGCCAGACCTGGGGCACCGCGCGGGACGCCGCCTTCCAGCGCGCGATCGACAACGCCCGGCCGCACTTCAGCCGTTGCGCCCGGTGCACCCACTACGTCTGCGGCCGCTGCTTCAACCCGGAGCAGGGCCTGTGCTTCGGCTGCGCCCCGGACACCGCGGCCGAGGCGGTGGCGGCGCAGCGGCGCGGCCTCAACGACATGGTGACGGACCGGGCCTACCAGGTCGGTCAGCAGTCCGGTGCGGAGTACGACGTCCGCACGCCGCGCCAACTGGTCTGCCCGCAGTGCCGGACGGAGACCCACGGCACGCCGTTCTGCCCCGGCTGCGGCTTCAAGCTGGCCCAGCCCGTCCAGTGCGGTCAGTGCCACCAGGACGTGCCGGAGGGGGCCGCGTTCTGCCCGTCCTGCGGGACGAGGCGCTGAGCGGCCGGTAGTCGGTGGCCACCACCCGGTAGCCGGTGGCGGCGACGGGCGGGGCGCCCGCGGACACCTCGTCCGCGGGCGCCCCGCCCGTTCGTCCGTTCCCCCGGTGGCCGGCTCAGCCGTACGACACGTTGGCACACGGGTCGTCGTCCGCCGAGCGGGCGGTGCCGCTGACGCTGGTCGGCAGCGGCGCCGGGGCGCTCGGGGCGCCGGGGGCCGCGGTGGCGCCGGAGGCCGGAGCGGCGGCGAAGTCCCGGCCGACGACCACGCTCAGGCCCCTGCCGCCGGGCTCGACGGTCGCCCCCGGGAAGAGCTTGGCGAGCGCCTCGGCGGCGGTGCGCTCACCGGTACCGTACTCGACCACGGTGGTGCTGCGGGCCTTTCCGGCCGCGTTGCCGATGGTGGTGACGGTGTAGCCGGCGCCCTTGACGGCCTCGGCCGCCTTGCTGCCCACACCGCCCTCGCCGGTGCCGTTGAGCACGGCGACCTTGATGTCGTTCTTGGCGGCCGCGGTGGGGGAGGGCGTGGCCTCGGCGGCGGGCGGGGAGCTGGGCGCGGCGGAGTCGGTGGCGGCCGGGCTCGGGGCGCTGGCGTCCTGGCCGTCGATGGTGCGGTCGGCCTTGAGCGCGGCCCAGAGCTGGTCCACGTCGGGGTGCACCAGGGCGACCCGGGGGCCCTCGTAACGCCAGGGCGCGGTCAGGAACTTGACGTCGTGCAGGTTGACGTCCTTGACCGACATGGCGAAGGACATCAGCTTGGCGGCCGAGCCGAGGTCGGGGTCGACGGTCAGCGACTTGGTCGCGGCGTCGGCGAGCGGCAGCAGGGCGGTCGGGTCCATGCCGCGGGACTTGACCTCCTTGATGAGGGAGGACAGGAAGGCCTGCTGGCGCTTGGTGCGGCCGATGTCGGAGCCGTCGCCGATGCCGTGCCGGACCCGGACGTAGTCCAGCGCGGACTGGCCCTCGACCTTCTGCTTGCCCTTGGCGAAGATCAGCTTGCCCTTGTGGCCGAGGTTGGGGTTGAGGTCCCCCTCGTAGACGTTGTTCGGCAGGCAGACCTCGACGCCGCCGACCGCCGAGGTCATCGCGGCGAAGCCGCTGAAGTCCACCACGATGGTGTGGTCGACGCGCAGGTTGGTGAGCTTCTCGACGGCGTTCTGGGTGCAGGCCGGGTTGCCCTGGTCGGTGTTGCCGACCGAGAAGGCGCTGTTGAACATCACATTGGTCTGCTCCTTGGTCCACTTGCCGTTGGGGAGCTTGCACGGCGGGATGTCGACCAGGGAGTCGCGGGGGATCGAGATGCCGACGGCGTGCTTGTGGTCGGCGTAGATGTGCAGCAGGATCGCGGTGTCCGAGCGGGCGCCGGCGTCCCCGCCGCCGCCCAGGTCGCTGTTGCCGTTGCCGCGGCTGTCCGAGCCGATCAGCAGGACGTTCACCGGGGTGCGGCCCTGGGCGTCCGGTGCGGCCGCCTCGGGGCGGTCCTTGCTGAGGGCGTCGCCGTCGAAGGTGGTGATGTTGCTGTTCAGCCGGTAGTAGACGGCGCCGCCGGCGAGCACCAGCAGGGCGGTGCAGCCCGCCGTCACCCAGAGCACCTTCTGCTTGGTGCTGCGCTTGGGCTTCGGCTTGGCCCGGCCGGTCGGCCGGGCGTCCGATATGTCCTTGCCCGAACGGCCCTTGTCCGCACCGGATCCGCGGTTCGCCGCTCGGCGTCCACCGGCCCGGCGCGACGAATCCTCGGTCTCGGTGGAACCCCTGCGACCCGACACGGCGTCATCCTCCACAGTTGCCACGGAACCCCCGTTGGAGCGGTGGCTTGCGTGGTCCTGGGTTGGATTCGATCCGGGTCGGCCCGTCGCTAAACTTTTACACCGCTGTAGAACTTTCAGAGGAGCATACTAGGCGCAGATGAGAAAAATACTGGTCAGACCATGAGAGATGGTCGACCTGGTCTCATCTCCGTCGCTCCGTACTCGCACGAGGAGCACGATGACTCACCGGATCGCACGTTCGATAGCCGGCGCCCTGGTGGCACTGCTGGCCGCCGTCGGCCTCAGCGCCGCAGCGTCGAGCGCGACGGCGGTGGCCGCACCCCGGACCGTCGCGACCGCGGCCGCCGCCCCGACCGGCGGGGCGCAAGCCGTCGGGGCCCCGGCCGCCGGCCTCGCCGTCGGCGCCCCCGCCGGGGTGCGGCAGGCCGCGGTGAAGGACGGCGCGGTCCAGCAGCTCGCGGCCAAGCAGGAGAAGAAGAAGTCCGGCTTCTTCGCCAAGCTCGGCAAGTTCCTGCTGGTCGTCGTCATTCTGATCATCCTGTTCATCATCCTGGTGATCTGGGGGATCGTTCACCTGGTGCGGAAGATGTTCCGGCGCCGCTGAGGCAAGGCGCTGGCTCGCTGAGCAATTGGGCGGCTGAGTCGCTGTGTCGCTGAGTCGCTGTGTCGCTGAGCGGCTGAGTCGCTGAGTCGCCGAGCCGTTGTGGCCCGCCCCGGGAGCCGAAGCAGCGCCGGGGCAGGCCACTTGGCCGCGATTGGCCCTGTCCCGGCCGGGCCGGGCGCCCCAGCATGGGCGGCATGAGCGACCTCACCCCGAATTCCGACGCGCTGCGCCCCGAGAGCCGGATCGTCCACCCGCCGTCGGCCGGGCTCGGCGGCGGCCGGCCGATCGGCATCCCGCTGCACCAGAGCCACCTGTTCGCCTTCGAGAGCAGCGACGCGCTCACGGCCGCCTTCGCCGGGCCCGACGCCGGCTTCGTCTACAACCGCTACGGCAACCCGACCGTCCGCTCCCTGGAGGACGCCGTCGCCGACCTCGAAGGCGGCACCGGCGCGCTCGCCACCGCCTCCGGCATGGGGGCGATCAGCACCGTCCTGCTCGCCCTGCTGCGCTCCGGCGACCACCTGATCGCCCAACGGAGCCTGTACGGCGGGACGTTCGCGCTGCTGGCCGACCTCGCGGAGCGCTGGGGCGTCGAGGTGACGCACGTCTCGGGCACCGACCCGGACGAGGTGGCCGCGGCGCTGCGGCCCACCACCCGGCTGCTGCACCTGGAGACCGTCTCCAACCCGACCACCCGGGTCACCGACCTGCCCGGGCTGATCGCGGTCGCCAAGCGGGCCGGGGTGCTGAGCATCGTCGACAACACCTTCGCCACCCCGCTGCTGTGCCGGCCGATCGAGCACGGCGCGGACGTGGTGGTGCACTCGGCCACCAAGTACCTGGGCGGCCACTCGGACGTCCTCGCCGGGATCGCCGTCTTCGCCGACCCCGGACTGCACCGGAGGGTGTGGCAGTACGGGACCGAACTCGGCGCCAGCGCCGACCCCTTCGCCGCCTGGCTGACCTTGCGCGGCCTGCAGACCCTCGCCCTGCGGGTCCGTCGCCACTGCGACAGCGCACTCGACCTGGCCACTCGGCTGGCCGCCCACCCGGCCGCCGCCGCCGTCCACTACCCGGGCCTGCCCGGGCACCCCGACCACGACCTCGCCCGCCGGCTGCTGCCGCAGGGCCACGGCGGCGTCCTCGCCTTCGACCTGGCGGGCGGACGCGAGGCGGCCCGGGCCTTCACCGAGTCCGTGCGGCTGGCCGCGCTGGCACCCTCGCTGGGCGGCGTCCACACCCTGGTGGTCCACCCGGCCAGCACCTCCCACCGGCAGCTGTCGGACGCGGAGCTGGCGGCGGCGGGGATCGGGCCGGGGACGGTGCGGGTGTCGGTGGGCATCGAGCACCCGGAAGACCTCTGGGCGGACATCGAGCAGGCCCTCGCGAAGGCGTGACGCCCGGCCGCCCGGCCGCCCGGGCGTTATCCGGGTGCGCCGGTACCCGTGGCCCGGGCACGATACGGGCCGTGGGAACGGACATCCGGGGCTTCGTGGAACGCCGCGCCTGGGCGGCCGACGGCGGCGGGACGCGCTGGCAAGCGGCGACCGACCTGGAGCTGCTGGGCATGATCAGGGACTACGCCGGCTTCGCCTGCCTGTTCGGCGTCCGGGGCCTCGGCGACCACTGGCGGCCAGTCGTCGACGCCCGCAGCCTGCCGGAGGACGTCTCGGACACCGCCCGTGCCGGGCACGCCTCCTGGGGCGCGGCGGCGTTCGGCGCCACCTGGCTGGGCTGGGCCGAGGTGCTCGCGGTGGACCGGGACGAGCCGGCCCTGCCCCCGGCGATCAGGATCGCCCGGTACCGGCGGCTGCCCGACGGCTCCCTGGAACCGGTGCGCCGGGAGGACTGGAGCCGGACCTTCGCCCGGGCCGCCGGGATCGACAGCCGTACCGTCGACTTCGGCCGCCTCGGCGAGCGGTGGGCCGAGGGCACCGAGTGGGACGCCGGCCCGCTGGTCTTCCGGGCCGAGCGCGACCGGCGCCGCGACGCCGTGCCGGCGGACGGGCCGTGGCAGCCGGTCTGGACGGTGGTGCGGGCCCCGGCGGAGGTGCACGGGGAGGAGCACGTCCGGCTGATGGTCTGGTTCGAGGAGTAGCTTCGAGGAGTAGCGCGGCCGGGGCCCGTCAGCGGGCCTTGGGGCGGGCGGCGAGGAGGGCGATGTCGTCCTCGGCGGCGGGGGCCGGGGGTGGGACGAGGGAGTGCAGGACGGCGTCGAGGAGGTCGTCGAGGTCGCCGGTGGCGGGGAGTCGGAGGGCGGCGAGGCGCTCCAGTGAGGTGTCGATGTCCTCGTGGCGGCGCTCGACCAGGCCGTCCGTGTAGAGGAGCAGCGTCTGCCGGGGGACGAGCGGGTGGGTGGACTGCTCGTAGCCGCCGAGTCCGGTGCCCAGTGGTGGGCCGGTGGGGACCCGCAGTAGTTCGGTGGGGTGGTCCGGGGTGATCAGTGCGGGCGGAAGGTGGCCGGCGCTGGAGAGCGTCCAGCGGGCGCGGCCCGGGTCGGCGAGGACCAGCAGGCAGGTGGCGGGCCGGGCGGTGTCGTCGGCGGAGATGACGTGGTCGAGCTGGCGCAGGATGCGGTGCGGGGGCAGGTCCATGCCGGCGATGTCGCGCAGCGCCGAACGGTAGTGGCTCATGTCGACGGCGGCCTCCACGCCGTGTCCCATGACGTCGCCCATGGCCAGCAGGGTGCGGCCGAAGGGCAGCCGGACGGTCTCGTACCAGTCGCCGCCGACCACCGAGCTGCTGCCGGAGGGCAGGTAGCGGGAGGCGAGGGAGAGGTTCTGGTGCGGGCTGCCGGGCTCGCGCAGCAGGGCCCGCTGGAGTTCCAGTGCGATGCCCTGGGAGCGGGTGTAGCTGCGGGCGTTGTCGATGCCGGTGGCGGCCCGGGCGGCGAGGTCGCCGAGCAGGGCGGCCTCGTCGGGGGTGAAGGCCGGGGTGGCGGCGGTGCGGCCGAGGGTGAGCAGCCCGACCAGCCGCCCGCGGGCGGCGAGCGGCAGGACGAGGAGGGAGGCGGTGCCGGCCGGGCAGGCGTCGGCGGGGCCCGGTTCACTGAGCACGGCGACGCCGGTGGCCAGGCTGCGGGCGGCGGCGGTGCCCTCGCGGTGGCGGACGGACTCGCCGGGGCGGGCCAGTTCGGCGAGGGCGGCGGTCAGTTCGGGTACGGCCCGGACGGCGGCGCGGTGCAGCCGTTGCGCGCCGCCGCGGCCGGGGCGGGTGGGTTCGGACTCGGGCGGCAGCACGTCGACGGTGGCCAGGTCGGCGAGGCCGGGGACGGCGAAGGCGGCGAGTTCGGCGCTGGTGGTGTCGACGTCGAGGGTGGTGCCGATCCGTTCGGCGGCGGCGTCCAGCAGGGCGAGCCGGGCGCGGGCCTGTTCGAGTTCGTGCCGCTGCTCGCGGGCCGGGGCCGGGTCGTCCAGGACGGCGACGACGAGGCCGGTGGTCCGTCCGGCGTGCCGCAGCGGGCGGTAGCGCACTCGGAGGCCGGGCGGGACGGGGGAGCCGGCGCCGTCGGGCCCGCCGGTGACGTGTTCGCGGTCGTGGCCGTCGGCGAGGACGCGGCGCAGGGTGGCGAGGGCGCCGGCGAAGGCGGTGGTCTCGGCGGCGCGGCCGAGCAGGTCGGCGCGGCGCAGTCCGGTGACGGCGGTGAAGGCGGGGTTGAGGTAGCGCCAGCGCAGGTGTTCGTCGAGCAGGGCGACGCCGATCGGGGCGGCCGCGAGGACGTCGCGGAGCAGGTCCGGGTCGGCGCCGGGGTGGTCGCCGCCGGGACCACCACCGGGACGGTCACCACTGGGTTGGTCGCCTCCGGGACGGTCACCACTGGGGTGGTCGCCTCCGGGGCGGTCGTCGCCGGTGATCGAGCCGAGGCGCGCGGCGAGGGCCGCCGCGGTCGCCGCCAGGGAGCGGGCGTCCGGGGGCGGGGTGCCCTCTGCTCGGTTGCCGTGCCGGAAGTGCATAGGTCCATGATCACGCGTCGGGGCGCGGCACGCCCATGACCGGATGAAACCTTGACTGCCCGGAGACGTTGTCGCAGCGAAACGGCGGCCGGTTGCGTGCACGCACACACACTTGTAGGGTGCGTGCACACGCACACAGTCTTCGGCTCTCGGGCTCGGCCCGGAGGCCGGGAGGAGGGCCCCATGGCAGTCACCCCGATGAACGGCACCCGGATCGTCCTGATCACCGGCACCTCCTCCGGGATCGGCCTGGCCGCTGCCGTGGCCGCCGCCGGCGCCGGCTGGCGAGTGGTCGCCACCATGCGCGACACCGGCCGGGCCGGGGACCTCCTCCGTGCGGCGGAGCAGGCCGGCGTCGCCGAGCTGATCGAGATCGAGCGACTGGACGTGACCGACCCGGCCTCCGTCGCGGACTGCCTGGACGTCGTCCTCGAGCGGCACGGGCGGCTGGACGCGGTGGTCAACAACGCGGGCGCGGGCTTCGTCGGCACCATCGAGCAGGACGGCCTGGCGCCGGTGCGCGCCGCGATGGAGATCAACTACTTCGGCGTGGTCGAGGTGACCCGGGCCGCGCTGCCGCACCTGCGGGCCGCCGGCGGCCGGGTGGTCACCGTGACCAGCGTCGGCGGGGTGGTCGGGCAGCCCTTCAACGAGGCCTACTGCGCGGCCAAGTTCGCCGTCGAGGGCTTCATGGAGTCGCTGGCGCCGGTCGCCGCCACCGTCGGCGTGGCCGTCACCGTGGTCGAACCCGGCGCGGTGGCCAGCGAGTTCATCGGAAACCAGGGCCTGGACGTGCCCGCGCTGGTCGCCGCCGCCGGCCCGTACGGACCGGCGCTGCAGGCGTACGTCGACCGCACGCTGAAGGCCTTCGGAACCGCCCAGACCCCGGAGGAGGCGGCCGCGCCGATCGTCGAGGTGCTGACCGCCGACAATCCGCCGCTGCGGGTGCAGACCTCCGAGGCGGCCCGGGCCTTCGCCGGGGTCAAGCTGGCGGACCTGGACGGCTCGGCGGTGCGGACGATGACGGGCGGCTGGGTCGGCTCCGTAGAGGCCTGACCCCGGGACGGCGGCCGGGCGGGTTCGCTCGACGGGCGTCGGGTGGTCACCGGTCGTCCGTCGTCCGTCGGGCGTCGGGTGGTCACCGGTCGTCCGTCGGGCGTCGGGCGTCGGGTGAGCGCCGGTCATCCGCCGGGCTCGGGCGTCGGGTGATCACCGGTCATACTTGGGCGGCGGCGTCAGACACCGGATGCCGCCGGCGGTGCCACGGCGCCGCTCGCAGCAACGGACCGCCAGGAGCGGTGCGTCGGCGACGGGCCGCCAGGAGCGGCGCGTCAGCAGCCCAGACCGGAGGAACCGATGAGCCCCCACCAGCCGACCAGTCGCCCGGCGGCCGGGGCCCCAGGGGTGCCGTGGAACCGGCAGCGGCTGCGCAGCAACAACGAGTGGCTGCTGCTGGAGCTGCTGCGCACCGGCGGGGGCACCTCGCGCGCCCAACTGGCCCGGGACACCGGCCTGTCCAAGCCCACCGTGTCCGCCGCCCTGGCCGAACTGGAGCAGGCCGGGCTGGTCCGCGAGGCCGGGCGGGTGGCCCCCGAGCGGGGACGCACCGCCGTCCTCTACGAGGTCGACCCGACGGCCGGGCACGTGCTCGGCGTGGACGTCGGCCGGGCCCGGCTGCGGGTCGCGGTGGCGGACCTGGCCGGCACCGTGGTCGCCCGGCGGGACGTGCCCAACCGGGGCCGGACGGCGGACGCCGTCGCGGACGCCGTGGTCGCCGCCGCCCACGAGGCCACCGCCGAGGCGGGCCTGGTGCCCGACGACATCGTGCACGCGGTGATCGGCACGCCCGGGGTGTGGGACGAGGAGCGGCGCGGGGTGCGCTACGCCACCAGCCTGCCCGACTGGGGCCGGCCGGGACTGTTCGACCGGATCGGCGAGGGGCTGGGCGCGGCCGTGACCGTGGCCAACGACGCCAACCTCGCCGCGCTCGGCGAGTACACCCTGGGCGCCGGGCGGGGCAGCCGGATGTTCGCCTACCTGCTGGTCGGCACCGGGCTCGGGGTGGGCGTGGTCAAGGACGGCGAGCTGCTGGTCGGCGCCCACGGCGCGCTGGGCGAGATCGGCCTGGTGCCGCTGCCCGCCCGACCGGGCGAGCCCGCCGGCGCGACCCTGGAGCAGGAGGCCGCGGCGGACGCGGTGGTGCGGGCCGCACGGGAGTTCGGGCTGGAAGGCAGGGGCGGCCGGCGGCTGACCGCCAAGCAGGTCTTCGAGCGGGCCCGGGCCGGGGACGACGCGGCACTGCGGGCGGTGGAGTGGGAAGCGGACCGGCTCGCCTACGCGGTCGCGGTGCTCTCCGCCGTGCTGGACCCGGACCTCCTGGTGCTCGGGGGAGGCATCGGCAGCAGCTCCGACCTGCTGCTGGAACCGCTGGAGCGGGCCCTGGGCCGCTTCGCCCCGATGCGTCCGACGCTCGCACCGAGCCTGCTGGGGGAGGAGGCGGTGCTCCTCGGCGCGGTCTCCACGGCGCTGGAGACCGCCCGCCCCGAGGTGTTCGAGCGTCGGACGGCCGGGCTGTGAGGCCAAGGGCCGGTGGAGCTGTGGGGCTGTGGGGCTGTGGAGCTGTGGGGCTGTGACGCCGGGGTCGGCCGGGCTGTGAGGCCGGGGCCTTGGCGGGTTCCGGGGCCGGTGAGTTCCGGGGCCGGCGGGTTCCGGGGCCGGTGGGCTCCGGGGGATCCACCGGCCCCGGACCGGTCGCCCGGTTGCCCGGTCAGCCCGTGGCCAGGGTCAGACCGTAGGTGCTGAGGATCGGGTTGACCGGCTGGAAGTAGGTCTCACCGCCCGAGGTGCAGTCGCCGGAGCCGCCCGAGGTCACGCCTTGGGCCTGGTCGCCGGAGATGAACGAGCCGCCGGAGTCGCCCGGTTCGGCGCACACGTTGGTGCGGGTGACGCCGTAGACACTGCCCTCCTGGTAGTTGACGGTGGCGTTCTGCTCCTCGACGGTGCCGCAGTGCCAGCCGGTGGTGGAGCCGGAGCGGCAGACCGAGCCGCCGACCGACTGCTCGTTGGAGCCGGCCACCGTCACCGCGCCGCCTTGGTAGTCGTTCACCTGCGGCTGGGCCGTCCAGTCGGAGCCGGCCGCCACCCAGGACCAGTCGTTGCCGGGGAAGGTCGAGCCCTGGAAGGTGCCGATCGAACTGCCGTCGGAGG
Organism: Kitasatospora sp. NPDC030952; assembly: GCF_055571335.1. Taxonomy (NCBI): domain Bacteria; kingdom Bacillati; phylum Actinomycetota; class Actinomycetes; order Kitasatosporales; family Streptomycetaceae; genus Kitasatospora; species Kitasatospora sp. NPDC030952. The sequence goes on from NZ_JBVIFM010000007.1 coordinate 120,567, forward strand.
CGGCCGCGTTGGAGCCGGGCTGGCCGCAGTGGCCGGCGCTGACGAAGCCGGGCTGGCCGTTCTGGGTGACCGGGAAGCCGATCGAACAGCGGGCGGCGTTGTCGATGTAGTAGGCGTCCCCGCCGTGCAGGTCGGCGAGCGGCCGGGGCGCTTCGGTGGCCCGCTCGATCCGGACCAGCGAGCGGTCCACGCCCGACCGGTCCAGGAAGGCGGCGGTGCGCGCGTCGTCGGCGGACCGCACCACGACGGTGTTGGCGCGGACGTCCACGTACCAGACCGGGGTGGCGTCCGGTGCGGCGGCCGTGGCGGCCCGGTCGAGCGCCTCCTTGGCCCGGTTCAGGGACTTCAGCGAGTGCTGGACGACGGCGGCCCGGCCGCCGTCGGCGGTGATGGTCCGGGCGGCGGAGGCGTCCGTGGTGGCGACCACCAGCTCGGCCCGCGGCCCGTCGACCCAGGCGCCGGCCCAGCGGTCGCCGAGCGCCCGGGTGAGGGCGCTGCGGACGGCGGCGGCCCGGCCCTCCCGGGTGAGCCGGTCGGCGGCGGCCTGCGGGGACAGCCCGAGGTCGCGCTGCATCGCGTGCAGCAGGGCGGGCGGTACGGCGGCGGCGCGGGCGGAGGCGGGGGCTGGGGCGGGGGCGGCCAGGGCGGCGGCTATGGACGGGTCGTCAGCGGGGGCGCTGACGGCCGGGGCTGCGGTGAGCGCGACGGTCGCGAAGGCGGCGGCGACGGCGAGCGCACGGAATCGGAGCATGGGGTCTCCTCGTACGGTGTGGGGGTTGCCGGAACCGTAGCGATCCGCTTGTGCTGGCGGGAACATGTCATAACGCCCCGCGCTCCGGCGCTATACCCCCTGCCGACAGGCCGTGGCCGCCCGCCCGCAGCCGTCGGGTTCGTGGCCGTCACGTTCGGCTGCCGCGTTCGGCCGCCGCGTGTCAGTCGTCGCTGCTGGTCGTCACGTTCGGTGGTCGGAAGATCTCGATCTGCCAACGAGTGGGGAAACCGTGGTCGCCGCGTGTGCGGGCTCTGCTTGAATCGCACGCCTCACCCATACGGAACGGAGCGTTCTTCCCTCATGGCTTCACCGATACCCGGGCGTCGCCGGGCGGCCGGCCTGGCCGGATTCGCCGGACTCGTCCTCACCGTCGGCCTGGCGCTGACCGGTTGCGACCCGTCGGCGGCGGACGGCAAGGCGACGGCCTCGCCCACCGCCGCCGTGTCCGCCACGCCGACCGTCGCCGTCTCCTCGGCACCGTCCTCGCCGGTCGCGCCGCCGCCGGTCGCCCCGACGCAGTCCGCGCCGCCGCCGGTCGCCCCGACGGAGTCCGCGCCGCCGTCCGCCGCCCCGCCGTCCGCGCCGACCACCGGGCACCCGCAGACGGCGGCCGCCAAGCCGCAGCCCAAGGTGACCACCGCGCAGCCGCCGACCGACCCCGAACCGCAGCACACCCAGGCGGCGGCCGACGGCTCGGGCTGCGAGATCCGCTCCAACGCGGGCAACTGCTACGCGGCCGGGCAGTTCTGCCGCGACGCCGACCTGGGCCGGAGCACCCACGACGCCGGCGGACGGGTGATCTACTGCCGGATGGTCAGCGGAAAGCCGCACTGGCAGGCCTGAGGCCGGGCTCAGCCCAGGGTGTCCCAGAACAGGTGCTCGTAGGCCTGGAGCAGCAGACCGTACTCCCGGGCGGTGGCCAGGGTGTGGTCGTCCAGCGGGTCCGGCCCGAGGGCGTCGGCGGCCTGCTGCTCCAGACCGGTCGCCGGCTGGGCGAAGAAGTCGAAGAACGCGCAGGCCTCGTCCGAGAAGCCGTGGTGGCGGCGCAGCGCCCGGCCGACGGTGGCGCAATAGCGGCCCCAGGCCGCGAAGTTGGCCACCAGGGCGGCGGCCGCGGCGGGCGGCGGACTGTTCAGTGCCAGCCAGGCGAGGTAGGCCGGGTAGGCCTGGCAGCCGGCCAGCGGTGCCCGCGCGGCCACCGCCCGGCTGTCCAGCCCGCAGGCGGCGGCCAGGGCCGGCAGGGTGCGCAGCGCGGCGCTCTCGCCGTCGGCGAGGGTGACGAACCAGGCGCCGAGCGGCCGGTCGGCGCAGCGGGTGGCGAGCAGCAGCAGGCTGCGCCGGTCGGAGGTGATGATCCGGCGCTGCTGGGCGGCGAGTTCGGCCACCGCGCTGAGCGGGGCGGCGCCCTCGGCGAGCGCGTTAACCAGCCCGGGGGCGGCGTCGCCGGGGGCCAACTCGGCGCGCAGCCGCTGGATCTGGTCGACGATCGAGTGGTTCACCGGTGCCTCCGGGGTGGGTTCGGTCCGGTGCCCATTCCTATCGCCTGGGGGCGGCGGGGCGGTGGCGACAGGCCGGGAGCGCCGGATCGGCCGGCGCTCCCGGGCCGTGTGGCGCGGTGGTGACAGGGTGCCGACGTGTCAGGGTGCCGGAGGTGCCCGGGTGTCAGGCTCCGGCGCAGGCCTTGGTCAGCTCGCCGGCCGCGTCGCCGATCGGTCCGAAGTCGGGTGACTTGCCCTTGGACACGGCGGTCTGGGCGTTGTCGACGGCCTTGGACAGCTTGTCGGCGGCAGCGTCGACCTTGCCGTCACCGTCCTTGCGGATCTGCTTGATGTCGTCGCGGATCTTGTTCAGGGCCGCGACGGTGTGTTTGCGCCGGCTCTCGTCGGTGATCTGGCCGACGTTGAGCGCCGAGTCGGCGAGGTCCTGGACATCGCCGGTGAGGCTGATCGCCCGCTTTCCGCAGTCGAGGGCCTGATCGGCGTTCTTGCACGCGGTGAACAAGGGCGCCGCCACGAGCAGTGCGATCGTGGCGGCGGCCAGGCGGTACGGCTTGGTTGTCATGTCTGTATCCCTCCCGCCTTCGAGAACGCTCGGTACTCGTGCGGTGGTTCCGGCATGACAGGTGAACGGCCGCCAAATGCTGTTCTGCCGGTCAGTAGTTGACGAATAGTCAACTTCCTCTGCTCATAGGCGTCGTGTTCATCGACTCGGCCAGGACTGCCAGGACTGCCAGACGTGCCAGCCGGCGATCGGCAGCAACTCCCGGGTGCGGGAGAACAGTTCGTACAGGCTTGGCCCGTAGCGAGTGGCCAGTTCGGCGTTGTGGCGGAGCACGTCGAGTTCGTTGGCGGCGGTGATGGCGAGGAAGGCCCGGAGGTCCTCCTCCGGCGGGGAATGGTCCTCGCCGGTGAACCGGTCGTGGAACACCGGCTCGTCGTCCCGCCCCAGGCGCGGGTAGACGGCGGCCCGCCCGCAGCTCGCGTACAGGTAGACGAGCGCCTCGGCGCGCTCGCCGATGACCGCGGCCAGGGCGCCCCGCTCGTCCAGCGCCAGCAGCGCCCCGTCGAACCCGTCGGTCCCGTACGCGGCGTGGCAGAGCCCGGCGACCTGGACGGCGGAGTCCGCGCCCCACTCCGCCAACAGGGCCGCCACCCGGGACAGGTGCTCCAGCAGGGTGCCGCCCGGATGGGGGATCCGGTCGGCCTCGTGGGTGCGCAGGAACTCCTCGACATGGCTCCACGCGGGAGCGTTGTACTGGTCGACTGACGTCACCCGAGGAGTTCTACTCCTGCGACCGACCGCCCCGCAACCGTGCCCGGCCGCTCGGCCGGGACCGTCCTCGAACGTGGGCGGTTGCGCGCGACGGGCGCGGCCTCACGGGTCCGCGCCTTCCTGCGGACGCGCAGCCCGTCGGCTCGGGCGCCCGAGGCACCCAAGAAAGATTAACCAGGTTGCACTTTTAACCAGGTAACGATTTGATGGGGAGGGGCTTCAGGCAGACATTCCCGACGCGGGCATCGTCCTGGCGCTCGCAGCCGATGACCCCGCTTCACCGCTCAACGGACGGCACGGTGTGCTCCGCGCGCCTGCCCAGGACACCATCGAGGCACTCATGAACCCAACCCACACGCCGCCGGTGCTCGTCACCGGGGCCACCGGCCGGATCGGCCGCGGAGTCATCGACCAACTCGTCAGCGCGGGTGTACCGGTCCGCGCCCTCACACGTCGTGCCGAAGCGGCGGCGACGCTGCCGACCGGCATCGAAGTCGTCACCGGTGACCTCACCGTGCCCACATCTCTCGACCGGGCGTTGCGAGGCGTCGGCGCCGTCTTCCTCCTCTGGACCGCGCCGCCGGCGACCGCTGCGGCCGTCGTCGAGCGTTTGGCGGCCCACACTCGGCGCGTGGTCCTTCTCTCCTCACCGCACCGGACACCCCACCCCTTCTTCCAGCAGCCGAATCCCATGGCGGTGCTCCACGCCGAGATCGAGCGACTCATCGCGGCCACCGGAATCGAGTCGACGATCATCCGGCCGGGGATGTTCGCATCGAACTCCGTGGCCTGGTGGGCACCTGCCATCCGCGCCGGCAAGGTCGTCCGGTGGCCCTACGGCGCCGCCGAGACCGCACCCGTCGACGACCGTGACATCTCGGCCGTCGCGGCGCGCACGCTGTACCAGGACGGACACGCCGGCGGCGACTACGTCCTCACCGGGCCCGAGCCGCTGAGTCAGGCGGCACAGGTGGACATCATCGGGAACGTCCTCGGGCGACCGACCAGGTTCGAGGAGCTGTCGCCGGACGAGTTCCGCAGCGAGATGGCGGGAAAGGCGCCGCGTCCGGTCGTCGACATGCTGCTCGCCGCATGGGGCGCAACGATCGGAAGGCCCGCCTTCGTCACCTCCGCGGTGTCCGACGTCCTCGGAGTGCCGCCGAGGTCATTTCGGCAGTGGGCCGCCGACCACGCGGGCGCGTTCGAGCAGGGCCCGACCCCGTCAACCTGATCTCCGGCTGAGCCGCTGCCGTTCCGATCTTGAGGGGGCTGGGAAGCCGAGGGCTTCGTTGTCGGCATTGAGGTCCGGTTCGGGCAGCGAACGCGACATCTCGTGGACCGAGGTGTGGATCTGTGCCCGCAAGCGCTCCGGCGTGTCTGACCGGGCGAAGACCGTCACCCGGACGCTCAAGGACGGATCGACGGCAAGGGCCTCGCAGACCGACGGCGGTACGTCGGGATGCCGGGCCAGCTCGGCGCGCACATGGCTGTCCGGATCCTCGGCGAGCCTCTGGAGAGTGTCCGCGTCGAGAACGGCGTGAATCACCGCGTCCGCCCGAGTCACAGGGTCCGCCAACAGCGCCGGCACCAGGTCCGAGGGCGGTATCGGATACGGCCAACACGCGACGTAGGTGGAACATCCCGCGGCACGGACCGTGGCCGCGGGATCGACCAGCAGGATCCGGCGGACCGCTTCCGGTGCTTGTGTCCAGTGCCTCGCCGGCGTGGTGCGGACCGGCCGTGCCGCCGAGCGGACAGCCGCCGGATCATCGGTGTGCCGGCAGGGCGGGATTCACCGCCAACCCGTCCAGCACGGCGTCGGGTGCACCGGAGTCAGGGCGTCAGCGTCCATGCGGCCAGGATGTCAGGCGGTCTCGAACCGACGTTACCGGGCTCCGGCACACACCGGTCAACGCTCGCTCGACGGGTGAGACGCAACAGACTGCCGAGGTGGTGGCGGTCATGCCTGCATCGTCGACGAGGATGCCCGGTGCTCACCCCGTTCCCAGTCCCGTGACGGCTCGTGGCTTCACTGATGCCGACGGCGCCTCTGACCGCTTGTCCGTGGCTCGTTGGACCCTCGTCTGGCCAACTCACCCGGCGGGGCCGACTGATCGTTCTCAAGGCCATCATGACGCCCCGAGAACGATCGGTCAGCGGCAGACCGAGTAACCATTGCCGACGGACTGCCGCTACTGACATCCCGGACGCTGCCAGGTAGTCAGATGTTCGTGGAGAACGAACAGCGGCTGACCCCGCGCGGGTGCTGCTGACGGCGTCCCGCTCGCGCGCCGCCCGGGGACTGCGGCCAGGCCCCCGGGCTCCGGCGCCGACCGCTCCACCGTTCCGAACCGGGAGAGGTAGTGCCGTCGTAGGTACGGCGGGGGCCGGAGCCTCGGGGTCTCGGCTACGGGCACGACAGCGCACGGCCTGTCTGCCGGTACTGCTCACGCAGCTTCGAGCCGCCGGCTCGTCAGGAGAGTTCCCGCACCAGCCGGGCGATGGTCGGGGTGGGGACGGAGTGGGCCTCGGCGGCCCGCAGGACCGCGCCGCCGATGGCGTCGAGTTCGGTCGGCCGGCCCGCTTCGACGTCGCGCTGCATCGAGGACCTCATCGCCCCCGGGATCCGGTCGAAGGCGGCGAGCAGCGTCGGCAGGTCGGCCGGGGCGCCGACCGCTGCGGTGACGGCGGTGATCTCGGCCAGGACGGCGAGGAGTTCGTCCCGGTGCTCGGTGCGTACGACGCCGATCTCGTCGGCGTGCCGGGTGGTCAGCAGGGCGAAGGGTGCGAGGAAGGAGAGCTTGCTCCAGAGCACCGCCGTCTCGTCCTCGCGGAGCGTGACGTCCAGCCCGGCGTGCCGCAGCTGATCGGTGAACTCCTCTACGGGCGCGGCGAGTTCGATCGCCGCGAACGGGCTGGCGTGCTCGATCCGGCCGGGTGCGGTCCGGGTGGCCTCGACCCGGATGGTCCCGGCCACCACCCGCCCGGCCGGGTAGCGCTCGTGCAGCAGAGCCATGTGGTCCAGGCCGTTGAGCAGCGGCACCACGATGCCGGTGCCGAGGGCCTGCGGCGGCATCCGGTCGAGCGCGGCGGCCAGGGCCGTCTCCTTGACGGTCACGAAGGCGGCGTCCACCGGCTCGCGCAGCTCGGTCGCGGCCTCCACCCGGGCGGTGAACTCGCCGAACTGGGTGCTGCGCACGTGCAGTCCGTCCCGGGCGAGTACGGCCGCGGTCTGCTCGCCGGCCAGGCAGATGACGCGGTGGCCGTCCCGCGCGAGCAGGCCGGCGATCAGGCCGCCGACGCCGCCCGGGCCGAGGACGGCGACGGTGAGGGGGGTGGTGGTCATGCGAACTCCTTGTGGGGTCGGGAGGGGTGGAGAGGTGTCGGAAGGGATCGGAGAGGAGGGGGTCGGTGGGCGCGGGTCGGTGCCGCTAGGTCCTGTCCGGCCGGACAGGCCTAAGGGATCTCCCAGCAGAAGCGGCCCTCCAGGCCGTCCGGGCTGAGGAAGCCGGTGCCGACGCCGTAACCGAAGTTGAGGAAGTACGGGTCGTCGTCGTCCGGGGCGTCGGACAGGGAGAAGAGGTACTGCCAGGGCGCGGGCACCCGGGCCTCACCGTTGGGGAAGGACGGGAGGCCGCCGAGGTGGTCGAAGACGTGGCCGCCGTCGGGGAACCGGACCTCGGGGCCCTCGTGGCGCAAGTACCGCTGGAACGCGGCCCGTTCGTCCATCGAGCGGTCCAGTTCGGCGGACAGCGGCAGCAGGTCGAGGTGGAACTCGACCGGCGTCGTCACATCGCTCCCGGGCTCGTGGCGCCAGAGCGTGCGACCCCGGGTGCCGGGCGGGCCGATCACGGCGAAGGACGGGATCCGGCCGCCCGGCTGGACGAGCAGCACGCCGTCCCCGGCCTCCGGGGCCATGCCGCCCATGATCTGCTCGACCTCGGCCAGGAAGAGGTACGCCAGCCGCAACTCCTCGCCGGGGACCGGGAACTGGCCGATGAACACCAGGGGCTCGCCGGTGCCGGGGGTGAGCGGCCAAGTGGGCTCGGCCAGCCAGCAGGGCTCGCCGCCGAGTTTGGGGACCGGCGCGGTGATCGGCCGCTCGGCCGGGCGCGCGGACAGCTCCAGTCGGGGGAGGAAGGCGGCGTCGTGCGGGCCGGTGGCGGTGCCGGTCGGGTACGGGGACGGGTCCGGCGGGGTCATCGGGGACGGGGATGCGTCCGGCGGGGTCATCGGGTGGCCTCGGGAGCGGTGCCGTGGAGGGAGACGAAGTCGAAGTGGTAGGGCGCCTCGTGGCGCGGCTTGCGGCCGGGCTCCGGCCGGGGTGGGCGACCGGCGTCCGCGCGGAGGTGGAGCGGGCCGTGGCGCAGGTTGCCGTGGTCCGGGTCGGGCACGGGCAGGCCCTGGGCGCGCAGGGCCTCGGCCAACTCCCGGGCCGGCCAACCGAACACGTCGATCCCGAAGTAGCCGACGGGGCAGGCGGGCCGCTCGTCGCGCGGGTTCCGGTTCACCCAGACGCCCGCCAGAGCGTCGTCCTGGTGCGCGGAGAGCGTGACGTTCACACCGGGGAGCCGGAAGCTCAGGGCCCAGCGGGTGCCGCAGACGAAGGTCGGGTGCACCCCACCCGGCAGCAGCTCGCCGTGCGGGGCCAGCAGCGCGAGCACCGCTGCCTCGGCGAGGCCGAAGCGCAGTTCGGGCAGCGGGGCCGGCAGGCGGACGCCCTGGCCGGGGAGCAGGTCGATGGTCACCTGATCATGATTCCTCCTCGGCGGCCCGGATGGGAGCCGGTTTTCTGTGGCGGGGATCACGGGCCCGGGCGGGGCTGCCGGGGGCCTGTCGGGGCGGGGGCGGTTGGGGGCTGTCGGGCTCGGGGTGGCCGGGTTGGGGTCCGGCCGTAGGTGGCGGGACCGTCTGCGCGGGGCGGTTCCGTTGGCGGTTCCGCTGGCGGGGGAGCGGATGGTGGGGGATCAGGTTCCGGTGGACGCCCGGCTGGTGGCGGCGGTCGGGCCCGGGGCGAGGAAGCGGTGCGGGCGGCGCTGGGCGCGGGGCCGGACCCCGACGCGTGGGGCGGGGACGTGCTGCCGGTGCTGTGCGCGGCGGTGGCCGGGTTCGACCACGCGGTGGCCCACGCCCTGGTCGGGCGGGGCCGCCGATCCGGACCTCCCGCTGCCGTACGGGACGACACCGCTGCTGCGGGCCGTCGACCTCGGCTCGCCCGCGGTCTTCGGGGCCGTCCTCGGCAAGGATCCCGCGGGCAGTCGGCCTGCCGCAGCGTCCTCGGGCGGCGGCCCGGCCGGGGACCTGGGAGGCGCTGATGGCGTACCGGCGGCACCCGGACCCGGACCACCGCCGGTTCGTCGCCTCCTTCCTGCAGACCGACCGGCTCGGGGTGGTGGACCCGCCGGACCCGTCGCTCGAAGCGGAGGAGAACGAGCTGCTGGTGGCCTGGGCGGGGGAGGAGCCGGAGGCCGAGGTGCAGGTGGAGGTGCTCCAGGCGCTCTCGGAGCGCGACCACCCGGGCCGGGAGGCCGCGGCGCTGCCCCACCCCGGCCACCCGGACCGGTGGGTTCGCGGGATGGTGCCGCGGTGCGTCGAGCCGATCGGTGTGCCGCTGTCGGCGGAGGCCGCCGGCGGCCTGCTGCGGCTCGCTCGAGACCGGTGGCCGCTGGTCCGGGCCGCCGTGGCCCAGGTCTTCGAGTACCGTCCGCTGCCGGCGGAGTTCAGGACCGTCATGCTCGAGCTCGTCCGGGACGAGGACTCCCGGGTGCGGCTCGCGGCCGGGGCCGTCCTGGCACGGTCGGAGGACCGGACGGCCGAGGTCACCGCCGCCCTCGCCGGGCTGCTGGACGAGGTGGAGCAGCGGATCCGGCTGGTGGGCGCGTACGGGCTCGCCCGGCGGGACGACCCGGGGACGGCGGCGGCGGTCCAGCGGGTCGGACCGCTCCCCTGGGCGGAGTACCAGTACGACTCCTGGGCGTACGCGATCCGGAGCTGGGAAGCGCGGAACCGGTCCGAGGGGGCGTAGGGCCAGTGGGCGGCGGGGCCTAGCCCCACCTGCGGGGTTCGGTTTTCCGAACCCCGGATTGGGGTGCCAGCACAATCGACCGGGCGGTCCCGGATGTCCAGGATTGGGGGCATGAACGGGATGACCACAGCCGCCGTCGGGGCGGCGCACGAGGGAGTGACGGGTGCGGCGCTCAGCGGCGAGGGGCTGCACCGCGAGTACGGGCGCGGCACGACCGCGGTCCGGGCGCTGCGCGGGGTCTCGGTGGCCTTCGCGCCGGGCACCTTCACGGCGGTGATGGGGCCCTCGGGCTCGGGCAAGACCACCCTGCTGCACTGCCTGGCCGGGATGGACCGCCCCACCCGGGGCACCGTCCGCTGGGGCGGTACGGAGGTGTCCGGCCTGCCCGAACGGCGACTGGCCGAGCTGCGGCGCACCAGGGTGGGGTTTGTCTTCCAGGCCTTCAATCTGATGCCCGCGATGACGGTCGCGCAGAACGTCGAACTGCCGGGGCGGCTCGCGGGGCACCCACCGGAGCGGGCCCGGGTGCGGGAGGCGCTCGCCCGCGTCGGGCTGGCCGGACGGGAGCACGAACGGCCGGGCCGGCTCTCCGGTGGCCAGCAGCAGCGGGTGGCGATCGCCCGCGCCCTGGCCGCCCGGCCGGAGGTGCTGTTCGCCGACGAGCCCACCGGCGCCCTCGACCGGGCGACCGGGCACGACATCCTCGACCTGCTGCGCGCGGGCGTGGACGAGGACGGGCGGACGTGCGTGATGGTCACTCACGATCCGGTGGCCGCCGGCTACGCGGACCGGGTGCTGCTGCTGGCCGACGGCACGCTGGTCGACGAACTGGTCCGGCCGACGGCCGCGCAGGTCGGCGAGCGGCTGAGCCGGCTGGGCGGGTGAGGGCGATGCGTGGCTCCGTGCCGGCCCTGGCGGCCGGTCAGATCAGGCGCCGACCGACGGCCTTCGCCGGGCTCGCAACGGCGCTGTTCCTGGCGGTGGGGGCGGTGACCCTGTTCGGCTCCCTGGTCGCCGCCGAGCTCACGGCCCCGGCCGCGGTGACGAGGGCGGTGGTGGCCGGGCCGGGGCTGATGGTGATCGCGGGGGCGTTCGGTGAGATCGCCGTCCTGGTCGCGCTGTTCGTCGTGGTCAACGCGCTCGGCTTCACGCTCCGGCAGCAGCACCGCGACCTCGCCCTGCTGCGGACGGTCGCGGCGACGCCCCGTCAGATACGGCGACTGGTGCGCCTCCAGGTCACGGCGACCGTCCTGCTGGCGGCCGTCCCCGGCGGTGCGGCGGGCCTGCTGGCCGCCCGGGCCTTCCTCGACGCGCTGCAACGGCGCGGGATGGCCGCGCCCGGCCTCCGGATACCGGCGACGCCGGTGCCGGTGCTGACAGCGCTCGCGGTGGCGCTGCTGGTCGGCCTGGCGGCCACCGCGTTCACCGTCCGGCGGATCACCCGGCCCGCCCCGGCGGCCGCGCTGACCGACAGCGCGGCCGGTCAGGCCCGGACGGGCGTGGTGCGGCTGCTGGCCGGTGTGGCGGTGCTCGCGGGCGGCGTGCTGCTGCTGCGGCTGGCCGCCGGCCGACCGGCCGGGGAACTGGACAAGGCAGGGCAGGCGGCCCTGCTCGGTTCGCTGGTGCTGATGGTCGCGGTCGCGCTGCTGGGGCCGGTGGCGGCCCGGCTGCTGGCGACGCTGCTCGGCGCCCCGGCCCGGGTGCTGCTGCCCAGGGTCGGCTGGCTGGCGGACGCCAACCTGCGCGGCTACGCGGTCCGGCTCTCCTCGGCGGTGGTCCCGGTCGCCCTGCTGGTCGGTCTCGCCACCACCATGCTGGTCCTCACCGGTACGGCGGAGCAGGCGGCCCGGGCGAGCGGGGCCACGACCAGCGTCACCAAGGCGAGCGACGTCTGGCTGCGACAGGCGGAACTCGGCCTGCTGGTCTGCTTCGCGGCGGTCTCCACCGTCAACACCCTGGTCGCGCTGACCGCCGATCGGCGCCGCGAGTTCGCCCTGCTGCGGCTGGTCGGGGCGACGCGGCGGCAGCTGCTGCGGATGCTCACCGTCGAGGCCGCGCTGACCACGGCCGTGGGCGTGCTGCTCGGCTCAGCGGTGGCGGGCGCGGCGACCGGGGCGTTCAGCCGGGCCGTCACCGGCTCGGTGGTGCCGGTGGTGCCGTGGGCGGCCTGCGGCTGGGTGGTCGCGGGGGCGGCGGTGCTGACGGTGCCGGGGATCGTGGGGACGGGGCTCTGGGCGGTCGGAGGGCGTGCGGTGGAGGAGGTGGCGGGGGAGTGGGGGTGAGACGGGCGGTGGGCACGGGGGCCGGAGTGGTTCGCCGGGCCGTCATCGGGTCGGTGGCGCCGGTGCCGCCGAAGGCGGTGTGGGGTGGAGGAGGTTGCGGGAGAGCGGGGGTGAGGCGGTAATGGTGCCGGGTGGTTCGGGCGTGCGGCCGTTCCGGTGGTGACTGGGGGATGCTGGGGGCCGGTTGATCGGTGGATGGTGAGGCGTGTGGTGAGTCGTCGGCGGTGGCAAGGGCTGTCGGTGCGGGGCGGCGAGGTGGCGTTCGCCGTCCTCGGGCTGCCGCTCGGAGTGCTCGGCGGGATCTACGCCGTGGCCGTGCTCTACGCGGGGGCGCTGCTCTCGCTCACCGTCCTGGGGTTGCCCTTCGTCGTCGCCGCCCTGGCCGGGGCCCGGGGGATCGGTGGACTGCACCGGGGGCTGGTCGGGCGACTGCTCGGCGAACAGGTCCCCGTACCAGCGCCGTTGGCGCGCCCCTCGGGGCTGCTGGCGCGGGGTCGGGCGGTACTGACCGACCCGGTCGCCTGGCGGTCGCTGCTCTACCTCCTCCTCCGGCTGCCGCTCGGAGCGCTCGGCTTCCTGGCCGCGGTCGGGCTGCCGCTCAGCTCGGTGTGGCTGATGGGCTTCCCGCTCTGGGTACGGCTGTTGGAGCCGGGCCCGCGGCCGATCGACTGGCTGGACGTCGCCGGGATCCCGGTCGGCCTCGCGGTGCTGGCCGCCGTACCGGCCGCGCTGCGCGCCCTGAGCCGCGCCAACCGGGCGCTGGCCCGAGCGCTGCTGGGGCCGGTGCGCTCGCAGCAGCGGGTGCGCGAGCTGGAGGCCGCCCGCGTCACGCTGCTGGCCGAGGGCACGGACCGGCTGCGGCGCCTCGAACGCGACCTGCACGACGGCACCCAGGCGCAGCTGGTCGCGCTCGCCATCACCCTGTCGCTGGCGGACGACGCCCTCGGCGGCCCGGCGGCCCCCGGGACGGACGCCGGCCCCGACCTCGGGCGGCTGCGGACCCTGGTCGACCGGGCGCGCGGGCAGACCGACGAAACCATCACCGGGCTGCGCCGCCTGACCCGGGGCATCCACCCGGTGGCGCTGGACGCCGGGTTGGCCGAGGCGCTGCCCGGGCTGACCGCCACCTCACCGGTGCCGGTGGCGCTCCGGCTGGACCTGCGGGAGCGGCCCGCGGAGGTGATCGAGCGGGCCGTGTACTTCTGCGCGGCCGAACTGCTCACCAACGTGGCCAAGCACAGCGGCGCACGGTCCGCCGGGCTGACCGCGAGCGCGGTCGACGGGAGGGTCCGGCTGACGGTCCGTGACGACGGGCACGGCGGCGCCGCGATCGGCGCGGGTACGGGCTTGGCGGGGCTGGCCGAGCGGCTCGCGGCGGTGGACGGGGTGCTGCGGGTGGACAGTCCGCGTGGCGGGCCGACGGTCGTCACCGCGGAGCTGCCGAGCAGCTTGTGACGGGGGAAGGAGGACGGGGGACGGGGCCGGAGCTGGGGTCGGGGCTGAGGCTGGGGACGGGGCTGGAGCTGGGGTCGGGGCTGAGGCTGAGGACGGTGTGCCGGGCAGGCCGGCGGCCGGGGCGCGGGGCCGTCAGGAGCCGGTCTCCGCGAGGTAGGTCAGGACGGCCTTGACCCGGCGGTTGTCGACGTCGGTCGCGGGCAGGTCGAACTTGCCGAAGACGGCAGCCACGTGCTTCTCCACTGCCCGCTCCGAGACCACCAGCAGTCCGGCGATCGAGCGGTTGGAGTGGCCCTGGGCCATCAGCTCCAGGACCTCGCGCTCGCGGGCGGTGAGGGAGTCCACGCGGCTGCGCCGGCCGCCGTGCAGCAGGCCGTTGACGATCTCCGGGTCGAGCGCGGTGCCGCCCGCGGCGACCCGGTGCAGGGCGTCCACGAACTCGGAGGTGCGGGCCACCCGTTCCTTGAGCAGGTAGCCGATGCCGGCGGCGCCGCCGGCCAGCAGTCGGGCCGTCCAGGCGGTCTCCACGTGCTGGGAGAAGACCAGGATCCCGACCTCCGGCGTGGCGGCCCGGATCTCGACCGCGGCCCGGATGCCCTCGTCGGTGTGGGTGGGAGGCATCCGGATGTCCACCACGGCGACATCGGGCCGGTGCTCGCGGACGGCGGCGACCAGCTCGGGGCCCGTACCGGCGGTGGCGACCACCGCGCACCCGCGGGCGGTCAGGAGTTCGACCATCCCCTCGCGGAGGATCACCGAGTCCTCGGCGAGGACGACGCGGAGCTGCTTGTCGATCATGTCGCCATTATCGGGGTGGGCGGAGGAGGGCAGATGTACAGCAAGGCTGGACAGTCTGGACTGATGAAATTACCGTGGAGTGGTGACCGAGAAGCGAACCGCCCCAGCGATCCCCGACGGCCCGGCCGAAACCGCCGGCCCGGGCGGCCCGGTCGGCCCGGTCGGCCCGGTCGATTCCGTCGGCTCCGCCAACCCGGCCGACTCCGCAGCGTTGGCCGCCCGGGAGCTCCGTGCCGTCTTCAGCCGGCTGCGCCGGACCCTCCGGGAGAAGGGGCAGGGGTCCAGCGACCTCACCCCCTCCCAGACCGCGGTGCTCAACCGGCTGATCGTCGACGGGGCCGCCTCCGCGAGTGCGCTGGCCGCCGCGGAGCGGGTCCGTCCGCAGTCGATGGCCGCCACGCTGGCCGCACTGGAGGGGCACGGGCTGGTCGATCGCCGCCCCGATCCGGAGGACGGGCGTCGGCAACTGGTCGACCTGAGCGCCGCCGGGCTGGCGTGGATCGCGGACAGTCGTCGGGCCCGGGAGGAGTGGCTGGCCCGGGCGCTGAGGGAGGAGCTCACCGAGGCCGAGCGCGCCACCGTGCTGGCGGCGTTGCCCCTGATGGACCGGCTGAACCGGCGATGACCGGCCCGTCGACGCTGCTGGCACGGTTGCGATCCCGCCGCCAGGACCCGCCCGGCCCGACCGAGGCTGACGGGGTGGACAGCCGGACCGGGGCGGACGGACAGACCGGGGCCGACGGGGGCGGCCCGGCCGAGGACGGCTTCAACCGTCGGCTGCTCGCCCCGATGGTGCTGGGCTCGGTGCTGAACCCGATCAACTCCTCGATGATCGCGGTGGCCCTGGTGCCCGTCGGCACCGCCTTCGGGGCGCCGCCCGCCGAGACCGCCTGGCTGGTGAGCGCGCTCTACCTCGCCACCGCCGTCGGCCAACCGGTGATCGGGCGGCTGGTGGACAGCCACGGTCCGCGCCGGCTCTATCTGGCCGGGACGGCCCTGGTCGGCCTGGCCGGGCTGGTCGGCGCGCTCGCGCCCACGTTCGGGCTGCTGATCGTCGCCCGGGTGCTGCTCGGGATCGGCACCTCGGCGGCGTACCCGGCGGCGATGCACCTCACCCGCAGCGAGGCCGAGCGGACCGGCCGGAGCAGTCCGACCGGGGTGCTGACCGTGCTCGCGGTGGCCAACCAGACCATCGCCGTGGTCGGGCCCACGCTCGGTGGTCTGCTGATCGGGCTGGGCGGCTGGCGGTCGATCTTCGCCGTCAACGTCCCGCTGTCGCTGGCCTGCCTGGTGCTCGGGGCCGCCCGGCTGCCCGCCTCGGTACCGCGCCGGAAGGAGGGGGAACGGCTGGACCACGCGGGGATCGCGCTGTTCGCGGTCTTCCTGCTGGCGCTGCTGCTGTTCGTGATGAAGCCCGGCTCCGGGCGCTGGTACCTGCCGGTGATCGCCGTGCTGGCCGGTGCCGGGTTCGCGGTCCGGGAGGGCAGGGCCCGCAGTCCCTTCATCGACCTGCGGGCGCTCGCCCGCAACCGTCCGCTGGTCGCCACCTATCTGCGCCAGGTGCTCGGCTACACCGCCGCCTACGCCTTCCTCTACGGCTACACCCAGTGGCTGGAGGAGGGGCGCGGGCTGAGCGCCGCCTCCGCCGGGCTGGTGCTGCTCCCGCTGTCGCTCACCGCGCTCACGGTCTCCGGCGTGACCGGTCGCAGTCCGGCGGTGCGCGGCAAGTTGCTGGTCGGTGCGGCGGTCCAAATGGCCGCCTGCGCCGCCCTGTTGGCGGCGGGGTCGGCGAGTCCGGTCGTGCTGCTGATCGGGGTCGGGGTGCTCGCGGGCATCCCGCAGGGGCTGATCGGGCTGGCCAACCAGACCGCGCTCTACCACCAGGCCGACCCGGCCGGCATCGCCGCCGCGGCCGGGCTGCTGCGCACCTTCATGTACTGCGGGGCGATGGCGGCCTCGGCCGCGAACGCGGCCTTCTTCCCACGCGGCGCCACCACGGGAGGGCTGCACCACCTCGCGCTGTTCATGCTCGGTGGCGCGGCCCTGCTCTTCTTCCTGGTCCTCCCGGACCGCTCGCTCGGTCGGCTGGGAGGTACTTCCCCGGAGCGAAGTTGACGGCCAGACAGATGGATTGGCAGCCGGATCAGGCCGGCCGGTCGTCGCCGGAGGGACGGCCGGGCCAGGCGTGGACGCCGGGGGCGATCTCGACGGCCTCGACGGCCTTGACGGCCTCGACGGGGTGGGCGTCCCGGACGGGCTTGAGCCTGGTGCGCTGCTCGTCCAGCCAGCGCGCCGGAGCCCGGTGCGTGGCGTCCGAGGATCCGTGCCCGTACGCTGCGGCCGCCGTTGCGGGGCCCGGGTCGGCTGACGGCCGGCGGCTGGGGCAGGACAGGGGCAGGACAGGGGCACGACAGGGGGCACGACAGGGGAGCGGCAGGACAGCGGCAGGGGTGGGTCCATCGGTGCACACCGGCCCGAAGGCGCGCCCTACGCCCCGGCCTGCCGGTAGAGCGTGACCAGGAGGCCGTGCACCGGCTCGCCCTCCGGGTCCTCCTCCGTCTCGTCGACCAGTGCGGCCAGCGTCTCGGCGAGTCGTGCCGCCTTGGCCGGGCTGAGGCGCAGGTGGCGCAGTGTCAGGAGGTGGTCGGTGGGTGAGCGGTCCAGCTCCTGGGCGACGGCGCCGAGGAGCGCGGCCGTGCCCTCGGCCTGTGGTTCGGCGACGAGGAGGCGTTCGGCGCTCCGCCGGTAGTACTTCTCGGTGCCGCCGCGCACCCGTCGTGTTCCGGCGTCCTGGACCAGTCCCGCTTCGCAGAGCACCCGGAGGTGGTGGGAGACGCTGCCCTTGTTCACCCCGAGCTGCGCGGCGAGCCGGCTGATCGTCGACGGCCGGCTGCCGAGGGCGAAGAGCAGGCGCTGGCGCAGGGGGTGGGCGAGCGCGGTGTGCTGCAGTGGCGTGCTGATCGGCTGGACGTCTTCGTCTGGTTGGTGGCTCACCCCATCAAGCGTTAAGTACGGTTGACGCTTTGGCAAGTCGCTGGTGTACTCCCTGCCATGACCTCCACCACATCGCCACCCGCGCTGGACGCTCTCGCCGTCGTCGAGTCGATCGCCGACCTGGTCCGCGAGAACTACGTCTTCCCCGACGCCGCCCGGCAACTTGCCGCCCTGCTGCGGAGCCGCAGTGCCGAGGGCTCCTACCGGACCGAATCCGCCCAGGAGTTGGCCGAAGCCGTCACCACGGACCTGCGGTCCGTCAACGGTGACCTGCACCTGGCCCTCAAGTACCACGACGTGCCGGTGCCGCCGGAGCAGGGCGCGGCGGTACTCGCCGCGATGCGCCGGGAGTTCGACGCCTCCCTGGGCGGTGTCCCGCGGGTGGAACTCCTCGACGGCGGCGTCGCGGTCCTGGAGATCGCCTCCAAGATGTTCCCGCTGGACTGGGCGGCGCAGCCGCTGGCCGCCGCGCTCTCCCTGGTGGCCCCCGCCCGCGCCCTCATCCTGGACCTGCGCCGCAACACCGGCGGCGACCCGGACACGGTCGCCTTCGTCTGCGGCTACCTGCTGGACGGCCGCACCCACCTCAACACCATGCTCTGGCGGCAGGGAGAGGTGGCCAATCAGTCCTGGACGCCCCCGTTCGTACCCGGTGTCCGCTTCGGCGCCGACAAGCCGCTCTACGTGCTGACGAGCGCGAACACCTTCTCCGCGGGCGAGGAACTCGCCTACGACCTCCAGCAGCTCGGGCGCGCCGAGGTCATCGGGGAAGCCACCCGGGGCGGCGCGCACCCGCGCGACGGCTGGACGGTGCACCCGCACCTGGAGCTCAGCGTCCCCATCGCCCGCGCGGTCAACCCGGTCTCGGGCACCAACTGGGAGGGCACCGGCGTCCAGCCCGACGTGCCGTGCGACGCCGAGACGGCACTCGGCCGCGCGCAGGCCCTGGCCGTGGCGCGCCTGACCAGCGGGTAGTCGTCCCGACCGGCACGAGCGACGGCACCACTGCGCCGGCCGGCTCCTCCGGTTCGGGCGGCACGGACCCGAAGTGCCGTGATCTCGAAGTGCCGTGATCTCGAACTGCCGTGATCTCGAAGCGCCACGGGCTCGAAGTGGCAACCGGGCCGTTGCCTGCCTGCCTGCCTGCCCGCCCCGTCGCGCTCGGCCGTCAAGTGGCCTACCACGAACCGCTGTTGCCGTACTGAAGCGGCCCGCTCGGCGCGTTCGCTCCCGCGCTCGGCCTCCGGATAGACTCCGGAAACTCCTGGAGCTCGGAACCTCCCGCCTCGCCCCACGGCACCCCGGGCCCGCCAGGCCGTGCGCCACCCGGAGAGCAGAGAGTGAGACCTACGTGAACAATCCCCCGACCGCGTCGTTCGGCGGTCTGCTGGTCATCGGCAGCGCCGCTCCGGCCGACGTTCCCGGGGCGGGGCTCTGTACGGCCGGCTACGACGGCACCGGTGCCATGAGTCTCCTCGGGACAGTGCCGCTGGACCACCCCTCCTACGCCGCCGTCGACCCCACGCGCGCGGTCGTCCACGCCGTCCTGGAACGGGAGGCCGGAGGGGTCGTCTCCCTCCGAGTGGATGCCGGAAGCGGGTTCCAGGGGCGGCCCGTCGCCGCTGCCAGTGGTGGTGCGGGCCCCTGTCACCTCGCGGTCCACCCCAGCGGTTCGTACGTCTTCGCGGCCCACTACGGCGACGGCGTCCTCTCGGCCGTCCCCATCGGCGCGGACGGCACGGTCGCGACCGCCGAGCCGGTGCAGACCATCCGGCACCCGGGCCGGGAGGCCTCCGGCGGCCTGCTCACGTCCCCGCACGCCCACATGGCGGCCCCCTCGCCGGACGGGCGGTTCCTGCTCTGCACCGATCTCGGCACCGATCGCGTGTACGTCTACGCCTTCGACCCGGACAGCGGTCCGCTCAGCGCCCACCGGACGACCCAACTGCCGCCGGGCAGGGGCCCGCGGCACCTGGCGTTCCACCCGTCGGCCCGGTACGCCTACGTCCTGAACGAACTCTCGTCCACCCTGACCGTCTGCACCTGGGACGCGCTCTCCGGCCGCCTCGAACCGGTCGCCGAGATCGAGACCCGACGGGATCCGGACGCGTCGAACGCCAACTCCGCCGCCGCGATCGCGTTGTCCGGGGACGGTCGTTTCCTCTACACGACCAACCGCGGTGACGACGCGATCGCAGTCCACGCCGTCCACGACGACGGCGGGTCCGTGGACCTGCTCACCGCCGTTCCCTGCGGCGGGAGTTGGCCGCGCGACATCGCCCTCACCCCGGACGGCCGGCTGCTCTTCTGCGCCAATCAGCGCTCCGACACCATCACGGCGTTCCACCGCGACCTGGCCACCGGCCACTTGAGCCCGGCCGGCGAACCCTTGACGATCACCGAGCCCACCTCCGTCCTGCCGATCGCCCGCTGAGCGCGGGCACGGGCTGCCCGGCGGGTGAGCCGCCGGGCACCGACGGACTGTGAGCGTTCACCTCTGAGCCGTGCGAATGCGCCGCGCGAGTCATGTGAGCGTTACCAAGGTCTTGACACCGTCCGGCTGTCAGCCCCAGGATCGCCCCTGTGAACCTGTCAGACAGCCAGACAGCAGGGCCGGCGCCCCGGCGCGTGAGCGCGATGGAAGCGGTGTTCGGCCACCTGCGCAGCGCCATCGAGCGCGGCGAGTACGTCGTGGGGGACAAACTGCCCTCCGAAGCGGAGCTGTGCCGCACCCTGGAGGTCAGCCGGCCCGTGCTGCGCGAGGCGCTCCGGGCCCTCCAGGCCATGGGCCTGACCGTCTCCAAGACCGGCAAGGGCACCTTCGTCGTGGCCAACACGGTCGAGGACCCCACCTTCGGCGACTACGCCGCCAGCGACCTCCTGGAGGTGCGCCGGCACGTCGAGATCCCGGTCGCCGGGTACGCGGCGCTGCGCCGCACCCCGGAGGACCTGGACCACCTGACCCACCTGCTCGACCGGATGGAGCGGGAGACCGACACCACCGCCTGGGTCGCGCTGGACACCGTCTTCCACCTGGCGGTGGCCGAGGCCTCCCGCAACCCGGTCTTCCGCCGGGTCATCGAGGAGATCCGTGACGCACTGGCGCGTCAGTCGACCTTCCTCAACGAACTCGGCGGTCGGCGCGAGCAGTCCAACTGCGAGCACCGAGCGATCGTCGAGGCGCTGGTCGACGGTTCCGAGCCCGACGCGGTCGCGGCGATGTCGCACCACCTCCACCGCGTCGAGGCGACCCTCACCGACATCGTGCGTCCCAGGCGCACGGACACCCCCACGGAAGGCAGTGCCGAGGCGTGAGCGAGCAGTTCCTCGATGACGAGAAGCGCCCCACGACCCCTACGACCCCCGCGAACCCCATAACCCGCACGGCCCCCGCAAGCCCCACGGCCCCCGCGAGCGCCACCACCACCCCCACCACGCCCACCGCCCGCCACGTCGACGCCGGTGACGCCGGCTACAGCAAGTCCTTGAAGCCGCGTCACGTCAACATGATCGCCATCGGCGGTGCCATCGGCACCGGCCTGTTCCTCGGCGCGGGCGGGCGGCTCGCCGACGCCGGGCCCTCCCTGTTCATCGCGTACGCCGTCTGCGGAGTCTTCGCCTTCCTCGTCGTCCGCGCGCTCGGCGAACTCGTCCTGTACCGCCCGTCCTCCGGCGCCTTCGTGTCCTACGCCCGGGAGTTCCTAGGGGAGAGGGGCGCGTACACCGCCGGCTGGATGTACTTCCTCAACTGGGCGACCACCGGTATCGCCGACATCACCGCCGTCGCCACCTACGCGCACTACTGGCACCTGTTCTCCGACATCCCGCAGTGGGTGATCGCGCTCACCGCCCTGGCCGTGGTGCTGACCGTGAACCTCATCTCGGTGCGGATCTTCGGTGAACTGGAGTTCTGGTTCGCCATCGTCAAGGTCGGCGCACTGCTGGTCTTCATGGGCATCGCGATCTTCCTGCTGGTCACCCGACACCCGGTCGACGGCGCCGTCCCCGGCCCGTCCCTGATCACCGACAACGGCGGGATCTTCCCCAACGGCCTGATGCCGATGCTGCTGATCATCCAGGGCGTGGTCTTCGCCTACGCCTCGGTGGAGCTCGTCGGCGTCACGGCCGGGGAGACCGAGAACCCCGAGAAGATCATGCCGAAGGCGATCAACTCGATCATGTGGCGGGTGGGCGTGTTCTACGTCGGCTCGGTCCTCCTGCTGTCGATGCTGCTGCCCTGGAACAGGTACGGCTCCGGCCAGAGCCCCTTCGTGACCGTGCTCTCCCACATCGGCGTCCCGGCGGCGGGCGGCGTGATGAACCTGGTCGTCCTCACCGCGGCCATGTCCTCGCTCAACTCCGGCCTCTACTCCACCGGCCGCATCCTGCGCTCGATGGCCGTCAGCGGCTCGGCCCCCCGGTTCACCGCCCGGATGAGCCGCACCCAGGTGCCGTACGGCGGCATCCTGCTGACCAGCGGCATGTGCGTCCTCGGTGTCGGCCTCAACTTCGTCGTCCCCGCCGACGCGTTCGAGATCGTGCTGAACTTCGCGGCGATCGGCATCCTCGCCACCTGGGGCATGATCATGGTCTGCCACCTCCTCTTCTGGCGGAAGACCCGGGCCGGCGAACTGACCCGTCCCGGCTACCGGCTGCCCGGCTCGCCCTGGACCGAGCTGGTGACGCTGGCCTTCCTGGCCACCGTGCTGGTCCTCATGTACGCCGACGGCGGCGCCGGGCGCACCACCGTGCTGTGCCTGCCGCTGATCGTCGGGGCGTTGGTCGCGGGCTGGTACGCGATCCGCGGACGGATCGCGCGCGCCGCGGCCGGGGCCGACGGCTGATCCGCGGGCGGACCGGGGGAACCTGCACATCCGCCCCGGCCTCCTCCCCTCGAGGTCTCCGGCACATCCACCACCGATCGAGGCAGTCATGTTCAGCAGTCCCCAGGCGGACGCACCCGCGATCCGCGAGCCCCGCCACGCGCCCGTCGCCCACGTCACCCGCGGCGGAGTGATCGAGGGCATCCACTACGGCTCCGTCGTCGTCCTCGGCGGCGACGGCGAAGTCCGCTTCCGGCTCGGCGACATCGAGGCCGCCTGCTACCCGCGCTCGGCCCTCAAGCCGGTCCAGGCCGTCGCCATGGTCCGGGCGGGGCTGCCGCTCGACGGCGAACTGCTCTCGCTCGCGATGGGCAGCCACTCCGGTGAGGAGCGCCACCTCGCCGGAGCCCGGCGGATCCTGGAACTCGCCGGCCTCTCCGAGGACGACCTGCGCAACGTCCCGGACCTGCCGTACGACCCGGCGGTCCGCGACACCTGGGTCCGGGAGGGCCGCCCGCCCTCCCGGCTCGCCCAGAACTGCTCGGGCAAGCACGCCGCGATGCTCTACCTCTGCAGGCTCAACGGCTGGCCACTGGTGGACTACGACGACGCCACCCACCCGCTCCAGCGGGTGATCGCCGGGGTCGTCGAGGAACTGACCGGTCAACGCATCGCGCGGGTCAGCGTCGACGGCTGCGGCACCCCGTTGTTCGCCGTCTCACTGCACGGCCTCGCCCGCGCCGCCGCCCGCATCGCCACCGGCGCGCCCGGGACGCCCGAGTTCCGGGTGGCGGACGCGCTGCGCGGGCACCCGGAGATGGCCTCCGGCGCAGGCCGGGACGTGGCCGCGCTGATGCGCGCGGTACCCGGGCTGCTGGCCAAGGACGGCTTCGAGGGCGTGCAGGTCGCCGCGCTGCCGGACGGCCGCGCCGTGGCCGTGAAGATCGCCGACGGGGCGAACCGGGCGCGCGTCCCGGTGGCCGCGGCCGTGCTGGCCCTGGCTGGAGTCGATCCGCGGCTGCTCACCGGGTTCGCGGGGGAGCCGGCGACCGGCGGTGGCCGGCCGGTCGGCGGCGTCCGGCCGGTGGCGGCGCTCGACCCGTCGGCCCTGCTCGCCCCCGCCTGACCGGACCCACCGGTCCACGAAGAACACGAACGAGCGCCAAGGAACACGAAGGAGCACGAAGGAGCACGAAGGAAGAGCGCCCGCCCGAACGGCGCGCCGCCGCACCGGGGTTGTGGTGCGGCGGCGCGTCCCGGGTGCTCGGATCAGGCCGGACCGGCCAGTGCCGGGATCAGCCGCACGGCCTCGGGGGCCCGGGTGTTGTGACGTTCGGTCCAGGTGGTCAGCGCGGACTGGCAGGCGTGGTCCAGGTGCCGGAGCCGGGAGAGGTCCAGCTCCACCACGCGGTCGGCCGGCAGTGCTTCGAGGGTGTCCAGGAGCTTGGGCAGCCGGAGGAAGGTGGCGTTGCCGGTCAGCCGGACCCGGACCGCGCCGCCGGGCTGCTCCTCGGTGTCCACGTGCAGGCGGGACGTCTCCCAGGCCGACTTGACGACCGAGAGGCCCAGGCCGATCAGGACGCCCTCGAACATGTTGACCGTGACGATGGCCACGGCGGTGGCCGCGAGGACGAGCGCCTCCGCCCGGTGCTCGCGCCACAGCGGCCCGAACTGCTTGAACGGCAGGAGCTTGAACCCGGCGTGCACCAGCACCCCGGCGAGCGCCGCGACCGGGATGACGCCGAGGGCCGCCGGGAGCAGCGCGGCGAAGAGCAGCAGCCACACGCCGTGCAGCACGCGGGACGCCTTGGTCCGAGCGCCGGCCTGGACGTTGGCGGCGCTGCGGACGATGACCGCGGTCATCGGCAGGGCGCCGAGGGCGCCGCAGAGCGCGTTGCCCGCGCCCTGGGCCATCAGCTCCTTGTCGTAGTCGGTCCGCGGTCCGTCGTGGAGCCGGTCGACGGCTGCCGCGCTGAACAGGCTCTCGGCCGAGGCCACCAGCGTGAAGGCCACGACCGTCACGAGCAGCGCCGGGGTGAGCTGCTCGAACACCCCGCTGCCCGGCGGGTGGACGCTGTCCAGGAGGCCCTTGACCTCGACCTTCTTCACGGGGCGGTGCAGCAGCCAGACGGCGACGGTGGCGAGCAGCACGGCCATCAGCGCGCCCGGGACGGCGCGCACCCTGGCGGGCAGCCGCTGCCAGAGCACGATCACCGCGATGGTGCCGGCACCGATCAGGAAGGAGTAGCCGGCCGCGGGGGAGGAGAGGAGCCCGGCCAGCAGGCCGGGAAGGCCCAGCAGCTTGTCGATCCCGCCGGCGGGCGCCGACCGGCCGGCCATCGCGTAGAGCTGGCCGGCGATGATGACCAGGCCGATGCCGGCCAGCATGCCCTCGACCACGGCGACGGAGATCGCGCGGAACCACCGGCCCCAGCGCAGCGCGCCGAGCAGCAGTTGGAGCAGGCCGGTGGCGGCGACCACCAGGCCGAGGGCCGGCAGGCCGAACCGTTGGACGGTTTCGGCGACCAGGACGGTCAACCCGGCCGCCGGGCCGCTGACCTGGAGGCTGCTGCCGGGGAGCAGGCCGGTGACCAGGCCGCCGACGATGCCCGTGATCAGGCCGAGTTCGGCGGGTACGCCCGAGGCGACAGCGACTCCGACGCACAGCGGGAGGGCGACGAGGAAGACCACGACCGACGCGGTCAGGTCGTGGGTGAGCGTGGGAAGACTGGGGGTGCGAAAGCGCATGGGAGCCCTCATCCGGGGGAGTTCGGGGGTGGTGGGCCGCGGGGTCACAGCGGCAGGAAGACGTCGGTGCCGGGGCGGTGGGTGAGGACGGCGCCGGTGTGCACCTCGTAGAACCAGCCGTGCAGGCCGAGCAGGCCCCCGTCGACCCGGCGCGCGACGCTCGGGTGGGTGCGCAGCTTCTCCAGTTGGTCCAGCACGTGGCGCTGGGCCGGCGCGGCCAGGTCGTGGCTCGGCTCCCCGGCGGGCGTCAGCGCGGTGCCGTCGGCGAGCCAGTCGCGCACCGAGGGCACACCGGTGAGGTCGTCGCCCCGGACGACGGCGCCCACGGCGCCGCAGTGGGAGTGGCCGCAGACCACGATGTCGGCGACCCCGAGGACCTCGACCGCGTACTCGATGGTCGCGGCCTCGGCCGAAGGCGCGGAGGGGCGGTGCGGCGGGACGATGTTGCCCGCGGTCCGCATCTCGAAGAGGTCCCCGGGCCGGGCGCCGGTGATGGCGGAGGGGATGATGCGGGAGTCGGAGCAGGTGATGAACAGTGCCTGCGGGCTCTGGCCTTCGGCCAGCCGCCCGAAGGCGGCGGCCTTCTGGGCGGCGTGCCGGCGGAAGGTGCGGGCGTGGTCGATGAATCCTTGCATGTCGGTGCCTCGGGCCCTTCGGAAGTCGGATGGGAGCGGTGACTTCGGGACCGTGCCTGCTCGCTCGGTGCGGTGGCAGCGCGAAGCGCGGCGGCGGTGGCAGGCGCGAGCACTGCTGTGGGCCGTCGTGAGCTGCCGGGATGTGGGGCGGCGGGCGCACCCGTCCGGGGTGTCGCCGTGGTCGGGGAGCGTGCGGGCGCGGTCGGCGCCGATCAGCAGCGGAACACCTGGAGGACCGCGGCTCCGGGTAGTCTGCGCGCCCCGTGCGGCGGGGCGGGGACGCCGGCCGGCGACGGGTCGGCGGCGGCGGTGTCGTCGATCAGGGACGGGTGCAACTCCCGCTGGTACCGGGGGACTTCGATGCTCCGGTTCCGGGTCCAGCCGAGGCCGGGCGCGCACTTGGGGAGCGCCGCCTCCTCGGCGAGCTTCGCCTCCGCGACGATCCGCGGGCAGCGCTCCTCCCGGGTGAGGGCGGACGCGGTCTGGGACAGCACCAACAGGCCCAGCACGGCCACGAGGGCCACGGCCGTGGCGCCGATCACCCTCCTGACCAAGGACATTGCCGTTCCTTTCCCTGCCTGGGGGGATTTGTTGAACCGTCACCCATTCTGACGGCTGCAGGCAGGGGTGAGTTCCGGTGTGCCGTGAACGGTCCGTGAATCACTTCGGCCGACCGGTGATGATCCATGAACTGGCAGGGCGGAATGCGGGCGACCGGTGAATCCCTTGCGATGTGAACGTTAACTTGTTCGGTTCCAGCGCTATTTGGCGGCCCGTCAGATGCATCGCCCGGACGTCGGCGGGCCGGCCGTCCGCCCGGCGCCGGAGCGTTCCCACCGGCGCCGGGCGGATCCGGCTCAGATTCCCGACACCCTCGCCAGGAGGGCGGCGCGGACCGTGGCAGCCTCGGCCGCGGCATCGGCGACCGCCCTCGGTGCGGGCGGCGATGGCACGGGGGCCGTTCAGGCGACCGGGCCTGCCGCGCTGTCGGTGCGGACGCCGATCCCGCGCATCAGGTCGGTCATGCCGCGGCGTCGAGGTCGGAGGCGAGCAGCTCGGCGAGCGTCTTGAGGGCGTCCTCGGCCCCGTCGCCGGAGGCGGTGAGCTCCAGGGCCTCGCCGCAGCGGGCGGCCAGGGCGAGGACGGACAGCAGGCTGCGGGCGTCGACCGGCGCCTGACCCGGACGGCCGACGGTGACCTTGACCGGCTGCCGGGCGGCGGCCTGGACGAACCGTGATGCCGGGCGGGCGTGCAGACCGCTGCTGGAGCCGACGGTGACCTGGATCGAGTGCATGGGAGTCCTTGGAGGAGGCGGAGGAGATGGAGGGAGGCGGTCGCCGGCCCGGGTGGGATCCGGGTCGGCGGGAGAGCGGGGGCACGGCGGCCCGCGCGGAGGGTGAAGCGCGGACCGCCGTGGTCGGCGCCTGGTCCTGGCAGTACGGGGGCGGTCGCGGGGACCAGGCAGCCTGTGGTTTCACGCCCGTTGACGTGTTGTTTCGGTTGGTTCTACGCCCGGTTGTCAGCGGATGTCAACACATTCGGACGCATCTCCGGGAGTGGGCCGGAGGCGGAGTGAACACTTGCTTTTCCGTCCGAAGGGCGTATGGTCTGCCTTCACCAGGCGTAAACGGACATGAAACGGACCCAATCCCACATGTACGCACCCGAGCGGCAGCAACAGATCCTCCACCTCGCCCAGGAGCGGGGCCGGGTGGACGTGCCGACCTTGGCCGAGGACTTCGGCGTCACCCAGGAGACCATCCGGCGTGACCTGAGCGCCTTGGACAAGGCGGGCCTGCTGCACCGGGTGCACGGCGGCGCGCTCCCCGTCGGCGCACTCCACCTGGAACCCGGCCTGGCCGAACGGGACTCCACGGCCGCGGCGGAGAAGGAGCGCATCGCCAGGGCGGCCCTGGCCCTGCTGCCCGACGAGGGCAGCGTGATCCTGGACGCCGGGACGACCGTCTCCCGGCTGGCCGGACTGCTGCCCCTGGACTGCGCGCTCACCGTCGTCACCAACGCCCTCCCGGTCGCGGCCCGGCTGGCCGACCACCCCGCGCTGGCCCTGCACCTGATCGGCGGACGGCTGCGCCACCGCACCCAGGCGGCCGTCGACGCCTGGGCGCTGCGCGACCTGGCCGACGTCCACGCGGACGTCGCGGTGGTCGCGACCAACGGCTTCTCCCCGGAGGGCGGCCTGTCGACGCCGGACCTCGCCGAGGCCGCCGTCAAGCGGGCCATGCTCGCCGGGGCGCGCCGAGTGGTCCTGGTGGCCGACTCCTCCAAGTACGGCGCCCGCCACTTCGCCCGCTTCGGCTCGCTGGACCAGGTCGACGTCCTGGTCACGGACACTGGACTGACCGACGAGCAGGCCACCGAGATCGAGAACCACGGACCGGAAGTCATCCGCGCATGATCGTCACCATCACCCCCAATCCCAGCCTCGATCGCACCTACGAACTGGGAACGCTCACCCCGGGCGAGGTCAACCGCGCCGGGCACGACCGGCTCGACCCCGGCGGCAAGGGCGTCAACGTCTCCCGGGCGCTCACCGCCGCCGGCCACCGCACCACCGCCGTCCTGCCGCTGGGCGGCCTCTCCGGCGGGCTGCTCTCCGATCTGCTGCGCCGCCAGGGCATCGACGTCGCGGCACTCACCATCGCGGGTGACACCCGGATCAACGTCTCGATCGCCGAGGACGGCGGCAGCCTGACGAAGATCAACGCGATGGGTCCGGAGCTCAGCGCCGCCGAGTCGGCCGCGCTGCTGGCCCTCGTCCGGGACACCCAGGAGACCGGGCGGGGCACCGGGAACGGCGTCGACTGGCTGGCCTGTTGCGGCAGTCTGCCGCGCGGCCTGGAGCCCGAGTGGTACGCCGAGTTGGTGGCCCAGGTGCACTCCGGTGGCGCCCGGATCGCCCTGGACACCTCCGGCGCCGCACTGCTCGCCGCGCTCTCGGCCCGTCCCGACGTGGTCAAGCCCAACCGGGAGGAGCTCGCCGAGGCCGTGGGCCGCCCGGTGGCGACCGTCGGCGACGCCGTGGACGCGGCCGGGGAGCTGCGCAAGCGCGGCGCCCAGCAGGTCCTGGCCAGCCTCGGTGCGGACGGGATGCTGCTGATCGCCGAGGAGGGCAGCTGGTACGGGAGCGCACCGGTCGCCGCCGTCCGCAGCGACGTGGGAGCGGGCGACGCCTCGCTCGCCGGATTCCTCGGCGCCGGTGGCACCGGCCCCGGGGCCCTGGCAGCGGCCCTGGCGCACGGCGCCGCCGCCGTACAACTGCCGGGGAGCGTCATGCCCACCCCGGCCGATCTGGACCCGGCCGCCGTGGTCGTGACGGCGGACATCCCGCTCGAACGACCGCTCGGCGGTTGAGAACCGCCTCCTGCCGGAGGCAGCACGCCGGACCGTGTGGGACGGAACGGCGAACCATCCCGGGGGCAAGGGACATTGTCAGGCACCAGTTGAAGGACCGACACGATGAGCGAAACCAGCGGACTGATCACCCCCGCACTCGTTGATCTCCACCTCGCCCCCGCGGACAAGGGCGAAGCCCTCCGCTCCCTCGCCCAGCGGCTGGTCGCCGAGGGCCGGGTGACCGACCTCGACGGCTTCCTCGCCGACGTCGCCGCCCGGGAGGCCCAGGCCCCGACCGGGATGGGGGACGGGATCGGCATCCCGCACTGCAGATCACCCCACGTCACCGAGCCGAGCCTGGCCTTCGGCCGCAGCACCAGGGGCGTGGACTTCGGCGCCCCGGACGGTCGGCCCGCCGACCTGATCTTCATGATCGCGGCACCGGCCGGTGCGGACGACACCCACCTGCAGATCCTCGCCGGGCTGGCCCAGCGGCTGATGGACCCGGCGTTCACCGGCGCCCTTCGCGATGCCGAGAGCCCGGTCTCGGTCGCGGCCCTGGTCAACGGGGAGGAGGTGCCGGCCAAGGTGCCGGCCACCGCCCCCGAGACGGCCACCGCTCCGGAGTCGGCCACCGCTCCCGAGTCGATCACCGCTCCCGAGTCGGTCACGGCTCCCGAGTCGGTCACTGCTCCGGACGCGGACGGCGCTTCGGAGGCGGACGGCGCTTCTGAGGCGGACGGCGCCGACGGCGGGCTGCGGCTGGTGGCGGTGACCTCCTGCCCGACCGGCATCGCCCACACCTACATGGCCGCCAAGGCCCTCGAACTGGCCGCCGCCCGGGCGGGGGTGCGGATCCAGGTCGAGACCCAGGGATCGGCGGGGACGACGGTGCTGTCCCCCGAGGTGATCGCGGCCGCCGACGCGGTGATCTTCGCCCATGACGTCGAGGTCCGGGACCGCGCCCGGTTCGCGGGCAAGCCGACCGTGGACGTGGGGGTGAAGGCCGGCGTGAACCACGCCGACGACCTGATCGCCCGCGCCGCCGGACTGGTCGCCGAATCCGCTCCGGGAGCACGTCCAGCCACCGCCACCGCCACCGGCCCCGTGGCCGCGGCGAGCGCGCCGACGGGCGAGCACTGGGCCCAGCGGTTGCGCAAGTACCTGATGACGGGCGTCAGTTACATGATCCCGTTCGTCGCGGCGGGCGGTCTGCTGATCGCCCTGGCCTTCGCCATCGGCGGGTACCAGATCGCCTCCGCGCCGTCCGTGCTGGGCCACTTCGACTGGACCTCCTCGCACAGCTGGGCGGCGATGCTGTTCCAGACCGGCAAGGCCTCCTTCGGCTTCCTGGTCCCGATCCTCTCCGGGTACATCGCCTGGGCGATCGCGGACCGGGCGGCACTGGCCGCCGGCGTCGCGGGCGGCGCCGTCTCGGTGGCGGTCGGGGCGGGCTTCCTCGGCGGCATCGTGTCCGGTCTGGCCGCGGGCTTCCTGGTGCTGTGGATGATCCGCTGGAACGTGCCGCGCGCGATCAGGGGCATCATGCCGGTGGTGGTGATCCCGCTGCTGTCGGTGGCCGTGGTCGGCTTCCTGATGTTCGTGGTGGTCGGCTCGCCGATCGCCTCGGCGATGAACGGCCTGACCGACTGGCTGAACGGCCTCTCCGGCTCCAACGCGATCCTGCTCGGCGTGCTGCTCGGCGCGATGATGGCCTTCGACATGGGAGGGCCGCTCAACAAGGTCGCCTACACCTTCGCGGCCGGTGCGCTCACCACGGCGGGCACCACCCCGGACGCCGGCAGCCTCAAGGTGATGGCCGCCGTGATGGCCGCGGGCATGACGCCGCCGCTGGGCATGGCCCTGGCGACCCTCCTCCGGCGGAAGCTGTTCACCCCCGAGGAGCGGGAGAACGGCAAGGCGGCCTGGGTGCTCGGCGCCTCCTTCATCACCGAGGGCGCCATCCCGTTCGCGGCGGCGGACCCGCTGCGGGTCATCCCGGCGAGCATCGTCGGCAGCATGACGGCGGGCGGACTGGTGATGGCCTTCGGCTCCACCCTGCGCGCGCCGCACGGCGGGATCTGGGTGCTCCCGCTGATCGGCAGCCCGTTCCTGTACCTGCTCGCGGTGGTGGCCGGCACGGTGGTCACCACGGCGGTGGTCGTCCTGCTCAAGGGGCTGCGCAAGGACGCCGCCGTGGCGGCTCCGGAAGCCCCCGCCGTCGAGGCCGGACTGGTCCGCGTCTGATCCGAGGACAGGCCGACGGATCGGCGGCCGGTGCCGGCTCACTCCTGGGTGAGCCGGCACCGGCCGCCGAGTTCGTCCGTCGTCCACCGGAGACGGCCCGGCCGGGCGGGGAGGGCCTCCGGCCGGCGCCGCACCTCCGGGCTGGGCGACCCCGCGCCGGGGATCCCTACCGGGTCGGCGTGAATCCTCCCGAGACGGACGCGCTGCCGCCCGCCGACTGGGCGTCGACGCGGTAGCCGTCGCCGCCGGTGGCCCGCACGCCGGTGGCGTGGTTGAACTGGCCGGCGAACTCGTGCTGTCCCGCCGGTACCGTGCGGCCCGGCTTGAGGACCCAGCGGTAGACCAGTACGCCGCCGGACTCCTGGACGGTGACGGTGAAGTCGTCGGCCGGCAGGGTCCGCCAGTTGCCGGTATCCCGTACGTCGCCGGTCTGGGCGACGCGCAGCTCCACGGTGAGCGCGGAGAGCGGCTGGGTGGTCTTGAGGAGGAGGTTGTCCTGGCCCCAGTAGACGGTGCTGTGCGGGTCGACCGATCCCTCCGACCACAGCGGCCCGTTCTGGGCCCGGCCGGTGGCCGACGGGGTCGGCCGGGGGCTGGTCGGGGTGGCGGTGGCCGGAGCGGGTGCCGGTGCCGGGACGGTGGTGGCCGGGGGCGCCGACGGGGTCGGCGTCGGCGTGACCGTGGGGGAAGGGGCGGCCGGAGCGGTGCTGGGCCCCGGTGCCGGATTCTGGACGATTCCCGCCACGGCGAGACCGCCGGTGGCCAGGATGCCGGCGGTGGCCAGCGCGGCCATCGCGGCCTTGGGCCAGGACCTCAGGCCCGAGCGCGTGCGGTGGCGGACGGCGGGACCGGCCGCGCCGCGCTGTACGCGCGCCAGCATCCTCGCCCGGTCGGGCTGGTGGGCCTCGGCGGCCTCGCGCAGCCGCTGGGTGATGTGCTCGTTCACCGGTTCCTCCTTCCTGTCGTCAGTTCGCCGACCGCTCGCGCGCCGAGTGCGCGTTCCAGCTCGGCCATCGCCTTCGAGGTCTGGCTCTTCACCGTACCGACCGATATGCCGAGTGCCGCCGCGGTGTCCTTCTCCGACAGGTCGAAGGCATGGCGCAGTACGACGCACGCCCGCTTGCGGAACGGCAGTCGGGCGAGCGCCGCGCGGACGTCGAGCACGGCCGCGACGTCGGGGCCCGAGGTCTTCTCCGGGGTGCGGGACCAGAACAGCAGGACGCGGCGCCGCTCGCGGATCGCGCTGCGGATCCTCGCCCGGGCCATGTTGGCGACCACTCCGCGGGCGTAGGCGAGCGGGTGGTCCGCCGCGCGGAGCCGGTCCCAGCGTTGCCACAGGGCGATCAGGGCGTCCGCGGCGAGGTCGTCGGCCGCGTCCGTCTCGCCGGTCAGGAGGTGGGCGAGACGGGCGAGTTCGGCGTGGTGGCGTTCGAAGAAGTCGTGGAACTCCGCGGACGCGTCGTCGAGGGGCATGTTCCCCGGTCGCCCTCTCCCTGCAATGTGAACGTTAACAATCGGCATGAGCCTAGCAGTGCCCTCCTCCGGGGCCGGCGGGTGGTCGCCCCGGTGGGCGGCCACCCTCGATCGCGGGGCGAGCGGCGCGGTCAATGCGGGGCGAACTGGTCCGGACGGGTCAGGACGGGTCGCCGTAGACCACGCCGCGGCCGTAGCCGCCGAGGTACACCCGGCCGTAGACGTCCGGGTCGCCGGAGACGATGTTGATGACGCTCCCGCCGAACTGGTGCTGGTCGTCGTTGATCCGGGCCCAGGTCGAGCCGCCGTCGGTGGAGCGGAACAGCCCGGTGACGCCCTTGACCCGCCCGCTCAGGTAGACGGCCTGGTAGCCGGCGCCGGGCGCCGCCTTGCCGAAGCCGACGCCGACCGCCTGCTCCACGCCGTCGAGCTTGCGGAAGCTCGCCCCGCCGTCGGTGGAGTGCCGGAGCCCGTCGCCCCCGCCGGCGAGCCACAGGTCCCCGGCGACGCCCGGGAGGGCCTTGAGCTGCCCGCCGCCCAGCCCGGTGGCCCGGGCGGCGAAGTGCCTCCCGCCGTCGGTGGAGGCGTACAGGGTGCCGCCGGCGAGGGCGTAGAAGGTGTTCGCCGCGGAACGGTCGGCCACCACCGCCGCGTCCTTGGGCAGGCCGGGGACCGCGGACCAGGACGCGCCGCGGTCGGCCGACAGGAACGGCACCTGACCCGCCGGGGTCCACACCACGGTGCCCCCGTCCGCCGAGACGGCCGCCGACCCGCCGCCCGCGTCGCCCACCGGCGCCGTCGCGAACGGCGCCCAGTTCGCTCCGCCGTCGGTCGAGTAGGCGCCGTGCTGCGCGCCGCCGAGGCCGACCCGCACCACGAACTCCGGCTTGCCCTGGGCGAAGTCGAGGCCGGTGGTGTTGGTGAACAGCGGCCCGCTCAGCGCCTTGGCGGGGACCTTGGTCAGGTCCTCGTGCCGGAACCCGCCGACGTCGCCGAGCGCGCTGATCAGCGGCTGGCCGGGCGGCTTGACCAGTCCCAGCGCCGCCGTCTCCTCCAGGCCCTTCGCCGGGACGCTCCAGTGCGTCGGGCGTCCGCTGTCCGCCGCCGTCACGTCACCGCTGCCCCACATGCCCGAGCCGGTGCCGTACAGCACGTGCCCGGAGTCGAACGGGTCGATCGCCAGCGTGCCCATCCAGTGCCCGATGCCGGTGCCCACGTACGGCGCCGCGGAGTCGTCCCGCTGCGAGCTCGCACCCAGTGCCTTCCAGGAGGCTCCGCCGTCGGTCGAGCGGTACAGCTCGTCCGAGGGCCACCAGCGGTCCAGCGTGGTGACCATCACCGTGGCCGGGTGCTGCGGATCCACCGCGAGCCCGGCGAAGCCGTAACCGCCGCTGGACGGCGAGACGTTCTTCCAGGCCCCGGTGGACGGCGTGTACTTCCACACCGAACCGGCCGTCACCCCGTTCGGTCCGGGCGCGTTGGTGTACGTCAGGTAGAGCGAGCCGTCACCGGACAGCACGCCGTGCTGCGGCAGCTGCCCGGTCGGCTGACCCGGCACGGCCTGCCAGGTGGCGCCGCCGTCGGTGGAGCGGTACAGCGACGTCGACTTGTCGGCCACCCCGACGTAGATCGTCCTGCTGCCGGACGGGCCGAAGGTCACGAAGGACAGGCCGACCCCGCTGCTCGCGCCGTCCTTGACGGGGAAGCCGCCGACCTGGCTCCAGGTCACGCCGTAGTCGGTGCTGCGCCACAGGCCGTTCTTGCGGGTGCCCAGGTAGAGCGTGCGGTTGTCGGAGGGATCCACCACCAGCCGCTCGCCCATCGACCGGCCGTCCTCGTTGCCGCCGAGCTTGAACGGCAGGTCGGTGCGCTGGAACGTCCGCCCCTGGTCGGTGGAGCGCAGGATCGCGCCGTTGCCCGCCCAGTCGTTGGTGTAGGTGCCGCTGGCCAGGTACAGCCGGTTGGGGTCGACCGGGTCGGTCGCCAGGCTCTCGATCCCGAGCAGGTTCCAGTCGGCGCCGCCGATCCAGTCGGTCAGCGAGCTCCACCGACCGGCGGCCGCGTCCCAGCGGTACGCGCCGCCGATGTCCGTCCGGGCGTACAGCAGGTCCCTGCGGGAGGGGTTGAAGACCAGTCCGGTGACGAACCCGCCGCCGACGATCTGCGCGTTGTGCCAGGTGTACCCACCGGTGCCGGACGCCTTCACCAGCCGCCACTGCTGGTTGGTGCTGCCGATGTCGCCGTACTGGATGAGCGGTACGCCCTCCTCCTTGCCACCGCCCCAGACGTCCAGCACCATGCCGCTGGCGCGGGAGACGAAGGTCACCGTGCCGTCGCCGACGTCCTGCATCCGCCACTGCTGGGCGGCGGAGGCGTGGTCGCTCTGCTGCTCGACGGCGGCGGCGGACTGCGATGAACCACCGTGCACCCCGAGGACCTTGTGGGTGCCGTGGTTCTCCAGTTCGTAGTAGCCGTCCCCCACCAGGCGCAGCCGCCACTGCTGGCTCACGGCGCCGGCCGCGCGGTCCATCTGCCGGGCCCGGGCGCCGTCGGACGTGTCCGCACCGGGGATGTCCAGCGCCTTGTCGCTGCGGACGGACACCAGCGTGTAGTAGGCGTCGGGGTCCACCGACGCGGCCTTCGAGTCGGCCTGCACGAAGAGCAGGTAGGGGCCGAGCACACCGGGCACGCCGAGGGCCAGGCCCAGCGTGGTCCAGCGCCGACGGTGACGCCCACGGGGACGCCGCGCACCACCGGCGGCCGGGCGTGCACGCCGGCCGCGGCCGTTCGCCGTGGGATCCGTCTCGTTCATGGGACTGCTCCTTGCTCTGGCCCCGCCCTCACGTACCCGCCTCGGTCAGGCGGTGCGCGACGGCGGTCGGCGGATCGGACGACCCGTGGGCACGTCGCCCTCGGTGTCATCCGTCAGTTGCCGCCGCCGGCGGAAGGGTTGCCGCGCGCTCGGAAGAATTTCGGCCGGGGTGAGCGGGGCCGGACTTGACGGTTGGACAAGGGCCTGAACAAAATGCCGGTTCACGCACCGCGGGCGCTCGGGTGCCGCTCGGTTCGGACCCCCGTCGACGCGTAACATGCCCGCCATGTCCACAGTTGCCGTGATTGCGGTTGTCGCGCTCGCCCTCCTGCACGTCTACATCCTGGTCCTGGAGATGTTCCTGTGGACCACCCCGCGGGCCCGGGCCGCCTTCGGCACGTCCCAGGAGTTCGCGGTCTCGACCAAGGCGATGGCCGCCAACCAGGGCCTGTACAACGGCTTCCTGGCGGCCGGCCTGTTCTGGGGCGCGTTCGCCGCCGACCCGGTCGGGTTCCAGGTGCGGGTCTTCTTCGCCTCCTGCGTCGCCGTCGCCGGTGTGTTCGGCGCCGTGACCTCCTCCCGGAAGATCCTCTTCGTGCAGACCGTGCCGGCCCTGGTCGTGCTCGTCCTGGTGCTGCTGGCCCACTGAACCCGGAACCGCCCGCCGAGGGGTGCCTCTCTCCCGAGAGGCACCCCTCCTGCTTCTCTCACGACCGGGTGTCAGTTCCGGAACCAGCCCGCACCGGGGACGGAAACGGGGCAGGACGGGCTCGGTGTCACCGCACCGTGCCCGTCCTGCCCCGTGTCCGCGCCCGTCCGGGTCAGGAACCGGCCCGGCGCTTGTTGTAGACGTCGAAGCCGACCGCCGCGAGCAGCACCAGGCCCTTGATCACCTGCTGGTAGTCGGTGCCGACACCGACCAGCGACATGCCGTTGTTCAGCACACCGAGCACCAGACCACCGATGATCGCGCCCATGACGGTGCCGACGCCGCCGCTGGCGGAGGCGCCGCCGATGAAGGCGGCGGCGATCGCCTCCAGCTCGAAGTTGATGCCCGCCTGCGGGGTGCCGGCGTTGAGCCGTGCGGCGAAGACCAGCCCGGCCAGTGCGGCGAGCACGCCCATGTTGGTGAAGGCGAGGAAGACGACCCGCTTGCTCTTCACCCCGGACAGCTTGGCCGCCGGCTCGTTGCCGCCGACGGCGTAGGTGTGCCGGCCGATGATCGAGTTGCGCATCAGGTAGCCGAAGCCGACCAGCAGGGCGCCGAGGATCAGCAGGACGATCGGCACGCCGTGGTAGCTGGCCAGCAGCAGCGTGAACACCAGCACGGCCGCCGTGATCACGGCGAGCTTGGCCAGGAACAGCCCGAGCGGGAGCACCTCGAGCCCGTACGAGGCGGTCTGCCGCCGGCCGCGCAGCTCCTGGAGGACGGCGACGACCAGCACCGCGAGTCCGAGCAGCAGGGTGAGGTTGTGGTAGTTGGTGTGCGGGCCGACCTCGGGGAGGAAGCCGCTGCTGATGCTCTGGAAGCCCTTGGGGAACGGTGCCACCGACTGGCCCTGCAGCAGGATCTGGGTGCCGCCGCGGAACAGCAGCATGCCCGCCAGGGTGACGATGAAGGAGGGGATCCCCAGGTAGGCGATCCAGAAGCCCTGCCAGGCGCCGGCGAGGGCGCCGATCACCAGCGCGACCAGCATCGCCACGGGCCACGCCACGTGGTGCTCGACCATCATCACCGCGGCGGCGGCCCCGACGAAGGCGGCCAGTGAGCCGACCGAGAGGTCGATGTGCCCGGCGATGATGACGATCATCATCCCGATCGCCAGGATGAGGATGTAACCGTTCTGCTGGATCAGGTTGGTGATGTTGAGCGGCTGGAGGAGGATGCCGTCCGTCCAGATCTGGAACAGCAGCACGATCAGCGCGAGGGCGACCAGCATGCCGTACTGGCGGACGTTGCCGCGCAGCGCGCGGGCCAGTGCGGAGCCCACGGACGGGCTCGGGGCGGGCTCGGGCCCCTGCTGGGAGGAGTCCGGGATGATCTCGGTCTGGGCCATGCCTCACACCTGCTCGTTGCTGGATGCGGCGCTCATGGTCATGAGCCGCATGAGGGATTCCTGGGTGGCGTCGGCGCGGGCGACCTCGCCGGTGATCCGGCCTTCGGCCATCGTGTAGATCCGGTCGCACAGACCCAGGAGTTCGGGGAGTTCGGAGGAGATGACGAGCACCGCCTTGCCCTGGGCGGCCAACTCGGCGATGACGGTGTAGATCTCCGCCTTGGCGCCGATGTCGATGCCCCGGGTGGGCTCGTCGAGGATCAGCACCTCCGGCTCGGCGAAGATCCACTTGCTGAGGACGACCTTCTGCTGGTTGCCGCCGCTGAGCGTGCCGGTCCGGGTGAACACCGTCGGGGCCTTGATGTTCATGGTGCGCCGGAACGACTCGGCGACCCTGCTCTCCTCGTGGCGGTCGACCCGGCCGTACCGGGCGACCTTGCCGAGCGCGCTCAGCGAGATGTTCCGGCTGATGTCGTCGATCAGGTTGAGACCGAAGTGCTTGCGGTCCTCGGTGACGTACGCGATGCCGTGCCCGATCGCCTCGGGCACCGTCCGGGTACGGATCTCCCGGCCGTGCAGCAGCACCCGTCCGCCGCTCCAACGTCCGTACGAGCGGCCGAAGACGCTCATCGCGAGCTCCGTGCGGCCGGCCCCCATCAGGCCGGCGACGCCGACGATCTCGCCGCGCCGCACGTTCAGCGAGGCGCCGTCCACCACGGTGCGCTGCTGGTCGATCGGGTGCCGGACGGTCCAGTCCTCGACCTCGAAGACGACCTCGCCGGTCTCCGCCCCGTCCTCCGCATAGGGCTGTCGCTCGGGGTAGCGGTGCTCCAGGTCCCGGCCGACCATGCCGCGGATGATCCGGTCCTCGGAGATGCCCTCCGGGCCGATCGCGATGGTCTCGATGGTCCGCCCGTCGCGCAGGATGGTGACGGCGTCGGCGACCCGGGCGATCTCGTTCAGCTTGTGCGAGATGATGATGCAGGAGATGCCCTGCGCCTTGAGTTCCAGGATCAGGTCGAGGAGCTTGCGGCTGTCCTCGTCGTTCAGCGCGGCGGTCGGCTCGTCCAGGATGAGCAGTTTGACCTTCTTGGCCAGCGCCTTGGCGATCTCGACCAGTTGCTGCTTGCCCACGCCGAGGTCGGCGACCCTGGTGTGCGGGCTCTCCTCGAGGCCGACCTGGCGGAGCAGGTCGGCGGCGTGGGTGAGCGTCCGGTGCCAGCTGATGATGCCCCGGGTGGCGTGCTCGTTTCCCAGGAAGATGTTCTCGGCGATGGACAGGTACGGCACCAGGGCGAGTTCCTGGTGGATGATGACGATGCCGCGCTGCTCACTGGCCCGGATGTCCTTGAACCGGCAGGGCTCGCCCTCGAAGAGGATCTCGCCTTCGTAACCGCCGTGCGGGTAGACCCCGCTGAGGACCTTCATCAGGGTGGACTTGCCGGCGCCGTTCTCACCGCAGATGGCGTGCACCTCGCCGGCGGCGACGCTCAGGTTGACTTCGGAGAGCGCCTTGACACCGGGGAACGACTTGCTGATCGACCGCATTTCGAGAACGGGTCCAGCCATGGTTGTGCGTCCGTATCGTTCGGGGCGGTGCGGTGGGGGACCCATCGGGCGCCCGGGGAGCCCGGGCGCCCCGCCGCACCGCCGGTTCGGCGGGGGCCCGTCGAGCGGGCCCCACGGGCTACTTGAGCTGGTCCGCGGTGTACTGGCCGCTGTCGACCAGGATCTTCTGGTAGTTGTCCTTGTCGACGCTGACCGGCTGGAGCAACTCGGCCGGAACGACCTTCGCGCCGTTGTTGTACTGGGTGGTGTCGTTGACCTCGGGCTTGCCGCCGGTCAGCAGCGCGTCGCCCATCTGCACGGCGACCTTGGCGAGTTGCCGGGTGTCCTTGTAGACGGTCTGGGTCTGCTCGCCCGCGATGATCGACTTCACCGAGGCCAGCTCGGCGTCCTGGCCCGTCACGATCGGCAGGGACTTGGCGGTGCCGTAGCCGACGCCCTTGAGCGAGGAGAGGATGCCGATCGAGATGCCGTCGTACGGCGAGAGCACGGCGTCGACATGGGCGCCGGTGTAGGCCTTGCTCAGCAGGTTGTCCATCCGGGACTGGGCGACACCGCCGTCCCAGCGCAGCGTGGCGACCTGGTTGAAGTCGGTCTGGCCGCTCTGCACGACCAGCTTCTTCTGGTCGATGTACGGCTTGAGCACGCTCATCGCGCCGTTGAAGAAGAAGGTCGCGTTGTTGTCGTCCGGCGAGCCCGCGAACAGCTCGACGTTGAACGGCCCCTTGCCGTCCTTGAGGCCGAGCTTGTCGGCGATGTACCCGCCCTGGAGGACGCCGACCTTGTAGTTGTCGAAGGTCGCGTAGTAGTCGACGTTCTGGGTGCCTCGGATCAGCCGGTCGTACGAGATGACCGGAATGTGCGCATCGGCTGCCTTCTGCAGCACGTTGGTGAGGGAGGAGCCGTCGATGGCCGCGATCACCAGCAGCTTGGCACCCTTGGTGATCATGTTCTCCACCTGGGAGACCTGGTTCTCCACCACGTTGTCGCCGTACTGCAGGTCGGTCTTGTAGCCCTTGGCCTGGAATTCCTTGACCATGTTGTTGCCGTCGTCGATCCAACGCGCCGACGACTTGGTCGGCATCGCGATGCCGACGAGTCCACCCTTGGCGTCGCCCTTGGCCGCCCCGTCGCCGACTCCGTTGGAGCTCTGGCCGCAGGCCGCCAACGAGAGCGTCAGGCCCACCGCGACGAGGCCCGCTGAAAGCTTCCGCACAGTTCCTCCATGATGATGTTCCGCGACCGGGACAGCACACCCTGACTGGGCGACTGGGAGCGGTCGAGCGGGGCCGGCCGGAGCAGTCCCTCGCGCTGTGGAACGTCGGGGTGGCGGTAGCTCTGGCCTGGCGTGACATGAAGTGTTAACGCTAACAAGTGCGGCGTCAAGGGCCTTGGGATCACCGTTGGATCGCGATGTTCCGTCGGCCGGTCGTCCGGGGTGCGCGGGCACCGGAGGACAGGTGCTCCGGGAGGGCCGTGGATGAGCATCCGGCGAACGACGGTTGAACATTGAGCCTGACAAGGCGAGGTGCCCGCCTCCGCCCAGCCGTCGCGTCCGGGGTCGTCGCTTCGGGCGCCTGCGCCGCGGGCTCGCGGGTACGGCAAGCGCCCCCGCCCGGAACGGGGCGGGGGCGCGGCCGGGGCGACCGAGGGCTCCGGTAGGCGGTCGACGGGCGGGCTCAGGACCGCCTGGCCAGCTGCCGGGCGCGCAGCCGGTCGGCCGTGATGGCCAGTCCGAGGACACAACCGAGCACGATGTCGGTGTAGTTGGAGTTGATCTGAAGGGTGGTCAGTCCGTTGTTGATCAGTTCCAGCAGGACGGCACCGGCGACGATCCCCAGGACGCGCCCCTGCCCTCCGGTCAGACTGACCCCGCCGATCACCGCGGCCGCGATCGCCGAGAGCTCCCAGCCGACGCCGACGCCGCTGGCGGAGCCGACCCCCATCCGGCCCAGCACGAGCATTCCGGCGAAGGCCGACACCAGCGAGGAGGTCACGTACATCGACACCACCCGCCGGTCGCCGCGGATGCCGGCCAGCCTGGCCGCCTCGGGATTGCCGCCGACCGCGTAGACCTGCCGCCCGGCGTAGGTGCGCTCCAGGAAGAACCACGCGGCCACCGCGACCAGCCCGAACAGCACGAGCGGCACCGGGACTTGGGCCAGGTAGCTCTGGCCGACGTCGCCGAAGAACGGGGAGATGCCGACGATCGAGGTGCCGGAGGTGATCGCCAGGGTCACGCCCTGCGCCACGGTGTAGGTGACCAGCGTGACGACGAACGGCGGCATCCGCAGCCGGGTGACGGCCAGTCCGTGGACCAGGCCGACCAGTCCGGCGACGGCCATGGTGGCCAGGACGGCCAGACCCGCCGGCAGGCCGGCCCGGACGTTGAACCAGGACATCAGGATCACGCTGGTGCCCAGCAGGGCGCCCACCGACAGGTCGATGCCGCCGGTCAGGATCACCAGCGACTCGCCGACCGCGATCAGCCCGTACTGGGCCAGGTCGGCGCCCATGCCCTGGAGGTTGACCGCGCTCGCGAAGGTGTCCCGGGCCAGCGCGAGCGCCGCGAACACGGTGACGCAGGCGAGGACGACGCCCACCTCGGGGGTGTCGAGCAGCACGCGCAGCCGGCTCCGCGCCGGTGCCGCGATGGACTCGCGGCCGGGACCGGTCTCGCGGCTGGGACCGGCCTCGCGGCCGGGAACGGGCTCGGTCGTCATGCGGGACCCTCCGTGCTCGCCGCCGGCACCGGCCGACTGGTGGCCGCTGTCATGATCCGTTCCTTGCCGAAGCGCTCCCGCGGCAGGTCGGCGACGATCCGCCCGTGGGCCATCACCAGGATCCGGTGGCAGATCCACAGCAGTTCCTCCAGTTCGGACGAGGCGACCAGGACGGCGAGCCCGTCCGCCGCGGCCCGGTCGATGAGCCGGTAGATCTCGGCCTTGGCGCCCACGTCGACGCCGCGGGTGGGTTCGTCGAGCAGCAGCACGTCGGGGTCGGCGTGCAGCCACCGCCCGAACACCACCTTCTGCTGGTTGCCGCCGGACAGGTCGCCGATCGGCTGCTCCTGGCTGTGCAGCCGCACGCCCAGGTCGTCGACGATCCGTTGGGAGCGTTCACGGTCGCCCCTGGGAGTGAGCACCCCGTGCCGGGAGTCGCGCCGCAGGGTGGCCAGGGTCGCGTTCCACCGCACCGGGTGCGCCGGCAGCAGGGACTGCTCCTTGCGGTCCTCCGGCACCAGGCCGATGCCCGCGGCGACCGCGTCGGCCGGGTGGCGCGGGCGGAAGCGGCGCCCGCCCAGTTCGACCTCGCCGCGGGTGCGGGGTTGCGCGCCCATCAGGGTGTGGAGGAGCCGGCTGCGGCCCGAGCCCATCAGGCCGGCCACGCCGACGATCTCACCGGCCCGCAGGTCCAGGTCGACCGGGCCGAGGCCGTCGGCGCTCAGCCCCCGGGCGGTCAGGACGGTGCGGGCCGTCGCCGGGACGGGGCGCACGGCGGTCTCGCGGTCGAGTTCGCCGCCGACCATCTCCCGGATCATCCGCGCCTCGGTGGCCTCGACCGGGCCGAGGTCCGCGACCAGCCGGCCGCCGCGCAGCACCACCACCCGGTCGGCGAGGTCCCGCACCTCGTCCAGCCGGTGGCCGATGAAGAGCACCGCGCCGCCCTCCGCGGCGTGCCGCCGGGCGAGGGCGAGGACCTTCCCGGCCTCGACCGGTCCGAGCGAGGAGGTCGGCTCGTCCAGGATCAGCACCAGCGGCCGGTTGCCCCAGGCCTTGGCGATCTCGATCATCTGCCGCAGCGGGACCGGCAGTCGCTCCACCGGCCGGTCCACGTCGACGCCCTCGACGCCGATGTCCGCCAGCAGTTCGCGCGCCTCGCGCCGGGTGCCGGCGCGGTCGAACAGGGCCCGGCGCAGCCTCCCCGCTCCGAGGGCGGCCCGGGTGCGCCGGCCGAGCAGCAGGTTCTCGGCCACGCTCATCCGGCCCACCAGCGGGAACTCCTGCGCCACCAGGCTGACGCCGAGCGCCTTCGCGTGGTCGGGCCGCCCCGGCTGGAGGAGGCGGTCGGCGACCAGGACCTCCCCGGCGCTGGGGGAGACGGTGCCGGACAGCACGCCCATCAGGGTCGACTTCCCGGCGCCGTTCTCCCCGACCACACAGGTGATCTGACCGCCGATCAGGTCGAGTTCCGGTATGTCCAGCACGGTGACCGGCCCGTAGCTCTTGCGCACCCCGCGCAGGGCCGCGGCGGGCCGGCCGCTCGCGGGGGCGCCTGCGCCGGACGTCCGGTGGTGCGGAGGCGTCCGGTGATGCCGAGTCATCCGGTGATGCCGAGCTGGGTCTGCTTGGCCCGGAAGTCGGCGAGGTTGTCCGGCGTCACGACGCCCACGCCGGAGCTCAGGGTGCTGCCGTCGGACTCCAGGAACGGCTTCACGATGGCCATGGTGGCGTCCTTGCCGAGCACCTTGAGCGCTGCCAGCAGGTAGGCGCCGGTGTAGCCCTGCTGGTACGGCGACTGGACGACGGTCGCCTGGATGACGCCCTGCTGGATGAACGTCAGGGTCTGGGCGTCGCTGTCGTCCGAGACCACCTTGACCTTTCCGGTCCTGCCCGCGGCCTGCACCGCCTGCGCGGCGGAGGGGCCGTCGTAGGAGTAGACGCCGTACAGGCCGGTCACGCCCGGGTCGGTCTGGATGGCGGTCTGCGCGTTGGACAGGGCCTTGGCCGCGTCCATGTTGTCGGCGAGCTTGTTGGACACCGTGACGCCGGTGCCCTTGAGCGCGTCCTCGAAGCCCTGGATGCGTTCGACGGCGTTGGGGGCGGTCAGCGACCCGACCAGCACCACGACCTTGCCCCGGCCGCCCAGCGCGGCCTTCATCGCCTCGCCCGCCCGCTTGCCGGCCTGGTAGTTGGGCGTGCCGAGGTAGAGCGCGGCGCCGTCCTCGGCGGGCAGGGGCGAGTCGATCGCCAGGACCGGGATGCCGGCCGAACCGGCGGACTGGATCGGCGACTTGACGGCCGTCGGATCGATCGCGGAGAGCGAGAAGGCGGAGATGGACTGACCGCGCAGGGTCTGGAGGATGGACAGCTGCTGGTCCAGCCGGCCGTTGGCCGGGGCCTGGAAGGTGCCCTTGACCCCGAGGTCGGCAAGGCCCTTCGTGAAGCCGGCCTTCCCGGCGTTCCAGTAGTCCACGGCGACGTTGACCACCATGGCCAGGTCCAGCTGGGAGAGGTCCTTGCCCTGGAGCGCCGTCTTGAGCGCGGCGTCGAGGCGGGTCAGGTTGTCGTCGTTGAAGGCGATGTCGCCCTGGATCGCGGGCGCGGCGGCCGAGGATCCGCCGCCGGAGGTGCCGGGGTCGCCGGCGCCCTGCTTGCTGCAGCCGACGGCCAGGGCCAGCACGACGATCGCGGTGGACGCGACGCGGGCGGCTCGGGGGCGCCGGCGGAAGAGTGCGTGCATGTGGTGCTTTCCTCTCGATCACTGCCGGTGAGTGGGGGAGCAGGTGAAGGATGCGGCGGACCGGCACCTGCGCTCAGGTGCGCCGGTGTGGAGTGTGAGCGCTCACATCGCTCAGCGTCAACCACTGTGCAGTGGAAGGAAAATGACGGCCAGCCGGTCGCCCGGTCCCGAACGGCGCTTTCCTTCGGGTGATGTGTCGAAAGTCTTGACGGGACACGGTTGGGGCGGGCACTGTCACCGGTCCAGGAACCTCCACCTCCCGCCCCGGGCCGAAGTCCGTCGCCCAGGGCCGGATTGTTAGCGCTCACATTCCCCAGCCGCGCTCAACGATGAGCAGGGAGACACCATGAGTGACAACGACGGGACGACCCGGGGACGCGGCGCGCTGCGCCGCCTCGCCCGGGCCGGGGCGGCACTGGCCGTCCTCGTCGGCGCCCTGGCCGGCGCCACCGCGACCAGCGGCGTGGCCCAGGCGGCCACCCAGCGACCGTGCGACCTCTACGCCGCCGGCGGCACACCCTGCGTGGCCGCGCACAGC
The DNA here is from genome assembly GCF_055571335.1 of Kitasatospora sp. NPDC030952. Taxonomy (NCBI): domain Bacteria; kingdom Bacillati; phylum Actinomycetota; class Actinomycetes; order Kitasatosporales; family Streptomycetaceae; genus Kitasatospora; species Kitasatospora sp. NPDC030952. The sequence goes on from NZ_JBVIFM010000007.1 coordinate 165,381, forward strand.
ACCACCCGCGCCCTCTACGGCGGGTACGGCGGCCCGCTCTACCAGGTCCGGCGTGCGTCGGACCAGGCGCTGCGGAACATCGGCGCCCTGACCGCCGGAGGCTACGCCGACGCCGCCGCACAGGACGCCTTCTGCGCCGGCACCACCTGCGTGATCACCGAGATCTACGACCAGAGCGGGCGGGGCAACCACCTCACCCAGGCGCCCGGGGGCGGAGCCGCGGGCGGCCCCGACAACCTGGCGGACGCGACCCTGGCACCCACCACGCTGAACGGCCACCGGGCCTACGGCGTCTACGTCGCGCCGGGCACCGGCTACCGCAACAACCACACCTCGGGCGTCGCCACCGGCGACCAGCCCGAGGGCATGTACGCCATCCTCGACGGCACCCACTACAACGGCGGCTGCTGCTTCGACTACGGCAACGCCGAGACGAGCAGCAACGACACCGGCAACGGCCACATGGAGGCGATCTACTTCGGCAACATCAAGGTCTGGGGCTACGGCAGCGGCCCCGGCCCCTGGGTGATGGCCGACCTGGAGAACGGCCTCTTCTCCGGGGCCAACACGGGCTACAACGCCAACGACCCGACGGTGAACCACCGCTACCTGACGGCCATGGTCAAGGGCGCGCCGAACCAGTGGGCGATCCGCGCCGGCGACGCGCAGTCCGGCGGGCTGTCGACGTTCTACTCCGGGCCGCGCCCGAACGCCTCGGGCTACGACCCGATGCACAAGGAGGGCGCGATCATCCTCGGCATCGGCGGGGACAACAGCAAGGGCTCGGCGGGCACCTTCTACGAGGGCGTGATGACCTCCGGCTACCCGTCGGAGGCCACCGAGAACGCCGTCCAGGCCGACATCGTCGCGGCCGGCTACGCCACCTCCCCGGCGACCGCCACGGGAGCACTGCGGGGCGCCGGTTCGGGCAAGTGCCTGGACGTCCCCAACGCCTCCACCACGCCCGGGGTACAGGCACAGATCTACGGCTGCTCCGGAGCGGCGAACCAGACCTGGACCCACACCGCCGACGGACGGCTCACGGCGGACATCTCCGGCACCACGCTGTGCCTGGACGCGTACGGCGGCGGGACGGCCGACGGCACCAAGGTGGTGACCTGGCCCTGCAACGGCGGCGCCAACCAGCAGTGGCAGGTCAACTCCGACGGCAGCGTCACCGGTGCGCAGTCCGGCCGCTGCCTGGACGTCGCCGGGGCGGCCGTCGTGGACACCACGCCCGTCCAGCTGTGGACCTGTTGGGGCGGCGGGAACCAGAGGTGGACCCTGGGATAGCGCTCCGGCCGGGCGCCGGGGTGCACCACCCTGCCGGGCGGGCCCGGGCACCGAAGGTCGGTGCGACCGGGCCCGCCAGAGGTCAGAACCCCTCGCGCAGCGCCGGCAGCAGGGTGTCCCGAGCCCAGTCGAGGTAGGCGGGCTGGCTGTCGCCGCCGACCTGGACCAGGGCCACCTCCCCGAACCCGGCGATGGCGTCCCTTCCCGCAAGACGCCTTCGATAGTACGGTCGCGCGCATCACCCACGACCGTCGGAGGACTCCCATGTCCACGCGCTACTTCGAGGACTACGCACCCGGCCACGGCAGGGCCGCGCCGCGGGCGGCCCTGGACTCCGACGCCCCCAGGATCGACCTCAACGGGGAATGGGCGTTCCGGTTCTCGCCGACCCTGCGGCCGGAACCGGACGGGTTCGAAGCCCCGGACTTCGACGACGGCTCCTGGGACGCCCTTCGCGTCCCCTCGCACTGGCAGCTGCACGGCTACGGTCGGCCCATCTACGTCAACCTCGCCTACCCGGTACCGCTGGACCCGCCCTTCGTCCCGGACGAGAACGAGACCGGCGACTACCGCCGCACCTTCGACCTGCCCGCCACCTGGACGGGCACGCCGGCCGTGCTGCGCTTCGAGGGCGTGGACTCCTGCGCCCGGGCCTGGCTCAACGGCCGCGAGCTGGGCGTCACCTACGGCAGCCGCCTGCCGACCGAGTTCGACGTGACCGGGCTGCTGCGCCCCGGCCGCAACGTGCTGGCCGTCCGGGTGCACCAGTTCTCCGCCGGCACCTACCTCGAGGACCAGGACACCTGGCGCCTGTCCGGCATCTTCCGCGACGTGTCCCTGCTGGCCCGCCCGGCGGGCGGCATCCGGGACGTCTTCGTGCACGCGGAGTACGACGCGCGGACCGGCGGGGGCCGGCTCCGGGTGGAGGCCGACGCGGACGCTCCGGTGAGGCTCGACCTCCCGGCCCTCGGGATCCACGACCAGCCGACCACGGCCGAGTTCGCCTTCGCGGCGGTACGGCCCTGGAGCGCGGAGGATCCACAGCTCTACGAGGCGTACCTGGCCACCGGCAGCGAGCGGGTCCGGATCCGGGTCGGGTTCCGGAGCGTGGCCGTCGACGAGACCGGGGTGCTCCGGGTCAACGGCCGCCGGGTGGTGCTGCGCGGCGTGAACCGGCACGAGTTCGACCCCGATCACGGTCGGGCGCTCTCGCTCGAAACCATGCGCCGCGACGTGGAGTTGATGAAGCGGCACAACATCAACGCGGTGCGCACCGCGCACTACCCGCCGCACCCGGCGTTCCTCGACCTGTGCGACGAGCTCGGCCTGTGGGTCATGGTCGAATGCGACCTGGAGACCCACGGCTTCGAGCACGCGGACCCGGAGCGCTGGCAGCGCAACCCCTCCGACGACCCCCGCTGGCACGCGGCCTACCTGGACCGCATCGAGCGGACCGTGGAGCGGGACAAGAACCACCCCAGCGTCATCCTGTGGTCGCTCGGCAACGAGGCCGGGGACGGCCGCAACCTCCGGGCCATGTCCGCGTGGGTCCGGGAGCGCGATCCGTCCCGTCCGATCCACTACGAGGGCGACCGGCTCAGCGAGTACACCGACGTCTTCAGCGAGATGTACCGGCCGCCGGCCGCCGTCGCCCGGATCGGCCGGGGGCAGCTGCTGCCGGGCGAGGTCTCCTACCCGGCCCGCGCCGGCTCCGGCGACCCGGCGGACGACCCGCGCAACCGCAAGCCCTTCCTGCTCACCGAGTTCGCCCACGCCATGGGCAACGGGCCCGGCGGGCTCGCCGAATACCTGCGGCTGTGCGGCGAGTACCCGCGGTTCCAGGGCGGCTACGTCTGGGAGTGGATGGACCAGGGACTGCGCACCCGCGACGCCCAGGGGCGCGAGTTCTTCGGCTACGGCGGCGACTTCGGCGAGGACCTGCACGACGGCAACTTCATCTGCGACGGCCTGGTCCTCCCCGACCGCACCCCCTCCCCGGGCCTGCTCGAGTACGCGAAGGTGATCGCCCCCGTCCGGATCGACGCCGGCCCGGAGGCGGGCACCCTCACGGTGGAGAACCGCTACGAGGTGCTGGACCTGTCCCATCTGCGGTTCACCTGGTCGCTGGCCCGCGAAGGGGTCGAGCTGGCCCACGGCGTACTGCCCACCCCGGAGCTCGCGGCGGGGGAGGCCGGCCGGTTGCCGCTGCCACGCCTGGACCCGCCGGGCGGTGGAAGCGGCACGGGCGAGCTCTGGCTCACCGTCCAGGCCGAGCTGGCCAAGCCCACCGACTGGGCCCCCGAAGGCCACGTGGTCGCCTGGGGACAGGTCCGGCTCCCCGCCACGGGCCACCGCCGGCGGACCGGCCCGCCCGGGGCGGCCCGCAGCGAGGGCGAGCACGTCCTGCTCGGCCCCGGCCGCTTCGACCGGACCACCGGAACCCTGCTCGCCATCGGCCGGCTCCCCCTGCGCGGACCACGACTGAACCTGTGGCGCGCCCCCACCGACAACGACCGCGGCTGGCACCAGCGCGACGCCGCCTACTGGAAGGACCGCGGCCTGGACCGGCCGCGGTACCGCACCGTCTCCGTCACCCCCGGCGCCCAGGGCATGACCGTCGTCGTCCGCAGCGCCGCCGCGGCGGGAGACTCCGGCTACCTCACCACCTACCGCTGGGACAGCGACGGTGACAGCCTGCGCCTGCGGGTGCACGCCGAGCCCGTCGGCCACTGGCCGGAGCGGGGCGACGACTTCCAGGACACCATGGTGGATCCGGCCCTCCCGCCGGAGGAGTACCAGGAGCTGGTCCGCAGGAACCGGTCCCGCTCACTGGCCCGCATCGGACTCGACTGGGAGCTCCCCGCCGACCGCTCCCGGGTGGAGTGGTTCGGCACGGGCCCGGGCGAGGCCTACCCCGACTCGTGCCAGGCGGTGCGCGTCGGACGTTTCCGCGCGACCGTGGACGAGTTGCAGACCCCGTACGTCCGCCCCCAGGAGAACGGCAACCGTGCGGACACCCGCTGGGCCACCTTCACCGACGGGGCCGGGAACGGACTGCGCGTCGTGGGCGAGGAGCCGTTCCACTTCGCCGCACGCCGCTGGACCGACCGACAGCTCGACGGCGCACGGCACCACAGCGACCTCGTCCCCGGTCCGGTGATCCACCTCCACACCGACCATGCCGTCCAGGGCCTCGGCACCGCCGCCGTGGGGCCCGGTGTCCTGCCCCAGTACCGGCTCGAACTCGGGCCGGCGGACTTCGCGTTCCTCCTGACCCCCCTGCAGCAGGGCTGAGACCACCGAGCGGCCCGCCGCCGCACCGGAGTTCCCGGTGCGGAGGCGGGCCGCTCCGTCCTCCGCCGGACACCCAGGCCCTGTCCGGCCGAGGCCAGCGCCGTCGTCGAGGCCCGTCCGGGTGGTGGAGCGAGGACGAGGAGGCAGGGCGGGGCGGCTTCGCGGGCCCGACCCAGCGGACTCGCCCCGAGGATCCAGCACCACCCGGCCGTCGCGCCGGGCTCTCGGCAGGCCCGACGCCCGGGCGTCACCTCGGCGACCTCCGGAACACGGATCGCCCCGGAACAGCCGACGCAACCGAAACACGGAGGCCGACTTGGCGGTTTTGGCAGATGTCGGCGTGCTGGCGGACTGGTATGAAGGGGGGCCGCCTGCTGAACCGAGGGTGACGGATTGGCCTGGACCTGGTCGCGTACTGTGGTCCACAGTCGAGGAGGGGACTACGAGTGGGAACCGATAACGCCGGGGCGGAACAGCGCCAGCCCGTGATGGCGGACGTGGCGAAACTGGCGGGTGTGTCCCACCAGACGGTGTCCCGGGTGCTCAACGGAGCCCCGCACGTCCGGCCCGACACCCGGGACCGGGTGCTGGCCGCGATACGGGAACTGGACTACCGGCCCAACTCGGCGGCCCGGGCCCTGGTCACCCGCCGGTCGCAGACCCTCGGGGTGGTCAGCTTCGACTCGACCCTCTACGGTCCGGCCTCGATGCTGGACGGCATCGAGCGGGCCGCGCGCAGCGCCGGGTACTTCGTGAGCGTCACCAGTCTGCGCTCCCTGGACGGCCGTTCGGTCCAGGAAGCCGTCGACCGGCTGCGTGACCAGGGGGTGGAGGGCGTGGTGGTGATCGCGCCGCAGACCTCGGCCGTCAACGCGGTGTCCCGGCTCTCCAGTTCCGTGCCGCTCGTCGCGGTGGGTTCGGGCAACCAGACCCGGGTGCCCATGGTCTCGGTGGGCAACCGCTACGGTGCCGGCGAGGCCACCGGGCACCTGCTGGACCTGGGGCACCGCACCGTGCACCACCTGGCAGGACCGGCCAACTGGGTGGAGAGCCAGGACCGGGAACACGGGTGGCGCCTCACGCTGGACGCGGCCGGTGCCCCGGTGCCGGAGGTGGAACGGGGTGACTGGAGCGCCCGCTCGGGCTACCAGGCCGGGCTGCGGATCGCCCGGCTGCCCGACGTCACCGCCGTCTTCTGCGCCAACGACCACATGGCCCTCGGCCTGCTGCGCGCCCTCCACGAGGCCGGTCGGGCGGTTCCGGAGGAGATCAGTGTGATCGGCTTCGACGACATTCCGGAGGCCGCGTACTTCACCCCGCCGCTGACCACGGTGCGGCAGGACTTCGGCGAACTCGGCAGGCGGGCCCTGGAACTGCTCGTCGGGGAACTGGAGGGCGCCACGCACTCGGCGACCCAGGTGCAGATCTCCCCGGAGTTGGTGCTGCGGCGCAGCGCGGGGCCGTCCAGCCGGCGTTGAGCCGGTGGTGGGGCAGAGGCAGGGCAGGGGTGGGCCGGGGGCGGGCCACGGGCGGCGCGGGGCAGTGCCGCCGAGCACCCCGCGCGTCCCGAGCACCCCGAGTGCTTCGAGCCCCCACCCGGCTTCCCGGATTCGGCCCGGCAGCTTCCCTTGACACGTAGTTTGTTAGCGCTAACAATCCTCGTGAGCGTTAACAACGGCGCTCCTTCCTCTCCGCCGGCCGGGCCACCGCATCCCGCTTCCGTGGGCCCGGCCGACGGCTCCCCGTTCCGCTGCCTCTCGAGGGTGGGGTAGCGGAATGAAGCCTGTCGCCGGTGCGGTGCGCCCTGCCCCGGTCGAACACCGCACCGGCGACAGACGACCAACGCATGACTCCCGTACGAAGGATGAGCACGTGATCGTGACCCCTGCCGCCCACGACGCCGACCGGCCCGACCGGTACGTCGTCGGCGTCGACTTCGGCACCCTCTCCGGCCGCGCGGTGGTGGTCCGGGTCCGGGACGGCGAGGAGGTGGGCACCGCCGTCCACGACTACCCGCACGCCGTGATCGAGCACGAGCTGCCCGGCACCGGCCGACCGCTCCCGCCCGACTGGGCGCTGCAGCACCCGGCGGACTGGCGCGAGGTGCTGCGCACCGCCGTCCCGGCCGCGCTCGCCGCCGCCGGCGTCGACCCCGCCCGGGTCATCGGCATCGCCACCGACTTCACCGCCTGCACCGTCCTGCCCGTGCTCGCCGACGGCACCCCACTGGCCGAGACGCCCGACTGGGCCCCCCGCCCGCACGCCTGGCCCAAGCTCTGGAAGCACCACGCCGCGCAGCCCCAGGCGGACCGGATCAACGAACTGGCCCACGCCCGCGGCGAGAAGTGGATCTCCCGGTACGGCGGCCGGATCTCGGCCGAGTGGCAGTACGCCAAGGCGCTGCAGGTGCTGGAGGAGGACCCGGCCGTCTACGGCGCCTGCGAGCGCTGGATCGAGGCCGCCGACTGGATCGTCTGGCAGCTCACCGGTGCCGAGAGCCGCAACACCTGCACGGCCGGCTACAAGGGCATCCACCAGGACGGCGGCTACCCGAGCGAGGACTACCTGGCCGCGCTCCACCCGGAGTTCGCCGACTTCGCCCGCACTCGACTGGAGCACCCGCTCTCCCCGCTGGGCACCCGGGTCGGCGGCCTCACCGCGCAGGCCGCGGCGTGGACCGGCCTGCCGGCCGGCACCGCCGTCGCCGCCGGCAACGTCGACGCCCACGTGGCCGCCCCGGCCGCCCGGGCCGTCGACGACGGCCAACTCCTCGCCATCATGGGCACCTCCACCTGCCACGTGGTCAACGGCGCCACCCTCGCCGACGTCCCCGGCATCTGCGGCGTGGTCGAGGACGGGATCGTCACCGGCTCCTACGGCTACGAGGCCGGCCAGAGCGCCGTCGGCGACATCTTCGCCTGGTGGCTGCGCCAGGGAGTGCCCGCCGACTACCTGGCCGAGGCCGAGGCGAACGGCGAGGACCTGCACCGGCTGCTCACCCGGAAGGCCGCCGCCCAACCCGTCGGCGGGCACGGCCTGGTGGCGCTCGACTGGATGAACGGCAACCGTTCCACCCTGGTCGACCACCACCTCTCCGGTGTGATCGTCGGACTCACCCTCGCCACCCGCCCCGAGGAGGTCTACCGGGCGCTGCTGGAGGCCACCGCCTTCGGCACCCGCGTCATCGTCGAGGCCCTGGAGCGGGGTGGCGTCCCGGTCACCGAGTTCATCGTCACCGGCGGCCTCAAGAAGAACGCCCTGCTGATGCAGATCTACGCCGACGTGCTGCGCCGCCCGGTCTCGGTCGCCGACTCGGAGCAGGGCCCGGCGCTCGGCTCGGCGATCCACGCCGCCGTCGCCGCCGGAGCGTACCCGGACGTCCGGACCGCGTCCGCCGCCATGGGCCGGGTGCAGCAGGGCGCCTACCGGCCCGACCCGGCCGCCGCCGACACCTACGACCGTCTCTTCGCCGAATACCGCGCCCTGCACGACCACTTCGGCCTCGGCGCCGACAAGCTGCTGCACCGCCTGCGCGACATCCGCAACGCCGCCCTCACCACACCGAGCGAGGCCCTGTGAACGCGACCATCGACCTCATCCGCCGCCAGGTCAGCGACCTCCACCGGGAACTGGTCCGCTACAACCTGGTGGTCTGGACCGCCGGCAACGTCTCGGCCCGGGTCCCCGGCGAGGACCTGCTCGTCATCAAGCCCAGCGGCGTCTCCTACGACGAGCTGTCGCCCGAGAACATGATCCTCTGCGACCTGGACGGCGAGGTGGTCGAGGGCGAGCACGCACCCTCCTCCGACACCGCCGCGCACGCCTACGTCTACCGCCACCTGCCCGAGGTCGGCGGCGTGGTCCACACCCACTCCACCTACGCCTGCGCCTGGGCGGCCCGCGGCGAGGCCGTCCCCTGCGTCCTCACCGCGATGGCCGACGAGTTCGGCGCGGAGATCCCGGTCGGCCCGTTCGCCCTGATCGGCGACGACTCGATCGGCCGCGGCATCGTGGACACCCTCAAGGGCCACCGCTCGCCCGCCGTCCTGATGCAGAACCACGGCGTCTTCACCATCGGCAAGGACGCCAAGGCGGCGGTCAAGGCCGCCGTGATGTGCGAGGACGTGGCCCGCACCGTCCACCTCTCCCGCCAGCTCGGCGAGCCGCTGCCGATCGCCCAGGCGGACATCGACAGCCTCAACCACCGCTACCAGAACGTCTACGGCCAGCCCCAGGCCCGGTAAGGAGCCACCCCGTGAAGAAGCCATCGAACGGACGCCAGGTCTGGTTCCTGACCGGCAGCCAAGGGCTCTACGGCGAGGAGACGCTGCGCCAGGTCGCGGAGCAGTCCCAGCGGATCGCCGCCGCCCTGGGCGAGGACGCCCACCTGCCCGTCGAGGTCGTCTGGAAGCCCGTCCTCACCGACGCCGCCGCGATCCGCCGGATCTGCCTGGAAGCCAACTCCGACGACGACTGCATCGGCCTGATCGCCTGGATGCACACCTTCTCCCCGGCGAAGATGTGGATCGCCGGACTCGACGCGCTGCAGAAGCCGCTGCTCCACCTGCACACCCAGGCCAACGTCGAACTGCCCTGGCACTCCATCGACATGGACTTCATGAACCTGAACCAGGCCGCCCACGGCGACCGCGAGTTCGGCTACATCCAGTCCCGCCTCGGCGTGCCGCGCAAGACCGTCGCCGGGCACGTCTCCGACCCCGCCGTCTCCGCCAGGGTCGCCACCTGGGCCCGCGCCGCCGCCGGCCGCGCCGAACTCCGCAGCCTCAAGCTGGCCCGGTTCGGCGACAACATGCGCGACGTCGCCGTCACCGAGGGCGACAAGGTCGAGGCCCAGCGCCGCTTCGGCGTCTCCGTCAACACCTACGGCGTCAACGACCTGGTCGCCGCCGTGGACGCGACGGACGAGGGCGACGTGACCGCGCTGGTCAAGGAGTACGAGGACGGCTACCGCCTCGCGCCCGAGCTGCGCAGCGGCGGGGAGCGCCACGATTCGCTGCGCTACGCGGCCCGCATCGAGCTCGGCCTGCGGGGCTTCCTGGAGGAGGGCGGCTTCAAGGCCTTCACCACCAACTTCGAGGACCTCGGCGGGCTCCGCCAGCTGCCCGGGCTCGCGGTGCAGCGGCTGATGGCCGACGGCTACGGCTTCGGCGGCGAGGGCGACTGGAAGACCGCCACCCTGCTGCGCACCCTCAAGGTGACGGCCGGCGGACTGGCCGGCGGCACCTCCTTCATGGAGGACTACACCTACCACCTGGAGTTCGGCCGCGAGCTGATCCTCGGTGCGCACATGCTGGAGGTCTGCCCGAGCATCGCGGCCGGCACCCCCTCCTGCGAGATCCACCCGCTGTCCATCGGCGGGCGGGAGGACCCGGTCCGCCTGGTCTTCGACGCCGAGCCCGGCCCGGCGGTCGTGGTCGGCCTCGCGGACCTCGGCGACCGGTTCCGGCTGGTCGCCAACGAGGTGGACGTGGTCGTACCGCCGGAGCCGCTGCCGCACCTGCCGGTGGCCCGCGCGGTCTGGAAGCCGCGCCCGGACCTGCACACCTCCACCGAGGCCTGGCTGACGGCCGGCGGGCCGCACCACACCGTGCTCTCCGGCGCGATCGGCGCCGAGGAGCTGGAGGACCTCGCCGAGATGCTCGCCGTGGAGCTGCTGATGATCGACGACGACACGAACATCCGCCGGTTCACCAAGGAGCTGCGCTGGAACCAGGCCTACCACCGCCTGGCCCAGGGGCTCTGAGCCCGCACGGTCCGGACGACGCGCCCGGTCCGTACAGCTCGCAGAGCCCGTACAGCTCGTACCACCAGCACAGCTCGTACCACCAGCACAGCCCGGACGTCCGACGCCCGCCCGCACGGGCGGGCGTCGCCGCTTTCCGGTGGTCCCCGGAAGAAACGGAGCAATACCCCCGTGCCGAAAGACGCACTCGTGTCCCCGGGCGAACTGACGGTCTCCCAGGGAGTCGCCGCGACCCTGCCGGACGGGCGGCCCGTCATCCGCTGGACCATCGACTCGCCGTCCGGCGTGCGGGCGGAGGTGCTCAGCCTGGGCGCCCGGCTCCAGGCCCTGCACCTGCCGGACCGGGACGGGCGGCGGGCGAACGTCGTCCTCGGCTGCGAGCGCGTCGGGGACCTGCTCGGAGAAGGCGCGTACTTCGGTGCGACGGTCGGCCGCTACGCCAACCGGATCGCCGACGGCGTCCTGCCGCTCGACGGCACCGTGCACCGGCTCACCACCCAGCCGCCCGGCCACACCCTGCACGGCGGACGGGACGGCTTCGCCACCCGGCTCTGGGAGGGAGTGCCCGTCCGGGAGGGCCGACGGACCGGAGTGCGCCTTCGCCTGCACAGCCCCGACGGCGACCAGGGGTTCCCGGGGGCGCTCACCGTCGAGGTGGTGTACCTGCTCGACCCGGCCGGCCAGCTGTGGATCGGCTACCGGGCGACCACGGACGCGCCGACGGTCGTCAACCTCACCAACCACACGTACTTCAACCTGGCCGGTGAGGGCAACGGCACCGTGCTCGACCACCTGCTGCGCGTCGAGGCCCGCGGCTACCTCCCGGTGGACGCCGAGCTGATCCCGATCGGACCCACCACGCGCGTCCCGGGCACCCCCTTCGACCTGCGTGAGGCCCGGCGGATCGGGGACCGCGTCGCCGACGGGGACCAGCAGATCCGCCGGGCCGGAGCCGGCTTCGACCACAACTGGGTGCTGGACGGGAGCGGGTTCCGACGGGCCGCCGTCCTGAGCCACCCGGCCAGCGGCCGGCAGGTCGAGTGCCTGACGACGGAGCCGGGGCTGCAGGTCTACACCGGCAACCACTTCGACGGCACGCTGAGCGGTCCTTCCGGCCGCCGGTACCACCGGTACGCGGGCGTCGCGCTGGAGACCCAGCACTTCCCGGACTCGCCCAACCACCCCGAGTACCCCTCCACCGTCCTGCGCCCGGGGGAGGAGTTCCGCTCGATGACGGTGTACTGCTTCTCGGCGGCGTAACGGCCCGGCGGAGCAGTCACCGAGCGGAGAGCGCAGAAGAGCGGGGGGCGGCGGGCCCGGCGGGGCCCACCGCCCCCTTCGTGCTCAGTCCGTGACGAAGACCCGCACGTCCCAGGCGCCGAGGGCGAGCGGCTCGCCGGCGGCCACCGGGGTGCCGGCCAGGACGTCGACGAGCGCCACCGGCGCCGGCACGTCGACGGGCTGCCAGCTCCAGTTGTGCACCACGTGGACGCGGCGCCCGTCCGGGGCCGTCCCGGTGGTCGCGGTGACGGACTCGGGCAGGTCGCGCCAGCCGCCGACGGGGGAGGGGGCCAGCCAGGCGGCGAGCGCCCGGCCCAGGTCGCGTCCGGGCACGGTGCCGACACAGGTCACCCGGCCCGCCCCGTGGGCGCGGGTGGTGACGGCGGGCCAGCGGCCGAAGTGCGGGTGGTCGTAGCCGGCCAGCACGGTGGCGTCGGTGGCCGTGAGGCCCTCGACCCAGCGGGTCGCGGTCGCTCCCGCCGGCAGCTCCAGCGGGCTGTCGGGGGCGGTGCGCAGCGGGAGGTCCGCGGGCAGGTTGCTGAACTCGTCGTACCGGACGCCCGCGGCGACGGTCAGGCGTGGCGGGGCGGTCTCGTGGCGGGCCCGGGCCTCGTGGTCGGCGTAGCCGGTGCGGGGGCCGAGGACGAGGTGGCCGCCGGCCTCGGCGTAGGCCGCGAGCCAGTCGAGCAGGGAGTCCTCGGCGAGGTAGAGCCCGGGGACGACCAGCACCGGGTGGCGCCGCACGGCCTCCTCGGGTGCGAGGCCCACGCGCTCACCCCGGGCGTCGTGCAGCTGGCGGGTGTGCAGGATGCGCACCTGCCGGCCGGCCTCGAACGCGCCGCGGTAGAAGGGGTCGAAGAGGCGGTGGTAGGACGTCGAGTCCGGTTCGCCGTTCGGCCTCGCCAGCGGCGGGTACTTCTGCATCAGCCACTTGCTGGGCATCGAGTAGACCATCGCAATGTCGGCATCGGGCTCGATCCCGGCGACCAGCGACCCGGCCGTCTCGAACTCGGCTCCCAGGTGGGCGAGTTCGGCGTAGACCCGGCCGGGCTTGCCGCTGTGCGGCAGGATCCCGCCCCAGTACGTCTCGGTGCCGAAGTGCAGGGTGTGCCAGTGCCAGTACTCGATCATCCGCGCGCCGCGCGAGACGAGCGCCCAGGCGGCCTGCCGCCACTGGCCGTCGAAGGCCGGCCGGTTCTCCGAAGTGCCGCTGATGGCCTGGGCGTTGGTCTCGGTGACGAGGAACGGCTCCTGGCGGGAGGAGAAGATCCGGTCGGCGCTCCGGTACAGCGCCCACACGCCGGTGGCCTTCCACCACTGGTCCTGGTCGTCCGGCGTGGGGTCGGGCAGCGCGAGGGTGTCCTGCATGTCGTAGTACGGGTTGCCGGCGGTGACGTCCAGGGCGTCGGTCAGTTCGTCGTCCTCCATCGCCGGGTGCTCGTAGGCGAGGCAGGTGGTGACGAACTGGTCGGGGCGGGCGTACTCGCGCGCGATGTCGGCCTGCCAGGCGACGAACTCGGTGGTCTGGCGGGCCTGGAACGCCCGCCAGGCGACGTCGTACTGCGGCTGCTGGTTGTTGTCGGGCTGCCACAGGTCGGCCCAGGTGGAGAGCCGGTGCGACCAGTAGACCAGGCCCCACTCCCGGTTGAGGGTCTCCACGTCGCCGTAGGTGTGGCGCAGGTGGTCGACGAACCGCTGGAAGACGCCGTGGTTGTGCGGCAGGCGCAGGCCGGGCTCGTTGTCGACCTGGAAGCCGATGACGGCCGGGTGCGCGGCGTGGCGGTCGAGGATCGCCCGGGTGACGCGTTCGGCGTGGTAGCGGAAGGCCGGGTGGGAGAAGTCCGCCTCCTGGCGGGCGCCCCAGCCCATCGGTCGGCCCGTCGCGTGGTCGGTGACGATCTCCGGGTACTGCCGGGACAGCCACGGTGGTACCGCGTAGGTGGGCGTGCCCAGGACGACGGAGATGCCGCGGTCGTGGGCGCCGTCGAGGACGGGGGTCAGCCAGTCCAGCTCGAACCGGCCGTTCTCGGGCTCCCAGGTGGACCAGACGGACTCGCCGACCCGGATGACGGTGAACTTCGCCCCGGCCATCAGGTCGAGGTCTTCCTTGAGCCGCTCGTACGGCTGGTACTCGTGGTAGTAGGCGGCGCCGAACAGCACGCGCGGGGGAAGCGGGGACATGGGCACCTCGGAACGTGTGGGAGCCCCGGCCGCCGGGAGCGGCGGCCGGGACGGGGGAGCGCTGGGTCAGGAGGCGGTGCCGGTCACGGTGTTGCCGGACTTGGTGACGGTGTAGGTGACGGTGTCGCCGGTCCAGAAGCGGAAGGTGAACGTCGCCGGCACGCCGTCCTTCAGGGACTTGACGTAGCCGGGCTTGAGGGTGGTGGTGTTGGCGCCGTAGTCGGCGCGGAGGTTGTCGAACGACTGGTAGGTGGTCCAGGAGGCCGGGCCGGCGGCGGTGCCGTCGGCGTAGGTGGACTGGACGTTGGCCATCAGGGCGCCGTTGAACCCGGTGGGGATGGTGAGCCCGTCGAGCGTCCCGGTGGCGTCGGCCATGGTCGGCTTGTCGTAGGAGCGCACGAAGAGCTTCCACGGGACGCCGTCGGAGTACCGGACCTCGAGGGTGGCGTTGATCCCGGCGGCGCGGTCACCGGCGAGGTGGGTGAGGGCGTCGGCGGTCAGGGTGAGCTTGTCGCCGTCGAGGGTGTAGTCGAGGAAGGGGATCAGCGGGCGGTCGCCCTGCCAGAGGCCGGCGAACCAGAGGCCGTTGCGGTTGAGCGTGATGGTCTGGGCCGCGATGGGGCCGGACTTCGGCAGGAAGACGTTGTCGGTGGAGGCGGTGCCGGAGCGGGTCCGCCAGGAGGTCTGGATCAGGTCCTTCATCTCGGGGACCATCCACTGCATGGTGGAGCGGTTCAGGAAGTCGTTGGCGGCGTCCCAGACGGCGGAGGTCATGCCGTTGCGGCGCGCCTCGTAGTTGACGTGCTCGAAGTACTTGAGCATCTCGCCGCGCTCGACCACGCCGGAGTACGGGGAGGTGAGCAGGCCGTACTCGCCGAGGTAGACGGGGATGCCCTTGGCGACGAAGGTGTCGTGCACCCGGGCGAAGCCTTCGGTGAGGTCCGACTGGGCCTTGGCGTCGTACGTCGGGCCGTTGGCGATGTTCACGCTGAACGGGTACCAGCTGTAGTAGTGCACGGTGGCGACCAGGTTGCGGTCGTTCAGCGAGCTCATGGTGGTGGACAGGTCGTCCAGCAAGTTCTGAGCGTTGCCGGTCTGCTCCGAGGGCAGGACGAGCAGCCGGTCCTTGTTCTTGCTGCCGGAGTTGCGGACGACGCTGTGGAAGGAGGTGTTGAGTTCCCGCAGGTACTGGGTCTTCTGGGCGTCGGTGGCGTTGTCGAACTGCGGTTCGTTGATGCTCTCCATGAGCAGCGTGCGCGGCTCGTCCTTGAAGGTGGTGGCGATCTGCTGCCAGGTGGAGTTGAACCGCGCCATGATGGCGTCGTGGTCGGTGGACATGTACTTGATCCACTGCCACGAGTCGTGGTGGACGTTGATCTCGACGTAGAGGCCGTCCGCCAGGGCGAGGTCGACCACCTGCTTGACCCGCTTCATCCACACCGGGTCGATGGTGTAGGGCGCGGTAGCGGACTGGTGGGTGTACCAGGTGACGGGGATGCGGACGCTGCGGAAGCCTTGGGCCTTGAGGCCGTCGAACGTGGCCTTGGTGGTGAGCGGGTTGCCCCAGGAGGTCTCGTCGGGGATCGCGTCGAGGGTGTTGCCGAGGTTCCAGCTGGGCTGCATCTGGGCCACGGCGGCCATCGGGTCCTGCGGGACCCGGACCCCGGCGGCCTCGGCCGCGGACGGGGCCTGGTCGGCGGGGGCGGCGATCGCCGTGCCGCCGCAGAGGGCGCCGGTGGTGACCAGGGCCACCACGAGGCCGGCCGTGCGGTGGAGGCGGCGGGCCAACGGGCGGGCGGTGCGCTGTGCGTCGTTCACGGAGTGTGTCCTTTCTGGTGGAACAGGTGGGGGGAGCCCGGCCGCCGGTGGGCCGGCGGCCGAGAAGGGGGAGCGCTGGGTTCAGGAGGCGGTGCCGGTGACGGTGTCGCCGGACTTGGTGACGGTGTAGGTGACGGTGTCGCCGGTCCAGAAGCGGAAGGTGAGCGTCGCGGGGGCGCCGTCCTTGAGGGACTTGAGGAAGTCGGCCTTCACGGTGGTGGTGTCGGCGGCGTAGTCGGGGCCGAAGTCGCCGAACGTCTGGTAGGTGGTCCAGGAGGCCGGGTCGGCGGCGGTGTCGTCGGCGTAGGTGGACTGCACGTTGGCCATCAGGGAGCCGTTGAACCTGGTGGGGATGACCAGCGCGTCGGTGCTTCCGGTGGCGTCGGACATGGCGGGCTTGTCGTAGGAACGGATGTTGAGCTGCCAGGGGACGCCGTCGGAGTACCGGACTTCGAGGGTGGCGTTGATCCCGGCGGCGCGGTCCCCGGCGAGGCGGGTGAGGGCGTGGGCGGTCAGGGTGAGCTGGTCGCCGTCGAGGGTGTAGTCGAGGAAGGGGATCAGCGGGCGGTCACCCTGCCAGAGGCCGGCGAACCATTGGCCGTTGCGGTTGAGGGTGATGGTCTGCGCGGCGATGGGGCCGGACTTCGGCAGGAAGACGTTGTCGGTGGAGGCGGTGCCCGAACGGGTGGTCCAGGACGTCCTGATCAGGTCCATCAGGGCCGGGTCACGCCACTGGAGGGTGGCGCGGTTCAGGTAGTTGGCGTCGTCCCAGAGCGCGGTGGTGAATCCGTTGGCCCGGGCCACGTAGTTGACGTGCTCGTAGTACTTGAGCATCTCGCCGCGCTCGACGGTGCCCGAGTTGGGCTCGCTCAGCAGGCCGTATTCGCCGAGGTAGACGGGGATGCCCTTGGCGACGAAGGTGTCGTGCACCCGGGCGAAGCCTTCGGTGAGGTCCTTCTGGCTGGTGGCGTCGTAGGTCGTGCCGTTGGCGATGTTCACGCTGAACGGGTACCAGCTGTAGTAGTGCACGGTGGCGACCAGGTTGCGGTCGTTGAGCGAGCTCATGGTGGTGGACAGGTCGTCCAGCCAGTGCTGGGCGTTGTTGGTCTCTTCCGAGGGCAGGACGAGCAGCCGGTCCTTGTTCTTGCCGCCGGAGTTGCGCACGATGCTGTGGAACGAGGTGTTGAGCTCGCGCAGGTACTGGGTCTTCTGGGCGTCGGTGGCGTTGTCGAACTGCGGTTCGTTGATGCTCTCCATGAGCAGGGTGCGCGGCTCGTCCTTGAAGGCGCTGGCGATCTGCTGCCAGGTGGAGTTGAACCGCGCCACGATGGCGTCGTGGTCGGTGGACATGTACTTGATCCACTGCCACGAGTCGTGGTGGACGTTGATCTCGACGTAGAGGCCGTCCGCCAGGGCGAGGTCGACCACCTGCTTGACCCGCTTCATCCACACCGGGTCGATGGTGTACGGGGCGGTGGCGGACTGGTGTGGGGACCAGGTGACCGGGATCCGGATGCTGCGGTAGCCCTCGGACCGGAGACGGTCGAACAGCGCCTTGGTGGTGAGCGGGTTGCCCCAGGAGGTCTCGTCGGGGATCGCGTCGAGGGAGTTGCCGAGGTTCCAGCTGGGCTGCATCCGGGCCACGGCGGCCATCGGATCGTGCGGGACCCTGGCCCCGGCGGCCTCGGCTGCCGCCTGGGGCTGGTCGGCGGGGGCGGCGACGGCCGTGCCGGCGCACAGGGCGCCGGTGGTGACCAGGGCCACCACGAGGCCGGCCGTGCGGTGGAGGCGGCGGCTGCGCGGGCGGGCGGTCTGCTGTGCGTCGTTCACGTGTGTCCTCTCGGGTGGGTGGGGGAGCCCCTGACGGATGGTCAGAGAAGCGGGAGCGGCTCGTAGTCGAACCGGTCGAAGTGGACGGTGCCTTCGGCGGCGTACATGCCGATGACCCGGCCGGTGAAGCCGCCGGCCACCTCGGTGGAGAGGTAGCGGCCGTCGAGCGCGGCGAGCACGGTGAAGGTGCCGTCGGGCTCCTCGACGCCGAGGACGACGTCGTCAGGGCCGGTGCGCGGGCCGCGCGGCGGCCGCGGGACGACGTCGACACCGAGCACCACGGCTCCGGCGGGCACCGGACGGGAGGCGACCTCGGTGCGCAGCGAGCCGATCCGGGCGAAGACCTTCACCTCGCCGGGGCCCGCCTCGATCTCGTAGTGGTGCTCCTCGTCCATGCGGATGGCGAGGCCGCCGCGGCCGTCGGTGGGGTCGATCAGGGTGCGGGCCCGGCAGGCGAGGTGCTGCTGGCGCCGGCCGACGAACACCACGTCGTTGTCGTCCAGCGAGGCGCCGGCGGCGCGCAGGGTCAGCCAGCCGGAACGTTCCTTCGTGGTGCACAGGTGTTCCGGGCGCTCGCGCACCGAGATCCACCGGGGGTGCAGCTCGGCCTGGTCGAAGTCGTCCCGGGCCGGTACGGCGGGGACGGGGTGCAGCGGCCAGGAGGGGGTGGGCAGTTCGGGGGTGACCTGGCCGACCACCGGCCAGCCGTCCACCCACTCGACCGGGGCGAGGAAGGTCTCCCGGCCGAGCACGTACCAGGCGGGGGTGCCGCCGCGCGGCCGGACGGCGAGCAGCACCATCCACCAGGAGCCGTCGGGCGCCTGGACGAGGTCGGCGTGCCCGGTGTTCTGGATGGGACTGTCGGTGCCGCGGTGGGTCAGCACCGGGTTGGCCGGGCACGGTTCGAACGGGCCGGAGGGTGACGGGCCGCGGGCGATGGAGACGGCGTGGCCGCGCTCGGTGCCGCCCTCGGCGATCATCAGGTACCAGTACTCGCCGATCCGGTACAGGTGCGGCGCCTCGGGGGCCATGGCGCCGGGGGCGCCGGACCAGATCCGGTACGGCTCGCCGATGGTCTCGCCGGTCGTCGGGTCGAGGCGGACCTGGGAGACCCCGGCGACGGTGCACCAGCAGGTGCCGTCCTCGTCCCAGGCGAGGTCCGGGTCGATGCCGTGCACCCCGGGCAGCCGGACCGGGTCGGACCACGGGCCGGCCGGGTCGGTGGCGGTGAAGAGCAGGTTGCCGTCGCCGCTGACGTTGGTGACGATCAGCCAGAACCGGCCGTCGTGGTGGCGCAGGGTGGGGGCGTAGATCCCGCCGGAGGACGGGCTGTCGAGCGGGAGTCGGAGCTGGCTCGGCCGGTCCAGGGCGTTGCCGATCTGGGCCCAGTTCACCAGGTCACGGCTGTGGAAGACCGGGATGCCGGGGAAGTACTCGAAGCTGGAGCACACGAGGTAGTAGTCGTCGCCCACACGGCAGACGCTGGGGTCGGGGTGGAATCCGGGGATCACCGGGTTGGGGACGGTGCTGCCGGTCCGGGACTGCTCTGACACGTGGGTCGGTTCCTTTCGGTGCTTCATCGCGGGAGGGGGGTGGTGCCCCGGGCCCTGGGGAGCCCGGGGCACCACCGGCTCATCGGGTTCAGCCGATCGCGCAGGAGGCGCCGTTGAACCAGAAGGCGGAGGGGTTGGCGTCGCTGCTGGACCAGGTGGACTTGAAGCCCCACTGGACGCTGCCGCCCTGCGGGACGGTGGCGTTGTAGGACACGTTCCTGGCGGTGACGTTCGGGCCGCTCTGCGACACCGAGGCGTTCCAGCTGTTGGTGATGCTGTTGTCGCCGGGGAAGGTGAAGCCGAGGTTCCAGCCGTTGACCTGGCCCAGACCGTTGTTGACGACGGTGAGGTCGCCGACCGTGACGCCCGACCACTCGTTCTTGTTGTAGACGACCCGGCAGGCCGCGTCGGTCGGGTGCATCTGGACGACCGTGATCCCGTAGGCCGGCACGGTCTGGGTGGTCGGGCTGCCGCTCTGGGCCGTGCCGATCCCGTGGGCGTTCT
This sequence comes from Kitasatospora sp. NPDC030952, assembly GCF_055571335.1. NCBI lineage: Bacteria > Bacillati > Actinomycetota > Actinomycetes > Kitasatosporales > Streptomycetaceae > Kitasatospora > Kitasatospora sp. NPDC030952. Next base: position 184,899 of record NZ_JBVIFM010000007.1, read on the forward strand.
TGAGGTAGGAGTGGACGGTCGGGGTGGCGGAGGAGGGGGTGAACCCGGAGTAGGAGAGGTTCACCGTGGCGTCGTTGTTCGGGTCCTTGTTGATCAGCATGACGTCCACGTCGCCGTTGGCGCGGCGGACGGCGTGCGCGGAGAGCAGTGAGGACGAGCTGGCGGCCTTGACCAGCGTGTCACCGGGCGCGCCCAGCCTGCCGATCATCTGGGTGCCGTAGTAGGCGGGGAAGGGCGTGTTGACGGACGGCTCGCAGGAGGCGCCGGCGGAGACCATGCCGCCGTCGTTGTAGTCGGTGGCGCCCTCGACGGTGGTCACCTTCGAGCAGTCGGTGCCGTTGCGCAGGTCCCACCAGTCGACGTTGAACGCGCCGTTCTCCAGCCAGGTGAGGTAGTTGTCCGGGGCGAACAGACCGTTGGGGGAGGTGTCCAGGTAGGCCTGGGCGTTCGCCTCGGTCACCGCGATGCCGACGTTGGGGGCGTTGGACCCGGCGTACTGGTTGATCAGCGAGCGCACGGCGCCGGTGATGTTCGGGTTCTGGGCCTGCGGCTTGGTGAGCAGGTCGGCCGGGCTGGTGCTGCTGGGGTACGCGTGCACGATGGCGAAGTCGATCTTCGAGCCGGCGATCGACATCACGGTGTGGTTCCAGTCCATGGTGTCGCCCGGGCCGACGATGCCGTCCGGCCAGTAGCCGGGGGTGGCCAGCACGGCGCCGATCTTGATGTTCGGATCGGCCGCCTTCATCGCCGCGATGTACTGGAGCAGGTTGTTCGCGTAGGTCGTGGCGCTCTTGCTGCTGTGGGTGTCGTACTCCCAGCTGGCGCCGTACTCCCCGTTGCCGTAGACCTCGTTGCCGACCTCCCAGTACTTGATGCCGTAGCCCTTGGTGACGTTGGCGTACTGGACCCAGGCGGCGGCCTCCTGGGGGGTGCCGGAGCCGTAGTTGGCGGTGATGATCGGCTGCGCTCCGGCGGCGCGCACGGTGCCCATGAAGGCGTCGAAGCCGGTGTTGGGGGCGACGTAGGCACCGGCGTCGGCCGTGCCGGTCTGCCAGTGGTAGACGTCGGAGTGGCTGCCGCCGGGGTAGCGGACGGTGTTGATGCCGGCCGTGCTGAGCAGGCCGGCGGTGGCGGCGGCGTTCATGTTGACGTCGTAGACCGGGATGTTGACGCCGACGCCGGTGTCGGGGACGGTGGCGAGCTGCAGGGCGGCGTCGACCGACACCGACACGGAGCTCGCGGCTTGGGCGGCCGGCGCGACGGCGGCGATCGCGCCGGTGAGTGCGAGCGACAGGGCCGCTGCCACGGCTATGGCGCGTTCACGACAGGACTGGACGGGTGATTTCACTTCGTCCCTCCAGGGGTGGGGGTGCGTGGGGTTCGGATGTGGGGATCGAACTCCCGCGTTCTGGACGGTAGGGCCCGGTGCGGCTGCAAGGGATCGGGCCCGGACGCGAAGCGTGTTCCGTACGGATGCGGGCCGGCGCGGTGGAGCGCGCGCGGTCGCGGTCTGCATCGTCAACTCCCTTCGGACGGCTCCTCGGTGAGGCGCAGCAGGACGGCGGACGGGGCCGTCGGCAAGGTCAGGGTGAGTTCGGCGGTGTCCGGGTTCCAGGCCGTGGCCGCCAGGCTGGAAGCCGGGTAGAGCACCTCGACGCGAACGGCGGCGCCGGCCAGATGGGGCAGGTCGAGCTCCCGGACGGAGTCCGTTCCGTGGCGGCGCCAGGCCGTGACGTAGGTGGTGGCCGGGGTGTGCAGTGCCAGGGCGATCCACGGGTCCTCCCAGCCCGGGAGCCCGAGCGGCCAGGCGGGCAGCGCCTGCGGCAGGTCGGCGCGGATCGACTTGTGGACCGCGACCGCCTCGCGGACCAAGTCCCTGGCCTCCGAAGAGAGTTCGGTGATCCGACCGGAGAGGTGGATGCGGCCGAGGAGTGCGTTGGCCATGGTCAGAGCGACCTCGTCCGGGGAGTCCCCGGGCAGCGGGTAGGCCCAGACGGCGCCCTGTTCGGGTGTGACGGCGGTGGGGGCCGCCGCCGCGATGGGCGGGTAGCGCAGCAGGTCCTGCTGGTCACTGGTGGACTGGAGCTGGAGCCTGGAGAGCAGGGCGTGGTCCATCCGCATGCCGCCGGAGGCGCAGTTCTCGATCACCAGCTCCGGGTGCCGGTCCAGGATGCCGTCCAGCCAGGCGAGTTGGGCCCGGTTGTGGCCCAGCAGGCCGGCCGCCGGGGCCTCGCCCGGGTGGCCGCTGGTGCCGGAGCCCGGGTCGGTGTTGTGGTCGAGCTTGAGGTAGCCGACGCCCCACTCCCCGACCAGGCGGTCCACCACCGTGTCCAGGTGGGCGCGGGCGGCCGGGTGGCGCAGGTCCAGGTGGTACCGGCCCCCGCCCTCCTCCACGCGGTGTCCGTCGCGGCGGAAGAACGCCTCCTCCGGGAGGGACCCGGCCATCGGGCTGTTCACCCCGACCGCCTCCGGCTCCAGCCACAGGCCGGGGACCATGCCCCGCTCCCGGATGCGGTCCAGGACCTCGTGGATGCCCTTCGGCCCGGGGAAGCGGGAGGCCGACGGCTCCCAGGCCCCGACGGAACTCCACCAGTTGGCGCCGTCGTCGTACCAGCCGGCGTCGATGACGAAGTACTCCGCGCCGGCCTCGGCGGCGGCGTCGACCAGCGGCAGCAGTTTGGCCGTGGTGGGGTCGCCCATCAGGCAGTTCATGTAGTCGTTGAAGACGACCGGCAGGCGGTGGTGGTCGGCGTGCGGGCGCCGGGTGGCCCGGCGGTAGCGGGTGAGGGCGGCGAAGGCGCCGTCCGGGCCGCCGTCCGGGGCGAGCGCGAGGGCCACGGGTACGGTGCGGAACTCGGCGCCGGGTTCCAGGGGGAGCCGCCAGCCGTGGTCGATGTCGTTCGGCCCGTACAGCGCCGCGTACGCGGTGTCGTCGCGCACCCCGCACTCCCAGCGCCAGCCGCCGCCGTTGTGCTCGATCTGCCACAGCCAGGTGCGTCCGGACCCGCGGTCCGTCAGGCCGCCCATCGGCAGGTGGCCGCAGCTGGACCAGACGCCCTGCCCGGCCACCACCCGGGTGTGGCGGCCGGAGGTGGTGGGGAACCGGCCGCCCCGCTCGGCCGAGGACACCCGCAACGGCTGGCGCTGCCAGCGGCATTCGGCGAACCAGTCGTTCTCCGCCCACAGCAGGTCGGCGTGGTCCAGCTCCACCGGGTCGCCCCCGGTGAGGCAGCCGGACACGAGCGAGGCGACCGACTCCAGGTGCAGCGTCCGCGGTCCGTCGTTGCGCAGCAGCACCTCGCTGCGCAGCACCGGCAGGCCATCGGGGGAGCGGTAGAACACTTCGGCGGTCAGACCGGTCTCCGGCTCGTGGAGTTCGACGGTGAGCACGTGCCAGTCGCCGTCCCGGGCCGAGCGGTGGGAGCGGTGGCGCAGCCGTCCGCCGAGGGCGCTGTTGACGAGGTGCCGCCCCGACCAGTGGCGGCCGAGGCCGGCGGTCGTCACCTCCACCAGCGGCAGCGGTGCGGCGGGGCGCGGGGCGGTGGTCTTCTCGCCGGGGGCGCCGACGCGGACCAGGCGGGGAGTGCCGTTCTCGCCCAGGGCGATCTCCAGCTCCAGGGCGCCGTGGCCCCAGCGGATCGTCTCGTGCGGGTCGCTCATGGTGGCCTTCCTCGGTGGGGCCTAGTGAGCGTTCACAAAATAGTGAGCGTTCACAACGGGCGCAGGACGGCGCAGCCGCCGGCGGGCAGCCGGCTCAGGGTGGCGTCCGTGAGCAGGTCGTGGGCCGCCTGCGGCAGCGGTACGGCTTCGGCGCGGTGGTTGATCAGGACGTGCCAGCGCCGGCCGTCCGCGGCGTGCCGGGTGACGGCCTCGACGCCGGAGGGCAGGCCCGGCAGCTCCGGCGGCTCCGGGGCGGCGCCGGCCTCCGAGAGCAGCCGGCCGACCAGGGCGGCGTAGCCGGTGTCGTCGAGCCGGGTGGAGAGGTACCAGCCGTGGCCGGAGCCGAAGCCGTGGCGGGTGAGCGCCGGGCTGCCGGCCAGCATGCCGTGGGTGTAGGCGGCGAGCGTCTCGGCGCCCTCGGTGCGCAGCGACTCGCTCCAGGCGGTGGCCGTCGAGCCGTCGGAGAGCGCGACCTCCTCGCCCTGCCGCAGCGGGCGGTGCTCCTCGACCCGGATGCCGAGCGCCTCGCGCAGCGGTGCGGCCGGGTAGCCGCCGAGCCGGGCGCGGAGGTCTTCGTCGACCAGGCCGCTGAAGTGCTGGACGAGCAGGGTGCCGCCGGAGGCGACGTAGCGGCGCAGGTTCTCGGCGCCCGCGTCGGTGAGCAGGAACAGGGCCGGGGCGAGGACCAGCCGGTAGCGGCTCAGATCGTGCTCGGGGTGGGCGAAGTCGACCGTCCGGCCGGCGTCCCACAGCGCCCGGTGGGCGCGGCGCAGGGTGGTGAAGTAGTCGAGCTCGGAGGACGGGAGCCCGTCGGCGTTCATCGCCCACCAGGCGTCGGAGTCGTGCAGGACGGCGACCTCGGCCCGGACGGTGGAACCGGCGAGTTCGCCGAGCCGGGCGATGGCCTCTCCGGCCGCCGTGACCTCGCGGAAGACGCGGCTGTCCGGCCCGGCGTGCGGGACCATCGCCGAGTGCCAGGTTTCGGCGCCGGCCCGCGACTGGCGCCACTGGAAGAACAGCGCGCCCTCCGAGCCGCGGGCGATGTGGGCGAGGGAGTGGCGCAGGATGTCCCCCGGCTCCTTGCCGAGGACGCGGCCGCCGGCGTAGACGGTGTTGGTGCCCGATTCCATCAGCAGCCAGGGGGCGCCGCCGGCGATCGACCGGGCCCGGTCGGCGTCGAAGGCGGCCTGGGCGGCGGCGTCGACGCCGGGCGCGCTGGGGTAGTGGTTGACGGAGACCACGTCGACCTCGCGGCCGAAGGCCCACAGGTCGAGGTTCTGGTAGCCGGGCAGCATGAGGTTGGTGGTGACCGGCCGGTCGCTGTGCGCGCGGATGGCGTCGCGCTGCTCGCGGTAGGCGGCGAGGGTCTCGTCGGACCAGAACCGGCTGTAGTCCAGGGTCTGGCCGGGGTTGCGGTGCCACTGGGTGGCCCGGGGCGGCAGGATCTGCTCCCAGGAGGCGTAGCGCTGGCTCCAGAAGGCCGTGCCCCAGGCCTCGTTGAGGGCGTCCAGGGAGCCGTGGCGGGCGCGCAGCCAGACCCGGAAGGCGGCGGCGGTGTGGTCGCAGGTGCAGAGGGTCACGTACTCGTTGTGGACGTGCCACAGGGCGAGCGCCGGATGGTCGCCGTAGCGCTCGGCGAGGGCACCCGCGATGCGGCGGGCGGCCTGTCGGTAGGCGGGGGCGGTGAGGCAGTAGGTGTCCCGGCTGCCGTGGGTCAGCCGGGTGCCGTCGGGGCCGACGGGCAGGGCGTCCGGGTGGGCCAGGGTGAACCAGGGCGGCGGGGAGGCGGTGGGGGTGGCCAGGTCGACCGCGACGCCGGCCGCGTGCAGCCGGTCGAGGTGGCCGTCGAGCCAGTCGAAGTCGTAGCGGCCCTCCTCGGGTTCCAGCAGCGCCCAGGAGAAGACGCCGAGGGTGGCGAGGTTGACGCGCGCCCGGCGCATCAGCTCGTCGTCCTGCTTCCAGACCTCGGCGTCCCACTGCTCGGGGTTGTAGTCCCCGCCGAAGGCGAGGCCGCCGAGGTGGTCGGTGAGCCGGCGGATGTCCATCTGGGAACCGTCCTTCCACACGTGGTGTCAACTGCGCTGTGGTGCCTGGGCGGTGCTTTCGCGGACCACCAGTTCCGGTGGCATCAGGAGGAGTTGATCCGCCGGCTCGTGGCCGGCGGCGGTCGCGGCGATCCTTGCCATGACCTGTTCGACGGCGACCTGCCCGAGGTCCTTCCTGGGGCTGGTCACGGAGGTGAGCCGGGGCGAGTGCTGCTCGGCCAAGCCGTCGGGGCAGATGGCGATGACGGAGGCGTCCTCCGGCACCGTCCGCCCGGTGGCCCGCAGCAGGGTGAGCAGCGGGCCGATCGCGGCCTCGTTCTGCACGACGAACCCCGTGGTGTCCGGGCGGTCCGCGAGGATCCGGGCCAGGGTGCCCGCCGTGCTCTCGTAGGTGCCCTCGCACGGCCGGTGGAGGAAGCGCAGGTCACGCCGTTCGGCGCGGGCGCGGAAGCCGTTCAGGGTGCGCTCGGCGTAGCCGGCGTGCCGCCGGTAGACGCCGCTGCTGTAGCCGATGAAGGCGATGTCGCGGTGGCCGAGGTCGGCCAGGTGGTCGGCGCACAGGGCGCCGGCGGTGGCGAAGTCGTGGTCGACGCAGGAGAGTCCGGCCGGGTCGTCGGGCAGGCCGATGAGCGCGGCCGGGATCTCCTCGGCCCGCAGGATCGGAATGCGGTCGTCGTCGAGCCGGACGTCCATCAGGATGACGCCGTCGGCGAGCCCGGTGGCGGCGACCCGGCGGACGCCTTCGGGCCCTTCGTCGTTGGTGAGCAGCAGGACGTCGTAGCCGTGTTCGCGGGCGGCCACGGTGACGGCGATGGCGATCTCCATCATGGTGGGCACGTGCACCTCGGGGTGGAGCGGTACCACCAGGGCGATGATGTGCGAGCGCTTGCCGGCCAGGGCCCGGGCACCCGCGTTGGGGTGGTAGCCGAGGTCCGTGATGGCCCGCTCGACGCGGACCCTGGTCTCGTCGGAGATCGGGCGCTTGCCGCTGAGGGCGTAGCTGACCGTGCTGGACGAGACGCCGGCGTGCCTGGCCACATCGGCGAGTGTCACCATCGCTCTGCTTCCTTCGTGTCGGTTCCGGTCGGGGGCGGCCCGGTCGCGCGGCGCGGGGCTCCACGCGTGGGGCCGCTCCCGGTCTGGGGTGCCCGGTTCGGCTCAGCCCTTGATCGCGCCGGTGAGGACACCGGTACGCAGGTGCTTCTGTACGAACGGGTACACGATCACCAGTGGTACCAGGGTGAGGACCACGACCGCCATCTGCAGCGACAGCGGGGCGGTCTGCGCGTGGGTGCTCCCGAAGCCCGAGTTGACGGAACCGGGCAGCCCGTTGGCCCGGTTGACGTAGGTGAGCAACACGTACTGGAGCGGCCACTTCTGACTGTCCGTCGGCATGTAGAGCATGACGTTGAAGAAGGAGTTCCAGTACCCGACGGCGTAGAACAGCGCGGTGACGGCGGTGACGGCGCGTGAGGTGGGCAGCACGACGGACCACAGGATCCGCCAGTCCCCGGCGCCGTCCATCCGGGCCGCGTCGATCAGTTCGGAGGAGGTGTCCTGGTAGAAGGCGCGCAGCACCAGGATGTTGAAGACGGAGACCGCGCTCGGCAGGATCAGCGCCCACCACTGGCCGTAGCCGCCGAGGCCGGTGACGACCAGGAAGCTGGGGATCAGGCCGCCGCTGACGAACATCGTGATGATCAGCAGCATCAGGAGGAAGCGGTGCCCGAGCGACCGGGGCCGGGAGAGGCCGTAGGCGCACAGGATCGAGACGGCCATGGAGATCGCGGTGCCGACCACGGTGATGCCGAGGCTCACCAGCAGGGCGGTGACGACCGTCGGGTCGCCGAGCATCTGGCGGTACGTCTCGGTGGTCAGGCCGTCCGGCCAGATCACCAGGCCACCGGCCCGGTTGATGGCACCGGGGGTGGAGAAGCTGGTCACCACGATGATCCAGAGCGGGACCAGGATGACGGCGAGCGTCCCGCCGAGCGTGAGGCCCTTGGCCGCCTGGCCGACCGCGGTGGGCGGTTCCTCCCAGGGCGGGCGGGTGGAGCGTGCCCGGCGTCGGGCGGCCGCCGGCGTGGTGCGGCGCTTCTCGCTCCGCGAGCTCAGGGTGGTGAGTGCGTTGGTCATTTGCGATACAGCCCGTCCTCGCCGAAGGCGTGCGCCAGCTTGTTGGCGCCCCAGATCAGCAGCAGGGAGACCACGCTCTTGAAGAGCCCGGCCGCCGCGCCGTAGCTGTAGCCGCCGGTGGCGATGCCGTAGTAGAAGGAGAAGGTGTCCAGGACGTCCGCGGCCTCGTGGCCGACGGCGTCGCGTTGGATCAGGAACTGCTCGAAGCCGACGGACAGGGCGTTGCCGAGCCGCAGGACCAGCATCAGCACGATCACGCCGCGCAGGCCCGGCAGCGTGATGTGCCACATCCGCCGGAGCCGGCCCGCGCCGTCCGCGGCTGCGGCCTCGTACAGCTCGCTGTTGATCGCGCTCAGCGCCGCGAGGAAGACGATGATCCCCCAGCCCGCCTCCTTCCAGACCGCCTGCGAGGTGACCAGCAGTGCGAAGGTGTGCGGGTCGGTCATGATGTCCCAGGTGGCGATGTCGTGCTGGCGCAGGAACTGGTTGAGCACGCCGGCGCCGCCCAGCATCTGCTGGAAGATCGTGATCGCCAGCACCCAGGAGAAGAAGTGCGGCAGGTAGACCACGGACTGGAAGAAGTTGCGGATCCGCTCGCTGATCACCGAATTGAGCAGCAGGGCCAGGGCGATGGGGATCGGGAAGAACAGGATCAGCTGGACGAAGCTGAGGTACAGCGTGTTCTGCATCGAGGCCCAGAAGGCCGGGTCGCCGAACAGCTGCTGGAACTGGTCGAAGCCGACCCATTCGCTGTGCCAGACCCCGACCAGCGGGTCGTACTCCTGGAAGGCGGTGACGATGCCGAACAGCGGCACGTAGTTGAACACCAGGAGCAGGACGATCGCGGGGATCGTCATCAGCAGGAGCGACTTGTCGCGCCGCAGCCTGATCCGCCAGCCGAGCCGCGCCGGCTTGGCGGGGCGCTTCGGTGCCGCGGTGCTCACTGGCCGGAGCCGTACTTGTCGAGGACGTTGTCGGTCATCCACTGCTTGAGCCGCTCCCCGGGGCCGGAACGCCAGCTGGCGATGGCGTCCTGCACGTCGGAGACCTTCTTCTTGCCGTGGTAGCAGTCCTTGAGGGTGTCGTTGACGCCGGCGGCGGCCGCGGCCGCCGCCAGGGCCGGCGGCATGCTGAGGTTCATGGCCCAGAAGGGCGGCTTCCGGAGGTACTGGACGTTGGCGGCCGACCAGCCGGCGTAGTCCTTGGTGATCTGTTCGCCGCCCGGGTTGCTGATCACGGAGGAGGAGGCGGCCAGGAACGGGTACGTCGTCGCCTGGACGTCCTTCTTGCCCTCCTCCGTGAAGGTCGGCGCGCCGTTCACGCGGGTGTGGTGGACGCCCTCGACCCCGAAGTTGACCAGGGTGTACTCGGCCGTGCCGTAGGGGGCGGCGAGGTAGTTCGCGACGGCGAGCAGTTCCTCGATCTGCGCCGGTTTCAGATCGGCGTTGAGGTAGCTGATCACGCTGGCGCCGGGGCCCATGTAGGCCACCGGCGTGCCCTTGCCGTCGGCGGCGATGGCGTTGAACGCGCCGCGCCGGTAGTTCGGGTCCGCGGCGACGCCGGACTGGTGGTCGGACAGGTTCCAGGCGCCCAGTCCGCCGCCTTGGATGAGCACCTTGCCGCTGTAGAAGCGGGTGGCCCCGTTGGAGACGTCGCCGGCCAGCGCGTCCGGGTGCATGTAGCCGGAGGTGGCCAGGCGGTAGTGCCAGTCGAGGGCCTCCAGGAACTCCTGGGTCTCGAACGGGTGGACCAGCTTGCCGTTGTCGATCCGCCAGTTCATCGGGACGTTCCAGGAGAACTGGAGGTAGGTCCACACGTCGTCGAAGGCCCACACGCCCCGCTTGGGGTCGGTCAGTTCCTTGCCGAGGTTCATCAGGTCGTCGGCGGACTTCACCTGGTCGCCGCTGATGCCCCGGGCTTCGAGGACGTCCCGGCGGTAGAAGGTGGCACCGGGCATGCCGAAGCTGCTGGAGAAGCAGGGGATCCCGTAGAGCTTGTCGTCCCAGATCCCGGTCTGCCAGGCGCCGGTGGGCAGGGCTGCCAGGTTGGGGTACTTCTTGATGTTGTCGCCGGACAGGTACGGGGTCAGGTCGGCGAGCTGGGTGCCGGCCAGCCCGCCGGTGTTGAAGTTGGAGTTCCACCAGGCCGGCAGGTTGATCCAGTCCGGTAGCTTCTTGGCGGCGGTCATCGTCGGGACGATGGTGTTGTAGTTGATCCCGTCCGCCGGCTTCATGGTCAGCTCGACCCCGAGCGCCTTGCTCATCGCCTGGTAGAAGGAGTTGCCGACCGGCGGGGCGGTGCCCCACAGCGGAGTGACCGCCGTGTAGCTGCCGCCCTTGCCCGGAACGCCGGAGACGCTGGTGGGCGGGGTAGCCGGGTAGGAGAGGTAGGCCGGGTCGGTCGCGGCACCGGCGCCGCCCTGGACGGAGGCTATGTCCGGCTTGACCGCGTTGGCGTTCGGCACGTAGGCGGGCAGGGCCGCCTTCAGGCCCTCCTTGGTGTTCGCCCCGGCCTTCTTGGTCGAACCGCCGCCGCAGGCGGACAGCAGGGGCGCCATGGCGGCGGCTCCCGCGACGGTGGCGGCGGTACTCAGGAAGCTCCTGCGATTCATGCCGGATCTCATGGTGGCGTGGCCCCTCTCCGTCGAAGCGCGGTCCGAGCGCCGAAGCGCCGAAGCGTCGAAGCGCTTGGATGTTTCGGCGAGACTAACGACGCGTTACCAGTTGAGCAAGAGGGTGAACAAACCCAAAATCGTTTGTGTCCTGGGGAGTTGACAGTCACACCGGAGCGTGCCAGCGTCGAAGCGCTTCGATTCACCACCACCGAGCCCAGCCCGCCCGAGGGGTATTCCACGTGAGTTCCGTACCCGCGTCCGCAGCCGGCCTGCCCGGCTTCCGCAATCCCACGCTTCCCCTGCGCAAGCGTGTCGACGACCTGCTCCACCGGCTCACGCTCGACGAGCGGCTCGCGATGCTGCACCAGTACGCGCCGGCCGTCCCGCGCCTGGGCGTCGCTGCCTTCCGCACCGGCAGCGAGGGCCTGCACGGCGTCTCCTGGCTCGGCGAGGCGACGGTCTTCCCGCAGGCCGTCGGCCTCGGCGCCAGCTGGGACGAGGACCTGGTGCGCACGGTCGCCGAGGCGGTCTCGACCGAGTTGCGGGCCTTCCACTACCACCGCCCGGCGGCCGTCGGCGCCTCCGATCGCGGGCCCAACTCGCTGCAGGCCTGGGCCCCGGTGCTCAACCTCCTGCGCGACCCGCGCTGGGGGCGCAACGAAGAGGGCTACTCCGAGGACCCGGTGCACACCGCGCGGGTCGGCGAGGCGTTCTGCCGCGGCCTCTCCGGCGACCACCCGGACTACCTGCGGACCGCCCCGGTGCTCAAGCACTTCCTCGCCTACAACAACGAGGACGACCGCTGCACCACCTCCTCCGGACTGCGCCCGCGCGTCCTCCAGGAGTACGACCTGGCCGCCTTCCGCCCCGTCGTCGCCTCCGGCGCCGCGACCGGTGCGATGGCCGCCTACAACCTGGTCAACGGCCGTCCCTGCCACGTCAGTCCGCTGATCGAGGCGGAGCTGCGCCGCTGGGCCCGGCCGACCGGCCACGAGCTGTTCGTGGTCAGCGACGCCGAGGCCCCCTCCAACCTGGTCGACCCGGAGCACTACTTCGACGACCACGCCGAGTCCCACGCCGCCGCGCTCAAGGCCGGCATCGACAGCTTCACCGACCACGGCGAGGACACCGAGACCCCGGTCGGCCGACTGCGTGCGGCGCTGGAGCGCGGCCTGATCGACGAGTCCGACGTGAACCGGGCCGTCCGGCGCCAGCTGGAAGTACGCTTCCGCCTGGGCGAGTTCGACCCCGAGCTGGACCCGTACGCGGGCATCGGCCCCGACGTGATCGACAGCCCCGAGCACCGCGCCCTGGCCCGGCAAGCGGCGATCGAGTCGACCGTCCTGCTCAAGAACGACGGCCTGCTGCCGCTCGACCCGGCCCGCACGCCGCGGATCGCCGTCATCGGCCCGCTCGCCGACTCCCTCTTCGAGGACTGGTACAGCGGCACCATGCCGTACCGGGTGAGCATCGCCGCCGGACTGGCCGCGGCCCTCGGCGCCCACGGCGGCGAGATCGTTCAGGTGGAGGGCTCGGACCGGATCACCCTGCGTTCGCCGACCTCGGGCGAACTGCTCGGCAAGTCCGCCTTCGATGTGACCGACTGGGGGGGCGGTGCCTCCACCCTGCGCGACGCCGACACCGGTCGCTACCTGAGCCTCCAGGACGACGATGCCCTGGCCGCCGACCAGGACGTCATCAAGAGCTGGTTCGTCAAGGAGACCTTCCGGCTCGAACCGGCCGGCCCGGACACCGTCCTGCTGCGCTCCGTGTTCACCGGACGCTACGCCGCCGTCGATCCGACCGACGGCCGGGTGAGCGTCACCGCCGAGACCGCGCAGGAGGCCGAGCACTGGCAGCGCGAGCTGCTGCGCGACGGCGCCGCCGAGGCACGCGAGGCCGCCGCGACGGCGGACGCCGCCGTGGTCGTCCTCGGCAACCACCCGATGATCAACGGCCGGGAGACCGAGGACCGCGCGGACATCGACCTGCCCGAGGGGCAGGAGACCCTGCTGCGCGCCGTCGCGGCCGTCTGCCCGGACACCGCCCTGGTCGTGATGAGCAGCTATCCCTACGCCCTCGACTGGGCCGACGAGCACCTGCCCGCCGTGGTGTGGACCTCCCACGGCGGGCAGGAAACAGGACACGCGCTGGCCGCCGTGCTGCTCGGCGAGGCCGAGCCCGCCGGCCGGCTGCCGCAGACCTGGTACCGGGGCGACGACCCACTGCCCGCCCCGCTCGACTACGACGTCATCAAGGCCGGCTGGACCTACCAGTACCACCGTTCCGTCCCGCTCTACTCCTTCGGCCACGGGCTCTCCTACACCGACTTCACCCACCGGGACCTGCGCCTGTCACAGCCGTCGATCGGCCAGGACGACTCGGTCGAGCTCACCGTGACCCTGGAGAACAGCGGAGCGCGGCCCGGTAGTGAAGTGGTCCAGATCTACGTCCGCGCCCTGGAGGCCCGGTTCGAGGCGCCCCGGCTGCGCCTGGCCGACTTCCGCAAGGTCCGGCTGGAGCCGGGGGAGAGCCGCGAACTGACGTTCCGGCTGTCGGCCGGGCAACTCGCCCACTGGTCCGTCGCCACCGGTGCCTTCACCGTCGACCCCGGCGGCTACGAGGTGATCGTGGCCCACAGCGCCGACCACCCCGTGCTCACCGCGCCGCTCACCGTGACCGGGGTGCCCGCCCCGCCCCGGGCGGGCGTCGGACACCGGATCCCGGCCGTCGACTTCGACGACTACGAGGACGCCACCATCGTCGACGCCACCCGCACCGACGGCGACGCCGTCACGCCCACCGACCCCGGGCAGCCCGCGACGCTGCTCTTCCGCGACGTCGACCTCTCCGGCGCCGTCCGGATCGAGGTCGAGACCGCCCGCGAGGGCGTCGGCACCGGCCCGGCGCGGCTCGAAGTCCGGGCGGGCGGCCGGGTGCTGGCCGACCTCGACGTGCCGGTGACCGGCGACCGCTACACCTGGACGAGCAGCACCGCCGAGCTCTCCGCCCCGCTCGACGGCGTGCTCGACCTGGGCCTGACCCTGCACGGCGACTTCCGGCTCACCGCTTTCCGCTTCGGCGCGGCCGGCACCGCCCGCTGAGGCCCGTCGTCCCAGACCGGCGGCCCGCTCGTGGGGGGACGGGCCGCCCCCTTTCCCACTCGGCACCCGGGCCGCGAACCGCCCGGGTGCCGCCCCCGCCGGACAGACCCTCGGTCGCCGCTCACGCCCCGTCACACCACCCCGCCCTCGCTCCACCCGGAGGTAGCCCCCGTGCCGTTCACCGATTTCGGAGTCGACGAACTCGACGACTACCAGCCCGAGTCGACCATGCCGCAGGACTTCGACGAGTTCTGGCAGCGCACCCTCGCCGAGGCTCGCTCGCACGGCGGGGCGGTCAAGGCCGAACGCGTCACCTCCCAGTACGGCCTGCGCACCGTCGAGGTCGACGACGTACGGTTCCCCGGCTGGAACGGCGAGCCGGTGGCCGCCTGGCTGCTGCGCCCGCGCGGCGTGGCGGGCCCGCTGCCGGTCGTCGTCACCTACATCGGCTACTCCGGCGGCCGGGGACTGCCCACCGAGCACCTGTTCTGGTCCGCCGCCGGCTACGCCCAGCTCGTCGTGGACAGCCGGGGGCAGGGCCACGACACCCCGGACCTCGGCACGGGCGGCGGCACCCAGTGGGTCGGCGGTTTCATGACCCGCGGCATCGACTCCCCGGAGAACTACTACTACCGGCGGCTGATGACCGACTGCGTGCGCGCCGTCGACGCCGTCGCGGAGCTGCCCGGGCTGGACGCCGACCGGATCGTGCTGGCCGGCGGCAGCCAGGGCGGCGGCCTGGCCCTCGCCGCCGCCGGACTCACCGGCGACCGGGTGGCCGCGGTGATGCCCGACGTCCCGTTCCTGTGCCACTACCGCGAGGGTGCGAAGCTCGCCCTGGACGGGCCGTACCAGGAACTCGTCAACTACCTGCGCTGGCACAGCCGGCACCGCGTGCAGCCCGCCTTCGCCACCCTCGACTACTTCGACGGCGTCCACTTCGCCCAGCGGGCCACCGCGCCGGCCCTGTTCAGCGTCGGCCTGATGGACCCGGTCTGCCCGCCCCGCACCGTCTACGCCGCCTTCAACCACTACGCGGGCGAGGACCGCACCATGACCGTCTGGCCCTTCGCCGACCACGCCGGCGGCTGCGGCTCCAACCCGCCCGTCCAGCTGTCCTGGCTGCGCGACCGCGGGCTGGCGCCGCAGCTGTGACCGCCGTGCCCGCTGACCGAGACAACCCCGTGAGGCATGCCGCATGAGCACCCTGGCCTTTCCGGAACTGCCCCCCGGGTTCCGCTTCGGCGCGGCCACCGCGGCCTACCAGATCGAGGGCGCCCACGACCAGGACGGCCGGGGCCCGTCCATCTGGGACACCTACAGCCACACCCCGGGCCGCACCCTCGGCGGCGCCACCGGTGACACCGCCTGCGACCACTACCACCGCTACCCCGAGGACATCGCCCTGCTCCGCGGGCTCGGCGTCGACGACTACCGCTTCTCGATCTCCTGGCCGCGCCTGCTGCCGGAGGGCACCGGCCCGGTCAACCCGAAGGGCCTGGACTTCTACGACCGGCTGATCGACGGGCTGCTGGCCGCCGGCATCGCGCCGGCTGCCACCCTCTACCACTGGGACCTGCCGCAGGTCCTCGAAGACCGGGGCGGCTGGCGGGTGCGGGAGACCGCCGAGGCCTTCGCGGAGTTCGCGAACGTCGCCGCCGACCGCTACGGCGACCGGGTCGAGCGCTGGATCACCCTCAACGAGCCGTTCTGCTCCGCCTTCGTCGGCTACGCCGAGGGCCGGCACGCACCCGGCGCCCGGGAGGGCCGCGGGGCGCTGGCCGCAGCCCACCACCTCCTGGTCGGCCATGGTCTGGCCGTCCGGGAGCTGCGCGCCGCCGGCGCCCGGGAGATCGGCATCACGCTCAACCTCGACCGCCTGCACGCCGCCTCCGACCGGCCCGAGGACCTCGCCGCCCTGCGCCGGGCCGAGGTGCTGCACAACGAGGTCTGGACCGAGCCGCTGTTCGCCGGCCGCTACCCCGAGCACGAGGCCGAGACCTGGGAGGGCCTGGCCGACGGTCCTTGGCGCCGACCGGGAGACCTGCAACTGATCGGCACGCCGCTGGACTTCGTCGGCATCAACTTCTACCGGCCGATCACCGTCGAGGCCGCCCCGCACCGCGAGGCCGACCTGGAACTGCGCACCGCCATGGACATCGGCGTCGCCGAGCCGAACCGGTACGGCACCCGGCTCACCACCATGGGCTGGCCCGTCGTCCCGTCCGCGTTCACCGAACTGCTCCGCGACCTCGACCACCGCTACCCGCGGCTCCCGCCGGTCTGGATCACCGAGAACGGCTCCGCCGAGGCCGACAGCGTCACCCCCGACGGCCGGATCCACGACGCCGAGCGGATCGACTACCTGGCCGGCCACCTCGCCGCCGTCGCCGACGCCATCGCGGCCGGGGTCGACGTGCGCGGCTACTACGTCTGGTCGCTGCTGGACAACTTCGAGTGGGCCCGCGGCTACGAGCAGCGCTTCGGCCTGGTCCGCGTCGACTACGACACCCTGACCCGAACCCCCAAGGACAGCTACCACTGGTACCGGGGCCTGATCACCGCGCACCGTGCGCGGACGGAGGAACCTGCCCGATGAAGTTCACCGACGGCTACTGGCTGATGCGCCAGGGCGTCACCGCGCGCTACGCCACCGAGGTCGCCGACGTCCGAGCCGGCGAGGACCGGATGACCCTCTACGCGCCCGTCAAACACGTGCGCGGCCGCGGTGACACGCTCAACAGCCCACTGCTGACCGTCGAGTGCTGGTCCCCGGCCGAGGGCGTGATCGGCGTGCGCACCACCCACCACGCCGGATCGGTCAAGCCCGGTCCCGAGTTCGCGCTGCCCGGCGCGGAGCAGGGAGCCGGCAAGGTGCGCCGCGAGGGCGACGTGGTGGAGCTCTGCGCCGGCGAACTGACGCTGCGGGTGGACACCACCGAGCCGTGGCGGCTGGAGTTCGGCGCGGGCGGCCGGGCGCTGACGACCGTGGGGGAGCGCGGCACCGGCTTCGTCACCGACGCCGACGGCCGGCACCACATGCTCGGGCAGCTCTCGCTCGGCGTCGGCGAACTGGTCTACGGACTGGGGGAGCGGTTCACCCCGTTCGTCCGCAACGGCCAGGTGGTGGACATCTGGCAGGCCGACGGCGGCACCAACAGCGAACAGGCCTACAAGAACGTCCCGTTCCACCTGACCAACCGGGGCTACGGCGTCTTCGTCAACCACCCGGGCAAGGTCAGCTACGAGATCGGCTCCGAGTCCGTCGGCCAGGTCCAGTTCAGCGTCGAGGACCAGTCGCTGGAGTACTTCGTCGTCCACGGCCCGACCCCCAAGCAGATCCTGGAGCGGTACACCGCGCTCACCGGCCGCCCCGCGCTACCCCCGGCGTGGGCGCTGGGCCTGTGGCTGACCACCTCCTTCACCACCGACTACGACGAGGCCACCGTCAACCGCTTCGTCGGCGGCATGGCGGAGCGCGGCATCCCGCTGAGCGTCTTCCACTTCGACTGCTTCTGGATGCGCGGGTACCAGTGGAGCGACTTCCGCTGGGACCCGGACACCTTCCCGGACCCGGCGGGCATGCTCGCCAGGCTCAAGGAGCAGGGGCTGCGCATCTGCCTGTGGATCAACCCGTACATCGCGCAGAAGTCGGAGCTCTTCGCCGAGGGCGTGCGCGAGGGCTTCCTGGTGCGCCGCCCGGACGGCAGCGTCTGGCAGTGGGACCTCTGGCAGCCCGGCATGGCCCTGGTGGACTTCACCAACCCCGCCGCCCGCGCCTGGTACACGGGCAAGCTGCGCACCCTGCTGGACGTCGGCGTGGACTGCTTCAAGACCGACTTCGGCGAGCGCATCCCCACCGACGTGGTCTGGCACGACGGTTCCGACCCCGAGCGGATGCACAACTACTACACCCAGCTGTACAACCGGACGGTGTTCGAGCTGCTCCGCGAGGAGCGCGGCGAGGGGGAGGCGATGCTGTTCGCCCGCTCCGCCACCGTGGGCGGCCAGCAGTACCCGGTGCACTGGGGCGGCGACTGCGAGTCGCACTTCAACGCCATGGCGGAGTCGCTGCGCGGGGGACTGTCCCTCGGGCTGTCCGGCTTCGGCTTCTGGAGCCATGACATCGGCGGCTTCGAGGGCACCCCCACCCCCGCCGTCTTCAAGCGCTGGACCCAGTTCGGCCTGCTCTCCTCGCACAGCCGGCTGCACGGCAGCAAGTCCTACCGGGTGCCGTGGGAGTTCGGTGAGGAGGCCGTCGAGGTCACCCGCGAGTTCACCCTGCTCAAGCACCGCCTCGCGCCCTACCTCCAGCACGCGGCCCAGCAGGCGCACACCACCGGCGTGCCGGTGATGCGCGCGATGGTGCTGGAGTTCCCGGACGACCCGGCCGCCGCCGTGCTCGACCGGCAGTACCTGCTCGGCGACGACCTGCTCGTCGCCCCGGTCTTCACCGAGGACGGCACGGTCGAGTACTACGTGCCGGAGGGGACGTGGACCAACTTCCTGACCGGCGACCAGGTCACCGGCCCGCGCTGGGTGCGCGAACGGCACGGCTTCCACACCCTGCCGCTGCTCGCCCGCCCCGACTCCGTCATCCCGCTCGGCGCGGACGACCAACGCCCGGTCTCGGCCTGGGCCGAGGGCGTCGAACTGCGGGTGCACGCCTTCGCCGACGGCGCCGAGCGCACCGTGGTGATCCCGCGCTCCGACGGCCCCGGCGAGACCGCCCGCTTCCACCTGCGCCGCACCGGCGACCGCCTCCGGGTGACCACCGACAGCCCGCACCCCTGGCAGCTGCGGATCGGCGGCCCGGACGGCGCCCTGCACGTCAGCCCGGCCGGCACCCCCGAGGCCGAACTTCCCTACCCGGCCCAGGCCTGAGGCCGGCCCCCGGACGACGCGGGGCCCCGCACGCCACCGCATGGGCGTGCGGGGCCCCGCCCCCCGACGGATCCGGGCAGCCGCCTTCACACCGGGCCGACATCGCAGAAGTGAGGATGGATCACCTTGTCCTACCGCATCCGCGCGGGCGCGCTGGAACGGCACACCGGCTACGAGGTCCTCCGCGTCGAGGCCTGGGGACCGGACGCCGTCCGGGTGCGGGCCTCGTCCGGGACCATCGACCCCGCCGCTCCCGGCGCGCTGGAGAGCCCCCCACCCCGCCCGCAGGCCGAACTGTCCGTATCGGACGACGGTTGTGCCCGTCTGGTCAACGGCCGTCTCACCGTCGAGGCCTCGGCGGACGGCCGGCTGAGGTTCCGCCACGCCGTCTCGGGCCGCGAACTCCTCGCCGACAAGGGCCCGTACGCGCACCACGCCGGCCCTCGCGTCCACGCGGCGGGCGGCCGGACGGAGCAGTCCTTCGAGGCCTATCACGGTGAACGGCTGCACGGCCTGGGGCAGCACCTGCACGGACGCCTGGACCAGAAGGGCTGCGTGATCGACCTCGTCCAGGCCAACACCGTGGCGGCCGTCCCCTTCCTGCACTCCTCGCGGGGCTACGGACTGCTGTGGAACAACCCCGCCACCGGCCGCGTCGAACTGGGCGCCGACACCACGCGGTGGACGGCTGACGGCGGCGGGCGCATCGACTACTGGATCACCGCCGGCGACACCCCGGCCCAGGTCCTGGACTCCTACACCCGGGCCACCGGTCGCCCGCCCCTGCTCCCCGACTGGGCCTCGGGCTTCTGGCAGTCGAAGCTCCGCTACCGCACCCAGGACGAACTCCTGGCGGTGGCCCGGCAGTACAAGGAACGTGGGCTCCCGCTGTCGGTGATCGTCTGCGACTTCTTCCACTGGCCGAGGATGGGCGACTGGCGCTTCGAGGAGAGCGAGTGGCCCGACCCCGCCGCCATGGTGAAGGAGTTGTCGGACCTCGGGGTGAGACTCGCCGTCTCGGTGTGGCCCACCGTCGAGCCCGACAGCGACGCGTACGACCAGCTGCGCGCGGCCGGACACCTCGTCCGGGACGCCGGCGGCGGCCTGCTCACCTACCCGTGGCCGTCCCGGTACGCCGGGGACGCGCTGATCCGTCCGATGGCGTACTACGACGCCACCCACCCCGGAGCGCGCGCCGCGCTGTGGCGGCGGCTGGACGACAACTACCGCTCGGCGGGCGTGGCGTGCTTCTGGCTGGACGCCTGCGAGCCGGACCTGCCGCGGGACCGCGCCGAACGCGCCGTCTACGCGGCCGGGCCGGCGGCCGAGGTCGCGAACCTCTACCCCCTGGAACACGCCCGCGCGGTGGCTGACGGCCTGCGCGCGGCGGGTGAGGACCGGCCGCTCTCGCTGGTCCGCTCCGCGTGGGCGGGCAGCCAGCGGCACGGGGCCCTGCTGTGGTCCGGCGACATCCCCACCACCTTCGACTCCCTCGCGCGCCAGATCAGGGCCGGGCTGAACGTCGGGATGAGCGGCATCCCCTGGTGGAACACCGACATCGGCGGATTCTTCGGCGGCGACCCGGACGACCCGGCCTACCGCGAACTGCTGGTCCGGTGGTTCCAGTACGGCACGTTCAGCCCCGTCATGCGGCTGCACGGCGACCGCGCGCCCAACTTCCCCGCCTTCTCCGCCGACATGACCGGCGGGCCGAACGAGGTCTGGTCCTACGGGGAGGAGGCGTACGGCATCCTGCGCGACCACCTGGAGCTGCGCGAGCGCCTGCGCCCGTACCTGAGGACGCTGTCCGAGGACGCCCACCGCACCGGTGCCCCGCCGATGCGCCCGCTGTTCTTCGACTTCCCCGAGGACGAGCGCGCCTGGGACGTGGACGACCAGTTCCTGCTCGGTCCCGATGTGCTGGTGGCACCCGTGTACGAGGCGGGCGCCCGGGCCCGCCGGGTGTACCTGCCGTCCGGTGCCCGCTGGCTCGACCCGGTCACCGGACGCGTGCTGGAGGGCGGAACGACGCTCGACGCGCAGGCCCCGCTGGACCGCATCCCGGTCTTCGCGCGGGAGGGCTCCGACGTCGCCGGCCGGCTCGGCTGACTCCGCCGGACAGGACCCAGTAGCCCCCGCGCTGGGCGGCGACCATGGTCAGGGTCAGTTCCGGTCCGCGACAACGGGGATGATCACCCCGTCCGCGCATCCGCCGCGGCGCACCACTCCAGGACCCCCTTGAACGAGGACGAACGTGAACGAGGACGAACTTGAACGAGGACGAAATGACTGAATCGAACGTCGTCGTGCTGTCGGCCGGTGATGCGGCCCTCGCGCTCGACCTCGCCGGGCCCCGGGTGCCCCGGGTGCTCCACTGGGGTGCCGATCCCGGCTTCCGGGCCGGCGACGCCGCGCAGGTGCTCGACGCCATGGGCCGGACCCCGGGGCACGGCGCCGGAAGCCTGATGCCCTCCCAGGGGCAGGGCTGGTTCGGCCGGCCGACCCTGGCCGGGCACCGCGACGGCCGGGTCCGCCCCCCGCGTTTCGAGCTCGCCGAACCGGTCGTCGCGCGCGCCCGGGACGGCCGGGGCGGTGTCGTCCAGGTGCGGGCCCTGGACCGTGGCGCGGGGCTCGCCCTGGACACCGAGCTGGAGATGACGGAGCACGGCGTGGTGCGGCTGCGCCACACCCTGACCAACACGGCGACCGACGCCTACACCCTCGAAGCACTGACGTGCGTGCTCCCGGTCCCCGCCCACGCCGTGGAACTGCTGGACTTCGCGGGCCGCTGGGCCCGTGAGCGCTCCCCGCAGCGCGCCCCGCTGCGGCAGGGCGTGTGGTCGAGGGAGAGCCGGCGCGGCCGGACCGGCTTCGACGCCGGACTACTGCTCGCCGGCACCCCGGGCTTCGGCTTCCGGCAGGGCCAGGTCTGGGGCGTGCACGCCGCCTGGAGCGGCAACCACGTCCAGTACGCGGAGCGGCTGGCCGACGGGACGACCGTCCTCGGCGGCGGCGAACTGCTGGACGCGGGTGAGATCCGGCTGGCGGAGGGCGGGTCCTACCGGACCCCGTGGGTGTACTTCGCGACCTCCGGCGCGGGTCTGGACGGAATCAGCCACGGATTCCACGACATGCTCCGGGACCGGCCCGGGCACCCGAACACCGCCCGGCCGGTCACCATGAACATCTGGGAGGCGGTCTACTTCGACCACGACCCCGAGCGGGTGCGCGCCCTCGCGCACACCGCCGCGGCGGTCGGCGTGGAGCGGTTCGTGGTGGACGACGGCTGGTTCCGGCACCGCCGCCACGACCGGGCCGGCCTCGGCGACTGGTACGTCGACGAGAAGGTGTGGCCGGACGGGCTCGGCCCGCTGGCCGAGCACGTCCACGGGCTCGGCATGCAGTTCGGTCTCTGGTTCGAGCCCGAGATGGTCAACCCCGACTCCGACCTGGCCCGCGCCCACCCCGACTGGTTCCTCGCCGATCCCGAACGCCTCCCGTTCGAGCAGCGCAGCCAGCACGTCCTGGACGTCGCGAACCCCGACGCCCACGCCTACCTGCTGGAGCGGATCAGCACCCTGGTCGGGGAGGTGGGCATCGACTACCTCAAGTGGGACCACAACCGCGACCTGGCCGACGCCGTCCACGACGGCCGACCCGGTGTGCACGCGCAGACGACGGCGGTCTACCGGCTGCTGGACGAACTGCGCGACCGCCACCCCGGGTTGGAGATCGAGTCCTGCTCGTCCGGCGGGGCCCGCGCGGACCTCGGCATCCTGGAGCGCACGGACCGGATCTGGGGATCGGACAACATCGACCCGATCGAACGCCAGGCCATCCAGCGCTGGACCGGTCTCCTCCTGCCCTACGAGCTGATCGGCTCCCACGTCGGCTCGGCTCCCGCCCACATCAGCGCCCGGGACACCACGCTCGCCTTCCGCTGCGCCACCGCGCTGTTCGGACACGCCGGCATCGAGTCCGACATCTCGACCTGGTCGAAGGACGACCTCGACGCGCTCACCTCGTGGGTCGGCGCCTACAAGCAGCTGCGGCCGCTGCTCCACGGCGGCGACGTCGTCCGCACCGACCACCCCGACCCGGCCGCCTGGGTCCACGGCGTCGTCTCCCGGGACCGGGCCCACGCCGTGTTCACCTACGTCCAGTTGGACACCTCGGTCGCCGAGAACGCCGCGCCCGTACGCCTGCCGGGCCTGGAGCCCACGACCCGCTACGCCCTGCGGGTGCGCCCCGAACTCTCCTGCCCCGAGCACACCTGGCCCGCCTGGGCGCGGCGTTCCACCGCGCTCACCCTGACCGGCCGGTACCTCGCCCAAGTCGGCCTGGCCGCCCCGGGCCTGACCAACCGGCCCGGCCACGCGCTGGTGATCGAAGCACAGGCGCAGCCACCCGCCTCGCAGGGCTGAACCCCACCCGTCGCGCCGGCTGCCACGACGGACCGAGCCGGGCCGTGCGGGTGGCACGGCCCGGCTCGGTCGCGGATGCGGCGGCCGGCGTGGTCAGCGGGCGCCGAGGAGGTGTTCCAGGGCGAGCTGGTCCAGCTGCTCGAAGGCCATGCCGCGCCGGGCGGCGGCGTCGACGTCGAACTCCTCGAAGGCGGAGCGGTCCGCCAGCAGCCCGGCCAGGCCGTCCCCGGCGGTGGGCAGGGCCAGTTCGGGCAGCCGGGAGGCGGCGAGCGCGTCCCGCACCTCCGGGTCGGCCCGGAAGGCGCGGGAACGCTCGGCCAGCAGCAGGTAGTTGCGCATGCAGCCGGCCGCCGAGGCCCAGACGCCGTCGAAGTCCTCGGTGCGCGGCGGCTTGAAGTCGAAGTGCCGGGGGCCGTCGTAGCCGGCCGACTCCAGCAGGTCC
This sequence comes from Kitasatospora sp. NPDC030952, assembly GCF_055571335.1. Classification (NCBI taxonomy): domain Bacteria; kingdom Bacillati; phylum Actinomycetota; class Actinomycetes; order Kitasatosporales; family Streptomycetaceae; genus Kitasatospora; species Kitasatospora sp. NPDC030952. Next base: position 208,208 of record NZ_JBVIFM010000007.1, read on the forward strand.
ACCAGCCAGAAGGCCTGCCGCAGGTCGCCCGCGCCGAAGCGCAGGTCCTGGTCGTACTTGATGCCGGACTGGCCGTTGAGGTCGATGTGGAACAGCTTGTCGTGCCACAGGGCCTGGGCGATGCCGTGCGGGAAGTTGAGCCCGGCCATCTGCTCGTGGCCGACCTCCGGGTTGACGCCGACCCGGTCGGGGCGCTCCAACTCGTTGATGAACGCCAGGGCGTGGCCGACGGTGGGGAGCAGGATGTCGCCGCGCGGCTCGTTGGGCTTGGGCTCGATCGCGAAGCGCAGGTCGTAGCCCTGCTGCTCGACGTACTCGCCGAGCAGGTCGAAGGCCTCCTTGAGCCGGTCCAGCGCGGTGCGCACGTCCTTGGCCGCGCCGGACTCGGCGCCCTCGCGCCCGCCCCAAGCGACGTAGACCGAGGCGCCGAGTTCGGCGGCCAGGTCGATGTTGCGGATGGTCTTGCGCAGCGCGTAGCGGCGTACGTCGCGGTCGTTGGCGGTGAAGGCGCCGTCCTTGAAGACCGGGTGGGTGAACAGGTTGGTGGTCGCCATCGGGACCTTCAGCCCGGCGGCGTCCAGTGCGGCGCGGAACCGCTTGACGGTCTCCTCGCGGGCGGCGTCGCCCGAGCCGAAGGGGATCAGGTCGTCGTCGTGGAAGGTGACGCCGTAGGCGCCGAGTGCGGCCAGTCGCTGCACGGTCTCGACCGGGTCGAGGGCGGGGCGGGTGGCGTCGCCGAACGGGTCGCGCCCCTGCCAGCCGACGGTCCACAGGCCGAAGGTGAACTTGTGCGCGGGGGTGGGGGTGAGCTGGTCGCTGGGCATGGAGCGGCTCCGGATTCGGATCCAGGGGTGTTTGTCAGGGCTCTCAACAAATTAGTATGCCCGAACGTCAGAAGGAACCCCTCCGGAGGAACGCATGGCTGAGCAGCGTGTCGTGATCGGCTTCGACAGCTCGACGCAGTCCACCAAGGCCCTCGCCGTCGACCTCGACACCGGCGCCGTCCTGGGCCAGGGCCGTGCCCCGCACACCGTCAGCACCGACGCCGGCCGGGAGAGCGACCCCGAGCAGTGGTGGCGGGCGCTCGGCGAGGCCGCGGCGGCGACGGGCTGGGCGGACCGCGCGGCCGCCGTCTCGGTCGGCGGCCAGCAGCACGGCCTGGTCACTCTCGACGCGTCCGGGGCGCCGGTCCGCCCGGCACTGCTCTGGAACGACGTCCGGTCCGCGCCGCAGGCCGCCGGGCTCCGGACCGCCATCGGTGCGGCGGAACTCGCCCGCCGCACCGGCAGCGTCCCCACCGCCGCCTTCACCGCGCCCAAGTGGGCCTGGCTGCGGGCCGAGGAACCCGCCGCCGCCGAGCGCGTCGCCGCCGTCCGCCTCCCGCACGACTTCCTGACCGAGCGGCTCACCGGAGCGGCCGTCACCGACCGGGGCGACGCCTCGGGAACCGGCTGGTGGGGACCGGACGGCTACGACCAGGACGTCCTCGCCCGGATCGGCCTCGACCCGGCCCTGCTGCCGAAGGTCCTCGCCCCGGGCGCGCAGGCCGGCACCGTCCGCCCGGGGACGCCGCTGCGGGAAGGGACGCCGGTGGCCACCGGCACCGGCGACAACATGGCCGCCGCCCTCGGGCTCGGCCTGCTCCCCGGGCAGCCGGTGTTGAGCCTCGGCACCTCCGGCACCGTCTACGCCGTCGGCGGCGCCAGGCCCGCCGACCCGACCGGCACCGTCGCGGGTTTCGCCGACGCGCTCGGCGGCTGGCTGCCGCTCGCCTGCACGCTCAACTGCACCCTCGCCGTCGACCGCTTCGCGGTGCTGCTCGGCCGCGGCCGCGACGAGGTCGAGGAGGGCGGCACCGCCGTCGTCCTGCCCTACCTCGACGGCGAGCGCACCCCGGACCTCCCGGGCGCCTCCGGCCTGGTCCACGGGCTGCGCCACGGCACCACCCCGGGGCAACTGCTCCAGGCCGCCTACGACGGCGCCGCCCACGCCCTGCTCGCCGCGCTGGACGGCGTGCTGCGCGCGGGCGGCGCCGACCCGGAGGGCGACGAACCGCTGCTGCTGATCGGCGGCGGCGCCCGCGGCCGGGCCTGGCAGCGGACCGTGCTGCGGCTCTCCGGCCGGGCGGTCCAGGTGCCCGACGCGCGGGAACTGGTCGCGCTCGGCGCCGCCGCCCAGGCGGCCGCACTGCTCACCGGTGAGCCGGCCGACGCGGTGGCCCGCCGCTGGCGGACGGCCCGCGGCCCGGTGCTGGACCCGGTGAAGAAGGACGAGGACACGCTGCTGCGGATCGGCGATACCCTGCGTCGGGCCGGAGCCTTGCAGGGCGCTCCGGCCCAGGACCGGTAGGAGGAGCGGCGCGTGACGGTGGTCGGCAGGGCGAACGGGAGTGCTTCGATCGGGCCCGCGTCGCAACAGGACATGCGCCGGCAGAACCTCGCGGTGGTCCTCGGCGCCGTCGTCGCGCACAGCCCGCTCTCCCGCGCGGACGTCGCCGGACGCGTCGGGCTGACCAGGGCGGCCGTCTCCTCACTCGTCGACGAGCTGATCGGGCGCGGCGCGCTCACCGAGGCGGCGGCCACCGCCAACGGGCGCCCCGGCCGGCCCGGCCGGGCGCTGGCCGTGAGCGTCGAGGGCCCGGCGGGCCTCGGCCTGGAGATCGGCGTCGGCCACCTGGGCGCCTGCGTGGTGGACCTGCGGGGCGAGCCGCGCGTGTGGCGCCGGGAGGAACGGGCCAACGCGGGGCGGCCGGCCGGGGAGGTGCTGGCGGAGCTCGCCGCGCTGGCCGGCGCGGCGGAGGCCGAGGCCGCCACCCTCGGGCTGCGCGTCGAGGGCCGGATCCTGGCCGTGCCCGGGGTGGTGCCGAACCGACCCGGCGGACTGGTCGAGCGCGCGCCCAACCTGGGCTGGCGCGGCGTCCGGCTCCGCGACCACTGGCCGGACGCCGACACCGTGCCCGAACCGGAGAACGAGGCCAACCTCGGGGCACTGGCCGAGTGCTGGACCACCGGGCAACCCCTGGAGACCTTCGTGCACGTCTCCGCCGAGACCGGGATCGGCGCCGCCCTGGTCATCGACGGACGGCTGTTCCGGGGCGCCCGGGGCTTCGCCGGCGAACTCGGCCACCTCCCCGTCCACCCGGACGGCCCCGGCTGCGCCTGCGGCGCCCGCGGCTGCCTGGAGCAGTACGCGGGCGAGGCGGCCGTACTGCGCGAGGCCGGTCTCGGGCAGCACGGGCCCGGCGACGCGGTCGCCCTGCTGGCCGAACGCGCGAGCGCCGGGCACCCGGCGACCCTGGCGGCACTGGAGCGCGCGGGGAGCGCCCTGGGCCTCGCCCTCACGTCGGCCGTCGACCTCATCGACCCGGACGGCCTCGTCCTCGGCGGCGGCTACGCGGACCTCGCCGACTGGCTGCTGCCGTCCGTACGCGCCGAGTTGGCCGCCCGGGTCACCGTCCGCCCCTGGGCACCGGAGGCGCTGCGCGCGTCCGCCCTGGGCCGGCGCGGCCCGCTGCTGGGCGCGGCGCTGACGACGGTGCGCCGGATCATGGCGGATCCGACCCTGCTGCCCGTCGGCTGAGGGCCCCACGGCCCTCAGCCGACGGGCGTCGCGTCAGTCGTGCTCGACGACGACCATCGCGTGGCCGTCCGTGGTGGTGACCCGCACGTGGACGTACTCGCCGTCGTGCTCCCACGTCAGCTCCTGCCCGGCGGGCTGGAGCCGCACCGAGCGCGGCGCGGTGGCGCTGCGCACCGAGACGGGGACGTCGACCAGCGGGAAGGCGTCGTGCACCAGGTCCAGCCCCGAGGTCTCCCGGGCCGGCACGAAGCTGATCAGGTGCACCACGGTGCTCGTGGCGGTCCGGACCACGCTGGTCTCCAGGTGGACCGGCCCGCCGGCGCGGACCAGAGGGTCCGGCAGCAGCCGGTCCAGGGCGGCGCCGAGCAGTCGGCGGTACGCCTCCAGGCCGTGCTCGTGGAAGGCCTCCAGCAGCGGCACGGTCACCACGGCCACCCCGTCGCCGACGACCACGGCCGCCTCGTCGGTCGGGTCGGCCGGGGGAGTGTAGGAGTGGCCGCAGAAGCGGTCCCAGGACCGCGGGAAGTAGGGCGCCACCACCCGGGCCAGGACCTCGGCGCCGGGCAGCGCCCGGGCGGTCAGCCGGGAGCCGTGGCTGATGAACGGGAAGTCCTCCGGGACGCCGGGAACGTCCTGGCAGGCGAGGAAGGCCTCGCCGGCCGGGGCGGGCGCCAGGCCCTCGACCGGGAGATCGGGCAGGGCCGGCTCCGTGCCGTTCCTGAGCAGCGCGGGCCCGACCAGCAGCACGGCGCCACCGGCCCGGCGGTACGCGCTCAGCCGCTCGGCCAGGTCGTCGTCGACGGGGGTGCTCTCCGGCACCACGACGGCCCGGTACCCGCCCAGGTCGGTGGTCGGCGGGACCATGTCGAACTGCGCGCGGAGCTGCTGCAGCGCCCTCACGGCACCGATGTTGCTCGCGCCGGGGTTGTCGCCGAGGGCGGGGTCGACGACCACCGCGACCTCGCTGACGACCCGTCCGCCCTCGACGAACGGCTCGCACGCCGCGATGTGCCCGTAGACCGAGCCGATCAGCTCGTACACCGCCCGCGAGGGCACTCCGCGCGGGTGCAGCACGTCACCGACGCCGCCGGTCAGGCCCTGGCTCAGCATCTGGCTGTTCTCGTACAGCAGCGCCGCCCGGGGCTTGAGGGCGGCGTTGTCCCCCCAGCTCTCGTGGAAGCGCCCGGTGTGACTGAGCGTCGGTATCCCCAGCGGGCGGACGAAGCGGGCGACGTACGGGAGGAAGGCGTAGCCCCAGCCGCCGGTGGGCAGCCCCTCGATCTCGACGTGCCGCACGAACTGCCGCTCCCCGGGCAGCCCGGTCTTCGGTCGGCCGTTGTACCAGACGCCCTGGACGGCGTCCGGGGGGAGGGCCTTCTCCACCATCGCGGAGTAGCGGGCCATGTAGCGCTTGGCCACGAGGTCGGCGTAGCGGTTCCGGTGGTCCGCGTCGGCCGGGTCCAGGCCCTCGCGGCGCATCCCGTCGATCGCCCAGCGGCTCGCGCTGGGCTGGTTCCAGCACATGTCGACGAAGATCCCGTCGACCGGGGCGAAGCGGCGCAGCACCTCGTCCAACTGGTCGGCGAAGTAGTCGGCGTAGGGGCTGGACATGTCGAGGATGTTCCAGGCCGCGTCGAAGGCGGAGGTGCTCCAGCGGGCGAGCTTCAGGTCCTCGCCGTGCGCGATCCACTCGGGGTGCTCCCGGGCGGCGTACTCGTCCACCTGGAGGGACAGGTAGATCGGCGCGCGGATGCCCACGGCGTGCAGGGCTTCGACCTGCTCGGCGAGCAGGTCGAGGTCGGGGGCGAGGCCGGGGTGGCGCTCCGGCCGGTCGGTTCCGTAGTAGAGGTGGCCGTGGTGGCACTTGGCGAACACGGTGACGCTGTCGACGCGGGCGTCCCGGAAGGTCTGAGCGAAGGTCACGGGGTCGAAGTCCCGCCCGACATCGGGGATGTCGGGCCCGGTGTGGAAGTCGAGGTGGACGGTGCGCCGGGGGAAGCGAGCGGGCCTGTGAGCGTTCACATCGCTGTGAGTCATGGGATGGGTTTATCGAAGACCTGCCCGCGACGTCCAGAGGTTCGCCGGATGAGTCCGATCTGGCGGCAGCGATACATCCAATGTTTGCCGCCCTTTGGCCGGTCAAATCCTCCTTTTCCCGGCAGTTCATCGCCAGAAGCTGTCAGGACTCTGGACAAGCACCCGACCTATGCGTCTTAATCCATCCCATGTCATGGCCGCTCCAGATGGAGCGCCGCGCGGCTCCGCACGTCGTTCGCCGCAGCGCCGGGCGTGCCGGACGGGGCTGGGCTGGGCCCTGTCCGAGGACCTGGGACGCCTCCACGGAATCCACCATCTGAAACGAACAGAAGGGCGTACCGTGCCGGATTTCCTCTCGCGCCGATCGGTTCTCGCCGGAATGGCGGCCATGACGGTCGCCACCACGATCGGCTCCGTCGCCACCTCGACGCCCGCGTCCGCCGCGGCCGCCGCCGACCCGCTGCCGCTGCCTCCCCTGCGGATCCCGCAGATCGACCTGGGCCTCGAACAGCAGCCGGACTCCAAGCTCCAGTGGCTGATGGACGCCAAGCTGGGCATGTTCATCCACTGGGGCGTGTACGCGGGCCCGGCCAACGGCGAGTGGTACATGCACAGCGCCGCGATCACCCCGGAGAACTACCGGAAGTACCTCACCGACGTGACCGGCCAGCAGTTCACGGCCGACGCCTACGACCCGGCCGCCTGGGCCCGGTTGGCGAAGGACTTCGGGGCGAAGTACACGACGCTCACCACCCGCCACCACGACGGCTTCGCACTGTGGCCGCTGAACCACCCCGGCGCCTGGAGCTCCGGGCAGGCGCCGCTCCACCGCGACTTCGTCAAGGAGTACGTCGCGGCGGTGCGCGCGGCCGGACTGAAGGTCGGGCTCTACTACTCGCCGATCGACTGGCGCTACCCCGGCTACTTCGACGTGACCGGCACCAACTGCGCGCCGAACCCCTGGAACTACACCACCGATCCCGCGCACAAGGAGAACGCGCGGATCATGAAGACCGAGGTGTACGAGTCGGTCAAGGAGCTGGTCACCCAGTACGGCGTGATCGACGACCTGTGGTGGGACGGCGGGTGGATCGCCGAGCAGGGCACCGACGCGGCCGGCGCGTTCTTCTGGGAGCCCGGCCGGTACCGCGACCCCGCCAACCAGTGGCCGGTGGACGCCGCGTACGGCGAGACGGACGACGGCGGCAGGCCGCTGGGGCTGATGGGCATGGTCCGCAAGCACCAGCCCGACATCGTCGCCACCTCGCGCTCCGGCTGGAAGGGCGACTACGACAGCGACGAGGGCCCGTCCGTCCCGACCGGGCCGATCCGCACGGGCCGGCTCGTCGAGAAGGTCTTCAGCGTCATCGGCACCTGGGGCTACTCCGACAGCCCGGTCATGGGCTACGGCAGCGTGATGGACGTCCTGGTCAACTGCTGGGTGCGGAACATGACCGTGATGGTCAACGTGGGCCCGGACCGGCACGGCACCGTCTCCGACGGGCAGGCCGGCCTGCTGCGGCAGGTCGGCGCCTTCATGACCGCCTGCGGCCAGTCCGTCTACGGCACCCGCGGCGGCCCGTGGAACCCGGTCGACGGCCAGTACGGCTTCACCTACAAGGACGACACCTTCTACGTCCACCTGCTGTCCGGCTACAGCGGGACCACCTTCACGACCCCGGCGATCGGCGACGCGCAGGTCACCCGGGTGTTCGACGTACGGTCCGGCGGCAACCTCGCCCACACCGTCGGTGCCGACGGCCGGCTCACCGTCACCGGCATCGACCGCACCACCCACCCCCAGGACAGCGTCATCGGTGTCGTCCTCGACCGGAGCGTGCAGCCGGGCGACACCGCCGTCGGCAGGGCGGCGACCGCCGACAGCGAGGAGCGTGCCAAGGGCAACACCGCGGCCAACGCGGTCGACGGGGCCACCGCCACCCGCTGGTGCGCGAACGACGGCGGCACCGGCCACTGGCTGGCGGTCGACCTCGGCTCGACCCGCGCGCTGACCGGCACCCGGATCGCCTGGGAGCTGGACAACACCAACTACCGCTACAAGATCGAGGGTTCCACCGACGCCGGCACGTGGACCACGCTGGCCGACCTCACCGCGACGACCGGCACCAGCCAGGTGCAGGTCGCCCGGTTCCGCGCCCGGGCGCGGTACGTGCGGGTCACGGTCACCGGGCTGCCGGCCGGTGCCTGGGCGTCCATCCGCAACCTGGAGGTCTACGACCGGCCCTTCGGCGCGGACCCGGGCACCTTCGGGCCGGTCAACCGCGACAGCGGCAAGGTACCGGACGCCGGCGGCGGCTCCACCTCCGGCGGCTCGACCCCCGACGGCGGCACCGTCGTCCAGTAGGCCACCACCGGCGCCGACCAGGACCGGCGGCTCCTCGCGCTCCGACCGACCCACGGAGCCGGTCGCAGGTTCCCTTCCACCGGTGGGTGACGCCCGCACCGGGCGTCACCCACCGCCCCGTCAGCCGAGGGCCGACCCCGGTTCGCCGAGGGTGTCGCGGAGCCACTGCTCGACGCCGGCGACGTGCACGGTCGCCCAGGCGTGGGCGAGTTCCGGGCGCCGGCCGGCGATGGCGTCGAGGATCGCGCGGTGCTGCTGGCGGGTGCGCTCCGTCGCCCCCTCCTCGGTCAGCCCGCGCCAGACCCGCGCGCGCGTCGTGGGTCCGGACAGGCCGTCGATCAGCGAGCAGAGCACGGTGTTGCCCGACCCGGCCGCGATCCTGCGGTGGAACTCCAGGTCGTTGGCGATGAGTTCCTCCAGCGTGGCGACCTCGGCCAGGCCGTCCAGCACCTCGGCCAGGCCGGCGACGTCCTCCTCGGACATCACCCGGGCGGCCATCGCGGCAGCGGCGGGCTCCAGGATGCGGCGGACCTCCAGGAACTCCAGCACCGTGTTGTCCTGGTGGAAGTCGACCACGAAACCCAGCGCGTCCAGGAGGATGTCGGGCTCCAGGCTGGTCACGTACGTGCCGTCGCCCTGACGCACATCGAGCACCCGGATCAGCGACAGCGCCTTGACCGCCTCCCGCAGGGAGTTGCGGGAGAGGCCGAGCCGGTCCGCGAGGTCCGCCTCCTTCGGGAGCTTCGCGCCGGGGCGGAGCTCACCGCTCACGATCATGGCCTTGATCTTCTCGATCGCCTCGTCGGTGACTGGCACGCCTCGCCCTTCCTGGTCATCTGATCTTCGCAGCATAGAGGTTCCGCCCGGCCCGGCCGCGGTGCTTCCGGACACCGGGGCCGGGCCGGGCGGCCGGAACGGCTACAGCTCCCACACCACGGGCAGCCCGGCCGCGGCACCGTCCGCCGAGTAGTCGTGGACGACGTCGAGGAGTCCGGCCATCCGGGCCTGCCAGGCGATGTTGACCGGAAGGTGCTCCAACTCGGCGAGCAACCGGGCGTAGTCCTCGCACTCCAGCAGGTGGAACAGCTCGGACCCGCTGCGCCAGATGGTCCAGGAGGTCACCCCGGCGGCCCTGATGGCGTCGGTGAGTTCGGCCGGCACCTCGCGGTGCGCGGCCTCGTACTCCTCGATCCGGTCCGCGCGGACGCGGGTGTGCAGGGCGATCCTCATGACTGCTCCGTGGTCTCGTGCGGGGTCGGGACGTCCGCCGGCAGCAGCGCGCGGTCCTTCAGCTCCGCCCACAGCCCGTCCGGGACGCGGTGCCGGAGCATGGCGGCGGCGTCCCTCGCCTCCGCGGCGTCGCGGGTGCCGACCAGGACGCTGGTCACGGCGGGGTGCCCGAACGGGAAGCGCAGCGCGGCGGCGCGCAGCGGCACGCCGTGCCGCTCGCAGACGGCCTCGAGGTCCAGGGCGCGGGCGAGCAACTCCTCGGGCGCGGAGGCGTAGTCGAAGGTGGCACCGGGGCGGGGGTCGGCGAGCAGACCGGAGTTGAAGACGCCGCCGATGACGACGCCGACGCCGCGTTCGGCGGCCAGCGGCAGCAGCTCGGTGAGTCCGCGCTGGTCGAGCAGGCTGTAGCGGCCGGCGAGCAGCACGGCGTCGAGGTCGGTCTCGCGGATGAAGCGGGTGAGGAGCTCCGCCTGGTTCATGCCGACGCCGATCGCGCCGACCAGTCCCTCGGCGCGCAGCCGCGCCAGCTCCGGGTACGCCTCGGTGAGCGCCTGCTCCGCGTGGTCGTCGGGGTCGTGGAGGTAGACGACGTCGATCCGGTCCAGTCCCAGCCGTTCCAGGCTGTCCTCGATCGAGCGGCGGACGCCCACGGCGCTGAAGTCCCAGATCCGGCGCTGGGCGGCGGGGACGGCGAAGCCGTGGGCGAGGTCGTCGCCGTGGGGCGCCGGGGCCGGGCGCAGCAGCCGGCCGACCTTGGTGGAGAGGACGTACTCGTCCCTGGGGCGGCCGCGCAGGGCCCGGCCGAGCCGCCGCTCGGACAGGCCCAGGCCGTAGTGCGGGGCGGTGTCGAAGTACCGCACGCCCGACTCCCAGGCGGCGGCGACGGCCGCTTCGGCGTCGGCGTCGGTCACCGGGGTGAACAGGTTGCCGATGCCCGCCGCGCCGAAGGCGAGTTCGCCGACCTCCACCGAGCTGTGCCCCAGGGGCCGACGGCGCGAGGTCACGACCCGGCCTCCGGCCGCAGCCGCAGGCCCGCCATCCCGCCGTCGACCTGCAGGGCCGTGCCGGTGGTGCTGCCGGCGGCCGGGGAGGCCAGGTAGGCGATGGCGGCCGCGACCTCCTCGGCGCTGACCAGCCGCCCGTGCGGCTGACGGCCGTTCAGCCGCGCCCGTTCGGCGGCCGGATCGTCGGCGGCGTCCAGCAGCCGGCCCACCCAGGGGGTGTCCACGGTGCCGGGGTTGACGCAGTTGACCCGGATGCCCTCGCGGACGTGGTCGGCCGCCATGGCCAGGGTGAGCGACAGGACGGCGCCCTTGCTGGCGGAGTAGAGCGCGCGCTGCGGCAGGCCGGCGGTGGCGGCGATGGAGCAGGTGTTGACCACCGCGGCCCGGGCGGAGCGGCGCAGGTGCGGCAGGGCCGCCCGGGTGGTGCGGACGACGCCGAGCAGGTTGACGTCGAGGACGCGGTGCCACTGCTCGTCCGGGTTGTCCGCGACGGTCCCGACCGCGCCGATGCCCGCGTTGTTGACCAGGATGTCGATCCCGCCCAGCGCCTCGGCCGCGGCCTGGACGGCGCCGGTCACCGAGGCGTCGTCGGAGACGTCGGCCGCGAAGCCGAGCAGCGGCTCCCGCACCGTCTCCGGGGCGAGGTCCAGGACGGCCACCCGCGCGCCGCGTTCGGCGAGCAGGGTGGCGGTGGCCAGGCCGATCCCGGAGGCGCCGCCGGTGACGACGGCGGTCAGTCCGTGGAGTTCCGGGGTCGTCATGCGGTCGCCTCCTGGTGTCGCGCCGCCTCCTCGGCCCAGAAGGAGCCGTGGGGGTAGTGGTAGGTGTCGAGCGAGGTCCGGTGCATGGCCGCCGAGAATCCCGGCGCGGTGGGGGCCCGGTAGTGGCCGTCGGTGATGACCACCGGGTCGAGGAAGTGCTCGTGGAGGTGGTCGACGAACTCGATGACCCGGTCCTCGGTGGTGCCGGTGAGCGCCACGTAGTCGAACATGGACAGGTGCTGGACGAGTTCGCACAGGCCGACGCCGCCGGCGTGCGGGCAGACCGGTACGCCGAACTTGGCGGCGAGCAGCAGGATGGCGAGGTTCTCGTTGACGCCGCCGACCCGGGCCGAGTCCAGTTGGAGGATGTCGATGGCGCCGGCCTGGAGCAACTGCTTGAAGACGATGCGGTTCTGCACGTGTTCGCCGGTGGCGACCTTCACCGGGCTGACCTGCCGCCGGATCGTGGCGTGCCCCAGGACGTCGTCGGGGCTGGTGGGCTCCTCGATCCAGTACGGGTCGAACTCCGCGAGCGCCCTGGTCCATTCGACGGCCTCGGCCACGTTCCAGCGCTGGTTGGCGTCGATGGCCATCCGGACGTCCGGCCCGACGGCCGCGCGGGCGGCCCGGCAGCGGCGGATGTCGTCCGCCAGGTCGGCGCCGACCTTCAGTTTGATCTGCCGGAAGCCGTCCGACACGGCGGCGAGTGCGAGGCGGGTGAGCTTCTCGTCGTCGTAGCCCAGCCAGCCGGGGGAGGTGGTGTAGGCGGGGTAGCCCCGGCGGAGCAGCGTCGCGGCGCGCTCGTCCGCCCCCTGCTTCCCGCGCCGCAGCAGCTCCAGTGCCTCGGCCGGGGTGAGGGCGTCGGCGATGTAGCGGAAGTCGATCTGGGAGACCAGCCAGGCGGGGTCGGCGTCGGCGAGCAGCTGCCAGAGCGGCTTGCCCTCGTGCTTGGCGGCGAGGTCCCAGACGGCGTTGACGACGGCCCCGATGGCCATGTGCATCACGCCCTTCTCCGGGCCCAGCCACCGCAGTTGGCTGTCGCCGATCAGGTCGCGGTACAGCGAGCCGGGGTCGGCGCGCAGTTCGGCGACCGGGCGTCCGATGACGTGCGGGCGGAGCGCGTCGATGGCGGCCACCTGGATGTCGTTGCCGCGACCGATGGTGAAGGTGAAGCCGTGGCCCTCGTGGCCGCCCCCGGAGGTCCGCAGGACGACGTAGGCGGCGGAGTAGTCCGGGTCCGGATTCATCGCGTCGGAGCCGTCCAGCTCCCGCGAGGTGGGGAAGCGGACGTCATAGGTGTCGACGGCGGTGATCCGCGCGGTGGTTGCGGACAAGGGGACGCCTTTCACGCGTTGCGGAAGGTCTGGCGCTGGGTGCCGAGGCCGTCGATGGTCAGCTCGACGGTGTCGCCCGCGCGCAGGTAGGGGGTGCCGGGCAGGCCCAGGGCCACACCGGCCGGGGTGCCGGTGTTGATGACGTCGCCGGGGCGCAGCACCAGGTACTGGCTCAGGTACCAGACCAGGTAGTGGACGTCGAAGACCATGTTCTTGGTGCTGCCGTCCTGGCGCGGCTCACCGTTGACGCTCAGGCGCAGCCCGAGGTCCCGCGGGTCGGCGACGTCGTCCGGGGTCACCAGCCAGGGGCCGAGCGGGTTGAAGCTCTCGCAGGACTTGCCGAGGTCCCACTGGGTGGAGAACTCCAGCTGGAACTCCCGCTCGGAGACGTCGTTGCTGATCGCGTACCCCGCGATGCACCCCGCCGCCTGCGCGGGGTCGGTGAGGTAGCGGGCCTCCCGGCCGATGACGACGGCGAGTTCCACCTCCCAGTCGGTCTTCACCGAGCCGCGCGGGATCAGCACGGGGTCGAGGGGGCCGACGACGGTGGACGGATCCTTCATGAAGACCACCGGCCGCTCGGGGACGGCCGCCCCGGTCTCCTCGGCGTGATCGCGGTAGTTGAGGCCGATGCAGACCACCTTGCCCGGGCGGGCGACGGGCGCCCCGATCCGCAGACCGGTCGGATCCACGGCGGGCAGCGAACCCTCGGCCAGGGCGGCCCGGACCCGGTCGATCCCGCCGGAGGCGAGGAAGGAGCCGTCGATGTCGCCGGTCAGGCCCGTGAGGGTGAAGGTCGCGCCGTGCTCGTCGCGGACGGCCGGAGTCTCCGCTCCGGGGTCGCCGAGTCGCAGCAGCTTCATGTGGTGGCTCCCATCAACACATCGGATGTATCCGTGGTGCCATGACCATACGAGGCCTCATCGGGCCTCGCAAGGATTCCTCCGATGTCTGCCCGCTGACCGCCGATCGGATGGACCAACTGAGCAGTTCAGAAAGATCGTTGGAGGTTCCATCGGATCGCTGCGGATGGCCGCGCATCACGGTGGGGAATATCCGGAGGTTCCTCTTGTCAGTGGGATGCCCCGCTCGTAGAGTCCTCCGCACCACAAGCCATCCGATGTCTTCTGCCGGATCTTGGTGACGCTGCCGATCCTGAACCTCCCGTCGGCGCGCGCCGGTAGACCGGTGACCAGGTCCCGGACGCCCGCCGCGCCCCGCCAGACGACCCGTCCGTGGTCGCGGACCTCCGCGAGCGCGGCGGTGCTGCCGCCCTGCTCGACCAGGGCGGCCAGCTCGGGCGGTGCGTCGGCGGGGAGTTCGGCCCCGGCGGTCGGAGCGGCCACCGCGGCGGGCGCGAGCGCGGTGACGACGGCGGCGGCGAGCGCGGTGGCGGCGAGCCGCAGACCGGGCCGGCGGGAGCACACGGGGGTCATGTCGCCAGACTCGCACCGGGAGGCACCGTCGGGCGTCATGCCGTGGACGGGCTCCGCCCTGCATCCTCCGACGGACGGCGGGCCGCCGTGCGGAGTAGTCCGCCGCCGGACCGGGCCCGTCATCCGGCGGAGGTGGTCGCGCCGTCAGCTGTCAGCCGTGGGCCGTCAGCCGTCCGGCGGGTGCCGGGGTACGCGAACCGCGCCGGGCCGGAAGGGCGTCACCACGGGCCGAGGGTCTGGGCGCACCAGATCGTCTTGCCGTTGGTGGTGTGCCGGGTGCCCCAGCCCTGGGTGAGCTGGGCGACGAGCATCAGGCCTCGGCCGCCCTCGTCGAAGATGCGCGCCCGGCGAAGGTGCGGGGCGGTGGCGCTGCCGTCGGAGACCTCGCAGATCAGTGAGGTGTCGCGGATCAGCCGCAGCCTGATGGGTGGTTGACCGTACTTGATCGCGTTGGTGACCAGCTCGCTGACGACCAGTTCGGTGACGAACGCCGTCTCCTCCAGGCCCCAGGCGGCCAGTTGGTCGGCGGCCAGCCGCCGGGCGCGCGCCACCTGCGTGGGGTCGGGCTCGATGTCCCAGTCGGCGACGTGGTCGGGGTCCAGCGCGCGGGTGCGGGCGAGCAGCAGGGCCGCGTCGTCGGTGCGGTGCTCCGGCAGCATGGCCTTCATCGCCGTGTCGCAGAGCGCCTCCAGCGAGGCGGCCGGCTCGCTCAGGACCCGGAGCAGGTCGCCGGCCCCCTGCCCGCCGTCGCGCTCGCGGTTCTGCACCAGTCCGTCGGTGTAGAGCGCGAGCAGACTGCCTTCGGGCACCTCGATCTCGGTCACCTCGAACGGCAGCCCGCCGACGCCGAGCGGCGGACCCGGCTGCGCTTCGATCGGGGTGCCGGTGCCGTCGGGCGAGATGACCAGCGGCAGCGGATGGCCCGCGCTCGCCAGGGCGCAGCGCCGGGAGACCGGGTCGTACACGGCGTACAGGCAGGTGGCGCCGGTCTCGCCGGTCGGCTCGAAACCGCCTTCGGGCCGGTCGTCGTCGGGGAGGTGGAGGACCAGGTCGTCCAGGTGGGTGAGCAACTCGTCCGGCGGAAGGTCCACGTCGGCCAGGGTGCGGACCGCCGTGCGGAGCCGGCCCATGCTGGCCGAGGCGTGCACGCCGTGGCCGACGACGTCGCCGACGACCAGGGCGACCCGCGCGCCGGACAGCGCGATGACGTCGAACCAGTCACCGCCCACGCCGGCGCCCGCCCCGGCGGGAAGGTAGCCGGAGGCCACCTCGATCGCCCCGTGCTCGGGCAGCCGCTGCGGCAGCAGACTGCGTTGCAGGGTCAGCGCGAGGGCGTGCTCGCGGGTGTACCGGCGGGCGTTGTCGATGGCGACGGCGGCCTTGGCGGCCAGTTCCTCGGCGAGGATCAGGTCGTCGGCGGTGAAGGCCTCCGGCCGGTCGCGGCGGGCGAAGGCGACGACGCCGAGCACGGCGCCGCGGGCCAGCAGCGGCACGGTGATCCGGCCGGTCAACCCCTGAGCGGCGAGGGTCTGGTCGATCAGCGGGGTGCCCGGCGGCCAGTGGGCGGGGTCGGCGGCGAGACCGGGGCCGAAGGCCCACTCGCCGCCCTGGTTGGGCTCGGCGGCGAGCTGCACCATGGACCTGCCGGTGGACATGCAGCGGGCGGCGACCGAACCGGGCGCGTAGCCGACCGACGCCGCCGCGCCGGCCGGCGGGTCGGGGGCCTCCTTCGCGCTGTGCCGGGCCGCGCGGCCGAGCGTGATGGTGCCGCTGGTGGTGACGGCGGCGAAGGCGGGCGGTTCCTCTCCACGCAGCACCTCGTCGAAGAGGTCGACGGTGACGAGGTCGGCGAAGGCCGGCACCGAGGTCTCGGCCAGCTCCCGGGCGGTGCTGATCACGTCCAGGGTCCGGCCGATGCCCTTGGTGGCCTCGTTGAGCAGGAGCAGGCGCTGGCGGGCCCAGTACTCGGCGCTCATGTCGAAGCCCCAGTTGGCGACGGCGCGCACGGTGCCCCCGGCGTCCCGGACCGGCCACATGCTGGTCGCCCAGGCGTTGGCGTAGGCGCTGCCCAGCGGGCGGAAGATCGTGATCAGACGCGCGGGCTCGCCCGTCCTGCCCACCTCGGACAGCTTGTTGGTGTACGCCGCGTCGTCCAGTTCGGGGAACAGCTCGCGGTACTTCTCGCCGAGGACCTGCTCCTCCGAGTGCGCCATCACCCGGCACGCGGCGGCGTTCACCCACAGGAAGCGCAGATCGGGGTCGTAGACGCCGAGGGCGAAGGGGCACTGCTCGAAGGCCCGGTCGGCGATCACCGGACGGCGGTCCCAGCGCTGGAGCGTCACCACCCGGCCCAGGGCCCTGCCGTCGGCGTCGCGCAGGGCCTGGGCCGTCACCACGGCGTCCACGGTGGAGCCGTTCCGGTGGCGCAGGGTGATCAGGCCCGCGGGCCCGGGGCCGTCCTCCCCGGGGCTGTCAGCCCCGCGGCTGTCATCCCCGAGGAAGGCGGGCGGGGGATCGACCAGCAGGTCGGTCATCGGTCGGCCGACGGTCTCCGCCGCGGTCCAGCCCAGCAGGAGCGGTCCGTCCTCGCTCCAGCCGGTCACGACCCCGTCCGGGCCGACCGTGACAACGGCGGTGGGCGCGTCCTGTTCGCCGGTCGTCTCCACACGCGCCTCCGTCCGGGCAGCCGTGCACGCCGGAGGGTGGTTCCGGCGCCTGGCTCCAGCCTAGGACGTGTCTTCGAACTCCCGCCTGCGGGCGGAGGACGGGGGAGGTCACGGCAGGACGACCAGCTTTCCGCGGGTGTGGCCGGTGCGGCTGGCGTCGAAGGCCTCGCCCGTCCGGTCCAGGGGGAAGGTCCGGGCGACCTCCACGGTCAGTGCGCCGCGGTCGACGGCGGCTGCCAGTTCGGCGAGCTTTGCGCCGTCCGGGCGGACCCAGATCCAGTGGCCGCCGTGCTGCGACACCTCCGGGTCGGCGACGGAGACGTGCCGCCCGCCGTCGGCGAGCACGGCCAGCGTCGTCTCCAGCTGACCGCCGACGAAGTCCGCCACGGCCGACACGCCGCCGGGCGCCAGCGCCCGCACCCGCTCGGCCAGGCCGTCCCCGTACGTCACCGGCTCGGCGCCGAGCTCGCGGACGAAGTCGTGGTTGCGCTCCGAGGCGGTGCCGATCACCCGGGCCCCGCGGTCGCGGCCGAGCTGAACCGCGAGGCTGCCCACGCCACCGGCGGCGCCGTGCACCAGGAGCACGTCGTCGGGGCCGACGTCGAGCCGGTCGAGGCTGCGCTGCGCGGTGAGTCCGGCCAGCGGCAGCCCGGCCGCCTGCGCCCAGTCGAGGGCGGTGGGCTTGCGTGCCACCGCCGGTGCGGCGACCGCGACGTACTCGGCGAACGTGCCGGCCTGCACCACGTCCTTGCGGGCGTAGGCCATCACCTCGTCACCGGGGGAGAACTCGGGCGTGTCGGGGCCGGTACGGGTGACCACGCCGGCCACGTCCCAACCGGGGACGACCGGGAAGACGGTGTCCATCATGCCGTCCAGCCCGCCCGCCATGACCTTCCAGTCGACCGGGTTGACGGAGGCCGCCCGGACCTCGATCAGCACCTGGCCGGGGCCGACCTTCGGGTCGGGCACCTCGCCGTACTTCAGTCGGGAGTTGTCCGGGGCGTACGAATCGTAGGTCACAGCGCGCATGAACTGTCCTCCGAGGAAAGGGTGTTGCCGCTTCGCGCACCGCCACCGGGAGGGCGGGCGTCGTCGGCCAGGCTATGCCGGGGGTGGTCGCCCGGCACCCCCGCACCGCCGTAGGAGGGGCCGGGGCCGGGCCGGCACGGAGGCCGGGGAGCCCGCCGGGGAGTCGGCGGACCCTCGGCCCCGGTGCTGCGTACGGCCCCGGGGCGTCGGCTGCTCGGTGGTGACCGGGTCGTCAGAAGGCACGTGGGCTTCCCATCGGAATGCGCGGATGCGGGGGGCGGGTGCCGCTCGCCGCGGCTCCCGCTGGTGTCGTTGCACCCGTTGGTGGCCGCCCTCGAAAGGGTCGCCGCCGTCGCCGATGTTTTTTCGAGCAGCCGCACGCCTCGGCCGGCGGTGGCGCCGGCGAGCCGGACGGGTCAGTCCAGACCGCCGCGGCGGATCACCTCGGCGTACCAGTGGGCGCTGCTCTTCGGGGTGCGGACCATGGTGTCGTAGTCGACGTGGACGATGCCGAAGCGCTTGTCGTAGCCGTACGCCCACTCGAAGTTGTCCATCAGCGACCAGAGGAAGTAGCCGCGCACATCCGCGCCGGCGGCGATCGCGTCGGCGACGGCGTCGAGGTGGCCGCGCAGGTAGGCGGTCCGCTCGGGGTCGTGGACGGTGCCGTCGGGGGCGACCGTGTCCTCGAAGGCGGCGCCGTTCTCGGTGACGAGCAGCGGCAGGCCGAACTCGCGGTGCAGGGCGAGCAGGGTGTCGGACAGGCCGCTCGGGTCGATCGGCCAGCCCATGGCGGTGACGTCGTCGTTCGCGAGGTGGAAGGCGACGCCCTCGGCGCCCGGCCAGGGCGAGGACGAGCCGCCGCCGTGCCCGTCGTCGCGCGGCCGGCGGGTGCCGTCGGCGGGGGCGGAGACGACGGTCGGGTTGTAGTAGTTGAGGCCGAGCAGGTCGATGGGGCGGGAGATCTCGGCGAGGTCGCCGTCGTGGACCAGGGTGTCCCAGTCGACCACGTGCGCGGTGTCCTCGAGGAGGTCCTCGTCGTAGCGGCCCCGGAACATCGGGCTGGTCCAGATCCGGTTGCCGACGGCGTCGATCCGGCGGGCGGCCTCCTGGTCCTCCGGGCGGTCGCTGAGCGGTCGCACGGCGTGCAGGTTGAGCGAGACGGCGATCTGGGCGGGGGCGGGCAGCGCGGCGCGCAGGGCGCCGACGGCCAGGCCGTGGCCGAGGTTGAGGTGGTGGGCGGCGCGCAGCGCGTCGGCCGGGTCGGTGCGGCCGGGGGCGTGGACGCCGGCGCCGTAGCCGAGGAAGGCGCTGCACCAGGGCTCGTTGAGGGTGGTCCAGGTGGACACCCGGTCGCCGAGCGCCTCGGCGACGAGTCCCGTGTACTCGGCGAACCGGTACGCGGTCTCCCGGGCGGGCCAGCCGCCGCCCGCGGCGGAGCCGTTGGTCGACGGGGTCTCCAACGCCTGCGGGAGGTCCCAGTGGTAGAGCGTGGCCACGGGGGTGATGCCGTGGGTGAGCAGCTCGTCGACCAGCTGCCGGTAGAAGTCCAGGCCGCGCTGGTTCGCCGGGCCGCGGCCGCCGGGCTGGACGCGGGGCCAGGAGACGGAGAAGCGGTAGGAGGTGAGGCCGAGGTCGGCCATGATCCGGACGTCCTCGCGGAAGCGGTGGTAGTGGTCCAGCGCGGTGTCGCCGGTGTCGCCGTTGGCGACCTTGCCGGGGGTGTGGCTGAAGGTGTCCCAGATCGAGGGGGCGCGACCGTCCTCCGCGACGGCGCCCTCGATCTGGTAGGCGGCGGTGGCGGTGCCCCAGGCGAAGCCCGGCGGGAACGCGCGTCGGGTGCGGTGGTTGTCCGGTGAGACCACGGTCATGACAGCAGTGCTCCAATGAATGGGGTGTGGTGAACAACGGGCGACGGCCTGAGGTGCCGTCAACCCTTCAGCGCGCCCTGGGTGATGCCGCCGACGATCTGCCGTCCGAAGACGGTGAAGACCAGGAGCAGCGGTACGGTGCCGATGAGCGCGCCGGCGGTGATGACGGACCAGTCGGTCGACCAGCCGGTGCCGAGTCCGGCGAGGGCGACCTGGACCGTGGGGTTGATGGCGCCGTTCATCGCGATGACGGGCCACAGGAAGTCGTTCCACGACTGGACGAAGGTGAGCATGCCCAGGACGGCCATCGCGGGCCGGGCGATCGGCAGGACGACGTGCCAGATGACGCGCAGCGAGTTGGCGCCGTCGACCCTGGCCGCCTCCAGGAGTTCGGTGGGCAGGGCCTGGGTGAGGTACTGGCGCATGAAGAAGACGCCGAAGGCCGTCACCAGGGAGGGCAGGATGAGGGCGCCGAGCTGGTTGCCGAGTCCCAGGTGCCGCATCAGGATGAACAGCGGCACCACGCTGACCTGGGCGGGCACGGCCATGGTGGCGACGACGAGGGCGAGCATGGCGCCCCGGCCGCGGAAGCGCAGCTTGGCGAACGCGAAGCCGGCCAGGACGGCGAACGCCACCGTGCTGACCGCGACGGCGCCGGCGACCAGGGTCGAGTTGAGCAGCGCGACGCCCATGCCGCGTGCCCCGGCGTTGTCCCACGCGTAGCCGATGTTGTGGAACAGGTTCGACCCGGGCACCAGCGGCGGGGGTGTGGCGACCACCCGGTGGCCGTCGGTGGACGCCGCCACGAGGGTCCAGTACAGCGGGAACAGCGAGGCGAGGGCGACCAGGGTCAGCGTCGTCAGCGCGAGCGGCCCGGCCCGGTGCTGGTCGCCCGCGCCCGGGGAGCGCAGCCGGCTCCGGCGCGCGATGGCGCGCGGGGCGGGGGAGTCGGGGGCGGGGATGGTGGTCATGTCGTCGTCCTTCTCGGTCACTTGGCGGAACGCAGGCGGCGGGCGATCAGCGTGTTGGCCAGGCCGACCAGCAGGAGCAGGACGAACATCAGCCAGGCGACGGCTGAGGCGCGGCCGAGCATGCTGTAGTGGAAGCCCTGGTCGTACATGAAGACCCCGAGCGTCTCGTACTGGTGCTGGGTACCGCCCTGGTGGCCGCTCTGACCTCCGAACAGGTAGGGCTCGCCGAAGAGTTGGGTCGCTCCGATGAACGAGACGACGACGGTGAACAGGATGGTGGGCCGCAGTTCGGGGATCGTGACGTTGCGGAACTGCTGCCAGCGGTTGGCGCCGTCGATCGCGGCGGCCTCGTACAGCTCGCGGGGGATGGCCTGCATCGCGGCGAGGTAGATCAGCGCGTTGTAACCGGTCCAGCGCCAGATAACGATCACCGAGATGGCGAGCTGGGAGCTCCAGGTGCCGGATTCCCAGCTGACCGGCCCGATGCCCACCAGCCCCAGCAGCCAGTTGGCCATGCCGCCCTCGGGGCTGAAGATCAGGGCGAAGACGAGCGTGGCGGCCGCCACCGAGGTCGCGTACGGCGCCAGCAGCGCGGTGCGGAAGAAACCGCGGGCCGGGAGGCGGTAGTTGAGCAGGTGGGCGAGGCCGAGCGCGATCAGCAGCTGCGGGACGGTGGACAGCAGCCCGAGGGTGATCGTGTTGCGCAGGGCGTGCCAGAAGAGTTCGCTCGGCGGCCCGAACAGCAGGTCGGCGTAGTTCTGGAGACCGACCCAGTCCGCCTGGTCCACGTTGTAGAGGCTGACCTGGTGCAGGGACAGCCAGCCCGTGTAGACCAGCGGGAAGAGCCCGAAGACCGCGAACACGAGGAAGAAGGGCGAGACGAACACGTAGGGCGAGACCTTGTGGTCCCAGCGGTGCAGTCGGCTGCGCGGGCCCGTCGGCTCTCCGGCGCGCTTCGGCGGGCTCGCGCCGGGTGGCGGTTCGGCCGGGTCGCTTCGGTGGGTGCGGGTCGAGGTGGCCACAGGTTCCTCCGTGCCGGGGCGACGGCCGGGCGGGCCGTCGGGTCGCTCTGGACTGGACTTGGGTTCGGTCTCGGCTGCCGGACGCCGGTACGGACCGCGCGGGGGAAGGAGCTGCCGCGCGGTCCGTACGGCGTGGCCCGCGGCTACTGGATGGTGCTCGCGATCTGCTTGGTGGTGTCGGCCCAGGCGGCCTCGGAGCTCTCGTGGTTCTGCTCCATCAGCAGCACGCCGTTGCTGAACGCCCCGTGCAGGTCACCGTGGTGCGGGCCGGTCTCGGCTGGCTGGATGGCCTTGGCCGCGGTGGAGAAGATCTGCCCGGTGGGGGCGTTCGGGCCGATGTACGGGTTCTTGAAGTCCATGACGCCCGGGAGCGCGTACGCCTTCTGGTTGGCCGGGATGGTGCCGACCTTCTGGAAGACCTTGGCCTGCTGTTCGGGGGCGGTGAGCCAGACGACCAGCGCCTGGGCCGCGGCCACGTGCTTGCCGGAGGCCGGTACGGCCAGGAACGAGCCGCCCCAGTTGCCCGCGGTGGGGGCCTGCGCGACGTTCCACTTGCCGGCGTTGTCCGGGCCGGAGAACTTCTCGATGTTGGCCTGCTGCCAGGACGGGCAGACGGTGGTGGCGAACGTGGAGTTGGAGAAGGCCGTCTGCCAGGGGGTGTCGAACTCCTTGAGTCCCTGGGTCATGCCGCCCTGGACCGCGTCGGAGGCCAGCTTCCAGCCGTTCTTCACGCCCGCGGAGTCCTGGTAGTTCATCTTGCCGTTTTTGTAGTACTGCTCGGCGTTGGAGGAGACCACGCCGTTGTAGAGGCCGGTGGCGGTGTCCATGAAGAAGGTGCCCTTGGGGGCCTTGGCCTGGTACTGGCGGCCGACCTCGACGTACTTCGCCCAGTCACCCGCCCACAGGGCACTGACGGCGGCGGGGTCGCCGGGCAGGCCGGCGGCCTGGAAGAGGTCCTGGCGGTAGCAGATCGCCATCGGGCCGACGTCGGTGCCGAGGCCGACGGTCTTGCCCTGGGCGTTGGTCGCCTGCTTCCACTTCCAGGGCAGGTAGGCGTCCTTGTCGACGCCCTGGACCTTCGACAGGTCGGTGAAGGCGCCGCTGAGCTGGTCGGAGGTGGCCAGCGCGATCCGGCTGACCTCCAGCGCCTGGACGTCGTCGAGCCCGCCGCCCGAGAGCCGGGTCTGCAGCGCGGTCCAGTAGTCGCCCTCCTGGGTGGTGGTGTTCTCCTTGATCGTGATGTTCGGGTGCGCCTTCGTGTACTCGTCGAAGAGCCCGGCCTCCTTGTAGCCGAAGGTGCCGAAGTCGCCGACGGTCAGCGTGATCTTCGCGTTCGGGTCGTCCGAGCCGGCCCCTCCCGAGGCGCATCCGGTGGCCAGGGTCGCGGTGGCGACGGCGGCCGACAGGAGGGCGGCGGCTCTGCGGGAACGACGGCGCAGGAACATGAGGTTCTCCAGGGAGGCGGTAGCGGGGTGCGCGGGTGGACGCGCGCGGGCGCGGCGCTCTCGCGGTGCCGGGGACGGGGCCGGGGCGGTCGCGACGAGGGCGTGGGACGCGGTGTGGGAGGGGCGGGGCGGGTTCGGCCCCAGGAGCGCCTCCGTGGACTGGAAGCGCTTCCAGTTCAGCAAACCCTGCTGCCTCGGACGGGAAGATGTCAAGAGGTGTTCCGCCGGCGGCCGTTCGAGCCGGTTCGCCGGTCGGTGGCCGGTCAGTGTCCGGTCGTCGGCAGGTCATCGGCAGGTCGTCGGCAGGTCGGAGGTGAGGCGGCCCGGCGGGCGGGGAGCGGGGCAGGGCGGCCCGGAAGCACCTTTGGGGCCGCCCTGGGGCTCGGAAGCGCGTCCAGGGCGGCCCCGGTGTGCCGGGGAGTCAGCCGCTCGTCAGGGGGCGGATTCCCGGATCGTCAGGCGGGTCGGCAGGACGAGCGGGCCCGGGTCCTGGCCCTCGACGGCCGCCACGAGCATCCGGGCCATCTCCAGCCCGAGCGCGCGCACCGGCTGGTGCACGGTCGTCAGCGGCGGGTCGGCGTACAGGGCGCCGGCGAGGTCGTCGAAGCCGACGACCGCGACGTCCCCGGGGACGCGTCGGCCGTGTCGGCGCAGGGCGCGCAGCGCTCCCAGGGCCATGCCGTCATTGGCCGCGAACACCGCGTCGAGGTCCGGGCGGTCCGCGAGCAGCCGCTCCATCGCGGCCTCGCCGCCGGCCTGGGTGAAGTCGCCCGGGACCAGGCCGGCGGGGGACAGGCCGGCCAGGACGAGTGCCTCGCGGAAGCCCTGTTCACGGGCGACGGCGGCCTGGAGGTCGACCTGCCCGGTGATCATCGCGATGTTCCGGCGTCCGCTGCCGATCAGGTGCTCGACGGCCAGGCGCGCGCCGCCCCGGTTGTCCGGGTCCACGTACCACCGGGGCGGGGTGCCGGTGAGCGGCAGGCCGCCGAAGACCACGGGCAGGTCCGTCCGCTCGGCCAGCCGGCCCAGGGGGTCGTCGCCGCGCACCGCCATCAGCATCACGCCGTCCGCCCGCTGGGAGCTCAGGATGCGCCGCAGGCGCTCCTTGCCGCGGGGCGTGTTGGCCAGCAGCAGGACCAGCTCGAGATCCGTCTGGTCGAGGAAGGAGCTGACGCCCACCGTCACCTCGGCGAAGAACGGGTCGGCGAACAGGCCGGGTTCGTCGCTGGACACCGCCAGTACGACCGTGCCCGCGCGCCGCGTCGCCAGTGCTCGCGCGGTCGGGTTCGGCACGTAGCCGAGCTCGCGGACCGCCCGTTCCACCGCGGCGCGCTTGGCCGCGCTCACGTGCGGCACGTTGTTGATGACGCGGGAAGCCGCCGTGCGTGAGACGCCCGCCCGGGCGGCGACCTCGTCCAGCGTCGGCTGGCGTCGTGGAGACGTCTCCATCGCGATCGTTGATCCTCCTGTTGCCGACGGACGTTGTCCGGACCATGGTTCCACGGACATCCCGTGCCGCCAGGGCGACCGACCAACGCAATGCCTCCGCTGGTCGGAAGCGCTTCCACACTCTACGGCCAGGCGGGTCGGTTGTGCTGGGAGAGCGGCGACTCCGGCGGTTCCCGCTGGATATTGAGAATTGAACGAACTTGCCGCAGACGTCTTGACACCGGGTTCGGCCGGGCCCAATCATCCTCGCATCTGGAAGCGCTTCCAGATCTCACTTCCACCCACCCCCACCCAGTGGAGGAAGCCCATGCGCCGCTCGCTTCGCAGGCTGTCCCTGCTCCTGGCCCCCGCCCTGACCGCGCTGCTGGTCGCGGTCGACCCCGGAGCCGCCCACGCCACCCCCACCACCCTGACCAGCGGCTTCTACGTCGACCCCGACTCCAGCGCCCAGCAGTGGCTCAACGCCAACCCCGGCGACGGCCGCGCCGCCGCCATCCGGTCGTCGATCGCCGCCGTGCCGACGGCGCGCTGGTTCGGCAACTGGAGCGGCACCATCGGGACGGCGACCGGCGCCTACGTCGGCGCCGCCGCCGCCCAGGGCCGGCTGCCGATCCTGGTCGCCTACAACATCCCCAACCGGGACATCTGCGCCGGCCAGTCCGGTGGCGGCGCCGGGTCGGCCGCCGAGTACGCCACCTGGATCGCCGCCTTCGCCAGTGGCATCGGCAACCGGCCGGCGGTCGTCATCCTCGAACCCGACGCGCTCGGCGACCAGAGCTGCATGAGCACGAGTCAGATCACCGAACGCAACGCGATGCTGCGCAACGCCATCGCGCAGTTCAACGCCAAGGCTCCCAACACCAACCTCTACCTGGACGCCGGGAACCCCGCCTGGATGAGCGCCCAGACCATGGCCCAGCACCTGGCCGCGGCCGGGGTGAGCGGCGCGCACGGGTTCTCGCTGAACGTGTCGAACTACATCGACACCGGGCAGAACACGGCCTACGGCAACGCCGTCAACGCCGCCCTTCAGTCGTCCAACGGCTTCACCAAGCCGTACGTCGTCGACAGCAGCCGCAACGGCAACGGATCGAACGGCGCCTGGTGCAACGCGTCCGGGCGCAGGATCGGCACCCCCACGCAGTACGGCGGCGGCGCCGAGATGCTGCTGTGGATCAAGGCGCCCGGCGAGTCCGACGGCAACTGCGGTGTGGGCGCCGGATCGACGGCGGGGCAGTTCCTGCCGCAGGTCGCCTACAACATGATCTTCGGCTACTGAGCCGAGAACCCGACCGGAGGACCCACCTGTGAGACCACGCATTCCCCGTGCGCTGATCCCCGTCGGCGTGGCCGCGCTGCTGACGGGGATCGCCGCTCCGGCTCAAGCCCAGGGCCACCAGGCCACGGGCCACGCGCTGGCGGCCGACACCCGCTTCTACGTGGAACCGGACCGCGACGCCGAGCAGCAGGTCGCCACCGACCTGCTGAACGGCGACCTCGCCGGCGCCACCGCCATGGCGAAGCTCGCCAGTTGGCCCGGAGCCCACTGGTACACCGACGGCACCCCGGACGAGGTGCGGCGCCAGACGCACACCCTGGTCCGCCGGGCGGCCCGCACCGGAACCGTCCCGGTCCTGGTCGCCTACAACGTCCCGGGGCGGGACTGCTCCCAGTACTCCAGCGGCGGCGCCCAGTCGGACGCGGACTACCGGGCCTGGATCGCCGGGCTGGCCAAGGGCATCGGGCGCGACAAGGCGGTGATCGTCCTCGAACCCGACGCCCTGGCCAACCTGCCCCGGGACTGTTCCCCGACCACCGACCCGACGGGTGCCCTCACCGCGGGCCGCATCGCCGATCTCCGGTACGCGATCGACGTCCTGGAGAAGCAGCCCAACACCACCGTCTACCTGGACGCGGGCAACAGCCACTGGCAGAGCGTGGGCGCGATGACGCAGCGCCTGATGGACGCGGGGGTCGAGCGCGCCCAGGGATTCTCCCTGAACGTCTCCAACTTCTTCTCCACCGACCGGTCCGACCGCTACGGCACGTGGGTGTCCGACTGCCTCTGGTACGCCACCAAGGGCCCGGCGGCGGCCCGGGGGCACGCCGAGCAGTGCGCGAGCCAGTTCTACTCCCCGGCCGCTCCCAACGACGGCGGGGCGGGCGACTCCGTCAACGTGGAGGACCCCGCCACCTGGCACTGGACCGACCTGTGGTTCCAGCAGAACGTCGGCTCGCGGCCCGCGGATGAGCTCACCCACTTCGTCGTCGACACCAGCCGCAACGGGAAGGGCGACTGGACGCCGCCGGCGGGCAAGTACGCCGGTGACCCGCAGGTCTGGTGCAACCCGCCCGGGCGCGGCATCGGCAACCGCCCCACGGCCGACACCGGCACCCCGCTCGCGGACGCCTACCTGTGGATCAAGACGGTCGGCCAGTCCGACGGACAGTGCAACCGTGGCATTCCCGGTGGAACGGCGGACCCGGAGTACGGCTCCGTCGATCCACCGGCCGGCACCTGGTGGCCCGAGCAGGCCCGCACCCTGGTGCGGAACGCCGAGCCGGCGCTGACCTTCAACGGCTGGGGCTGACCTCGCGACTCGCTCCGCCTCGGGGAGGTGCTGGGAGAACAATCTGTTAACGCTAACAAAACCTTTGCGGAGAATCTGGCATGGCCTCATAAAGACGCAGCTCAGAGGCCATGTGAGAGCCCATCAGCGGTGTTGACGCGCTCATGGTTCGCCCATACGCTCCGGGCACCGGATCCCGTGGCCGTACTCCGATCGGAGCACTGATGTCCAAGCCCCGCCCCCGACAGCCCTTCGCCCGTGCCACCCTGGTGGGCGCGCTCACGGCGGCCACCGCGCTGGGCGGCCTGCTCGGCGCGCCGTCCGCGCAGGCCTCGGCCGGCGCGCCGGTTGCGCCGGTTGCGCCGTCCGGGCCGTCCGCGCCATCCGCCGTCGGGGGCGGGACCTTCTCCGCGCTGACCTACAACGTCGCCGGCCTGCCGCAGGTGGTGAACAGCTCCTCCACCGAGCGGCAGAGCAGCACCACCGCCATCGGCGGCCGGCTCGCGCCGTACGACATCGTGCACGTCCAGGAGGACTTCAACTACCACGCCTTCCTGTACGCCGCCGACTCCCACCCGTTCCGCACCGCGACCAGCGGCGGGGCGGGCATCGGCAGCGGCCTCAACACCCTGTCCGGTCTCGGCTACGACGGCGACGACTTCGAGCGGGTCAAGTGGAACGACTGCCAGCTGGACTCCGGTGACTGCCTCACCCCCAAGGGCTTCACCTTCATGCGGACCAGGCTCGCCGAGGGCGTGTACGTCGACTTCTACAACCTCCACGCGAACGCGGGCACCAACCCCGGCGACGAGACCGCCCGCGCCGCCAACCTGGCCCAGCTCACCGGCTACATCAAGACCCACTCGGCCGGGAACGCCGTCGTGGTGATGGGGGACACCAACACCCGCTACACCCGCGCCGACGACACCATCGGCGCCTTCGCCGCCGACAACAAGCTGACCGACGCCTGGGTGCAGCTGGAGCGCGGCGGCGTGGCGCCGACCCGCGGCGCGGACCCGCTGCTGTGCGACCAGAACGCGCCCACCGACACCTGCGAGATCGTCGACAAGGTCCTGTACCGCAGCAGCGCGCTGGTGTCGCTGACCGCGACCTCGTACGCCAACAAGCACGCCGACTTCCTGGACGGCTCCGGCAAGATGCTCTCCGACCACGACCCGGTCGCCGTGGGCTTCAGCTGGAGCCGGAACCAGGCCTACCTGGCGAGCGAGCAGTTCGGCGGCCCGCACGGCGACTTCTACGACGACATCGACCGGGTCGCGGCCGGTGCCCGGGCCACCACGGTCAGCCTGCGGGCCGGCAGCCGGGTCGACCAGGTCGGACTGACCCTCGCCGACGGCACCTCCCTCACCCACGGCGGCACCGGCGGCACCGCCTCCTCGCTCATCCTGGGCAGCGGCGAGTACGTCAACTCGGCCACCCTCTGCCAGGGTTCGTTCAACGGGCACACCCGCATCTTCTACACCTCGTTCGGCACCAACCTGGGCCGCACCCTGGCCGGCGGCACCACCACCGCCGACTGCGTGACCCGCACCGCGCCCGACGGCTGGCAGATCGCCGGCTTCCAGGGACGCGCCGGCGACGAGGTCGACAAGCTCGGCTTCCTGTTCACCCGCCGCTGAGCCCCCGCCGCCGAGCCGCGCCGCCGAGCCCTCGCCGCCGGCCTTCCCGCACCTCCCCGACCCGGGCCGCCACCCGGGCCGGGGATTCCCCTTGCCACCCCGCTCCGCTGCTCGCTCCCCGCTCCGCCCTCCCGCACCCGCTCCGCCCTCCCCAGGCGCACCACCGCAGGAAGACCACCATGAACGACCAGCCCGCCCTGACCCGCCGCCGCTTGCTGCGCCACTCCGCAGCCACCTCGGTCGCCATCCTCGCCGGGCCCACGGCCCTGGGCCTGCTGGCCGCCCCGCAGCGAGCCGCCGCGGCGCCCGCCGGGCCCGTCCGGGGCGCCGCCTTCGTGGACTCCTACGCGACCAACACGATGGCCGACCTCACCCCGGAGGGCAACGCGGCCGTGCGCATCCTCAGCGGGATGAGCCGGATCTGGCACACCGGCACGGACTGGGACAACGGCTCGCCGCTGCGGGCCGACGTGCTGCGCGCCAACGTGCGCTACTGCGTGGAGGTCACCACCCGGCGCACCGCGGCGCAGGCCCGGGAGGCCTTCGTCTACGACCGCCAGCACCAGGGTTACGCCGTCATCGCCGGTCTCGGCCCGCTCGCCGGCCTGTACCGGACGGGCGCCCGGGCCGTCACCTCGATCACCACCGCACCCGACTCCACCCCGCCCGCGAAGGTCGACGACGCCGTCCCGGCCGACGCGCCCGCCGGCTCCGTGATCGGCCCCGGGGCCGTCGACTCGGAGCTGGGGCAGGTGGTCACCCTGGTCAACACGCTGCGCGGACCGTACGCCTCGGGCAACCCGGCCAAGTACGCCTACCGCTACCCGCGCCCCTGGCGGCTGACCGAGGACAGCGCGGTGGTCGCCACCGGCGCCACCGACGCCCTCGGCTACCCGGTCTACGCCTCGGACGTCGTCGTCGCCCCGCAGCTGCTGCGCCAGCGCAGCACCTCCCCGGCCGACGACGGCGGCTTCGTGAGCGGTCACACCAACGCCTTCCACCTGTCCGCGCTGGCCCTCGCCTACGCGGTGCCCGAGCGGTTCCAGGAGCTGATCGCCCGGGCCTTCGAGCTCAGCCACACCCGGATCACCTCGGGCATGCACTCCCCGCTCGACGTCATCGGCGGCCGCACGCTCGCCACCGCGCTCGCCGCCGCCACCCTCGCCGATCCGCGCAACGCCGCCCTCAAGGCGGCCGCCCGGAACCAGGCGGCCGCCTACTTCCGCTCCAGGACCGGCAGTACGGCCGACAGCCTGTACGCCTTCGCCCACCGGGCCACGCCGACCGAGGACCCGTACGCCGACCGCGCGGCCAACGCGGCGCAGGTCACGCCGCGGCTGACGTACGTCCTGCGCCGCAGCGGCCGGGATGTTCCGATGACCGTGCCCAAGAGCGCCGAGGTCCTGCTGGAGACCCGGCTGCCCTACCTCGACGCCGCCCAGCGCCGCGAGGTGCTGCGCACCACCGCGCTGCCCGCCGGCTACGTCCTGCTGGACGGCCCGGAGATGTGGGGCCGGCTCAACCTGTTCGCCGCGGCCGACGGCTACGGCTCGTTCGAGCGGGACGTGACGGTGGAGCTGAACGCCGCCGACGGCGGGTTCCACGCGGCCGACGCCTGGCGCAACGACATCGCCGGCCCGGGCGGCCTCACCAAGCGCGGCACCGGGACGCTGACCCTGACCGGCACCAACCGCTACACGGGCGCCACCGTGGTGGCGGACGGGGTCCTGGTGGCCGCCGCCCGCGACGCGCTCGGCCGCGGCGACCTCCAGGTCCGCGGCGGCACCCTGCGGGTGGACGCCGAGCGGGGAGCCGTCCGGCTGCACGGCGACTACCTCCAGTCGGCCGGAACGCTCCTGGAACTGACGCTCCACCACTGCCACGCCCCGGCCCTGACGGTCGCGGGCCGGATCACGCTCGGCCGCGGCAGCCGACTCGCCCTGCGGGTGCCGGACACCAGCGCACTGGGCGACGACGTGGTGCTGCCGGTGATCGGTGGGCGCACGCCGCAGGGCGGCTTCGACAGCGTCACGGTGGACGCGGCCGGGTACCGGGCCACCCCGCTCCACACCCAGGACGGCGTGGCCGTGCGGCTGACCCGCTGCTGACCGCGCCGCCGCGCCGACGAGGCGGGGGCCGTCACCGGACCCCCGCCCTCGGTGCGGGCGGGCGGAGTGGGTTCGACGCCAGACCCGAGGAGGGGACACCCCATGACCGTGGCCGCGACCAACTGGGCCGGGAACATCAGCCCCGGCCTCGGCCTGTGGGACCTGGCCGCCGCCCACCGGGAGCTGAGCGCCAACGAGCCGACCCGGGTCGGCGGTGCGGACTCGGCGGGCACCGTCCGGGACCGGAACGTCGATCTGCTCGTCCCGATCGGCCCGGCACTCTCCGCCGCCCTGCGGGCCCACCGCGCCGGCCGCTGATCGGCCCGCAGCGGCGGGGAACCCCGGCCGAGGAGTCGGCCGGGGTTCCCCGGGGTGGGTCGGACCCGCCCCGGGGGCGGCGCCGGTCAGCGCTGGAGGGTCAGCAGGCCCGGGCGCCAGGGCAGTTGGTCGTACGGGCCGCTCGCGTTGGGGGACTTGCCCTGGTAGAGGAGTCGCAGGTGGCAGGGGTCGATGGTCATGGTCTGGTCGGGGTTGTCGCGGACCAGGTCGCCGTGGCTGATGTCGTCGGTCCAGCCGGCGCCGCTGTTGGCCTTGCCCGCGAAGGGGCTGTTCTCGCTGGTGGCCTGCGGGGTCCAGGAGCCGTTCAGGCTGGTGGCGGTGAAGGAGCGGAAGTAGCGCTGCTCGTTGGCACCGCGGGCCTCGACGATCATGAGGTACTGGTTCTGGCCCTGGACCTTGTAGACCTGCGGGGCCTCGAAGAGGTTCTTCACCGTGTCGGTCATGACGGTGGTGTAGGAGGAGCCGAAGTTGCCGGGGAAGTTCCCCATCGGCATGCTCGCCCGGTAGATGCTGCCGTTGTCACCGGCGAAGAACAGGTACATGTTCCGGTCGTCGGCGATCAGGGTCTGGTCGATCGGCGCGGCGCCGGGGATGGAGCCGGTGAACAGCGGCTGCGGCGCGGACCAGCCGTTGGGGTTGGTCGGGTCGCTGGACGTGCGGTAGATGAACGGCCATTGACCCCACTGGTACGCCAGCACCCAGATGTTCTTGGGCGCGAAGTAGAACAGGGTGGGCGCCACCGCGGCCTGGCCCATGCCGATCTGGCCGGTCGAGGCCATGTCGGACCAGTTCGTGAAGGGGCTGAACATCATCGAGCCGTAGGACGAGCCCGACACGTTCGACGCGTAGACCAGGTGCTTGCCGTTGTACACCACGTCGGTGAAGTCCTTCAGCGCGGTCCAGCCGTTCGCCGGCTGCGCCAGCGCGCCCGTCGAGGACCACCGGTACGTCGACGGCAGGGCGCAGCCGCCGCCGCTCGGCGGGGCCGACGCCGACAGCCCGGTCCAGTTCTGATTGCTGCCGCCGGTGCACGGCCAGATCTCCACCGCCGTGCCGTTGGCGGTGGCGGCGCCCGTGACGTCCAGGCACATCCCGGATTCCACGCCGACCACCGTGCCGTCGGAGTTCACCCGCCACTGCTGGTTCGCGCCGCCGCTGCAGCTCCAGATCTGCACCCGGGTGCCGGCCGTGGTGGCGTGGCCCGGGACGTCCAGGCACTTGTCGCCGTACACCGTCAGCTGGTTGGCGTCCGTCGACGTCCAGAGCTGGTTGGTCCCGTTCGAGCAGTCGTAGATCTGGAGGGGCGTTCCGTCGGCCTGGTCGGCGTTCTGGACATCGAGGCAGCGGCCGGAACCCACACCGCGCAGGGCGCCGCTGGTGGCCGTCAGGGCCGGGTCGGCGGCCTGAGCCGTGGTGGCGCCGAGCATGGCCGCCAGGGCCGCCACGGTTGCGACCAGGGCGGTGAGCGCCGTGGACAGCCGCTTGCGGCCGGACGTTCGGTCACGCATGGGGAACTCCTTCGGAGCAGAGACCGGGGGGAGCCGTCAAGACGGCGTTGTGAGCGCTCACAAGGGACCCGCGCGAAAGTGCCGGGTGCCCCGCCGTCCGGCTCAACCGAGCTTCCGGTGCTGGTTGGCGCCGCCGCCGCTGCCTCCGCGGGGGGAGGAGCCCACGGTGAGGTCGGAGCTGCCGCTGCTCCGGTAGCCCTCGGTGGCCAGGATCTCGTAGTTCATGGTGCCGAGGTTCATGCCGCTCCTGGCCCACGCGTCGAAGTGGTTCCCGACGGTGATGGTCCCACCGGTGCGCCGGTCCCGACGGACGCTCCAGTACTGGTTGAAGGTCCTGATGCCCTCGATCGAGGGGGCGTTGTAGCGCGTCGTCTCGTAGATGTCGTAGGTGCCGCCGTCACTGGTGACGGTGCCCTTGTACGCGCCGGTGGGCTTGTAGGAGCCGTAGTTGTCGACGATGTAGTACTCGACGAGCGGGTTGGTGCTCCAGCCGTAGAGCGACAGATAGGCGTTGCCGTTGGTGCTCCACGTGCCCGAGTACGTCACCGGGTTGCGCGAGCCGGTGCCCCAGCCCTTGCCCGCGACGAAGTTGCCGGCGTTGTTCCAGGAGGTGCCGTAGTGACCGCCGCCGTTCAGCGACATCGAGACCGCGCCGGTGCCCTCGGTCCAGAACGAGTAGAAGTACCCGCCGTCGGTGCCGGTCTGGTTGGTGGTCACGGTGGCGGCGTCGGCGGTGCCGGGCAGGAGCAGGACGGTCGCGAGGGCCGGAACGAGGACGGGTGCCTTGCCGGCGAACCGCCGGAGGCGGCCGGTCTTGCGGCTCTTGGGGGGAGGGTTCACGGGGGGTGATCCGTTCTGCTGATGAGTGGGGGACGGGGTGCGACCCTGCGCCACCGGTGGCCACGAACGGATGGGTGGGCCGGGACGACGCCGCACGGCGGCGCAGGGAACGGCGCGTCGTCACCGTCGCTCCGCCCGGGGCGAGTCGGCGGTGCGTGACGCGCGACCCGGGATCCGGGTCCGGATCCGAGGCCGTCGGACTTGTCGACGGCGACAGTGTTGGTCTGCACTCGACAAGCTGTCAATGCTTTCGACAGGGTGAGCGAAAGTGTCGGCCGTCCCCGGCTTCACCAGCCCTCAGGAAGTACCTGGTCAAGCGCCTGGCTGCGGATGCGGCTGCGGATCCCCGCCGAATCCTCCTCGGGATGGGGCTGTAACTTTCACAGGCACTTCGAAAGTTTCGGACCGTCATCGACCCTCGCTGGCCCGGTCGCCCGGCGGCGGGAGCGGAGGTGCTCGGGCTACATGGGCTCCCAGCCGCCGACCCCCGCCTCGATGCCGACGCGCAGGACGTACAGGGCGACGAAGACGGCCAGCACCGTCCCCAGGCTCCGGCCGAGGGCGCTCCCGGTGGCCTCGGCCGGGCCGCTGCCGCCGGGGGCCGGCGGGCCGGCCCCGTCCCGCACGCCGCGCAGGCACAGCAGCAGCGGCAGGTCGGCCGCCGCGAGGACCAGGAAGAGCGCGGGGTAGTGCTCGGCGCCGACCGCGCCCACGAGCGCGGGGCCGAGGATGGCGTGCCCTCAGCGGGCCTGTTGACGCTCTCATCGTCGTCGCCGGTGAGGCAAGGGAATAACGAAGGGGGTACGAACGGCGCGAGCGGGGCGGGACGGGCGGTGGCGCGGTCAGCCCGAGGCCCGGACGACCAACCGGGTGGGGAGCACCACCGATTCGCCGTGCGCCGGGTTGCGCAGCAGCAACTCCAGGGCACGGGAGCCGAGTTCCTCCACCGGTTGGCGGACCGTGGTCAGCCCCGGGCGGCACCGCGCCGCGACGGGGGCGTCGTCGAAGCCGATCAGGGCCACGTCCTCGGGCACCCGCAGGCCGCGCCGCCGCAGGGCCCGGAGGGCTCCCGCGGCCATCTGGTCGGAGGCGGCGAACACCGCGTTCAGCTCGGGGCGCTGGTCCAGCAGCCACTGCATCGCGTGCTCACCGGAGGCGCTGCTGAAGTCGCCGTACGCCACGGCGGGGCGGCAGGCGAGCACCGCGGCCATCGCCTGGTGGTAGCCGGCCAGTCGGTCCGCGCCGGCGGCGGTGTCCGGTGGCCCGGCGATGGTGGCCACCGAGCGGCGCCCGGACGCGCACAGCCGCCGCACCGCCGCCCTGGCGCCGGCCAGGTTGTCCGCGTCCACGAACGCCACCGTGCCCGGCTCCGGCGGCCGGCCCAGCGACACCACGGGGACCCTGGCCGCGTGCAGCAGCCGGATGAGCGCGGTGTCGCCCCAGGGGCCGACCAGCAGCACGCCGTCGACGTGGCCGCCGCACAGGTAGCGCACCAGGGGCGGCCGTCGGGAGCGCCGGGGCACCGTGAAGACGGCCAACTCCCGCTCCGCGCCCGGCAGGGAGCGCCGCAGCCCGGCCAGCAGCCGCACCGGGAAGGCGTCGGCGTGGTACTGCAGCGGATCGGCGAAGACCACGACGGCCACCACGCCGGTCTCCCGGGCGCTGGGCGCCCGGCGGCGGACGTACGCCAACTCGCGGGCCGCCCGTTCCACCCGGGCCGCCACCTCGGCGGAGACCCGGGCGGAACGGTTCAGCACGCGGGAGGCGGTCGCGATGGAAACACCGGCCCGACGGGCGACCTCGGCCAGGGTCGGAGCGGGGTCGGTGCTGGGGAAGGGCAGGGACATGGGGGCCGTCCTGGATCGATCCTCGACACGGGAACCGCACCCCGAACCCATCGCGCGGCGGCCCACCCACCGCTGCCAGCTTCATCGGTCGAACGGTCGGCGTCAAGGGAGTCGACGCGCTCAGCCGGCCAGGTCAGGCAGCGCGCCGCGGCGGATCACCTCCGCGTACCAGCGGGCGCTGTCCTTGGCGATCCGGGCCTGGGTGGCGTAGTCCACGTAGTACAGGCCGAACCGTTTGCCGTAGCCGTACGCCCACTCGAAGTTGTCCATCAGCGACCAGAGGAAGTAGCCCCGCACGTCCACGCCGGCGGCGATCGCCCGCCGCACGGCGGCGAGGTGTCCATGCAGGTAGTCGATCCGCTGCGGATCGTGCACCGCGCCCTCCGGGGTCAGCCGGTCGTCGAAGGCGGCGCCG
Source organism: Kitasatospora sp. NPDC030952 (assembly GCF_055571335.1). Classification (NCBI taxonomy): domain Bacteria; kingdom Bacillati; phylum Actinomycetota; class Actinomycetes; order Kitasatosporales; family Streptomycetaceae; genus Kitasatospora; species Kitasatospora sp. NPDC030952. The sequence goes on from NZ_JBVIFM010000007.1 coordinate 243,671, forward strand.
TTCTCGGTGACCATCAACGGCAGCCCGGGGTGGTCGCGGTGGAGGCGCAGCAGCAGGTCGGTCAGGCCGGTCGGGTCGATCGGCCAGCCCATCGCGGTGCGCCGGCCGGGCGCCCGGTGGAAGAGCACGTCGGCACAGCCGGGGAAGGGGGACTGGGCGCCGTCGCCGTGGCCGGCGTCGGTGGCGGTGGCGGAGCCCGGGTCCGTTCCCTCCGGCAGGGCCGACACCACGGTGGGGTTGTAGTAGTTGACGCCCAGCAGGTCGATCGGCCGGGCGATCGCGGCCAGGTCGCCGTCGTGGATCAACTCCGGCCAGTCGACCAGGTGTTCCGTGTCGGCGAGCAGGTCCTTGGGGTAACTCCCGTCCAGCATCGGGCCGGTGAAGACCCGGTTGCCCACCGCGTCGATCCGGCGGGCGGCCTCGCGGTCCTCGGCGGACCCGGTGAGCGGCCGCACCTCGTGCAGGTTGAGCGACACGGCGATCCGCGCCTCCCGGGGCAGTGCCGCGCGCAGCGCCTCGACGGCGAGGCCGTGGCCGAGGTTGAGGTGGTGGGCCGCGCGCAGGGCGGCCGTCCAGTCGGCCCGGCCCGGGGCGTGCACCCCGGAGCCGTAGCCGAGGAAGGCCGAGCACCAGGGCTCGTTGAGCGTGGTCCAGATGCCCACCCGGTCGCCGAGCGCGTCCGCCACCAGCGTGGCGTAGTCCGCGAACCGCTCGGCCGTGGAGCGGGTCGGCCAGCCGCCGAAGTCCTCCAACTCCTGTGGCAGGTCCCAGTGGTAGAGCGTCACCGCGGGCTCGATGCCGCGTTCCAGCAACTCGTCCACCAGGCGCCGGTAGAAGTCCAGGCCCCGTTCGACGGCCGGCCCGCGTCCGGTCGGCTGCACCCGGGGCCAGGAGACCGAGAACCGGTAGGCGCCCAGGCCCAGTTCGCTCATCAGCCGGACGTCCTGCCGGTAGCGCCGGTAGTGCTCGGTGGCGTGGTCGCCGGTGTCGCCGCCGGCCGTACGCCCCGGGGTCCGGCTGAAGGTGTCCCAGATCGAGGGCGTCCGGCCGTCCGCGTCGACGGCCCCCTCGACCTGGTAGGCGGCCGTCGCGGCTCCCCAGAGGAAGTCGGGCGGGAAGTGGGGTGCGGAGGTGTCGGCCGGGCTCGACCCGGGCCGTGTGGACGTCATGGCTGTCTTCTCCTCTTCCAGTGGTCGAATTGACGCGTCGTCAGCTCTTGACGGCACCGGCCGTGATGCCGCCGACGACCTGCCGGCCCAGCAGGGCGAACACCAGCAGCAGCGGTGCGGTCCCGAGCAGTGCGCCGGTCAGGATGACGGCCTGGTCGGAGTCGTAGGAGCCGCCGCCGAGGCCGGCCAACGCGACCTGGACGGTGGGATTGCTCTGGCTCAGCGCGATCAGCGGCCAGAAGAAGTCGTTCCAGGACTGTACGAACACCAGCATGCCGAGCACGGCCATCCCGGGCCGGGCGATCGGCAGCACCACGTTCCACAGGATCCGCAGGCTGCCGGCGCCGTCCATCCGGGCCGCCTCGACCAGCTCGATCGGCAGCGCCTCGGACAGGTACTGCCGCATGAAGAACACCCCGAACGCGGCCACCAGATTGGGCAGGATCACCGACTGCAGCCGGTCGGTCCAGTGCAGCTGCGCCATGATCTGGTAGAGCGGGATGACGCTCAGCTGGGCGGGCACCGTCATGGTCGCCACCACCAGGCTCAGCAGGGCGTTGCGGCCCCGGAACCGCAGTTTGGCGAAGGCGAAGCCGGCCAGGGTCGCGAACAGCACCGTGCTGGCGGTGACGCAGCCCGCCACCACCACCGAGTTGAGCAGCGCCCGGCCCATGTGGACCTGGTTCCAGGCGATGTCGAGGTTGTGCCACAGGCTCCCGCCGGGCAGCAGCGGAGGCGGGGTCCGCGCGATCCGGCTGCCGGAGGTCGACGCGCCGACCAGGGTCCAGTACAGCGGGAAGAGGGACAGGACGGCGACGACGACCAGTACCGCGTAGGTGAACGGTCCGGCCCCGGTGAGGCCGCGTGCTCCCGCACGTCGTCCCGGTTTGACGGCCATCGGTGCTCAACCCCCGTTCCGGGCGCGGCGGATGCGGACCAGGGCGAGGTTGAGCGCGCCGATGGCCAGCAGGATCAGCAGCATCGTCCAGGCCACGGCGGCGGCCCGGCCGAGGTGGAAGGCGTACCAGCCCTGGTCGTACAGGTACAGCCCGAGGGTCTGGTACTGGTGGGCCGAGCCGCCGCTGTGGCCGGTCGCTCCGCCGCCGAACAGCAGCGGCTCGCCGAAGAGCTGGGTGGCTCCGATGCTGGAGACCACGACGGTGAACAGGATGGTGGGCCGGATGGACGGCACGGTGACGTGCCGGAACTGCCGCCACCGGTTGGCGCCGTCCAGCGCCGCCGCCTCGTACAGGTCGTGCGGGACGGCCTGCATGGCGGCGAGGTAGATCAGGGCGTTGTAGCCGGTCCAGCGCCAGGTGACGATCGTGGAGACGGCGATCCGGGAGCTCCAGGTGCCGCCCTCCCAGTCGACGTGGCCCAGGCCCAGCTGGCCGAGCAGCCAGTTGACCATCCCGTAGTCCCGCCCGAACAGCAGCGTGAACACCAGGGTCGCCGCCGCGATCGAGGTCGCGTAGGGGGCGAGCATCGCGATCCGGAAGAAGCCCCGGCCGCGCAGGCGGTAGTTGAGCAGGTGGGCCAGACCGAGGGCCATCAGCAGCTGGGGCACGGTGGACAACAGGCCGATGAGGACGGTGTTGCGCAGGGCGTTGAGGAAGAGGTCGTCGTGCAGCAGCCGGGTGTAGTTGTCGAGCCCGCGCCACTGCATCTGGTCGGGCGTCTGGAGGTCGACGCTGTGCAGGGACACCCAGCCGGTGTAGAGCAGCGGGAACAGGCCGAACGCCAGGAAGCAGACGAAGAACGGTGCGACGTACAGGTACGGCGAGGCCTTGAGGTCCCACCGGTAGAGCCGGGTGCGCCAGGGGAGGGGAGACGGGGGAGCGGCCCGGGGTGGGCCTGGGGCGGTGGCCGGGACGGCCTCGTCGAGCATGGTGGTGGCCTCTCTGGAGAACGGGACCGGTCGTCAGTCGCTGACGTTGTCGTCGATCTCCTTGACCGCGTTGCTCCAGGCCTTGGCGGGATCGCTCTGGTGCTGCTCGATGCTGAGCAGGGCGCCGTTGGTGAGGGTGTCCTTGACCAGGCCGTCCCACTCGCCGATCACGGTCGGCCGGATGGACTGCGCGGTGGCGGCGTAGATCTGGCCGGTGGGCGTGTCGCCGAAGAAGTCGAGCTTGGCGTTCTGCACCTCGGGCCGGCTCAGCGCCGTGAGGTTGGAGGGCAGGTTGCCGACCGTGGTGAAGACCTTGGCCTGTTGCTCGGGCGCGGTGAGCCAGGCGACGAGCGCCGCGGCCTCCTTCTGGTGCTTGCCGGCCTTCGGCACGGCGAGGAAGGAGCCGCCCCAGTTGCCGGCGGCCGGGGCGGTGGCGATGTCCCACTCGCCCTTGTTGGCGCTCCCGGACTTGTCGGCGACGATGGCCGTCATCCAGGACGGGCAGGCGACGGTGGCGAACCGGGAGTTGGCGAACGCCTGGTACCAGGGGGTGTCGAACTGCTTGAGGCCGGCGCTGATCCCGGCCTGGATCGCGCCGGTGGAGAGGTCCCAGGCGCTCTTGACGCTGGGGCTGTTCTTGTAGTCCAGCTGGCCGCCGCTGTTGTCGTACTGCGTGGTGCTGGAGGACACCACGGCGTTGAACAGGCCGCCGGCGGAGTCGGTGAAGAAGGTGCCGGCGGGTGCCTTGGCCTGGTACTGCTTGCCGGTCTCGACGAACTTCGCCCAGTCGCCCTGCCAGAGCTTGGCCACCTCGGCCCGGTCGGTGGGCAGCCCGGCCTGCTGGAACAGGTCCTTGCGGTAGCAGATCGCCATCGGGCCGATGTCGGTGCCCAGGCCGACGACGCGGCCGTCCGAGGTGGTGGCCTGCTGGGACTTCCAGGGCAGGAAGGCGTTCTTGTCGACTCCTTCGGCCTTGCCGAGGTCGACGAACTTGTCCGCCTGCTTCTTCACCACCTGGGCGATCCGGCCCACCTCGACCGCCTGGACGTCGTCCAGACCGCTGCCGGAGGCGAGGTGGGTCTGCAGGGCCGGGTAGTAGTCGGTCTCCTGCTCGACGCTGTGTTCCACGATGGTGATGCCGGGGTGCTCGCGCATGTACGCGTCGTAGAGGCCGGCCTGTTTGAAGCCGAAGGTGCCGTAGTCGCCGACGGTCAGGGTGATCTTGCCGTCGGGGGCCGCGCCGGTGGTCGAGCCGGCGCTGTCGCAGCCGGCCACCAGCAGGGCGCACAGGCCCGCGGTGGCGATGATCGGCAGCGGCCTGCGGGGCCTGCGCGGGTGGCGTACGGGAAGGGCGGCGGCGGCTCTGCCGCCGTGGGTGGTACCGGGGTTCCGCATGGCCGAAATCTCCTTGTCCAGACTGGTCCGTGGGTGCGGCGGCGCGCGAAGGGCGGCCGACGGGTGCTCGGAACTGGGTGGAGCGTGAGTGGGAGCGCTCCCACTGCGATGTGGGAAGATTGCTTCGCCGCGCGAGGCGTGTCAAGGGCGTGCACCGGCTCCGTTACCGGACCGTTTCGTCGGACCCACCTCGGCGCGGCCGCCGCAGCCACCGCCGTCCGCCGTCCATCGGGAGAACGATCATGAGCCGAGCCGCGCAGCAGCCGCCCGCTGCCCGCCCCACCTTGGAGGCCGTGGCAGCGCGGGCGGGAGTGGGCCGGGGCACCGTGTCCAGGGTCGTCAACGGCTCGCCCAAGGTGAGCGCCAAGGCCCGCGCGGCGGTCGAGCAGGCCATCGCGGAACTCGGCTACGTCCCCAACCAGGCGGCCCGCTCCCTGGTCACCTCCCGGACCGACGCGGTCGCGCTGGTCATCCCGGAGAGCGTCGCGAAGTTGAGCTCCGAGCCCTACTTCTCCGACATCATCACCGGGGTGTCGGCCGAACTCGCCGAGTGCGACCTCCAGTTGCTGCTGGTGCTGGTGCGCGACGAACGCGAGCGGGAACGGCTGACCCGCTACCTCACGGCCCGCCGGGTGGACGGCGTCCTGCTGGTCTCGGTGCACGAGGACGATCCGCTCCCCGAGTTGCTGGAGCGGCTGGAACTGCCCGCCGTGCTGGGCGGTCGCCGCTCGGCGCAGGAGCCGCTGAGCTATGTGCACGCCGACAACGCCGGCGGCGCCCGGGCGGCCGTCCGGCACCTGCTCGCCCGGGGCCGGACGGTCATCGGGACCGTCACCGGGCCGCTCGACATGGAGGGCGCCGCGGCCCGCCTGGCCGGTTACCGGCGGGCGCTCGCCGAGGCCGCGGTGCCGGCCGACGAAGGGCTCGTCGCCCACGGGGACTTCACCGAGCGCGGCGGACGCGAGGGCATGCGGGAGCTGCTCGCCCGCCGGCCAGGCCTGGACGCGGTGTTCTGCGCCTCGGACCTCACGGCGGCCGGAGCGCTGCAGGCGCTGCGCGAGGCGGGCCGGCGGGTGCCGCAGGACGTCGCGGTGATCGGCTTCGACGACTCCGTGGTGGCCCGGCACACCGAGCCGCCGCTCACCAGCGTGCGTCAACCCACCGAGGAGATGGGGAGGTTGATGGTCCAGCTACTGCTCCAGGAGATCGCCGAACCGGGCCGGTTCCGCCGGCAGACGGTGCTGCCGACGGAACTGGTGGTGCGGGAGTCGGCCTGACGGAGGCCGGGCCGAAGCCGGACCGAGGCCGGTCCGGCAGACCCTAACTGCCGGCCAGGTGGGCGCGGTAGCCGGCGCCGAAGGCCGTCGGCGTGCCGTCGTAGGAGCTGATCAGGGCCGGTCCGCTGCCGCAGTCCCAGGTGTTCCAGGCCCAGGCGAGGTAGGAGACGCCGTGCTGGTCCAGCCAGGGCAGCAGGGTGTCCAGGTAGCCGTGCGCGCAGTCGTTCTCGCCCAGTTCCCCGGTCACCACGGGCACCCGGGCGGCCAGCGGTCCGAGCTGCGCGTCCCAGCAGGAGGCGGTGGCGCACGCGTTGAAGTTGTACGAGTGCCAGGACGCGGCCAGGTTGTGCAGGGGATCGGCCGGTTGGTACGCGGCCCACTGGGTGAGGTCGTTGGCGTACTCCTGGCCGCCCAGCATCAGTACGTTGTCCGCGCCGGTGGAGCGCACCGCGTCGACCATCGCCTGCATGCCGGCGACCGGGAAACCGATTCCCGGACAGTTGCCGCCGTCCCGCCAGCAGGCCCAGCCACTGGCCTCGCTCCCGGTGGCGCGGGACGGGTACGGCTCGTTGAACAGGTCGAAGACGGTCGCGTCGTCGCCCTTGAAGGTCCGTGCCACCGAAGTCCAGAACGGGAGCGCGCCGGCGGCGTCCGGCATGGGCTTCTGGCAGGTGGCGTAGGCGTCCGCGCAGCCGGCGGACGGGCCGGTGTAGGCCCCGTCGGTCCAGTGCAGGTCCAGGATCGCCACCAGGCCGTTGCGGTGCAGCAGGTCGACGTAGCCGCGCACCGCGTCGATGTAGGCCGCACCGGCGTAGGCGGGGTCGACGTTGGAGTGGCCGAGCCAGCAGTCCTCGTTGAGCGGCACGCGGACGGCGTTGACGCGCCAGGCCTTCATCGCGGTGACGGAGGCCTGGTCGGCCGGGCCGTCGAAGATGCCGTGGCCCTGGACGCACATGAACTCGGCCCCGGAGCGGTTGACCCCGTGCAGGGTGATCGGGGTGCCGTCGGCCTTCGCCAGCGTGCTGCCCGCGACGTGCACGGCCGGGGCCGGTCCGCTCGGCGGCGGCGTGGGGGTGGTGGAGGGAGTGGGGGTGCCGGAGGGGGTGGGGCTCGGCGACGGGCTCGGCTGCGGACCGCAGGGGGTGCCGTTGAGGGTGAAGGTGGTGGGGGCGGTGTTGGTGCCGGTGTAGGAGAAGTTGGCGCTGGTGGTGTAGGTGGCCCCGGGGTTGATGGTGGGGGCGTAGCCGGGGTTGGTGACGGTGAGGGTGTGTCCGGTCTGGGTCCAGGTGCCGTTCCAGCCGTTCTGGAGGGTCTGGCTGCCGGGGTAGCTGTAGCCGAGGGTCCAGCCGTTGATGGGGGTGGTGCCGGTGTCGGTGATGGTGAGGTTGGCGGTGAAGCCGCCGCCCCAGTCGTTGACGGCGTAACTCACGTCGCAGGACGGGCCGGCGCTGGGCGCCGCCGAGGCGGTGAGGGGGAGCACCGCCAGGGCGGCGCACGCGGCGGTGGCGGCCGCGAGCGCGGCGGTGCGGGCGCGGGTGCGGGCGGTGCGGGCGGAGATGCTGCGGGCGGGGCCGGTGCGGGGCATGCCGAGCTCCTCGGGGGCTGGGGGCCGGGGCCGCCGGTGCGGCCCCGGCCGGGGTGAGGTCAGCTCGCGGTGCAGGTCAGCGACGGAGCGGTGTTGCCGCCCGAGTAGGTCGCCTGGAAGCCGAAGCTGGTGGTGGCGTTCGGCGCCAGCGCGCCGTTGTAGGACTGGCTGGCGACCGTCACCGTGCTGCCGCTCTGGGCCGCGGTGGCGTTCCAGCTGTTGGTGAGCTGCTGGTTGCCGCCCCAACTCCAGGTGACCGTCCAGGACTTGGTCGCCGTGCTGCCGGTGTTGGCGACCGTGACACCGGCCGTGAAGCCGCTGCCCCAGTCATTGCCGACGGTGTAGGTGGCGGAGCAGCCGCTGCTGCCGCCGCCCGGGGCCGTCGCCGTGGTGGCGGTCACCGCGGCGGAGGCGGGGGAGACGTTCCCGGCCGCGTCCTGCGCGGTGACGGTGTACTGGTAGGCGGTGGCGGGGGAGAGCCCGGTGTCGGTGTAGCTCGTGCCGGTCACGGTCGCGACCTTGGTCCCGTTCCGGTACACCGCGTAGCCGGTGACGCCGGCCGGGTCGGTGGCCGCCGTCCAGCTGAGCGACACGCTGCCGCTGGTGGTGCCGGTGACGGTCGGCGTGCCCGGCGCGGTGGGGCCGGTGCTGCCGCCGGTGCTGCCGAACGCCGGGTAGGCGTTCTGCACCAGCTGCCGGAACTGGGCCGCGTACCACTGGCCCGCCGGAACGTTGGCGTCGGGCATGGAGTCGGTGGGGTAGGTGTTGCCGTTCCCGTCGGTCTGGGTGCCGTTCGGGTCGCAGTGCGGGTCGCCGTGGGGGTGGGTCGCGGAGGGGTAGTCGCCGTCGGACTCGCCCGGCGGCTTGACCCACAGGAACGCGATGATCGGGCTGCCGGCGCCGTACGGCAGGGTCTGCGGACGGGCGCCGATGCCCGCACCGTTGATGTTGCACCAGTCGCCGCGGAACGGCTTGCGGTCGATCCGGTTGGCGGTGACGTACGCGTCCACCGTGGTGGGGCCGGTGTTGAGCGCGGTGGGCCGGGCGGGCCCGCCCCAGCCGTTGCGCGAGGTGTCGATCAGCATGCCGATGCTGCTCGGGAACCCGTTGGACACCAGCGTCGAGTACATCGCGGTGTTGTAGTGGTACTCGTCGAACGCCGGGTTGTACTGGTAGAAGTTGGCCGACTTGAGCGGCTGGCCGCCGACGGTGAGGTCCGGGTCGGTGAGGAACGGCTCGCTCACCGGCGTGGTGTTGGCGGTGTCGCTGACGAAGCCGTCGACGCTCGCGAACCCGGCGGTGGTGGCCTGGGCGACCTTGGCGTACTCCTTGCCCGCCGGGACCATGTTGTTGGACCAGCCGAGCCACCCCGCGTGGCCGATGTCCAGGTAGTCGTACACGTTGGGGATCGCGTGCAGCTTGTCGAGCGCGTACGCGATGCCCGACTCGTAGTACGGCGTGGCGGTGGCGCAGGCCGGCTTGGACTGGTTGGTCACCGCGTTGGGCAGGGAGTCCGGCTCGATGATGGCCGCGATCCGCAGCCCGGCGTACTTCGGGTTGGCGAGGACGGCCGTGATCGGGTCGATGTACTGGGTCTCGTACGTGGTCAATCCCGCCGCCGTGGCAGGGAGTTCGCCGTTGGAGGCGATGGCGGCGCAGTCCCGGCCCGGCAGGTCGTAGACGACGACCTGGAAGACGACCGGCGTGCCGCTCTGCTGCTGCTGGGCGAGCGCGTGGTCCAGGTGGGCCTGGAGGCCGAGGCGGCCGCCGTCCCCGGCGATCGCACCGATGTGGTCCATCCAGACGGCGGTGGGGTTGGCGGCGACCTGGGTTTCGAGTGCGCCCAGGGCGCCGCCGTCGGCGGACGCCTGGGCCTTGACCTCGGCCGTGAAGTCGGGGTTGAGGTAGCCGGTCGCGCCGGCGAACGGGTTGGCGACGTGGACGGCGGCCGCGGGGGCGGGCGCGGGCGTGGCGTGCGCGGGGGTGGCGGCTCCGATGTTCGGCAGCAGGCCGGTGGCGCCGAGCAGCGTGGCGGCCGCTGCCGTGCGCAGGCGACGCAGGACGGTTCGGGACACGTCCGGGTCCTTTCGGATGGGTGGGAGATCCTGACGGGATCGCAGAACTCGGGTGGGAACGCGCCCACTTGGGGCTGCGGCGATCCTCAATACATCAAGCCAGGGCATGAGAAACCCCGTCAATAGGCGCGGGAGCGCTCCCATTGGCCGCTGTAACTTACACGCCGCCGAGCCGGGCGGCCCGCCCCACGGCGACGGCCCCGGCCCCGCTTCCGCGGGACCGGGGCCGTCGCACGTTCGCTAGGGCAGGCACCAGGAGATGTCGGCGATCTCCAGCTCCGCGGTGCCGTCCGTGTAGAGCATGAACGGCACGTCGACGTGGAGCAGGTCCGTCCCGACCGCCGCCAGCTCGGCGACCGGGACGGAGACGGTGGTCCACTCCGTCGGACCGACCGAGCGCAGCCGCTCCGCCAGGTCGACGCCGGGCTGGGCCGGGAAGTCGTCGTGGCAGGCCAGGTAGAGCGGGGCGGAGGGCTGCTGGAGCACGCGCACGGCGAACCGCACCTGCGCCCCGGCCGCCAGGTACCCGCGCAGGTCGGCGGGGAGCCCGGACGGGGATTCGGCGTACACGAAGGCCGGGTTGCCCTTGAACCGCAGCCGCAGCGCCGTCCCGTCCGGAGTGGGGAACGGCGTCGCCCGGACGATCAGGCACTCCATCGGCTCGTCGAGGCCGATGGACTCCCGGGACCAGGTGTTGTGCCCGCCGACCCGCAGGCGGTAGGCGGTTCCCCGTGCGTCGAGGACGCGCAGCGGGCCGTCCACCCCCGGAGCCGGGGGAGCGGGCGCCGGAGTGTGCAGGGGGAGCGGCCCGCCGGGCGGCGCCGGGTCGTGCGCCGACAGGCCGTAGCCCAACGGGAACAGCGGGGTGCGGTCACCCTCCGGCGCGCTCTCCTCGGCCGGCACCCGGTAGTCCGGCAGGTGCGCGGGGACGGCGTTGACGGCGGCGGAGTCGCGCGTCCTCGGCCAGGAGGAGGGCAGCCGGCCCTGGAAGTCGTGGGCGGGCGCACCGCCTTCCGCCGCGAACAGCACGTCCGTCACCCCCTGGGCGTACGGGCCCGGCAGCCAGGCGACCACGAAGGCGTCCGAGAGGTTGATCTCCTCCGTGCAGTAGAGCGGCCGGCCGGTGAACAGGACGGTGACGGTGGGCGTACCGGCCGCGCGGAGGCGGCGCAGCAGCTCCAGGTCCCGCGCGTAGCTCTGCTTGAGGTCGGCGTACCCGAGTGAGCGCCAGGGCCGGACGGTGCCGCGCATCTCCGCGTAGGCGTCCTCGCCGATGCAGACGATCGCGACGTCGTACGGCCGGGGCCCGGTCAGGTCGGGCGTCGGATCCACCGTGCAGGCGTCCGCGCCGACGACCGAGCGGACGGCGTCGGCCATGGTGGCGCTGCCGGGCAGGTCGGTGCGGTCCAGGTCGTCGCCCTGCCAGGTGAGGGTCCAGCCGCCGCACTGTTTGCTCAGGTCGTCGGCCGCACTGCCGGTGACGAGCACCCGGCCGGTCCGGGGCAGGGGCAGCAGCCCCGGGGTGTGCTTGAGCAGCACCAGGGACTTCCGGGCCGCCTCGCGGGCCAGCGCACGGTGGTCCGGTGAGCCGATCACCGCCGGGGCGCCCGGGCGGGTCAGCGACCGTTCGGCGGGCCGGGGCTTGTCCCACAGGCCGGCGCGTAGTTTGACCCGCAGGACGCGGGAGACGGCGTCGTCGATCCGCTCCTGCGGGATGACGCCGGCCCGGACCTGGGCCACGGCCGTGCGGTGGACGCTCTGCCAGGCCTCACGGCCGGCCACCATGAGGACGTCCAGGCCGGCGTTGATCGCGTACCCGGCGTCCCCGGCCGAGCAGCGCGCGACCTCGGCGTGCGCGTCCCAGTCGCTGATCACGATGCCGTCGAAGCCCAGGGCGTCCTTGAGCACGTCGGTGATCAGGTACCGGCTGCCGTGCACCTTGTGGTTGTAGGGCTCACCGCCGCCCGGTGCGTGGTCGTAGTTGGCCGGGTCCTCCCAGCTGCTGAAGGAGACCATCACGCTCTGCGCCCCGGCCCGGATGCCGCCCACGAACCCCTGGGCGTGGATGTCGCGCAGGACCTGCTCCGAGCAGCGCGCCGTGCCCCGGTCGCGGCCGTCCGCCGTGCCGCCGTCGGCGATCCAGTGCTTGAGCGTCGCCAGCACCCGGTGGTCGGTGCGCAGCGCGGCCACATCACCCTGGAGACCCTCGACCATGGCCCGGCCGTACGCGTGGCCGAGCGCCGGATCCTCGCCGTAGCCCTCGTAGTAGCGGCCCCAGCGGCGGTCGCGCGGATTGGTCACGGTGGGGGCGAAGATCCAGTCCATCCCGGTGGCGGCGACCTCGCGGGCCGTGGCGGTGCCGATCCGGCGGACCAGGTCCGGGTCGCCCGCCGCGCCGAGGCCGATGTTGTGCGGGAAGACGGTGGCGCCGTGGACGTTGTTGTGCCCGTGGACGGCGTCGGTGGCCCACATGAACGGGATCCGGAACGGCCGGTCCTGCCAGGTCCGTTCGGCTTCGGTCCAGAAGTGGTCGACCAGGTCGACCCAGTCCCGGACGGTGGCGTGCCGGCGGCCGTGCGGCCAGATCCCGGCTCCGTTGAGGGCCGATCCGATCCGGTACTCGCGGATGTCCTCGGCGGTGAGCTCGGCGAGCTCGGGCTGGACCAGCTGCCCGATCTTCTCCTCCAGCGTCATCTGCGCGACCATCGAGACGACCTGGAGCTCGATCAGCGGGTCGGGGGCGATCGCGGACGTCAGCCGGGGCCAGGCCGTCAGCGGTGAGAGCGCGGGCAGGGGAATGCGCCCGGTGGGCGGCGCCGCCTGCGGTGCGGTGTCTGGCACGGTGTCACTCCGTTTCCGGCCGGGCGGGCGCCGGCTCGCTGATCCAGAACTCCTCGACCCGGGCGGCCAGCACGCGCTCCTGGAACGGCACCGGTACGACCGGCCGGGTCTGACCCGGGGCGAACAGCTCGACCTGGGTGCGGTGTGCGCGCAGCGCGGCCTGCTTGCGCGCCAGCTGCTCGCTGATGTCGACGGTGATCAGCCGCTCGGCCGCACCGCTGCGGCCGGCGGGCGGGTTGCGGTTGACGAAGGCGAACTCCCGCTCCGTCCGCTCGTCCCAGACCACGTAGCGGTAGACGGTCGGAGAGAGCCCCCGTTCCGCCAGACAGGCGAGCACCGTCTCGCCGGTCAGCCGGTGGTCGGCGTTGAGTTCCCGTACGTCGTGCGGCAGGTAGACCCCGGCCACCGCCGGATGGGCGGCGAGCACCTCCAGGACCCTGGCGCGGAACGCCGCCAGGTGGTCGGCGAGCCGGGTGTCCGGGAAGTCGAGGAACCGCACGGCGCCGTCCGGCAGTCCCAGGGCCCGCGCGGCCGCCAGCGCCTCCCCGCGGCGGATCAGCCGCAGTTCGGCGGGGGCGGGATCGGTGTGGATGCCGAGCACCGCGGAGTGCGACATGGCGCCGTCGGTGGCGAAGACCACGTGCACGCGGATGCCCTCGGACACCATCCGGGCGATGGTGCCGCCGCAGGCGATCACCTCGTCGTCGGGGTGCGGCGCGAAGACCAGCACGGGGCGCTCGGAACGCCGGGCGCGCAGGTGCCACTCGGTCCAGGTGCCGAGCAGTGGCGGAGCCATCGGCTGTTCCCCCTCGGAGACGGTCCGGTCGGTGGTCCGGTCGGTGGTCTGGTCGACGGTCTGGTCGGCGGTCCCGTCGGCGGTCTGATCGGTGGTCTGGTCGACCGTGCGGGTGACCGTTCCGAAGCGGTCGGTCACGGCCCCCGGGGCGAGCCCGCGGGAGCGCAGGATGTCCTCGATCTCCTCGAAGTGGTGGTCAGGGACGAGCCGGGCCACCGGAGTGTCGAACTTCCCGGCGAAGTAGCGGTAGTTCGCGGCGGCCGCGGCCATGTTGTCCCGGTAGCTCTTGGGGTGGGGCACGTGCAGCGAAGCGGCGTCGCGCCGCAGGACGAACCGGGCGCCGGCCTGGTGCAGCCGGTAGCCGAGATCGACGTCCTCGGCTCCCCAGGAGCGGTACGCCTCGTCGAACCCGCCGACCAGCCGCAGCTGGGCCGTGTCGGCGCTCACATGGCACGTCCACCACATGAGCCAGGGCGCGGTGAGCGCGCCGAGGTCCTCGCCGTAGCGGTCGTAGTAGCTCTCCCGCAGGTCCGGCCAGCGCCGCGACTCGGTGAACCGGTGGAGGGAGGCGTCCGGGTCGGCGAAGTCGATCTCCCGGAGGATCTGCTCGCCGTCCTCGTCGTCCTCGTTGAAGCAGTGGACGTAGCCCAGGACGGCGACCGGGCCCTCGGCCTCGCGGTGGGCGGCGAGGTGCGCGGCGAGCGCACCGGAGTGCAGGACGACGCCGGAGTCCACGAAGGCGCAGATCCCGCCGCGTGCGCCGGTGATGCCGACGTTGCGGGCCGCGGCCACCCGGTAGCCCTGGTCCTCCTGGAAGGAGTAGCGCAGGTCGAGCCGGTCGCGGTAGCCGGCCACGACCTCGGCGGTGTCGTCGGTGGAGCCGTCGTCGACGACGATCACCTCGAACGTCTCGCCCGGGGCGAGGCGTTGGCGGGCCAGTGAGTCGAGTGTGTGCCGCAGCAGCCGGGAGCGGTTGTAGGTGGGCACGATCACCGTGCAGTCGGGCGGCGCGGTCATGCGGCACTTCCTTCCGGGGCGCTGGTGGATTCGGAGGCGCCCGGGATCCCGGGCAGGACGACGAGCAGCCCGGCGAGGGCGGTGAGGCCGGCACACACCCAGAAGACCTGCCCGTAGCCCGTCCAGGTCGCGACCGTTCCGACCACCAGGCCGCCGAGGAACATGCCGGTCTTGAACGCACTGGCGTAGAGCGAGGAGGCGGTGCCGGGGCGCCCGGGCAGGGAGTCCTGGAGCATCACGACGGGGATGCTCATCACCACCGAGGTCCAGAAGGCGTTGGGCAGTTGGAGCAGCAGCAGGAGCGTACGGCTGTGGACCAGCGGCAGGGCCGCGAAGAACAGCGTGGCGCAGACGGTGGCCATCAGCAGCAGCCTGGCCTTGCCGATCCGGTCGGCCCAGACGCCGACCCCGATCATCAGCGGGATCTCCAGCACCGCGCTCAGCCCGAGCAGCAGACCGGCGAAGGCGGTGCTCAGGTGGAGTTCGGTGGTGACCCGCAGGGAGAGGTCGATCTGGTACATCATGTTGGCGCTCAGCAGCAGCACGATCGCCACCAGCAGCAGCCCGGTGCGCCGGCCGAGTCCGGCGAGCAGCCCGCGCAGTCCGGGAGCGGCGTCGCCGGAGCGCTCGTCCTGCGCCGGGCGCGGGATCGCGGGCAGGCCCCAGCGGCAGATCGCGGCGGCGAGCAGCGACAGGCCGGCCGCGGCCGCGTACAGGACCGTGAAGGACCACTGGGCGACCAGCCAGAAGGCGACGGGCGGGCCGACCACCCAGGCGAGTGAGGTGACCGAGCGCTGGAAGCCGTTGAAGAACGGCGCGTCGACCTTTCTCTCCTCGGCCAACTCCCTGGTGTAGGCGAAGAGTTGCCCGAAGCAGGCGCCGCCGAGGCCGAAGCAGACCAGGCCGGCCGGCAGCAGCAGGTAGTAGTCCCGCAGGACGGAGTAGCACAGCGCCCCGGCCGCGTTGCACAGCGCGGTCAGCACCAGCACCGTACGGCGGTCGCGCAGCCGGTCGGAGACGACGCCCATGGCCAGGTCGGTGCCGATCTCCCCGATCGCCCGGACGGCGAAGAACAGGCCGATCATCAGCGGGGTGGTCTGGACGGCGTCCGCCAGGAAGAGGCTGACGGTCGGGACCACGAAGGCGCCGGCCAGCCCGACCACGCCGTTGGCGGCGATCAGGCTCTGGACGGCCCGGTCGGTGAGCAGGCGCCACCGGCCGCCGCCGTGGGCCGGGGCGACGGGCGCGGGGCCCTCGACGGGTTCCGCGGTCATGGCGTCGCCTCCCGAGGCTCGTTCTCGCACGGCTCGTTCTCGCACGGCTCGTTCTCGCACGGCTCGTTCTCGCACGGCTCGTTCTCCCACGACTCGTTCTCGCACGACTCGTGCTCCCGTGGCTCGTTCTCCCGCTGCCGGTACGGCAGCCAGGGGGCCAGCTCACGGCCGGCCGGGACGCGCTCGGCGGCGGCCAGGTCGTCCGCGTCGACCTGCCCCTCGGCGAGCAGGCGGGTGCGGGTGTGCGCCGGCAGGGCGGCCAGCACGCGGTGCCGCACGTCGGCGAGGCCCAGTCGCCCGTCGAGGACGGCCGGGATCGCCGTCGCCCGTCCGGGCTGCAGGTTGCCGGGGGCGACTTGGCTGGAGACCACCGTCCAGTACGCGGCGAAGTCGACGGCCGGGTCCGGCAGGTTCCCGCTGAGCAGGCCCAGGCGGACGGTCTCCAGCCAGCAGTCGAGGTAGCGGCGGTCCTGCAGCGCGCCCATGTGGCGCTCGCACCAGTCGGCGCGGGCGCGGGCGTCGGGCAGCGTCGCCTTGCCGGTCAGGACGGCGGTCACCCAGCCGGCCACCGCCTCGAAGTACGGGCACGCCGTGCCGAACGCCTCGGTGTCCACCGGGGTGTTGACCACGGCCAGGGTCGGGTCGTGGCGCCAGAAGTGGTGCTCGTACAGGTCCTCGCGGCGCAGGCCCTCGATGAAGCCGTAGTCGGGCATCTGGTAGCCCAGGCACAGCACCACGGCGTCGTACGAGCGGCGGGAGCCGTCCGCGAACTCCACCGTGCCGTCCTCGGCGAACCGCGCGAAGGCCGGCACCGGGTGGACGTCCCCGGCGTAGACCGCCGGGACGATCCGGTCGTTGACGTGGACCGCGCCGTGGAAGCCCGCCTCCGGTAGCAGGCCGGTGGCCCGGTACATCGTCATGTACGCGGGAAGGTGCTCGGCCATCCAGTCGAGGTAGACCGGGTACGGCACCTCCTCGACGGCGACGCGTCCCGCGTACGAGAAGAGCGCGTCGTTGTAGGCGCTCCCGATCAGGCGCGGGAGGAAGAGCTGGTGGCGGCGCACCGACCAGTCGACGCGCGCGGCGGTGGCGCCGAGGTCGGCGGCGATGTCCGCGCCGCTCACGCCGCCGCCGACCACCAGCACCCGTTGGCCGGCGAAGCCCTCCGGCCCGCGGTACTCGGGTGCGGTCAGGACGCGTACGGGCGCCGCGGGGGCCGGCAGGGGGTCGGGCAGCCGGGGCTGCCAGAGTTCGCCGTTGGCGACCAGGACGGCGTCGGCCCGCTCGGTGCGCTCCCGGCCGTCCGCCGTGCGGGTGGTGACCTGCCAGGCGCCGTCCGCCTTCGCGACCCGGACGACCTCGCTGCCGAAGGAGACGGCGTCGAGGAGCCCGAACCGGGTGGCGTACGAGCGGAGGTACTCCTGGACCTCGTGCTGGGTGGGGAAGTCGGTGGTGAAGGCGGGCGGGTGGTCGCTGAACGGCATGCTCATGCGCGAGCTCTGCATCCGCACACCCGCGTAGGCGCCGCCGCCCGACGGGTTCCAGATGCCGCCGAGGTCCTCGCGCTTCTCGTGGCAGACGACGTCGAGGCCGGCGGAGCGGGCCTGCCGTACGCAGGTGAGCCCTGCCGGGCCGGCTCCGATCACGACTGTTCGCATGGCGCCTCCGGTCTCATGGGCGCACTCCGGAAGCAGAGCTGACGCTTCGTCATATGAAGGGGTCGAAGTCGTCGCACAGCTGCGCCTCCGGTCCGGTGGTCAGGGTGGCGATCTCCTGGTTCGAGGGGTGGCGCGCACAGACGAACCGGCAGTCCTCGCTGGGGTCGATGACGCCGGTGTCGGCGGCCGCCCACATCTCGGCGAAGGTCGACTGCCCGATGTCGCCGATCCGGCCCTTGGGGTTGCCCCGGTGGTAGGGGCAGATGTAGACGCCGGTCGGGGTGACGGTGGTGCGCAGTTCGGCGACGGCGCACCGGTGGTAGTCCTTCTCCTGGACGGTGTCGGATCCGCTGCGCACGGCCTGCCAGTTGGAGGAGTACAGGATGCGGAAGCCGTCGTCCTCCAGCTCCCGCAGCCGGGCGATCTGCTCCTCGACGGCCGTGATGTCCTCGGGGCTCTGGTTGACCGTGTAGTGGTCCTCGTCGAGCATGGCCTTGACCTCGAAGTAGTCGCAGCCGATCTCCTTGGCGAGGACGCCGGCCTGGTACACCTCGGCGTAGTTGGAGTCGGTGACCCGGCCGTCCGCGTCGAAGCGCTGCATCAGCAGGAACGAGTAGCCGAGCCGGCCGGTCTTCCGGCCGGCCAGCGTCCGCATGTTCTCGATGACCTGCGGGAACGCGCTGCGCTTGCCCCGGCTGGGGCGGAACGAGGCGTAGGTGTCGGCGGTGCCGGCGTCGATCGACACCCGCACCCAGGAGAGCATGCCGGCGAGCTGGTCGAGGTAGCGGTGGATCTGGGTGCCGTTGGTCACCAGGCCGAGCTTGATTCCCGCCTCGTGGAGCACCTCGATGATCCGGCCCACGGAGCGGTGCATCAGCGGCTCGCCCCCGCCGATCAGGATCACGGCGAGGACCTTGGAGTCCGCGAGTTCGTGGGCGAGGCGGAGGATGCGGTCCTGGCCGATCTGCCCGTGGTGCAGCACCTGGGAGGAGATGCATTCCGGGCAGGCCAGGTCGCAGACGGTGGTCGGGTCGAGGTCGACCACGAGTGGGGAGGCCAGCCGGTGCCCTCGCGCGACGTCGAGGGCGGCGGGATGGACGGAACGCTGGTAGAGCTTGCCGACGAGGTCGAGGCTGCGCCCGACGAAACGGGTGCCGACGGTGTCACCCAGCTGAGTACGTGGCTCATCCATGGGGACTTCGATCTCCTGTCCGGAGCCGTAGAGGTGGGAGCGCTCCCATTCAGGCCCGTGAAAAGGGCCTGTGAAGAAAGTGGAAGCGGTTCCATGAAGCTAGCCCGGCCTGCGGCGCGCCGTCAACGAATTTCGGCCAGCGGCGTTCCGCTCGGCTCCGCCGGATGCGGATGCGATTCGGTTTCGGGAGATTTCCGAAACTTCGCCGAAACATTTAACCGCGTATTGACGGGTCCCGTACACCCCGAGTTTCCTAGCCGCAGGGAGCACGACCCCACCCCTCGGGCACCGTCCACCGGACGGCCGCCGCCGTGCTCCCGTTCCCCCGAACCCGACGGCGCCACCGCCGTCATCGCTCGTGCGCCACGATCCCGCCGACCCCGCGCGGGTGTGCACCTCCCCCTGGAGCGACCCTGGAGGGCGACCATGCCTCTCGGAAAGACCTTGACGCCTCTCGGAAAGACCCTGACCAGACTTCACCACGCCTGGGCCGCCACGATGGTCCTGGCCCTGGTGACCGCGACCGGCGCGCTGGCCGCGACGGCCCCGGCCGCGGCGGCCGGCAGCACGCTGCGGGCGGCGGCGGAAGCGGACGGCCGCTACTTCGGCACCGCGCTGGAGCGCGGCGACCTCGGCGTCGGCGGTGAAACCGCCGTCGCCGGGGCGCAGTTCGACATGCTGACCCCGGCCAACGAGATGAAGTGGGACACGATCGAGCCCTCCCGCGGCTCGTTCAACTTCGGGCCGGGCGACCAACTCGTCCAGTTCGCCCGGTCGCACGGCATGCGGGTGCGCGGTCACAACCTGGTGTGGCAGAACCAGCTCCCCTCCTGGGCGGCGAACCTGCCGCTGAACCAGGTGCGCTCCGCGATGGAGTCGCACATCACCGCCGAGACCACCCACTACAAGGGCCAGGTCTACGCCTGGGACGTGATCAACGAGCCCTTCAACGGCGACGGTTCCTTCGTCCCGGACGTCTTCTACCGGGCGATGGGGGCCGACTACTTCGCCGACGCGCTGCGCACCGCGCACGCCGCCGACCCGGGTGCCAGGCTCTACATCAACGACTACGGCATCGAGGGCGGGAACGCCAAGAGCGATGCGCTCTACAGCCTGGCCCGGTCGCTGCTCGCCCAGGGGGTGCCGCTGGGCGGCATCGGGTTCGAGAGCCACTTCATCCTCGGCCAGGTCCCCGCCGACATGAAGGCCAACCTCCAGCGGTTCGCGGACCTGGGGCTGGACGTGGCCGTCACCGAACTGGACGACCGGATCCAACTGCCCGCCTCCGGCTCCGCGCTCCAGCAACAGGCCGCCGACTACGCCGCCGTGGTGCGGGACTGCCGGGCCGTCTCCCGCTGCGTGGGCGTGAGCCAGTGGGGCGTGGACGACGCGCACTCCTGGATCCCCGGCACCTTCCCCGGAACCGGCGCCGCCACCATGTACGACGGCAACGACCAGCCCAAGCCCGCCTACTACGCGGCGCTCTCCGCCTTCGGCGGTTCGAGCTCCGGCGGTGGTGGCGGCGGCGGGACGACGGGCGCGTTGCACGCGGTCGGGGCCGGCAAGTGCCTGGACGTGCCGAACGCCTCGACCACGGCGGGCACCCAGGTGCAGATCTACAGCTGCTGGGGCGGCGCCAACCAGGTCTGGACCCACACCGAGGGCGACCAGCTGACCGTCTACGGCGACAGCAGCCGGCTGTGCCTGGACGCCTCCGGCCAGGGCACCGTCCCGGGCACCAAGGTGGACGTCTGGCCGTGCAACGGCCAGGCCAACCAGCAGTGGCACCTCAATGCCGACGGCACCGTCACCGGCGTCCAGTCCGGTCTGTGCCTGGACGTCTCCGGCGCCTCCACCGCCGACGGCGCCCTGGCCCAACTCTGGACCTGCAGCGGCGGCGGCAACCAGAAGTGGACCCTCGGCTGACAGCACGCGACGGTGTGGCCGGATGGTGCCGGGGCCCCGGCACCATCCGGCCACACCGCGTTGTGGTGACCTGACGTCCCGTCAGTTCCCTTCGGTCGGACCGGGGTCGGCCGTGCGCGGCGGGGCGGTGCTGCTGCGTTCGACCAGGCTGGTGGCCAGGTCCACCCGCAGGGTGCCGGGCCGCGTGCCACGGGCCAGGTCGATCACCAGGTGGGCGGCCGTCTCGGCCATCTCGGTCAGCGGCTGGCGCACGGTGGTCAGCGGCGGGCCCACCCAGCGGGCCAGCGGCAGGTCGTCGAAGCCGACCACGCTGAGGTCCTCCGGGATGCGCAGCCCCACCTCGCGGGCGGCCTCGTACAGTCCGAGCGCCTGGAGGTCGTTC
Source organism: Kitasatospora sp. NPDC030952 (assembly GCF_055571335.1). Lineage (NCBI taxonomy): Bacteria > Bacillati > Actinomycetota > Actinomycetes > Kitasatosporales > Streptomycetaceae > Kitasatospora > Kitasatospora sp. NPDC030952. The sequence goes on from NZ_JBVIFM010000007.1 coordinate 264,146, forward strand.
CCGGCGAACACGGCGGTGGGCCGGTCCGGCAGGCGGATGAGTTCCAGGCCGAGCCGGCGTCCGGACTCGTGGTGGAAGTCGCCCTCCCGGACCAGGGCCGGGTCGTACGGGATGCCCGCCATGTCGAGCGCGGCCCGGTAGCCGTCGGCCCGGGCCCGGCTGCACATCATCCGGGCCGGGCCGCCGATCAGGCCGATCCGGCGGTGGCCGAGGTCGAGCAGGTGCCGGGTGGCGGCGAGGCCGCCGTCCCAGTTGGTGGTGCCGACGGCGGGCACCTCCTGGCCGGGGTCGCCGGCCGGGTCCATCACCACGAAGGGGATGTCCCGGCGGGCCAGTTGCTCGCGCAGCGCGCGGTCCAGGTCGGACAGCACCAGCACCACGCCGGTGGGCCGGCGGGCGAGCACCCCGTCCACCCAGGACTGGGTGGGACCGTGCCGTTCGGCGGACTCGGAGAGCACGATGCTCAGGCCCTCCGCGCGGACCACGTTCTCGACGCCGCGGATCACCTCCACCGCCCAGGCGCTCTCCAGCTCGTGGAAGACCAGCTCCAGCAGCGGGCTGGTCTGCCGGTTGCCGCGGCGCCGCCGGTAGCCGTGCCGTTGGAGCAGTTCCTCCACCCGCTCCCGGGTGGCGGGGGCGACGTCGGCGCGCCCGTTCAGGACTTTCGAAACAGTCGGCGCGGAGACTCCGGCCTCCTGCGCGATCTCGGCGAGCGTGGCCGCTCTGTTCACGGGTTCCTCCTGCACTGCCCCTGCTGGGCGAACTCCGTCGTGGGTGGGTGTCGGGCACGGCCGCGGGCGGTCCGTACCGCACGGATGCTAGCCCGCCCGACGGACCGGGGCCGATCCCGTCCGCACCCTTGACGGGCGGTCAGGTCGGTTCTAGGTTTCCCACAACATTCGGCAACTTGATCGAAACATTCGAACAGAGGGCAGGGTATGCGATCGAGAATCGCCGCGATCACCGCGGTCACCGCACTCGTCCTGGGCACGTCCGCCGCCTGCGGCTCCGGCGCCTCCTCCGACGGCGGAGACGGGACGATCCACGTACTGGTCTACGGAGACTCCGGCAACAAGGTCGAGAAGCAGATCATCGACACCTTCAACCGGACCTCCAAGGTCAAGGCGGTGCTCGACACCGTCCCCGGCGCGGACTACCAGCAGAAGCTGCAGACCGTGATCAACACCCCACGGGCCCCCGACGTCTTCTTCAACTGGGGCGGCGGCTCCATCCAGCCGTTCGTCAAGGCGGGCCTGCTGCTGCCACTGGACGACTTCATCGCCAAGGACCCGGGCCTGAAGGACAACTTCCTGCCCTCGGTCTTCAACTCGGCGGTGATCGACGGCAAGCCGTACGGCGTGCCGATGCGCGGCACCCAGCCGGTGCTGCTGTTCCACAACAAGAAGGTGCTGGCGGACGCCGGGCTCACCCCGCCGAAGACCTGGGACGACCTCCTCGCCGCCGTCAAAACCCTGAAGGACAAGGGCATCACCCCGATCGCGCTCGGCGGCGGCGACCAGTGGCCCACCCTGATGTGGTTCGAGTACCTCTACGACCGGATCGCCGGCCCCGGCCTGTTCCAGCGGGCGATCGGCGGCGACAAGGAGGCCTGGGCGAGCGAGGACAGCCGCAAGGCACTGGCCGCCCTCAAGCAACTGGTCGACGCGGGGGCCTTCGGGAGCAACTTCGACTCCGTCAAGTTCACCGACGGCGGCTCCCCGGCCCTGGTCGCCAAGGGCAAGGCCGCCTTCGAGCTGATGGGCTCCTGGTACTACGCCACCCAGCAGGACGCCAACCCGGACTTCGCCAAGTCCGGCCTCGGCTACGCCGGCTTCCCGGCCCTGAGCGGTGGCAAGGGCGACCCGGCCGACGTCGTCGGCAACACCAACAACTTCTACTCCGTGCTGAAGAAGACCAAGCACCCGGAGGCCGCCGCGGCCTTCCTCAAGCTGATGTACTCCGACGAGTTCGTGAAGGCGCAGCTGGCCATCGGCAACCTGCCGACCACCACCGGCACCGCGAACCTCCTCGACCTCTCCGCCAGCCCCGCCTACTCCAAGGACCAGTACCAGCTGGTCAAGGCGGCCCCCTCGTTCCAGCTCTCCTGGGACCAGGCCTACCCGCCGAGCGCCATGACCCCGATGCACACCGCCGTCCAGCAGTTCCTCGACGGCAGGATCGACGCAGACGGCTTCATCAAGGCCATGCAGGCCTTGCCCGCCTCATGACCGGCCGGATGACCGGCCGGATGACCGGCCTCATGACCCGGCGTGCGCGGCCCGGCGCGGAGGCGACTCGCCCGGGGTTCGTCTGGGCCCTCCCCGCGGCGGTGTTCTTCCTGTTGTTCGCGCTCACACCGCTGCTGCTGGTCGTCGTGCTCTCCTTCACCAGCTGGGACGGCATCGGCGCACCGCGCTTCAACGGCCTGGACAACTGGAGCGCCCTGCTCCGCGACCCGGTGATGCTCCAGTCCGTCTGGACCACCCTGCTGCTCACCGCCCTCGGTGTGGTGACCCAGACGCCGATCAGCATCCTGCTCGGCGTCTGGGCAGCCGGGCAGCAGCGCAACCGGGCCGTGCTCTCGGCGATCTACTTCGTGCCGCTGCTGCTCTCGGCGACCGCCGTCTCGGTGGTGTGGCGGGCCGTCCTCGACCCCAACTTCGGCGTACCGGCCCAGCTCACCCGGCTGTTCGGCGACGGCAACCTGCTCGGCACCAGGACCGGTGCGATCGGGGTGCTGACCTTCGTCGGCGTCTGGCAGTTCACCCCGCTGCACGCGCTGATCTACCAGGGCGGCGCCCGGGCCATCCCCCAGGTGCTCTACCAGGCCGCGGCCGTCGACGGGGCGGGCAGGGTGCGGCAGTTCTTCCACATCACCCTGCCGCAGCTGCGCAACACCGTCATCACCTCGGTGATCCTGATGGTGGTCGGCGGCCTGACCACCTTCGACACGGTGCTGATCCTCACCCAGGGCGGCCCCGGCACCGACACCACCGTCACCGCCTACTACATGTACCAGAAGGCCTTCAAGGGCTTCGACTTCGGCGCCGGGTCGGCGATCGCGCTGGTCCTCGTGGTGGTCGCCACCCTGATCTCGCTCGCGGTGGTCCGGATATCCGGCTACGACCGGATGCGCGGCACGACGGAGGGCCTGTGATGCGCCGACGCCCCAACGTCCTGGCCGGCTTCGGCTCCCTGGTATGGCTGGTGCTGGTCGGACTGCCGCTGTACGTGCTGCTGATCGCCACCTTCCGCACCCGCGCCGACTACTCCACCGAGGGCCCGCTGACGCCGCCCGCGCAGTGGACCCTGCAGAACTACCTGACCGACCTCTCGACCGGCTTCGGCCGGGACTTCCTCAACACCCTGACCGTCACCGCCGGTGTGGTCGCCATCGTGCTGCTGGTCGTCCCGCCGCTCGCCTACGCCATCGTGCGCGCCCGCGGCCGGGCGACCGGCTGGGTGTTCCGGCTGTTCCTACTCGGGCTGGCGATCCCCGCCCAGGCGGTGATCGTGCCGATGTTCTACGTCATCAGCAAGACCGGCCTGTACGACCACCTGATCGGCGTCATCCTCCCGACCGCCGCCTTCTGCCTGCCGGTCTGCACCCTGGTGCTGACCGGTGCGATGCGCGACATCAGCCCCGAGCTGTACGAGGCGATGGCGATGGACGGCGCCTCCCCGGCCCGGGTGTTCCGGCAGCTGGTGCTCCCGCTGGCCAAGGGCGGACTGTCCTCGATCACGGTCTTCGCCGCCCTCCAGGCCTGGAACGGCTTCCTCTTCCCGCTGATCCTCACCCAGTCCGACTCCACCAAGGTCATCACCCTCGGCCTGTACGAGTTCCAGACCGAGCACGGCGTGGACGTGCCCGGACTGCTCAGCGCCGTGGTGCTGTCCATGCTCCCCGTCTTCGTCGTCTACCTGTTCGCCCGCCGCGCCCTGGTCCAGGGCCTGACGGGGATGGGAGGAAAATGAACCGCCACCGGACCCTCGAACCCGAGCCCGAGCCCGAGCGCGTGCCCGAGCCCGCACCCGCACCCGTGCCCGAGACCGCTCCCGCGTGGCGGGACACCACGCTCACCCCGGAGGCCAGGGCCGACGCCCTGATCGCCGCGATGACCGTGCGGGAGAAGACCGCCCAACTGGTCGGCGTCTGGGTCGGCGCCGACGCCGACGGTGCCGAAGTCGCCCCGCACCAGCACGAGATGGAGCCGCCACCCGACCTCGACACCCTGCTGCCGTACGGGCTCGGCCAGCTGACCCGGCCGTTCGGCACCGCCCCGGTCGACCCGGCGCTCGGCGCGCTCTCCCTGCTGCGCACCCAGCAGCGGATCGCCGCCGCCAACCGCTTCGGCATCCCGGCCCTCGCCCACGAGGAGTGCCTGGCCGGCTTCGCCGCCTGGGGCGCCACCGCGTACCCCGTCCCGCTGTCCTGGGGCGCCGCCTTCGACCCGGAGCTGGTCAAGGCGATGGCCGCGGCCATCGGCCGCGACCTGCGGTCCGTCGGGGTGCACCAGGGGCTGGCGCCGGTGCTCGACGTGGTCCGCGACGCCCGCTGGGGGCGGGTCGAGGAGACCATCGGCGAGGACCCGTACCTGGTCGGCACCATCGCCACCGCCTACGTCCAGGGCCTGGAGTCGGCCGGGATCGTGGCCACCCTCAAGCACTTCGCCGGGTACTCCGCCTCCCGCGCCGGACGCAACCTCGCCCCCGTCTCGATGGGCCCGCGCGAGCGCGCCGACGTCATCCTGCCGCCCTTCGAGATGGCCGTTCGGGAAGGCCGGCCCCGCTCGGTCATGCCCGCCTACACCGACACGGACGGCCTCCCCTCCGCCGCCGACCAGGCCCTGCTCACCGAACTGCTGCGGGACACCTGGGGGTTCACCGGCACGGTCGTCGCCGACTACTTCGGCATCGCCTTCCTGGAGAGCCTGCACGGCGTGGCCGAGGACCGGTCCGCCGCCGCCGCGCTGGCCCTGACCGCCGGGGTCGACGTCGAGCTGCCGACCGTGAACGCCTTCGGACAGCCACTGTTCGACGCGGTCGTCACGGGTGCCGTCCCGGAGTGGCTGATCGACCGGGCGCTGCGCCGCGTGCTGGTCCAGAAGGCCGAACTCGGGCTGCTGGACCCCGACTGGAGCCCGGTCCCGGCCGCCCTCGCCGACGCCGACCCGAGCGAGCCGGCGGCGCTGCGCGGCCTGGTCGACCTGGACCGGCCCGCCAACCGCGCGCTCGCCGCCGCCCTCGCCGAGCAGGCCGTGGTGCTGCTGCGCAACGACGGCCTGCTGCCGCTGCGCGAGTCGGCCCGGATCGCGCTGATCGGACCGAACGCCGACGAACCCACCGCGGTGCTCGGCTGCTACTCCTTCCCGGTGCACGTCGGCGGACAGCACCCCGAGGTCCCGCTCGGCATCGAACTCCCCACCCTGCGCGAGGCGTTGGCGGCCGAGCTGACCAGTGCCGAGCTGGCCGGCAGCGAGCTGCGCACGGTGCGCGGCGTGACGGTCGACGGCGAGGGCACCGCTGCCGAGGACGCCGCCGGTATCGCCGAGGCCGTGCGGGCCGCCCGGTGGGCCGAGGTGGTGGTGCTGGCCCTCGGCGACCGGGCCGGGCTGTTCGGGCGCGGCACCAGCGGGGAGGGCTGCGATGCCACCTCGCTCGAACTGCCCGGCAGACAGCGCCAGTTGCTGGAGGCGATGCTCGACACCGGGACGCCCGTGGTGGTGACCCTGCTGGCCGGGCGGCCGTACGCGCTCGGGCGGGCCGTCACCGAGGCGGCCGCGATCGTCCAGTGCTTCTTCCCCGGCGAGGCCGGGACACCGGCGCTCGCGGGCGTGCTCAGCGGGCGGGTCAACCCGTCCGGGCGGCTGCCGGTCTCCGTCCCCGCCCACCCCGGGATCCAGCCCTCCAGCTACCTGGCCGCGCGGCTCGCCCAGGCCGGCGAGGTCTCCAGCACCGACCCGACGCCCGCCTTCGGCTTCGGACACGGGCTCGGCTACAGCGAGTTCAGCTGGTCCGGCCTGGAGGTGGGGACGGCCGAGACCGGCACCGACGGCGCGTTCCGGCTCGCCTTCCGGCTCCGCAACTCCGGCGCCCGGGCGGGCACCGAGGTCGTGCAGCTGTACCTCCACGACCCGGTGGCTTCCGTCGTCCAACCGGTGCAGCGGCTGATCGGCTACCGCCGGATCCCGCTGGAGGCCGGAGCGGACTGCCGGGTGGAGCTGACCCTCCCCGCCGACCTGGCCTCCTTCACCGGCCGCGACGGCCGGCGGATCGTCGAACCCGGAGCCCTGGAGCTGCGGATCTCCGCCTCCAGCACCGACGCCCGCCTCACCGTGCCGCTGCGCCTCACCGGCTCGGCCCGCCCGCTCGACCACACCCGCCGGCTGCACCCGACCATCACCGTGCACGGCCTGCCACCGGGCCCGACAGGGCCTAACGGCTGAACCGACGCCACCGTCGGTGACGGGGCCGGTCTCCGCCGCAGTCGCGGGACCGGCCCCGAAGGCCCGCTCAGCCGCGCGGGCTGCCGTCCAGCCCCATGAAGTGAATGGCGTAGGCGGCCATCTGCGTCCCCTTGACCGGCAGTTGGTGCCCGGCGCCGGCGATGCTGTACGTCTCGACCTGCGTCCTGCCGGAGCCGTTGGCGTACCGGGCCCGGTTCCAGTCGGCCGCGGGGGTGTCACCGGACGACGGGGTCTGGCTCACCCCGAGGACGTTCGTCCACTGCTTGGTCTCCTCGCCGAGATCCCGGTGGTTCAGGATGGGGTCGGCGGTGCCGTGCCACAGCTGCACCCGGGGGCGCGGCCCGGTGTAGCCGGGATCGGCACGGCGCACCAGGTCGCCCCACTGCTGCGCGGTCAGGGAGACCTGGCCCCCGGCGCAGGGGCCGTTCCAGCCGCGCACGGTGCCCGTGTAGAAGCAGTGGTAGGGCACGCCCATGAACGCCGAACCCGCCTTGAACACGTCCGGGTAGTCGGCGAGCATGACGTTCGTCATCATCCCGCCCGACGACTCGCCGGTGACGTACACGGCGTCGCGGTTCGCGCCGTAGCGGCGTTCGGCGTAGGTGACCATCGACATCAGCCCGACCGGGTCGCTGCCGCCGCCCCGCCGCAGCGCCTGGTCGGACGAGACGTCCCAGCAACTGCCGGCCGGGCTGGTCGAGGGGTAGATGACGACGAACCCGTACCGGTCGGCCAGCGCCGCGAAATCGGTGCTGGAGTACAGGTAGGGCCCCGAGCCCTGGCAGCCGTGCAGCGCCAGCAGGACGGGCGGGGCGGCCTTGACGCCGTTCGGCACGTACACGTACATCTGCAGGCCGGTCGGGTTGTCGCCGAAGTCCGTGATCCGGGTCAACGAGGCGGCGCCGGCCTGGGGCGCGACGGTCAGGCTCGCGCCCAGCACGGCGCCGACGGCCAGGGCTACGGCGAGCAGGCGGGACTTCAGGTACCGGGAGCGCGGCATGGAACCTCTTTCCTGAGATGTGAGCGCTCACATCGGCGACCCGCGCCTCCGGTCTGCGCCCGCTCTGGTTTCGGACCCGTTACGGACTGCTGACGCTGCATCAGTGACCGCAAGCTGTCAAGGAGGGGCTGGACTCCTCCCGGACATCCCAGTGATACGGCCGATCGGGGCGATCCCCGGGGTGAAAGTTTCATGCCCTCGGCAGGCCCGGTGCGGCCACCGGTCGCACGGGGTCAGGCGCACCAGAAGATGAACGGCTTGCAGGTCGGCGTCGCCGTTGCCGTGGGGGTGGCCGGGCTGGGCGAGTGCTGCGCGGGCGGCGCCGTGGTGGACGTCGTGGGCGGGGGAGCGGACGACGCGGTCGGGGCGGCCGGGCGGGATGGGGCGGCGGTCGTCCTCGACGCACTGGGGCGGGCGCCGGTGGCCGACGGCTGGGCCAGGGGGCTCGCGGTGCCCGGTGCGGCCGTCGCCGTCGCGGGAACGCTCGCGGAGCGCGGGGCGGACGGTGCGGCGGCCGACGTGGCCGCCGTCGCACTGTCCGACGGGAGCGGGGCCGCCGCGCCGTCGTCCTGGCCGAAGGCCACCACCGCGGTGGCCAGCCCGCCCGCCACCACGCCGAGAGCGGCAAGGGTGAGCGCGGCGCCGCGCCGCCGGCGCGGTCGCCGACGGGCCCCCCGGGGCGCCGGGATCGCGGTGGGTGGGTCCACGACCGGGCGTTCGGGCTCCTGTGCCGGGAGCGCCTCTCCCGGCCGCCCGCAGCCCGGGCAGGAGAGTGCGCCGTTGAGATGCCGTTGGCAGAGCGTGCAGTAACTCATTCGATCTTCCATGGGTGCCCGCATGCCGCGGCGGGTGGTCTGCGGATCGTACGCGGATCCGCTCCGCCCGCGACAGCCGCCCGGTGCGGGGCTTCTGCGGAGATCACGTGTGGTTCGTGTACGCGGGCTCGACCACCCGGAGCGACGGCCTACGCCGAGTCCTGAGCCGCGTCCCGCGGCCGTCCTCCGACTCGATACATAGGATGTATCAGCGGGCGTCCCCAGCTCTCACCTCATGACGTGAGATCGAGGAGTGCAGAAATCCGCGGTGTCATGCGTCAATTGACTGGAGACGGTGATCGGATCCCTTCCAAGACATGGGATCACCTGCTAGGTTGGCGCCGTGTCCCTGACCGACAAAGCCATCGCCCGCATCCGCCGGATGATCCGCGACGGCGAGCTGCCCCCGGGGTCGAAGCTGCCCCCGGAGCAGCAGCTCGCGGCCGAGCTCGGCCTGTCCCGGAACCTGATGCGCGAGGCGGTGAAGTCGCTCGTCGTCGCCCGGGTCCTGGAGATCCGGCGCGGCGACGGCACCTACGTGACCAGCCTGGCGCCCGCCCTGCTGCTGGAAGGACTCGGCGGCGCGGTCGAACTGCTCCAGGGGGACACCGTCCTGGAGCTCACCGAGGTGCGCAGGCTCTTCGAGCCGGTCGCCACCGCGCTGGCCGCCACCCGCATCACCGACGAGGACCTCGCCGAGGTGGAACGGCACCTGTCGGCCATGCGGGACGCCCGGGACGACACGGAACTCCTGCTCCGGCACGACGCGGCGTTCCACCGGGCGGTGATCCGCGCCACCCGCAACGAGACCCTGGCCACGCTGCTGGAGCACATCTCCGGACGAACCCTCAGCGCCCGGGCGTGGCGGGGGCTGGCCGACGCGGACGCGGCCGGGCGGACCATCGCCGAGCACGAGGCGATCCACCGGGCCCTCGTCGCCCGAGACCCGGACCTCGCCCGGGCCGCCGCCCTGATGCACGTCAACACCACCGAACGCTGGCTGCGCGACCACCTGGCCGAGGGGGAGCCGGTCCCCGCCGCCCCGCGCCCGCGGTCGGATCACCCGCGCTCCACCTGACCAGTCGTCCACCACTGACCGAGGAGCGATCGCGGGTGAGAGTCGACGCGCACCACCACGTCTGGGACCTGGGCCGGCGCCCGCAGACCTGGCTCGACGAACCGGGGTCGGCGGCCATCCGGCGTGATTTCGGGATGGCCGACCTCGCCCCCCACGTCCGGGCGGCCGACATCGAACGCACCGTTCTGGTGCAGGTCCTGCCGGACCTGGCGGAGACCCGGGAGTTCCTCGCCCTGGCCGCCGTCGAGCCGTTGGTCGCCGGCGTCGTCGGCTGGGCGGACCTCACCGCGCCCGACCTCGCCGACACCCTGGCCGACCTGCGGCAGGGGCCGGGAGGCGAGCACCTGGTCGGCATCCGGCACCTCGTCCAGGGCGAGGCCGACCCGGGCTGGCTCGGCCGCCCGGACGTCCGGCGCGGACTGCGCGCCGTCGGCGCCGCCGGCCTCTGCTACGACCTGCTCGTCCTGCCCCACCAACTCCCGTGCGCCATCGAGGCCGTGCGCGCCCTCCCGGACCAGCCGTTCGTCCTCGACCACCTCGCCAAGCCGCCGATCGCGCGCGGCGAGCGGGAGCCGTGGGCGGGCCGACTGCGCGAACTGGCCGGTGAGCCCAACGTCTTCTGCAAGCTCTCCGGCCTGGTGACGGAAGCCCGCCGGGATGCCTGGAGCGTCGCCGGTCTCCGCCCCTACGCCGAGACCGCCCTGGAGGCCTTCGGGCCCGACCGGGTCATGTTCGGCTCCGACTGGCCGGTCTGCCTGCTGGCCGCTTCCTACGAACAAGTCGTCGACGCTGCCGCCGAGTTGACGAACGGACTGCGGTCGCACGAGCGCGCCGAGGTCTTCGGTGGCACCGCGGTGCGCGCCTACGGGCTGCGCGAGCCGACGTCGCCCGGTGCCGGGAAGGAACCGATATGAGGGTGCGACTCGCCTACGGGGAGACCGGGCTCGACATCGACGTCGACCCGGCCGTCACCACCGTCGTGGAGCCGCTGCACCACCCGGGCGCCCCCGACGGGACGGCCGCGCTCCGGGAGGCACTGCGCCGGCCGGTGGCCGGTCCGCCGCTGCGGGAACGGGTCGAGCCGGGCCAGACGGTGGCCATCTCCGCCTGCGACGGCACCCGGCCCCAGCCGCGCCACCTGATGATCCCGGCCGTCCTGGCCGAGCTGGAGGGGATCGTCCGGCCGGAGGACGTGGTGATCCTGGTGGCCACCGGCACCCACCGGGGCAACGACCCGCACGAACTGCGGCGGATGTTCGGTGACGAGGTGGTCGACCGGATCCGGATCGTCAACCATGACGCCCGCGACGACGACCAGCTGGCCTGGGTGGGCCGTTGGGGCGACGACGTCCCGGTCCGGCTCAACCGGGAGTGGGTGGAGGCGGACGTCCGGATCACCACCGGCTTCGTCGAACCGCACTTCTTCGCCGGCTTCTCCGGCGGCCCCAAACTGGTGGCCCCCGGGCTGGCCGCCCTGGAGACCGTGCTCGTCCTGCACGACGCCAAGCGGATCGGCGACCCCCGCGCGACCTGGGGCACCACGCACGGCAACCCCGTCCACGACGACGTCCGCGCCATCGCGGCGGGCACCGGAGTCGACTTCGCCCTCGACGTAGTCCTCAACCGGGACCACCGCATCGTCGAGGCCTTCGGCGGCGACCTGCTGCCCATGCACGCCGCGGCCACCGCCGCCGCCCGCCGGATCGCGATGCGCCCGGTCGAGCGACGCTTCGACGTGGTGGTCGCCACCAACGCGGGCCACCCGCTCGACCAGAACCTGTACCAGTCGGTCAAGGGCATGTCGGCCGCCCACACGGTGGTCCGGCCCGGCGGGCTGATCGTCTGCGCGGCCGAGTGCCGCGACGGCTTCCCCGACCACGGCTCCTACCGCGAGGTGCTGGCCTCCGCGCCCTCCCCGCAGGCCCTGCTCGCGGAGATCGAGGCCAGGCCGCGGACCGTGCCCGACCAGTGGCAGGTGCAGGTCCAGGCCCGGATCCAGTCCTCCTGCCGGGTGGTGATGCACACCTCCCACCTCAGCGACGCCGAGCTGGCGACCGCCCACCTGGAGCAGACCGCCGACATCTCGGCGACCGTGGCCGAGGCGCTCGCCGCCGCCGGCCCGGACGCCCGGGTGTGCGTCCTGCCGGAAGGGCCGATGACGATCCCGTACCTGCGACCGGCCGCAGCGGCGACGCCCTGACGCGCGCGCCCGAGCCCGCCCCGCCGTCCCCGAACCACAGCCCCGCGAGGAGCAGCGCCCCATGCACCCCACCCGCGTCCACGACCTCGACTTCGCCCAGGTGGACCTCGGCCGCGAGCAGCGCCAGGGACTGCCCGAGGTCGTCTACGGGCCGGGCAAGACACCCGCCCAGATCTGCGCCATCGTCACCGCACTGCTGCGCGGCAACACCGGGCCGGTCCTGGTCACGCGGGTGGACGCCGAGACCGCCGCCGACGTCCTCGGCCACGTGCCAGGAGGCTCCTACGACCTCCTGGCGGGCCTGCTGGTGTGGCGCCCGGCCGCGCCGAACGGCTTCACCCTGACCGTGGTCTCCGGCGGCACCTCCGACTGGCCGGTGGCCATCGAGGCGGCCGCCGTGGCCGAGGCCGTGGGACTGGCCGTCAGCACCGTGCACGACGTGGGCGTGGCCGGCCTGCAGCGCGTGCTCCGGGTCCAGGAGCAGCTGCGCGAGAGCGACGCCGTCGTCGTCGTGGCCGGGATGGAGGGCGCCCTGGCCAGCGTCGTCGGCGGGCTGGTCGGCTGCCCGGTGATCGCCGTGCCGGTCTCGACCGGGTACGGCGCCTCCCTGGAGGGGGTCACCGCGCTGCTGGCCATGCACGCCTCCTGCGCGGCCGGGCTCACGGTGGTCAACATCGACTCGGGCTTCGGCGCGGCGATGGCCGCGCACCGGCTCGCCTGGGCGAGGAGCCGGCGCTCGTGATCTGCTGGATCAACCCGTTCACCGGCCTCGCCGGCGACATGCTCCTCGGCGCGCTGCTCGACGCCGGCGCCCCGCTGGAACAGGTCCGGGCCTCGATCGGCACGACCGGCCTCACCGGATGGGAGCTCGACGCCGAGCGGGTGACCGTCCACGGCCTCACCGCGACCAGCGCCCGGGTCCGGGTGACCGACACCGCCACCGAGCGGCGGGCCGCCGAGCTAATGGAGCTGGCCGCCGCGGCCCGCCCCGCGCCGGTGGCCGCGCTGAGCACCGCGGCGCTCACCGCGATCGCCCGCGCCGAGGGCCGACTGCACGGCGTCGACCCCGCCGAGGTCCACCTGCACGAACTCGGCGGCCACGACGCCCTGGTGGACATCGTCGGCGTCGCCGCCGCGCTGCACGCCCTCGGTGTCACCGAGGTGGTCTGCGCGCCACTGCCGCTCGGCACCGGCCGGGTCCGCGCCGCACACGGGCTGCTGCCCTGCCCGGCGCCCGCCACCCTGGAACTGCTGTCCGGGGCCACGGTGACCGGCACCGACCTGTGCGGGGAGACCGTCACCCCGACCGGTGCCGCGCTGCTGCGCGCCACCGGCGCCCGCTACGGCCCGCCGCCGACGATGACGCCGGTGACGACCGGCTACGGCGCCGGCACGCGCGTCCTGGCCGACCGCCCGAACGTGGTGGCCGTCACCCTGGGCCGCCTTCCCCCGACGGTCGGGGGCTCGGGAGTCGAGGCCGTGGTCACCCTGGAGACCAACCTCGACGACGTCACCGGCGAGACCCTCGCCCACACCATCGCGCGAGCCCTGGACGAAGGCGCGCTCGACGCCTGGACGACCCCGGCCGTGATGAAGAAGGGCCGGCCCGCCCAGGTGCTGCACCTCCTCGTCCGACCGGAGAGCGCCGAGCGGCTCCGCGAGGTGGTGCTCGCCGAGACCGGCACGCTCGGCGTGCGGCAGACCGTCCAGACCCGCGTCGCGGTGCACCGAACGACGCGCGGCGTCGAGATCGACGGCGTGCCGGTACGGGTCAAGCAGGGCCCCTTCGGCTCCAAGGCGGAGCACGACGACGCGGCGGCCGCGGCCCGGCGCACCGGCCTGCCACTGCGCGTCGTCGCCGACCGGGCCCGTCGGCTGGCCGAGCAGGAGCACCCCGACGGTTCGACGGAGAAGGGCGGAACGCCGTGAAGGGCGAATCGGGATACGACGGCACGGCGGGGGAGAAGGCCGCCGCCCTCCTGTCGACCGTCTGCGCGATCGGTCCGCTGGCCGTCGCCTACTCCGGCGGCGCCGACTCCGCCCTCGTGCTCGCGGCCGGCGTACGGGCGCTGGGACCGGACGGCGTGCTCGCCGTGACGGCCGTCTCGGAGAGCCTGGCCGCCGGCGAACTCGGCGCCGCCCGCGCCCTGGCCGGGGACCTCGGCGTGGCCCACCTGACGCCCCGCACCGGGGAGTTGAACCGCCCCGGGTACCGGGCCAACGGCCCGGACCGCTGCTACTTCTGCAAGTCCGAGGTCCTCGACACCATCGCGGCCGTGGCTGGGGAGCACGGCTTCGGCACGGTCGCCACCGGGACCAACGCCGACGACGCGGCCGACCCCTTCCGACCGGGCATCCGGGCCGGCCACGAGCGCGGCATCCGCACCCCGCTGCTGGACGCGGGCCTGACCAAGGCGGACGTACGGGCCGTCAGCCGGCTGTGGTCCCTGCCGACCTGGGACAAACCCGCCACGCCCTGCCTGGCCAGCCGCATCCGCTACGGCATCCCCGTCACCCGGCACCGGCTGGCCCGCGTCGACCGCGCCGAGGCGGCGGTGCGCCGGGCACTCCACCGGGCCGGGCTGCGATCCGAGCAGCTGCGGGTGCGCGACCTCGGCGACACGGTCCGCGTCGAACTCACCACCGAGGTGGCCGCCGCGGCCGCGGAACTGGCCTCGATCCCGGAGGCCGTGGCCGAGGCGGGCTTCGGCGCGACGCCCGCCGTCATCGACGGCTTCGTCTCCGGCCGGCTCAACCACGAGCGGCCTCCCGCGACCGAGGAGCCCTGACGTGCGAACCCACCCTTCCGGGCGGCGACCGCCGCGACAGCGCCGCTACCGCCCGCTGACCCCCTTCTTCCGGCCCGACCACCCCCACGACGAGTCCCGCCAGGCCGACGATCGGATGGACCCCGTGTTGACGGACGACCAGCAGCCCACCGCGGAAACCCTCTGGTACCGGCGCCCCGCCGACGACTTCCTGACGGCGCTGCCGCTCGGCAACGGCCGGCTCGGCGCCATGACGTACGGAGGCGTGCGCACCGAGCGGATCGAGCTCAACGCGGACACCCTGTGGTCCGGCGGACCGGGCCCGCGCGACCGGGCGGGCGCCGCCGAGCTCCTCCCCGCGCTGCGGGCGGCGGTGCTGCGCGACCGCGACCTCGCGGGCGCCCACGCGATCGCCGCCACCCACTTCACCGGGCCGGACACCGAGGCGTACCAGCCGCTGGCCACCCTGCTGCTGGGCTTCCCCTCCTCCGGCCAGAACGGCCAGGACGGCCAGGACGGCCAGGGCGACCCCGCCGACTACCGGCGGGAGCTGGACCTCGCCGAGGCCGTGCACACGGTGTCGTTCACCGCCGGAGGCGTCCGCTACCGGCGGGAGGGCTTCGTCTCCGCCCCGGCGGGCGTGCTGGTCGTCCGCCTCAGCACGGACACCCCCGGCGCCCTCTCGTTCCGGGTGGGCCTGGCCACGCCCCACCCTGCCCCCGGCCCGGCCGTCGAACCCGGCACCGCCACCCTGTCGGTCCACGGGCGCGCCCCGGTGCGCCTCACGCCCGGTCAGGACGAACCCGCCGAGTACCGGGCGGACGAGGGCACGGGCTTCGCCGCCGCGGTACGGGTGCGCACGGCGACCGGGCAGGTGAGCACCGGCGAGGGCACGATCGACGTGACCGCCGCCGACGAGGCGGTGCTCCTGGTCGCCGTCGGCACCGGGTACCGCGACTGGCGGCGGCGCCCCGACGGCCCCGGGACCGCGCTCGCCGAGGCACGCCGCCGCCTCGACCTCACCGACGGACAGCACTACGACCGGCTGCGCGCCGACCACGCGGCCGACCACCGGCGGCTCTACGACGCGGCCGCACTCCGGCTCCACGACCGGGCGAACGCGACGGCTGACGCGGACACGGACCCGGACGCGGAGGCGGCGGCACGGCCGACCGACGAACGCCTCGCCGCCGCGAACGCCGGCGCCGCGGACCCAGGACTCGCGGCCCTGCTGTTCGCCTACGGCCGCTACCTGCTGATCGCCTCCTCGCGGCCCGGCACCCAGCCCGCCAACCTCCAGGGCATCTGGAACGAGCACCTCACCCCGCCCTGGAACTCCGCCTGGACGTCGAACATCAACCTCCAGATGAACTACTGGCCCGCCGAGACCACCGGCCTCGCCGAGTGCCACGAGCCGCTGTTCGACCTCGTCGCCGACCTCGCCGAAGCCGGGCGCTCCACCGCGCGGGCCTACTACGGCGCGCCGGGCTGGTGCTGCCACCACAACGTCGACCTCTGGCGTGCCACCAACCCCGTGTCGGGGGACCCGGTCTGGGCCCACTGGCCGATGGCGGGCCCGTGGCTGGCCGCCCACCTGTGGGACCACCACCTCTTCCACGGGGACCGGGCCTTCCTCGCCGACCGCGCCTACCCGGTGCTGCGCGAGGCGGCCCGCTTCCTCACCCACCTGCTGGTCGAGGACGCCGACGGCACGCTGGTGACCTGCCCGTCCACCTCGCCCGAGCACCACTTCCGGCTCCCCGACGGCACCCTGGCGGCCGTCGACGCCGGCTGCGCCATGGACCACTGGCTGGCCGCCGAACTGCTCGACAACACCGTCACGGCCGCCCGCGAACTGGGCGTCGACCACGGCCTGGCGGAGGAACTGGCCGCCGTCCGGGCCCGGCTGCGGCCCCCCGCCCTCGCCGCCGACGGGCGGCTGCTGGAGTGGCGGGACGACCTCCCCGAGGAGGACCCGGGCCACCGCCACCTGTCCCACCTCTACGGCCTCTACCCGGGCACCGCCGTCGACCCGCTCGGCCTAGGCGACGACACCCTGCTCGACCCGGCCCGCCGCGCCCTGCACCGCCGGCTGGAACACGGCGGGGGCGGGACCGGCTGGAGCCTCGCCTGGGTTGCCGCGCTCGCCGCCCGCCTGGGCGACGGTGCCCTCGCCGGGCACGCCGTCGAGCGTCTGCTCGCCACCTCGATCGCGCCCAACCTCCTCGACCTGCACCCGCCCCGGCTGTTCCAGATCGACGGCAACCTCGGCATCACCGCCGCCATCGCCGAGACGCTGCTGCAGAGCCACAACGGCGTCCTGCGGCTGCTGCCCGCCCTGCCGCCGTCCTGGCCGGACGGCGACGTCCGCGGGCTGCGCGCGCGGGGCGGGCTCACCGTCGGCCTGAGCTGGCGCCACGGTCTGCTGACCGGAGCCGAGCTGCGCGCCACCCGGGACGTGACGTTCGACCTCCACCTGCCCGAGCGCGGGGGCATCCCCGTCCTCACCGACGAGGCGGGCAACCTGGCCGAGGCGGCCGCGGTCCCGGGGGACACCCGGCGGCTGCGGCTGCGCCTCCCGGCGGGCGGCTGCCACCGGCTCTCCTACCCGGGGCCGGACGTCGGGCACTGACCGCCCGGTGCCAGGCCCTGTCCGGCCGATCTTGCCGGGCCCGCGCTGATCCGCCAAGATCGGCTGGACAGGACCTAGTGGTGCGGTGGGGGCGGAGGCCGTCACGCCGGTCGCCGCCGCGCCGTCCCCGCGGGCCTGACCTGCTGCCGCGCGGTCGCTACTTCTTCCTGCGGCGTTTGGGCGGTTCCTCCGGTTCCGGGCTCGGGGTCCTGGGTGTGGTGCGCATCATCACCGTGTAGTTGCGGTGGACGAAGAGCCGGTCGATCTCCGAGACGCTGGAGGAGCCCACACCGCAGCAGGCGTAGTGGATCGTCAGCGGCGGGGCGTCCTCGCTCTGGTCCTCGCGGGCTTCGAGGAGTTCCTGCACCTTGTCCCGCAGCGTGCCGGCATCGACCGAGACCGCGCCATCGGCCAGGTGCTTGGCGTCGAGGGGCATCAGTTTGTAGTTGATGACCTCCTCGCCCGCGCGGAAGGTCTTGGGGTAGTCGGGCGGCATGGGCTTGCGCTTGTTGTTGTTCCCGACCAGTTCGAGGTCGTCCGTGGTCGGCGGGGTGCCGGACTCGACGAGATTGGCCACCTCGTTCTCCAGCCACGCGCCGGGCGGGGCGTAGACGACGAGTTCGACGCCCGCAGGCACCGTGAAGGTGGCCTTGAGCGCCCGGCTGCGCGGGTTGTCGGGGTTCTTGGGCAGGCGCTGGTTGTCGCCGAACCGCCCGTGTCCACTGATCACGGTCGAGGCCTGCCCCTGCTGTTCGTCCGTGCCGGGCATCCGCTGGACGGCCGGCGCCCGGGTGGCGAGCATCCGGCCCACGGCGGCGTTCCCGATCGACCCCTGAAGGATCGACAGGGGAGTGGACCGCGACGGTGCCGCGGATGCCGGGGATGTCGCGGGCCGCGGCGTTCTACGGCTCGGACGGCCTTGCTGCGCGTGCATGGGGTCGCTCTCCTCGGTCCGGGATGCACTCGGGACACGGTCAGGGGGCGACGATAGGCCCCGAGCGCGGCGATGGACAGGGCGCGGCGGCCATAACCGGGGACAAGCGGGTCTGCCCCCGGAGCCCCGGTCGCCCCGGCCGCCGGGGCGACCGGGGCGACCGGGGCGACCGACCGGGCAGTGTTCGGGCGGGACGTCGGACCGCCGACCTCCCGCGCAGCGGGTGGGACCGCGTGGGGCTCCGCCGTCCGTCAGAGCTGCGACTGGCCGCCGTTGCGTGGACCGCAGTGGACCGACAGGTAGGCGTCGAGCCGGGCGGCCGCGGTGAGCATGGCCCGGCCCCGGGCGGTGAGGTGCCGCTGCCAGCCGTCGAGGGCCTCGGCGAGCGAGTCCGTGCCGCCCGCCGTGCGGACCTGCCGGACCACGGTGGCGATGTGGGCCAGCGGGTAGCCGCCGCGCCGCAGCAGGTGGGCGAGTTCGGCGTCGCGGGTGTCGTCCGGGCGGTAGGAGCGGTGGCCGGTGGCGCGGTCGCGGGCCGGGGCGAGGACGCCGGCGGCCTCCCAGCTGCGCAGGGTGGCGGGGGTGAGGCCGAGCCGGTGGGCGAGTTCGCCGATGCTGAGCGGGTCGGGCGCGGTGGGCGCGGCCGGTCGCCGCTCGGCCGTGAGGTGGTCGACGGCCCGGTGGACGGCGGCGAGCGTCTCCCGGTCGCGCAGCAGCTGGGCGTGGCCCCGGTCGACGGCGGTCAGCGCCTCGTCCGGCCGGTCGGCGTGCACGGCGGCCATCACCAGGCCCGCGGTCGGGTGTCCGAAGGCCGGGACGAGGGCGAGGAAGGCGCGCAGGGCGGCGGCGTGCCGCTCGGTGTAGACCCGGTACCCGCTGGGGGTGCGCTCGGCGGGCGGGAGGAAGCCGTCGCGCTCGTAGTTGCGTACGGCCTGGGTCGAGATCCCGTGCTCGCGGGCGAGGTCGGCGGGGCGCACGGCGGTGACCTCCGGTTTGAGACTTCTCGGCGGAATCGCCGGGCTGAGACGCCGAAAGTCTCAACCGTTCTTTCAAGGATACGCTTGAGGTCCATGAGTCAGGACATCCGAGACTTCCACACCCCCTCCTGCGAACTGCTGGCGCTCGGCGAGCCGACGCACCAGGAACCGGCCTTCGGGCTGGTCCGCAACCGGCTGTTCGCCCAACTCGTGGCACAGGGCTTCCGCTCGATCGCCCTGGAGACCGACCGGGTGGCCGCGCTCGCCGTGGACGACTACGTCCGGCACGGCGCGGGCACCCTCGACGCGGCACTGGCCGAAGGCTTCACCCACGGATTCGGCGCCCAACCGGGAAACCGCCGACTCCTCACCTGGATGCGGGAGTTCAACCGCGACCGGGAAGCCGGTGAGCAACTCGCCTTCCACGGCTTCGACATCCCGACCGAGAACACCACGGCCCCCAGCCCGCGCCGCTACCTCGAACACGCCCGTGACTACCTGCGACTCGACCTCGACATCGCCGCGTTGACGGGGGAGGACGAGCGCTGGGAGCGCGAGGAGGCGATCCTGGACGCCGCCGCCTCACCCGGGGCCACCCCGGAGGCCGAACGGCTGCGCCGCACCGCCGACGACCTTCTCAACCAACTCTACGTCCGGGCACCGGACTTGATCGCGGCCGGCTCGCACACCGAGTGGCTCCGGGCCCGGACCCGGCTGCAGGCCGGACTCGGACTGCTGCGCTACCACGCGCAGTCGGCGGTCCAGGGCCTCGGGACGAGCGCCCGGATCTCCGGCCTGATCAGGATGCGGGACGCCCTGATGGCGCAGAACCTGCTCGACATCCGCGAGATGGAGGCCCGGCGCGGCCCGACCCTGGTGTTCGCCCACAACCGGCACCTCCAGCGGAACCCGAGCGCCTGGTCGCAGGGGGAGCTGGACTGCGGCTGGAACGGCGCCGGCCACATCGCCGGCTCGCTGCTGGCGGAGCGCTACGTGTTCATCGCCGGGAGCCTCGGGCGCAGCACGGCGCTCGGGCTGGGCGAGCCGGCCCCGGGAACGTACGAGGCACCGCTGCAATCCCCTTCCTGCGACTGGCGGTTGACGACCCCACCGGTCTCGGGCACAGCCGAGACCCGCACCGACACCACCCCGCGCCAGGGCTACTTCCCGCTCGACCCGGAGACCCTCGACGGCGCGGCCGCAGTGCTGCACATCGCCGACGGAGCGGCCGCAGTGCTGCACATCGCCGACGGCGCGGCCGTGGTGTAGGGCCTGTCCGTCACGGCCCCGGGTAGGCGGCCCGCAGGTGGGCGACCAGGGCGGCGGTTCCGGCGGCGGTAGGGGGACCGGGGAGCGACGATCGGCGGTGGGAGCGGCGCGGGACCGGACCGGCCGTTGGCGCCGGCCGATCCGGTCCCGGGTCCTCGACTCCCGCGCCCTCGGCGCCGTCAGGGGTGCCCGTCCGATCCCGGTGCGCGGCCGGAGACCGGAGGTGAGGGGCCGGGGGTGGGGAGTCGAAGGTCGGTGGCCGGTGGTCAGAGGGGGTCGCAGTACCGCGCGAACGCGGCCTCGGTCGCGGCGCCGGCCAGGCCTCCGACGGCGAGTCCGACCACGGCCCTGGCGGTGGCGTGCGTCTTCACGAGTGCGTTCGGTCGCATGAGTGCCCCCTTCTGCGGTACCCGCGTCGCGGGTTGATCCGCATGGACATGATAACCATGCGGGCGGCGGCGGGTGCGTACGGATCGAACGACGCGGACGGCCGGGGCCTCGGCTCCGCCGGCCGATCGCCGGGGCTTCGGGGCCGGGCCGCCGCCCGCGCCGTGCCGGACGAGCCGTCCCCCGGTGGCCGCGGTGCATCCCTGGCCGCCCGGCGGGACCGCCGTTCCCGCCATCTCGCGCGCCCCGCTGCCGCCCGTGCCTACGATCGGTGCAGAGCGGGGGGAGAGAGCGGGGGCGAGACGGAAGCCAGGTAGCCGATGGCCCCGAGGTCCGTGCAGTGGCCGCCGTACGTGCGGGTCGCGCCGTGGTTGCTGATCGTCGGCGGGCTGGTGTGGAACTCGCTGGATCCGACCGACTACTGGGGCGATCCGATGCTGGCGGCGGCCGCCGTGCTGTCGGGTGCGCTGCTGACGTTGCGGGACACCGTGGCGGTGGCGCTGGCGAACGTGACCGGGATCCTGGTGCTCTCGGTGCGGGACGGGTCGATCGGGACCCAGGACGGCTACCTGGAGCTGGTGAACACCGCCTTCGCCGCCCTGCTCGGGATCGGGGTGAACCGGGTGGTGGCCCGGCAGGGGCGGCGGCTGGCGCGGGTGCGGTCGGTGGCGGAGGCGGCGCAGCGGGCGGTGCTGCCGGAGCCGCCGGGGCTGGTGGCCGGGCTGGAGGTGGCGGCCTGCTACCGGGCGGCCCAGGACGAGGCGCTGATCGGCGGTGACGCGTACGCGCTGCAGGCCACGCGGTACGGGGTGCGGGTGCTGATCGCGGACGTGCGGGGCAAGGGGCTGCACGCGGTGGGGGCGGTGTCGGTGCTGCTGGGGGCGTTCCGGGAGGACGCGCACCGGGAGCCGGACCTCGGTGCGCTGGCGGACGCGTTGGAGCGCACGCTGGCCCGGGAGAGCGCGCAGCTGAGCGAGGAACTGCGGCTGGAGGGGTTCATCACGGCGCTGCTGGTGGAGTTCCCGCCGGGGGAGGCGGTGGCCCGGACCCTGGACTGCGGTCACCCCGGGCCGTACCTGCTGGGCGACGGCGGGCCGGCGGTGTGCCGGTGGGACGCGGCCGATCCGGGGCTGCCGCTGGGGATGGGCGGGCTGGGGATGCCGCGCCCGGCGGTGGAGACCAGGCCGTTCCCGCCGGGGTGCACGCTGCTGCTGGTGACCGACGGGGTGACGGAGGCGCGGGACGCCGCGGGGGAGTTCTACGACCCGGTGCGCGGGCTGGCCCCGCTCGGGCCGTTCGCCGGGGCGCGGGCGGCGGTGGAGGCGCTGGTGGCGGACGTGGCCCGGTGGACGGGCGGCCCACGGGACGACGACATGGCGGTGCTCGCGGTGACCCGGCGCGGGGGCGACGAGGGGGCGTGAGGGGGGCGTGAGGGCGACCCCGGACCGGGCGTGCGGGAGCGACGAGGGGCGTGAGGAACCCCCGCCGGGCCGGTTGCGGTGAGTGGTCGACCGGCCACCGAGAAGCAGCCCGCAGGGCCCGTTAGCGGCTCCGAACGGTCACGCCGATATCACGATGGGGTTACGGAAGGCAGGTACCTCATGGATTCCGGCCAAGTTGAGCGGTCGGCTCCGGTGGCCGGAAAACGGGCGTCCGGATAGCGGACGGTGAAATGGACTCCCTGGTCATGGGCCCGGCCGGACGTCCCGGTGGGCCGTGATGCCTTGGCGGACGGGCCGGGGCGGGCGCGGGCCGGATCGACGCCGGGGCATAAGGGCCCGTAAGCGAGGTGCAAGGGGCCGTTCCGGCCGTGGCGGGATCCGGCCGACCCCAGGTTCGTCCGGAAACGGACCAGGTGCTTGCCCTGTGTCGAATGTGTGACCGAGAGTCGCATCGATGAACGAGAAGCCTCACCCCCGCCAGGCCCGTCTGTTCGGCCACCGCGACTTTCGGCTCCTGCTGACCGGAGCCGCGGCGGCCCAGACGGGCAGTCAGGTCACGCTGGTAGCCCTGCCGCTGGTGGCGGTGGTGGTGCTCGACGCCACCCCGTTCGAGGTCGGCCTGCTGACCGCGGCCGAGACCGCCGCCTTCCTGCTGGTCGGCCTGCCGGCCGGTGCCTGGCTGGACCGGATGCGCAAGCTCCCGGTGCTGATCCGCGCGGACGTGGTGCGCTGCCTCGCGGTGGGCTCGATCCCGCCGGCGGCGGCGTTCGGCGTGCTGACCATGCCGCAGCTCTACCTGGTCGCGCTGATCACCGGGGTGGCCACGGTGTTCTTCGACGTGGCCCACCAGTCCTTCCTGCCCGCCGTCCTGCCGCGTGAGCGACTGGTGGCCGGCAACGGTGCGCTGGAGACCGTACGGTCCTCGGCGCAGATCGCCGGGCCGGGCCTGGGCGGCGGGCTGGTCCAGCTGCTCGGCGCGCCGCTGGCCATCGTGGCCGACGCCTGCGGCTACCTCGCCTCCGCCCTGCTGCTCGCCCGGATCAAGGTCGAGGAGCCCCGGCCCGAGCCGGAGCCCGGGCGTTCGCTGCGCGCCGAGGTGGCCGAAGGCGTGCGCTTCGTACTCGGACACCCGCTGCTGCGGGCGATCGCCGCCGCCACCGCGACGTCCAACCTGTTCGCCGCCGTGCTGATGGCCGTCCAGACGGTGTTCTGGGTGCGGGTGCTCGACCTGTCGCCCGGGGCCATCGGCGCGCTGCTGTCGGCCTCCGCCGTCGGCGGGCTGGCCGGTGCGCTGTGCGCCGGGCAGCTGTCCCGCTGGGTCGGGCAGGCCCGGCTGATCTGGCTGGCCACCGTGGTGAGCGCACCGTTCGCGCTGCTGTGGCCGCTCGCCGCCGGCGGCTCGGGCGCCCTGCTGTTCGGCCTCGCCTCCGGCGTGGTGCTGTTCGGCGCGGTGGCCTACAACGTCGCCCAGGTGAGCTTCCGGCAGAGCGTGTGCCCGCCCGAACTGCTCGGGCGGATGAACGCCACCATGCGCTTCCTGGTGTGGGGCACGATGCCGATCGGCGCCCTCGGCGGCGGGCTCGTCGCCGACTGGGCCGGCCCGCGCGCCGCGCTGTGGCTGTGCGCGGTGGGCTTCCTGCTGGTGCCGGTGCCGCTGCTGCTCTCGCCGCTGCGCCGGATGCGCGACCTGCCCACGGCGCCGGCCGAACCCCGGGCCGTGGACGGCGAGGACACCCAGGACGCCGCCGGCGCCGAGGACTCCCAGGACGCCCAGGACACCCGCGACGCCCAGGACACCCACGACGCCCAGGACGAGGAAGCCGCCCGGCACCCCGCCGCGAGCCCCACCGCCCCCTGACCCCCCGACCCGCGCCGACACCGGAAACCGGAGACCGTTCCGTGCACGCCAGCATCACCGCCGCCTACCTCGCCCGGTACCGCTCCGCCGCCGCCGACTCCCCGGTGGAGCTGCTCCCGCTGACCGGCGCCCAGCGGCGGTTCCTGATCACCCGCCGACTCGCGCCGCTGACCCGCTCCGACGTCGCCCCACTGTTCTTCGCCTACCCGGGCGGCACCCTCGACCTGGCTCGGCTGGGCCGGGCCGCCGCCTCCGTCGCGGCCGGTCACCCGGCGCTGTGCGGCGCCTTCGCGATCGTGCGCGGCACGCCCGTCCTGCGCACCGGTGGCCCCTCGGTCGAGGTCGCCCGGATCCCCGTCGCCCCCGGCGGCAGCACCCACACGGCGCTGCGCGAGGCGCTGCTGGACTGGCCCGTCGACGGGCCCGCGCTGCGCCTGCTGGTGGCCCGGGAGCCGGACGGCGGCGAGGAGTTGCTCGCCCTCGCGCTGGATCACGCGGCCTGCGACGAGCAGTCGCTCGGGGTGCTGGTCGGCGAGCTCACCGAGGCGTACCGGCGCGACGAGGAGCCCGCGCCCGGTCCCGCCGCGCAGGCCGTCGCCGACTTCCGGGAGGCCGTGGAGCTCCAGCTGGCCGCCGAGGAGTCCGCCGCCGGGCCCGCCGCCCAGGCCCACTGGGGGCGCCGGCTCGGCGGCATGGTCGGGGCGGGCGGCGGCGCCGCGACGGTCACCGGCATGCTCACCGAGCGGCTGCCCGCCGTCGAGGCGGCCGCCCGCAGCGCCGTCTTCCCCGCCCTGCTGGACGCCGTCGGCGCCGCCGCCCGTCGGCTGCACCGCGCGGACGGCCCGCTCGCGCTCGGCTACCCGTGGGGCGGCCGCCCGCCCGGGGCGCCCGCCGTGCTCGGATGCTTCCTCAACACCCTGGTGCACGCCGTGCCGACGCAGCCCGCCACCGACCTGGAGGCGCTCTGCGACGACTGGTGGGACGACCTGGACCACGCCGGCACGCCGTTCGACGAGGTGGTCCGGGCCGCCCGCATCGCAGGGTCCCCCTGGTCGGGCGCGCTGGACGCGATGCTCACCTTCGAGGACCTCCAGCGCCGCCCGGCGCTGGTGCTCGGCGGGGTGCCCGGCCGGGAGGTCCACCTCGCCGGACGCCCGCTCGCCGCGCCGATGGCCGTCTCCGCCTCCCACGGCGACGAGCTGACGGTGCGCCTGGCCTGGGACAGCGAGCGCTTCCCGGCCGCCGACGCCGAGGCCTCCTTCGCCGACCTGCTCGCCGTCCTGCGCCGCCACCTCTTTTAGGCCCGATCCTCCCAGTCCTCCAAGCCCGCGTCCTCCAAGCCCGCGTCCTCCAGGCCCGTGTCCTCCAAGCCCCGCGGCCTCCGGCCCCGCTCCGGCTCCGGCCGCCCGAGACCACCGTCCCCCGACGGTTCCGCTCCCCGAAGCCCCGGGCCGCACCCTCACCCCGGTGCCGCCCGCCCCCACCGGCCGCACCCGGGACCACCCCACGCCCGCAACCGGCCACCGAAGTGCCGACACGCCCACCACACAAGGGAATCATCCATGTTCGCACTCTCTCCGTCGCAGGAGATCGTCTGGCTGCACGAGCAGATGCAGCCGGGCAGCCGCGCCTACAACTTCACCGGCGTCCTCGACCTGTGGGGCACCCTGGACCGGGACGCCCTGCACGCCGGGCTCGCCGCCACCCTGGCCCAGCACCCGGGCCTGCGGCTGGAGTTGGTGCCCCGACCGGAGGGCCTGCCCGGCCAGCGGGTCGCCGAGGACTGCCCGCCGGAGCTGCGGCACAGCGACTACTCCGCCGAGGCCGACCCGGAGGCCGCGTTCCGCACGCTGCTCGCCGCCGAGGCCGAGGAGCCGCTGGACACCGAGCGGGCGCCGCTGCTGCGCTGGCACCTGGTCAAGCTCGCCGACGACCACCACCGGCTGATCCACGTCGAGCACCACCTCGTCCACGACGGCCACTCCTTCGCGATCTTCCTGCGCGACCTGTTCACCGTCTACCGCGCCCACGTCCTCGACCAGCCCTACGAGCTGGGCACCGCCCCCTCGTACGAGCAGCACGCCCGCACCGAGGCCGACCCGCAGGCCCGCGAGCGCGCCCTCGCCTTCTGGACCAAGGA
Organism: Kitasatospora sp. NPDC030952; assembly: GCF_055571335.1. Classification (NCBI taxonomy): domain Bacteria; kingdom Bacillati; phylum Actinomycetota; class Actinomycetes; order Kitasatosporales; family Streptomycetaceae; genus Kitasatospora; species Kitasatospora sp. NPDC030952. The sequence goes on from NZ_JBVIFM010000007.1 coordinate 290,113, forward strand.
GCTGGCCGACGCCCCGCGCGAGGTCACCCTGCCCGGACTGGCCCGGCCGGGCGTCGAGCGCCGCCACCGCGGCGGACAGCTGCGCCAGGCGATCGGCGCCGACCTCGCCGAGCGGCTGCGCGAGCGCAGCAAGGCCGACGGCCACACCCCGTTCAGCACCCTGCTCGCCCTGTTCGCCGAACTGCTGCGCCGGCACAGCGGCCACCACGAGGTGACCGTCGGCACCGCCGTCGGCAACCGCCCGGAGGGCTTCGAGGGCACCGTCGGCATGTTCGTCAACACCGTGCCGCTGCGCCTGCGGCTGGACCCGTCCGCCTCCGGCACCGACGCGGTGGACGAGGTGACCGACGTCCTGATGCGCGCCCTGCCGTACCAGGACCTGCCGGTCCAGGAGCTCACCCGCCGCCTCGGGCTGCACACCGGCGGCGCCGACAACCCGCTGTTCAACGTGATGTTCAGCGCCCACGACGCCGCGCTGCCCGACGTCCAGGCGCCCGGCCTCGACGTCTCGCTGTACGAGGGCTTCAACACCGGCACCACCCGCTTCGACCTCGACCTGGTGCTGCTGCCGGACGACCGCCGGGTGGTCGGCGAGAAGCACGGCGCCGCCGGGATGACCCTGATCTGGGACTACGACGCCGACCTGTTCGGCGAGACCAGGGCGGTGCTGCTCTCCGAGCGCCTGCTGGAGCTGCTGCGCCGCTACCTGGACAGCCCCGGGACGGTGCTCGCCGAGCTGGCCCCCGCGCCGGAGGCCGAGCCGGCCGCCCCCATCGCCCCGGTCGGGCTCGACCCGGCCGCCGCCCACGACCCGACCGCGCTCGCCCTGCTGGCCGGCACCGAACGCATCACCTACGGCGAACTCGACCGGCGCGTCGGCGAGTTGGTCGACCGGATGCGCGCCGCCGGGGTCACCGCCGGTCAGCCGGTGGCCGCCGTGCTGCCGCGCGGCACCGACAGCGTGGTCGCCCTGCTGGCCTGCCTGCGCCTCGGCGCCGTGCACGCGCCGCTGTCCACCGAGGACCCGGCCGCCCGGCTCGGCCTGCTGCTGGAGCGGCTCGCCCCGGCGCTCGTCCTCGCCACCCGGCAGAGCGCGCTCGCGCTGCCCGCCGAGGGCGTCACCCCGGCGCTGCTGGACGGCCCCGCCTTCCCGAAGGCCGAGCCCGCCGCCGCCCTGGAGGGCGGTGCGTACATCATCCACACCTCCGGCTCCACCGGTGTGCCCAAGCCCGTCCTGGTCGGCCGCGAGGCGCTCGCCGGGTACGTCGCCGCGATCGCCGCCCGCTACGAACTCACCGCCGCCGACCGGGTGCTGCTGTTCGCCCGGCCGTCCTTCGACGTGTCGCTGGAGGAGGTGCTGCCCGCCCTCGCGGTCGGCGCCGCGCTGGTGGTGCCGCAACGCGAGGTGCCCACCGGGCCCGAGCTGGTCGCCGTGCTCGCCGCCCGCGGCGTCACCGTCGCCAACCTGCCCACCAGCTACCTGCTCGCCGTCCGCGAGGACCTGCGCGAGGCGCTGCGCGACGGCCGCTGGTCGCCGCGACTGCTCGTCCTCGGCGGCGAGCGGCTGCCCGCCCGGGCGCTGGCCGGACTGACCGAGGCCACCACGGTGCTCAACGCCTACGGCGTCACCGAGGCCACCGTCACCTCCACCGTCCACCAGGTCACCGAGGCCGATGTCGCCGCGGACGGCGAGATCCCGCTCGGCGCCGAACTCGACGGCGTGCGCCTGCACGTGCTGGACGAGACCCTGCGCCCGCTCCCGTACGGCTGCGTCGGCGAACTCGCCGTCAGCGGCGGCCTGTTGGCGGAGGGTTACATCGGCCTGCCGGAGCCCACCGCGGCCCGGTTCGTCACCGTCCCCGCGCTCGGCGGCGCCCGGGTCTACCGCACCGGCGACCGCGGCTACCGCGACACCGAGGGCAGGCTGTGCTTCCTCGGCCGGGCCGACAACCAGGTCAAGCTGCGCGGCCACCGGATCGAGCTGGAGGAGATCGAGGCCGCCGCCTCCGCCGAACTCGGCGGCCGCTCCTGCGCGGTGGTGCTGCACACCGACCCGCAGACCGGCCCCCGCCTGGTCGGCTTCCTGGAGGGCGCCGAGCGCCCCGACCAGACCGCGCTGCACGCCGCGCTCGCCCGCCGGCTGCCCGGCGGACTCGTCCCGGCGAGTTGGACGGCCGTCGAGGCGATGCCCACCCTGCCCGGCGGCAAGCCCGACCGCGCCGCCCTGGCCCGGCTGGTCCAGGAGGCCCCGGAGGAGCCGGAGAGCGCGCCCAGCACCTTCGACGACCCCGGCCAGGAGCTGATCGCCGCCGCCTGGCGCGAAGTCCTCGGCCACGACCGCTTCGGCGCGGACTCGCACTTCTTCGAGGTCGGCGGCCACTCGCTGCTCGCCGCCCAGCTGGCCGCCTTCCTGGAGCCGCACCTGGGCAGCCGCCCGCCGCTGCGCACCCTGTTCCGCCACGCGGTGCTGGCCGACCAGGCCCGCGTCCTCACGGGTGAGGCGAAGTGAGCGAGCGCAGCGAGCGAACCATGAAGAGGCGTGCGTGGGCGAGTGCCCCTGCCGAGCGCAGCGAGGTGGGCGCATGAGTGCCCCCTCCGCCGTCCTGGAGGACGGCCACCGGGAGATCGTCGAGGCCTTCGAGAGCTTCATCCGCCGCGAACTCGTGCCGCTCGCCGCCGAGTTGCCCGAGACCGCCGACCAGGTCCCGACCGACCTGCGGGCCTACGTCCGCAAGCGCTCCGCCGCGCTCGGCTTCTACGCCGGCGACTACCCGGAGGAACTCGGCGGCTCCGACATGCCGTTCACCGCCGTCGTGCTGCTGCACCACGCCGCCGGGCGCAGCGGCTGCGTGCTCGCCCCGTACGCGCTGGCCGGCTCCGACGGGCCCAGCCCGCTGCTGCGGCACGGCACGCCCGAGCAGGTCGAGCGGCACCTCGTCCCGTTGGTGCGCGGCGAGCAGACCCGCTGCCTGGCGCTCACCGAGCCGCAGGCCGGCTCGGACGCCTTCCACCTCACCACCACCGCCGTGCGCACCGGCGACGGCTGGGTGCTGAACGGGCGCAAGACCTTCGTCAGCAACGCCGAACACGCCGGGATCGCCCTGGTGGTCGCCGCCACCGACCTCGGTGACGGCAAGGGCCCGAGCGCCGGGGCCACCGCCTTCGTGCTGCCGATGGACCAGCCCGGTCTGCGGATCGGCCAGCGCTACGAGGGGATGTCCGGCGAGCCGCTGTTCGAGCTGCTGCTCGACCAGGTCACCGTCGGCCCGGAGGCCGTCATCGGCGGCGAGGAGGGCATCGCCGCGGCCACCGCCCTGGCCATGGACAGCCTCTCCCGCGGCCGCCTGGTGGTCGCCGCGATGTGCAACGGCATCGCCGAGTACGCGCTGCGGGCCGGCGTGGAGTACGCCCGGGAGCGGCGCGCCTTCGGCAAGGTCATCGGCGAGTACCAGCACATCCAGGAGCACCTGGTGGCCACCCGCGCCGAGGTGGAGTGCTCCAAGCTGCTCACCCTCGCCTGCGCCCGGCTGGTCGACGAGGGCACCGAGTCGCCCGAGAACGCGGCGCTCGCCAAGCTGACCGCCTCCGAGACCGCCGTGCGCGCGGTGGACCGCTCGCTCCAGGTCCACGGCGCCACCGGCTGGGTGCGCGGCCACCCGCTGGAATTCCTGTACCGCTACGTCCGGATGACCACGATCATCGAGGGGACCTCCGAGGTCCAGAAGGTGATCATCGCCCGTTCCATGGGCCTGAACTGACGGTTTCTCGTACGTACTTGGAGACGATGATGGAATCCCTGAGCATCGGCTACGGCCGTCCCCACCAGGACGGCGCGGTCCTCGACCTGTTCACCGGCCAGGCGCACCGCACCCCGCAGGCGCCCGCCCTGATCGACGGCGCGCACACCTACGACTACGCCGGACTCGACCGCCTCGCCGACACCGTGGCCGCCGCGCTGCGCGGCAAGGTCGGCCCCGGCGACCTGGTCGGCGTCTGCCTGGGCCACTCGGCGGCGCTGGTCGCCGTCACCCTCGGCATAGCCAAGCTGGGCGCCGTCCACCTGCCGCTCGGCCCGCGCCCCGGCGAGAAGCGCCTGCAGGCCGTCGCCGAGCAGCTGCGCCCGGTCTGCCTGGTCGGCGAGGCCGCCGTGCTGCCGCCCGGCGGCGAGCGGCTGGCCCTGGACCTGCCCACCGCTGACCAGCCCACCGGGGACCAGCCCGGCGCCGGCGTGGTCGCCGCCCTGACGCCCGGCGGGCAGGTCAGCGTGCCCGTCGGCACCCACTACGCCGTCCTCACCTCCGGCTCCACCGGCACCCCCAAGGCCGTCGCCGTCACCGAGCCGGCCCTCGGCGCGCTGCTGCACTGGTACCGGGAGCTGACCGGCCTCGGCCCCGGCGAGCGGCACAGCCTGCTGATCGGGGTGGCCTTCGACCCGCACGTCATGGAGCTGTGGGCCACCCTGACCTCCGGCGCCGCGCTGGTGATCGCCCCCGAGGCCGTCCGCTGGGACTCCGGCGCGCTCACCGACTGGCTGGGCGAGGCCGGCATCACCGCCACCCTGCTGCCCACCCCGCTGGCCGAGCCGATCCTCAACCGGCCCTGGCCGGCCGGGCTGGCGGCCCTGCGCCACGTGGTGATCGGCGGCGACCGGCTGCGCCGTGCCCCCGGACCGGAGGTCACCGCGACCGTCCACAACGCCTACGGTCCCGCCGAGGCCACCGTCGCCACCACCGTGCACACCATGGCGCCCGGCGGCGACCACGGCGCCGGCGCGCCGCCGATCGGCCTGCCGATCCCCGGCGCCGTCCTGCTGGTCACCGACGAGCAGGGCCGCCCGGTGCCCAGAGGCACGGCCGGCGAGCTGCGGATCGGCGGCCGGGGCCTGGCCGCCGGGTACCTCGACCCCGAGCTGACCGCCCGCCGGTTCGTCGAGGTGCCGCCCGGCGTGGACGGCACCGACCGGGTCTACCGCACCGGCGACCGGGTGGTGATGCGCGCCGACGGCGTGCTGGAGTTCCACGGGCGCCTGGACGACCAGGTCAAGGTCAGCGGGGTGCGGATCGAACCCGCCGAGGTCGAGGCCGCCTTCGAGCGCGACCCCCGGGTGCGCCGCGCCGTGGTCGCCGCCGAGACGGCGGAGACCGGCGTCCGGCTGCTCGCCTTCGTGCAGACCGGGACGGACACCGAGCCCGGCAGCCTGCTGGAGGCCGTCCGGCCCTGGCTGCCCGAGCAGGCCGTGCCCTCGGCGGTCCGGCTGGTCGACACCTTCCCGCTGGACGCCAACGGCAAGGTGGACCGCGCGGCGCTGCTCGCCGCCGAGCCGCCCGCCCCGGTCGCCGTCGGCGAGGAGGGTGAGACCCCGGTCGAGCGCACCGTGCTGAAGCTCTGCCGGGAGCTGATCGGCCGCGCCGACCTCGGCCCGGGCGACAACTTCCTCGCCGCGGGCGGCAACTCGCTCGCCGCCGCCCGACTGCTGGAGTCCCTGGAGGGGGAGTACGGCGTGCGGCTGCGCGCCCCCCTGCTGCTGCGCCAGCCCGACCTGCGGGCGGTCGCGCGGCTGGTGGAGGAGCGGATGCCCAGCGCGTCCCTCGCGTAGCGGCTCGTACTCCGTGTGCGGGGCGGCCCGCACCCCGGGTACGGCCCGCACCCCCGGTACGGGCCGCCCCCGGCGGGGCCCGGGCGATGCCGCCGTGCACCGCAGCAGAGGGCTCCGTCGACCCGCCCGGCCCCGCCCCCGCCGAACCTCCTGTCCTGAACAGCGGCGCCCCGGCCTCACCGCCGGGGCGCCCGGAAGGGAACCCGTCATGACGCCCGCCCGCCCCACCCTCCCCGCCCTGGTCGCCCGGCAGGCCGAGCAGCACCCGACCGCGCTCGCCCTGACCGACGGCGACACCTACCTCACCTACCGCGAACTCCTCGACGCCTCCGGCCGGTTGGCCGCCGTCCTGGCCGCCCGCGGGATCGGCCCCGGCAGCGCCGTCGGCCTGCTGTGCGCCCGCTCCGCCAGGTTCGCCGTGGCCCAACTCGCCGTCTGGCGGGCCGGCGCCCTCGTCGTCCCGCTCGACCCGGCCTACCCGCGCCCGCGCATCGCCGAGATGACCGAGGACGCGGACGTACGGCTCGTCCTCGGCGACAAGGCGCTGCTCGCCGACGCCGGACTGCCCGCCGAACGCACCCTGGTGCTCACCGAGCGCGGCACCGAGGAGACCGGGGCGGCGGCGCCCGACGCCGCCGAGCCGGACGCGCCCGCGCTGCTCTACTACACCTCCGGCTCCACCGGCCGCCCCAAGGGCGTGCTCGTCCCGCACCGCGCCGTCGCCGAACTGGTCACCGCCACCGACGGCCTCACCCTCGGCCCGCGCGACCGGGTGCTCTTCCACTCCACCCCCTCCTTCGACGCCGCCACCTTCGAACTCTGGGCCCCGCTCGCCCGCGGCGCGGCCGCCGCCGTCTCCCCGGCCGAGCGGCCCAGCGCCGAGGAACTCGTCCGCGACATCGAGCGGTTCGGCGCCACCACCGCCTTCATCACCACCGCGCTCTTCCACCACCTGGCCGCCAAGCAGTCCCGGATCTTCGGCGTGCTGCGCACCCTGGCCGTCGGCGGCGAGGCGCTCGCCCCCGAGTACGCCGGGGCGGTGCTGCGGGCCTTCCCCTGGCTGGAGCTGTACAACGTCTACGGGCCCACCGAGGCCACCACCTTCACCACCGCGCACCGGATCGCCCCGGCCGACTGCGAGGGCGGCCCCGTCCCGATCGGGCGGCCCTTCGGCGGCGCCCGCGCCCTCGTCCTGGACGAGCGGCTCGCGCCGGTCGAGCCCGGCACCGTCGGCGAACTCTGGATCGGCGGCGGGCGGCTCGCCCAGGGCTACCTGAACCGGCCCGAGCTGACCGCCGAGCGCTTCCGCGACCTCCCGGGCAGCGGCCGCGCCTACCGCAGCGGCGACCTGGTGCGCCAACGCGCCGACGGCGCACTGGAGTTCCACGGCCGCACCGACGACCAGGTCAAGGTCCGGGGCTTCCGGATCGAGCCCGGCGAGGTCGAGCAGGCACTGCTGCGGTTCGCCGAGGTCGCCGAGGCGGCCGTGGTGGTCCGCCGGGCCGGACAGCCCGACGCCGCGCTCACCGCCTGCGTCGTCCTCGCCGAGGGCGCCGGGGTGGCCGTCGAGACCCTGCGCACCCGACTCGGCGAACGGCTGCCCGCCCACCTGGTGCCCACCGCCTGGGCCGTCCTCGCCGAGCTGCCGCTCACCGGCAGCGGCAAGGTCGACCGGCGGGCGCTCGCCACCGCCCCGGACCCCACGGCGGACCGCGCGACGACCGAGGCCGAACTCACCCCGATCCAGAAGGTCGTCGCCGAGGCCTGGAGCCGCGCCCTGGAACGCCCGATCACCGACCCGGCCGCCGACTTCCTCGCCGAGGGCGGCCACTCGCTGCTCGCCATGTGGGTCGTCGACGACCTGGCCGGGGAGTTCGGCATCGATCTGTCCCTGGCCGACTTCCTCGGCCACCCCACCGTGGCCGGCCAGGCCGAACTGCTAGAGCGCGCCCTGCGGGCCGCCGACGACACCCCGGGAGCACCCCAGCGATGACCAGCGACCAGAACGACCTGCTCCGCCGCGCCCGCAACCGCCGCACCACCACCGCCGCCACACCGGAGCGCCCGACGGCCGCCGACACCGGCCCGGCCCCGCTCTCCCACGCCCAGCAGCGGATGTGGCTGATGGACCACCTCGGCCAGGGCGGCGCCCTCTACAACGTCCCGATCGCCACCCGGCTGCGCGGAGCGCTCGACCGGGAGGCCCTGGCCACCGCGCTCACCGGCCTCACCGAGCGGCACGCCGTGCTGCGCACCCGCTACCCGCGCCGGGGCGAGCAGCCCTACCAGCACATCGAGCCGGCCGGACCGGTGCCGCTGGCCGTCGTGGACGCCTCCGCCGACGGCACGGAGCAGCTGGCGGCCGAGGCCGCCCGCCCCTTCGACCTCACCGAAGGGCCGGTGCTGCGCGCCCTGCTGCTGCGGCACGCGCCCGAGGACCACACCCTGCTGCTGACGATCCATCACATCGCCGTCGACGGCGGCTCGTTGCCCGTCCTCGCCGCCGACCTCGCCGAGCTGTACGCCGCCGCCCGCGACGGCGTCGAGCCCCGACTGCCGCAGCCCGGCCTGCCGTACGCCGAGTACGCCCGCCAGGAGCGCGCCCGGGGGGCCGAACTCACCGCCGCCGCCGACGCCCTCGCCGCCCAGCTGGCCGGCGCCCGGCCGCTGCCGCTGCTGCGGCCCGTCGCCCCCGGCGCCCGCGACCGCCGCGCCGGGCTGCACGCCGTACCGCTCGACGCCGCCACCGTCGAAGGCCTGCGGCAGCTCGGCGCCCGGCACGGCGCCACCCTGTTCGCCGTCGTCCTCGCCGCCGCCTTCGCCACCCTGCGCACCGCCGCCGGGCAGGACGACCTCACCCTCGGCTGCGCCAGCGGCCACCGCGCCCGGCCCGAGCTGCGCCGCACCGTCGGCCTGGGCGTCAACACCCTCGCGGTGCGGGCCGAACTGGCCGGGGAGGAGTCCTTCGCCGAGGCGCTCGCCCAGGTGCGCGGCGCCCTGCTGGAGGCCCAGCAGCACCACCAGGTGCCCTTCGACCTGGTGGTCGAGCGGCTCGGCGCGGCGGCCCGCGGCGCCGACGGCACCCCGCTGCTCTCGGTCAGCTGCGACCTGGTCCAGCCCGCCGCCCCGCTGACGCTGCCCGGCCTCGACGCCGAGAACGTCGAACTCGACCTGGAACTCGCCAAGTTCGACCTCACCCTGGTGCTGGAGGAGGGCCCGCGGCCGCGCTGCCTGATCCAGCACGACCAGGCGGCACTGGACGAGGCCACCGCCGCCCGGCTGGCCGAGGCCTTCGCCGCCGTGCTCCGGGCCGTGGCCGAGGGCGAGGGCGAGGACCGCCCGCTCGCCGAACTGCCCGGCGACCTCCTGGTCTCCGCCGTCCGGCACCCGGTGCTGGCGGCGCTGTCGGCCGCCCCCGGTGTGGCCGACGCGGCCGTGGTCGAGACCGCCGACGGCCCGCCGCTCGCCTACGCGGTGGTGCGCGGCCCGGTCGCCCCCAGCGGCACCGACCTGCGCTCGCTGCTCCGGCGCTCCGTCTCGGCAGCCGAACTGCCGCTGGCCGTCACCCTGTTGGACCGGATCCCGCGCGGCGCGGACGGCGCCGTCGACCGCGACCGGCTGCCCGGAGCCGCTCCCGCCCCGGCGCCCACCACCACCGACGACCGGCCCGGCCCGCTCGAACTGGTCCGCGCCACCTTCGGCGACCTGCTCGGCAGCGTCCCGCCCGCCGACGGCGACTTCTTCGCCCTCGGCGGCCACTCGCTGGTGGCCGTCCAGCTCGCCGAACGCCTGCGCACCCGGGTCGGAGTGCCGCTCACCGGCCTCGACGTCCTGGAACACCGCACGCCGCGCGCCCTCGCCGCCCTGCTCGGCGCCCGCGAGGAGGAGCGCCGCGCCGCCCTCACCCGCACCGGCGCCCGGCCGAGCGGCGAGCCCCGCACCGGCACCGTGCTGCTCACCGGCGCCACCGGCGGCGTCGGCGCCGCCGTCCTGCAGGAGCTGATGGCCCAGGGCCGGCCGGTGCGCGTCCTGGTCCGCCCGGAGTCGGCCCACCTGCCGGCCCTGCACGGCGCCGAGATCGCCGAGGGCGACCTCGGCGACCTGGACAGCCTCCAGCGCGCCGTCAAGGGCGTGGACGCCGTCATCCACGCCGCCTGCACCTTCACCGAGCACGAGACCGACGTCGCCGCGATGCGCGCCCTGCTGGACGGCTGGTCCGGCGGCCCGTTCGTCTTCGTCAGCAGCATCGACGCCTACGGGCGCCCGCCCGGCACCGAGGTCGCCGAGGGCGGCCCCAGCGGCGCACCGGTCTCCCCGTACGGGCAGGCCAAGCTCGACTGCGAGCGGATGCTGTTCGAGACCGCCGAAGCCACCGGCCACGGCCCGGCCACCGTGGTGCGCGCCCCGATCGTCTGGGGACCGCACCACCGCCTGCGCGACCAGCTGCGCTGGGGCTCCACCGGCGACCTCTACCAGGCCGCGCTGGCCGGCCGGCCGATCGTCCTGCCCGCCGGCGACCAGGGCGAGTGGAACGGCGCCGCCTGGGTGCACTCGGCCGCCCTGGCCCGCGCCCTCGCCGCCTGCGCCCTGCCCGACGGCCCCGCCGCCGGCCGGATCGTCAACGCGATCACCGGGCACGTCTCCTGGGCGGAGTTCGGCACCGAGTTGATCCGGCTGCTCGGCACGGCCGGCACGGTGGAGCAGCGCCCCGACGCCGACCCGGAGCTGCGGCGCCCGTGGCACTACCGGGCCGAGACCCTGGCCGCCGCGCTGCGGCCGGAGCCGGGGGAGGACTGGCGCAGCGTGCTGGCGGCCATGGTGGGCTGACGGCTGGACGGCTGGACGGCTGGACGGCTGGACGGCTGACGGCTCCTGACGACGGGCGGAGGTGCTCGGTGCTCCTCCGCCCGGTCCCGCCGGGAGAGTCGGCCCGGGTGCGTCCGGCGGTTGTTCCACGAGCCGCCCGCGCGCGGCCGGCGCGCCCAGGTCCAGGCGCAGGCCTCCGGGCGCGGTCCCCGGCCTCAGCCGAGGTGGACCACCCGGGCCCAGTCCGGCGGCGTGTCGGGCCGGTACTCGCCGTTGTTCTCGTTGTACCGGGCCGGCCGTCGGAACAGCCCCACCACCGTGCGGCAGGACGGCGGGACGGCCGGCCATGGCGTCTGCCCGTCGGTCAGCACCACCACGACGTCCGGCTGCGGCCTGGTCCGCAGCGCCGCCGCGAAGCCCGTCCGCAGGTCGGTGCCCCCGCCGCCGACCAGCGGGATGCCGGCCGCCCGGCAGAGCGCGGTGGCCGTCTGGAGGGCCGCGTCGCAGGACAGCACGGTGACCAGGTCGTGCCGCCCGCCGACCGCCCGCCCGATCGCCGCGACCTCCAGCAGCGCGCTGCCCAGCTCCTGGTCGGAGACGGACCCCGAGGTGTCGATCACCACCGAGACCCGGGGCGGACGCCGCCGCAGGCTCGGCAGCACCACACCGGGGAGCCCGACCGAGCGGCGGGCCGGGCGGCCGTAGCTGTAGTCGCCGCCCGCGCCCGGCCCGGACACCGCCGAGCGCATCGCCGCACCCAGCAACTGCCGCCACGGCTGCGGCGGGTGGAACACCTCCTCGGCCCAGCGCCGCCAGCCCGCCGGGGCGTTCCCCGGGCGGCCCCGGATGCCCTCGGCGACCCGGAAGCGCACGGCGTCCTGCTCCTGGGCGGTCAGCCCGTGGGCGCCGTCCGGGCCCAGCTCCCAGGGGCGGTCCACGCCGTCGGCGCCGCTGCCGCAGTCCAGCCAGGCCAGGTTCAGGCGGCGCAGGTCGAAGCCGAAACCGCGGACGTAGTCCTCCATCAGCTCGCCCGCCGGCAGGTCGAGGAGCGCCGGCGTCAGCGCGCCGGCCGGCGTGACCAGGCCGTCCCCGAAGGCGTCGTCGTTGATCTCGCAGTCGGCGGCGATGTTCATCCGCAGCCGGTCCGCGGAGCCCGTCAGCCCGAGTTCGCGGGCCAGCCGGTCGCTGCGGCCGTGGTGGTCGCGCAGCAGGTGCGAGACCTCGTGCACCCAGACCGAGGCGAGGTCCTCCACCGGGGTGCGCTCGACGAAGCCGGGCGAGGCGTAGCAGCGCCAGTGGCGGTCCACGGCCATCGTCGGCACCTGCCGGGACTCCACCAGGTGCAGCGCGAACAGGGCCGTCGCCAGGTAGGGGCGGGCCCGGACGGCCTGCAGCCGGGCGGCGTACAGCTTGCCGAGGTCCAGTGGGCGGGCGTCCGGTGGGGCGGCGGTCGGTTCGGCCGGTCGGCTGGCGGTGAGTGCTCTGCCACGCCTGCCGACGTCCAGCGGGGTGGGGGCGGGCCGGGCGCTCCAGCCGGTGTCCGGCGGCGTGCTGCCCGCGCTCATCGGACCGTCACGTCGGTCCGGGCGGCGACGCGCACCGCGGCGCGGTCGGCCCGCCGGGACAGCGCCACCGTCGAGGCCAGGTGCTCGATCGCCGCCGGGACCTCCCAGTCCTCCCGGCGCAGCGAGGCCAGCGTGGTGGCCGGGACGACCAGCACATCCGGTGCGCCGGTCGCCATCGCCCGCACCAGCAGCGCCCAGGCCGCGTCCCAGCGCGCCCGCTCCGGCCGGTTGCGCACCGCGGCCACCACCCCGTCCAGCACCACCTGGCGCAGGTCCCCGCGCTCGGGCAGCACCGCGTCCGCAGGGTCGGCGAGCAGCTGCTCTGGGTCCGGCAGGTCCATCCGGTCCATGCTCGCCATCAGCTCCAGCCCGGGACCGTCCCCGACCGTGCCCCGGACCAGCAGCGACAGCACCTCCCGGGAGGAGCCGGCCGCGGTGGCGAAGGCGATCAGCCGCAGCGTCATGTCCCAGCTGCGCGGAGACGGCCAGGCCCCGCCCCGCTTGGTCTCGGTGGTGGGCATCCGGTGCACCAACTCCGGTCGAACGGTCAGCAGTTCGCAGACCGCCCGGCGGGCGAGCGCGACCGCGGCGGTCAGCTCCGCCGGATCGAGCCGCGGCAGGGTGGCGACCGGCCACACCCCGCCGAGCCCGCGCACCACCACCTCGTGGTCGTGCACCCACTGCAGATGGACGAACCGGTTCGCCAGCGGCGGGCTCAGCTCCCACCCGTCGGCCGCCGAGGAGCGCGGGTTCGCCGCGGCCACGATCCGTACGCCCGGCGGCAGTTGGAGCGCGCCGATGCGCCGCTCCAGGACCAGCCGGAGCAGCGCGGCCTGGACGGCGGGCGGCGCGGTGGACAACTCGTCCAGGAACAGCAGCCCGCGGCCGGCCCGGACCAGCCGCACCGCCCAGTCCGGCGGGGCCAGCGGGACGCCCTGCTGCGCCGGGTCGTCGCCGACGATGGGCAGGCCGGAGAAGTCCGAGGGCTCGTGGACGCTGGCGATGACGGTGGTCAACGGCAGCTCCAGGGCCTCGGCGAGCTGGTTGAGGGCGGCGGTCTTGCCGATGCCGGGCTCGCCCCAGAGCAGCACCGGCAGGTCGGCGGCCACGGCGAGGGTGAGCGCCTCCAGTTGGTCGTCGGCGCGGGGCTCGGTGCGGGTGTCGCCGAGCAGGTCGAGCAGTTGGCGGGCGACGTCGAGCCGGGCGTGGGTGGGCGTGGGCATCGGTGCGGACGTGGGTGCCGATGTGGGGGCGGACGTGGGTGCGGACGTGGGTGCGGACGTGAGCATGGGCATGGTCGTGGGCATGGGTGATCACCTTGGGAGGTCGGAGGAAGTCAGTGGGTTCCGCGCGGGTCTTCGCGCGCTTCAGCGGGTGGCGGTGCGGGGCGGCCGCGGGAACGGGTAGCCGCGGCGCTGGTACCGGGACCGGCCGAACCGGTAGAGCTCGTAGGAGGTCATGGCCTCCACGGCCTTGGCCCGCCGGTCGAGGGTCAGGCCGGACCGGTAGAGGCCGTAGGCGACCCGGCGTTCCGCCGCCGCCGCGAGCTCGTCCCGCAGCGGGCCGTCGCGCAGCGCCGCACGCGGGCCGAGCAGGCCCTCCAGCACGGCCAGCGCCCCGGCGGTGTCGCCGTGGTTCAACCGCTCCCGCACACCGGCCAGTTCGGCCGGCTCGCGGTGCGCCTGGTCGATCGCGCGCAGACAGGGCAACGGGGTGCCGGACAGCGCGACCAGCAGCTCCTCGCGGCGCAGTTGGGCCGGGTCGTGGTCGATCGCGGTGAGCACCCCGTCGATCACCGCGATCCGGTGCCGGGCGCCGCGACACTCCACCATCCGGTGCCCGGGCGGTGGTTGGGGCTGTGGTTCGGCCCGGTGCCCGGGCGCCAGCGCGGCCGCGACCAGCGGATGCAGCCGGTCCGGCGTGATCGCCCCGCTGCGCAGCAGGTCGACGTCGGGCGGCACCCAGGTCGCGGCGTCCGGCAGCAGCGGCAGCGCCCGGACGTCCCCGGTGGCGTCCTCGACGCCGGTGCCGGGCCCGAGCACCAGCCGTCGGTGCCGCCCGAGCCGTACCGCGACGGGCCCCGGGGGGAGTCCCTCGGCGTGCAGCAGCAGTTCGGCCTCGGCGGCCCAGCGGTCGACGGCGGGGCGCAGGCCGCGTGGGCCGACTCCCGTGACCGGCAGGCCGGTTGGCGGATCGGCTGCGGAGTCCGGCAGGCCGGTCAGCGGATCGGCCGTGGACCGCGGTGCCAACTCACCGCTGCGATCCGCGTCCCACAGGTGCCGGTGCAGGTCGAGCCGGTAGCGGCGGCTGGGGCGCGGATGGGGGTGCGGGGCGGAGCCGAGGCCGGGGCCGGAACCGGGGCCAGGCCCGGAGTTCGGGTCGGAGCTCGGGTCCGAGCCGTCCCACAGTGCCAGGCTGATCCGCTGTCCGTACTCCGCCCAGGCGGGCGGCGTGCGGACCACCAGGTGCACCGGTCGCTCGCCCGGGTAGCGGGCCAGCGGCACGGTCAGCCCGGCGCGCAGCAGTCCGTCGGGTGCGGTTCTGGGCAGGTGCCAGCGCAGCAGGTCCGGTGCCAGGCGGCGCAGGTCCTCGCGTACCCGGTCGGCCAGTTGCCGGCCATGGGTGCGCGAGACGTCCCGCAGCCGGAAGTCCACCTCGACGTTGGCGGCGGCGCAGGCCCCGGCCCAGTCGCCGGCCAGTCGGCGCGCGGTGGCGGTTTCGATCATGGAGGGCGGCACGGCGTACTCGCGTACGCGCCGCCAGAAGGAGAAGCGGGAGTCGTCCTCGTTCGCGGTGTGAGTGAGCATCAGCACTCACCTTGGGCGAACGGGACCTCCGATCCGAGAGCAGCGAAAGTCTTCATCGCCGGGGAGCATAGCGCCTGCCGTCGCCGCCGCGCCACACCCTTTCGCCGACCTGCCTGGCGGCCTGAGCGCTCCCTATGCATCTCAACTATTTGCCTAAAGTATCTAGGCAACCTCATAGTTATACTAGGAAAAAGGGAGGAGGTGGCCATTCCATGCCTCCGCACTCCCCACCTCTGCGCTTCGCGCCTCCGTACCACCGAACGAAGAGGCACCGTGATCACCACGCCCGTCACCGAGTCCCTCCTGCACGGCCACCTGGACGTCGAGCACACCGGCCGCGGCCTGCTCCCGCACCGGCTGCCCGCCCGCGCCCGCCGCCAGATCCCCGACGAACAGCTGGCGATGGCCCAGTCGCAGCCCTCCGGCGTCCGCCTGGCCTTCCGCACCCGCGCCACCACGCTGGCCCTCCACACCGTCCCCACCAAGCGCGCCTATCCGGGCGTGCCCAGCCTGCCCGACGGCGTCTACGACCTCCTCGTCGACGGCCGACCGCAGGCCCAGGCCACCGTCCCCGGCGGCAACCTGCGTACCGTCGACCTCACCACCGGCCGCACCACCCTCACCGAAGGCCCGCCCGGCACCGCCCACTTCACCGGCCTGCCCGCGCACGACAAGACCGTCGAGATCTGGCTCCCGCACACCGAGACGACCCAACTCATCGCCGTCGACTCCGACGCGCCCCTCACCCCCGTACCCGCCGCCACCCGCAACCGCTGGCTGCACCACGGCAGTTCGATCAGCCACGGCTCCAACGCCACCCACCCCACCGGCACCTGGCCCGCCCTCGCGGCCCTCGCCGCCGGCCTCGACCTCACCAACCTCGGCTTCGGCGGCGGCGCCCTGCTCGACCCCTTCACCGCCCGCGCCATCCGCGACACCCCCGCCGACCTGATCAGCCTCAAGCTCGGCATCAACCTCGTCAACGCCGACCTGATGCGCCTGCGCGCCTTCACCCCGGCCGTCCACGGCTTCCTCGACACCATCCGCGACGGCCACCCCACCACCCCGCTTCTGGTCGTCTCCCCCCTCCTCTGCCCCATCCAGGAACACACCCCCGGCCCCCTCGCCCCCGACTTCACCAGCGGCACCCTCCGCTTCCGAGCCACCGGCGACCCCGCCCCCGGCCGCCTCACCCTCACGGTGATCCGCGCCGAACTCGCCCGCATCGTCGAAGCCCGCACCGCCGACGGCGACCCCAACCTCCACTACCTCGACGGCCTCACCCTCTACGGCGAGACCGACCACGACACCCACCCCCTCCCCGACGCCCTCCACCCCTCCCCGGAAGCCCACCGCCTCATCGCCACCCGCTTCACCCACCTCGCCCTCGGCCCGGACGGCCCCCTGGCGCTCTGACGGCAGCGGCCGCAGGCTGCCCGTCCCGTCAACTGCGGTGCCAGAGAAGGCCGGCGGTCCCGAACCCGTCGGCATGCCCGGACCAGCCGCCCGCGTGCCGGCCCGGCATCCCGGCGGGCCGACGCACCGCACGCCGGAGACGGTGCTGACCCGCACGGCCCCCCCGGGGTGCAGGCATCACCGCGTGTATGACCGCGCACCGAAAGGCCCATGCCGCGTGGACGGCCCGGCGCTCCGGTGTGCGGGGCGGGCGATCTCGCTGCCCGCGCGCCCGACGCGGCTCAGGGCGATCACCGGGTTTCGCCCCCCGACCCCTAGGGGTCGGGGAAGTCGCCCGTCCGTCCGGTGAACCCGGGAGAGCGGGGGCGCCGAGCCGAGTGCTCCGACGGGCCCGCGCGGTGCGCGCCGTTGCCGCGCCGCAGGTCGGGGTGCCCACGACGCGGTCGTCGGCGGTCAGCTGATCGGTCGTCGACCCTGAGCGGTGAACGGCCGGGCATAGGAGTCAGGTCGCAGGTCGGCGCGTCGGCCTCAACCTCCGGTCGGACCGGGAGCCCATCCCGGCGTCGGACGAGGGACGGAGGTGGCGATACGGAGACTGGAGGCAATCCGAGACCCTTGATGCACAGAGGACTGGCATGGTTCTGCGAGACGGACGAACGATCTCCGCGCTGACGGTCGGCGCGCTGACCAGCGTGATGGCGGCGCTCACCCCCGCGACGGCGTTCGCGGCGGGGGATCCGCTCCAGCGGTACGCGCAGCAGGAACTCCGCTGGGAGCGCTGCGACGCGGGCCGGCCGGCCGCGTTCGAGTGCGCGAAGGTCAAGGTGCCGCTGGACTACGGCGACCCCGGGGGCCGCACGATCGACCTCGCGGTGTCGCGGGTCGCGGCGAGCAACCCGAAGGAGCGGCACGGCGTGCTGCTGATGAACCCCGGGGGGCCGGGCGGTCCGGGACTGACCATGCCCGTGGAGATGGAGCCGCTGCTCCCGGCGCAGGTGCGCGAACGATTCGACCTGATCGGCTTCGACCCGCGCGGAGTCGGGCAGAGCTCGCCGATCGGCTGCGACCTGACGGGCGACGAGCAGACCGTCCTCCACCCCTACAGCGCGCGGACCTTCGCGAAGGACGTGGCCCGGGCCCGGTCGGTGGCCGACAAGTGCTGGGCCAAGGCGGGGGACCTGCTGCCGCACATCACCACCCGCAACACGGCACGGGACATGGACGTCCTGCGGGCGGCACTCGGGGAGCGGAGGATCTCCTACTTCGGGCACTCGTACGGCACCTATCTGGGCGCCGTCTACACGCAGATGTTCCCCCAGCGCTCGGACCGGTTCGTGCTCGACAGCGCGCTCGACCCCGCGCTCGCGTGGCGAGGATCCTTCCGGGGGTGGGCGGTGGGGGCCGAACTCGCCTTCACCCGGTGGACCGAGTGGGCCGCCGCGCGCGACGCCACGTACGGGCTGGGCCCGACTCCGGCGCAGGTCCGCAGGACGTACTGGGAGCTCATCGCCCGCGCGGACCGCACTCCCGTCCCGGTGGAGGGCGGGGCGCTCGACGGCGGCGCGATCCGTTCCGAGTACGCCGAGTTCGTCCACGTCGAGACCGTGACCCCGTGGATCGTCGCGCTGAAGGCGGCGGCCGCGGGCGGAGCGCCCGCCCCGGCCACGGCGACCGCTGCGACATCGGCACCGTCAGCGCCCGGGACGGCCGGATCGGCCGGACCCGCGGTGTCCGGCGCCGGCACGGCGGCCGGGGCGTTCACCGCGGACGTTCCGGCGGACAATCCGGTCGCCGTCGCGTGGGCCGTCTCCTGCGGCGACGCCCGCAGCTGGCCGCGCGATCCCGAGCAGTACCGCCGGGACGCGATCCGGGACCGGGCCACGTACCCGCTGGCCGGCGACCTGGGGGCCAACGTCCAGCCGTGCGCGTTCTGGAAGTCGTCGGCCGGCGAACCGGCCACCGTGGTGAACAACGACGTCGACGCGCTGATCGTGCAGAACCAGTGGGACCCGCGGACGCCACTGGCCATGGCGCAGGGCATGCGCCGGGCGCTGCACGGTTCGCGGATGGTCACGGTGGCCGGCGGTGAGGGCCACGGCGTGGTGGTGAACGGCCCGTCCTGCGCGGACGCGGCCGTCACGCGGTACCTGACCACGGGCCGACTGCCCGCCAGGGACCTGACCTGCGGCCAGTAACGCGCTTCTGGGGGTGTCAGGCCAGGAAGCCGCGCAGTAGGGAGGCCGTGGCGGCGAGGTGTTCCTCGGTGGCGCGGCGGGCGGCGTCGCCGTCGCGGGCGAGGATCGCCCGGACCATGGCGCGGTGCTGTTCGGCGGCGTGCTCGATGTTGCGGTCCAGCATGGGGATCGCGTTCAGCAGGTCGTTGAGGCGCATCCTGGCCTCGGCGATGGCCGCGGCGAGGGCGGGGGAGCCGGTGAGTTCGCCGATGGCGAGGTGGAAGCGCGAGTCCAGTTGGCGGTACTGCTCCGCCGGGGCCCCGTCCAGTTCGGTCAGCCGGTCCTGCAGGTGGGCGCGCTGTTCGGGGGAGAGGGGGCGTCGGGCGGCGGCCTCGGCGGCGCCGACCTCCAGGACCTGCCGGTAGGTCAGCGCGTCCTCCAGTGCGCCGCCGAGGTCGCGGGCGGCGCGGCGAAGATCGGCGACGTCCGGTTCGGGCATCCGGTAGGTGACGAAGGTGCCGCCGTAGCGGCCGCGGCGGGGCTCGACGCAGTCGGCCTGCTGGAGGGTTCGGAGCGCCTCGCGCAGGGTCTCGCGGCTGACGCCGAGCCGGGCGGCGAGGTCGCGTTCGGCGGGCAGCCGGTCGCCGGGGCCGAAGACGCCGAGCTTGATCGCCTGGAGCAGCCGCTCGACGGTCTCCTCGAAGGCGTTGCCGGTCCGGATCGGGCGGAAGATCGCCCCGGCCTCCCAGTCGAGCCGTGCCTGCTCACGTGCTACGTCCACGTCCACGTCCACGCCGGAATCGTACCTGTGAACGGATATCCCGCACTCATTCCCGTCCTGCCCTTGACGTGGCCACCGTCCAGCCGGAACGATGCTGCTCACCCACCCAATGGTCTGACTTTAGACCATTGAAGAGCTGTCCGAAGAGCTGTTCCGAAGAGCCGTTCGACCGTCGAACCCGCCGGGGCGGGTGCGCCACGCCGCCGTGACCGCGCGCACCCCGGCACACCCTCAACCCCCAGGGGTGCCCATGACCGACGCACGCTCACCCGACCACCCTGGCTCCGTCGTGTTTCCGGTGGACTCCTCCCCGGTTTCCGCCGACGAACAACGCCTCCGCGAGCTGGGCTACACCCAGGAGCTGGCCCGCTCGATGTCGGGCTTCTCCAACTTCGCCGTCTCGTTCTCCATCGTCTCGATCCTGTCCGGCTGCCTGACCCTCTACGGGACGGGGATGAAGACCGGCGGCCCGGCCCTGATCATCTGGGGCTGGCCGGTGGTGGGCCTGCTGACGCTCTGCGTCGGCCTCGCGATGGCCGAGATCTGCTCCAGCTACCCGACGGCCGGCGGGCTCTACTACTGGTCCGCCAAGCTCACCCGCAGTCGTAGCCGCGGCCCGGCCTGGAGCTGGTTCACCGGCTGGTTCAACTTCCTGGGCCAGGTCGCGGTGACCGCCAGCGTCGACTACGGCGCCGCCTTCTTCACCAACGCGTTCCTGGAGCTGCGCTTCGGCGTCGCGGCCACCCCCGCGCACACCATGGAGATCTTCGCGGCCATCCTGCTGGTGCACGGCCTGCTCAACACCTTCGGGGTGCGGCTGGTCGCCGTCCTCAACAGCGTGTCCGTGTGGTGGCACCTGATCGGCGTCGCGATCATCGTCGGCGCGCTCGCGCTGCTCCCCGAGCGGCACGCCTCCGTCTCCTTCGTCCTCACCGAGTTCGTCAACCGGACGGGCTTCCACAGCCAGTTCTACGTCGCGATGCTCGGCCTGCTGATGGCCCAGTACACCCTCACCGGCTACGACGCCTCCGCGCACATGACCGAGGAGACCCAGGACGCCGCCCGCTCCGGTCCGCGCGGCATCGTCAACGCCATCACCGTCTCCCTGGTGGCGGGCTGGATCCTGCTGCTCGGCATCACCTTCGCGATCCGCGACTACGACGGCGCGCTCAACAGCGACACCCAGGTCCCGCCCGCGCAGATCTTCATCGACGCGATCGGCTCCGGCGGCGCCCAGTTCCTGCTGCTCATCGTCATCGGCGCCCAGTTCTTCTGCGGCATGGCCTCCGTCACCGCCAACTCGCGCATGATCTACGCCTTCTCCCGCGACGGCGCGCTGCCCGGCTCCCGCCTCTGGCACCGCATCTCCCCGCGCACCCGGACGCCGACCAACGCGGTCTGGCTGGCCACCGGTGGCGCCCTGCTGCTCGGACTGCCCGCGCTCTGGAACAACACCGCCTACACGGCCGTGACCTCGATCTCCGTCATCGGCCTCTACATCTCCTACGTCATCCCGGTGTACCTGCGGCTGCGCCAGGGCGAGGACTTCCCGCGCGGCCCCTGGCACCTGGGCCGCTGGAGCCGGCCGATCGGCGTCGTCGCCGTCGGCTGGACGGCGGTGATCACCGTTCTGTTCATGCTGCCCACCGCCAGCCCGATCACCGCCGAGAGCTTCAACTACACCCCGGTCGCCGTGGCCGTGGTCGTCGGCTTCGCCGGCGTGTGGTGGCTGGCCTCCGCCCGGCACTGGTTCACGGGGCCGCACCTCGGCGGCGAGTCCCACCTCGGCGCCGAGCCCCACCTCGGCGCCGAGCTGTCCGCGCCGTCCGTACCGCCCGTACCCCCCGTACTGCTCGTACCGCCCGCGTCGCCCGCGTCGCCCGCGACGCCCGTACCGCCCGTACCGTCCGCGCCAGACACCGAACCGGAGACCCGATGACCACCCCCCGGCTCACCCTCGACGAACTGCGCACCCGCGTCGCCGACGGGTCCGTCGACACCGTCGTGCTCGCCATGACCGACATGCAGGGGCGCCTCCAGGGCAAACGCGTCGCCGCCGAGTACTTCCTCGACGACGTCGTGCCCGGCGCCGCCGAGGGCTGCGGCTACCTGCTGGCCGTCGACGTCGACATGAACACCGTCGACGGGTACGAGGTCTCCTCCTGGGAGAACGGCTACGGCGACCTGACGCTGCGCCCCGACCTCGCCACCCTGCGGTCCATCCCCTGGCACCCCGCCACCGTCATGGTCCAGTGCGACGTCGTCCACCACGACGGCACCCCGGTCGCCGTCTCCCCGCGCCAGGTCCTCCAGCGCCAGCTCGACCGTCTGGCCGGCTACGGGTGGCAGGCCCAGGCCGCCACCGAGCTGGAGTTCATCGTCTTCCGGGACAGCTACGAACAGGCCTGGGACAAGGACTACGCCCGGCTCACCCCGGCCAACCAGTACAACGTCGACTACTCCATCCTCGGCACCGGGCGCATCGAGCCGCTGCTGCGCCGCCTGCGCAACGGCATGGCCGGCGCCGGCCTGACCGTGGAGTCCGCCAAGGGCGAGTGCAACCTCGGCCAGCACGAGATCGCCTTCAAGTACGCCGACGCCCTCACCACCTGCGACAACCACGCCGTCTACAAGACCGGCGCCAAGGAGATCGCCGTCCAGGAGGGCTGCAGCCTCACGTTCATGGCGAAGTACGACGAACGCGAGGGCAACTCCTGCCACATCCACCTGAGCCTGCGCGACGAACAGGGCGCCCCGGTGTTCGCCGGCGACCGCCCGCACGGCTTCTCCCGCACCATGGAGCACTTCCTCGCCGGCCAGCTCGCCTGCCTCGCCGACTTCGCCCTGCTGTTCGCCCCTACCGTCAACTCCTACAAGCGCTACGTCCCCGGCAGCTTCGCTCCCACCGCCATCGCCTGGGGCCGCGACAACCGCACCTGCGCCCTGCGCGTGGTCGGCCACGGCCCGTCGCTGCGCTTCGAGAACCGCGTCCCCGGTGGCGACGTCAACCCCTACCTCGCGGTCGCCGCCCTGATCGCCGCCGGACTGCACGGCGTCGAGCAACAGCTCGAACTCCAGCCGGAGTTCACCGGCAACGCCTACGCCTCCGACGCGCCCCGGGTGCCCGCCACCCTGCGCGACGCGGTCGACGCCTTCGAACGCAGCGCCGTCGCCACCGAGGCCTTCGGCAAGGACGTCGTCCGGCACTACACCCACGCCGGACGCACCGAACTCGCCTCCTACCAAAGGGCGGTGACCGACTGGGAGCGGCGCCGCGGATTCGAGCGGCTGTGACCCGCGAGGATCGCCGACCGCTGATCGGCATCAGCAGCTACCAGGACGACGCCGCCTGGTCCGTCTGGAACCAGCGCGCCTCCCTCGTGCCCCAGACGTACGTCGACGCCGTCGTCCGCGCGGGCGGCACCCCGGTGCTGCTGCCGCCCCAGCCCGGCGCGGCCGGCCACCTGCTCGACGCCCTGGACGGTCTCGTCCTCGCCGGCGGACCGGACGTCGACCCGGCCCGCTACGCGGCGGCCCCCCACCCGCGCACCGGCCCGCCCCACCACGCCCGCGACGACTGGGAGAGCCGGCTGCTCGGCGCCGCCCTCGCCCGGGACCTCCCGCTGCTCGGCGTCTGCCGCGGTATGCAGCTGCTCAACGTCGAACTCGGCGGGACCCTCCTCCAGCACCTGCCCGACGACAGCCACCAGATCGCCCCCGCCCGCTACGTCCGACACCGGGTCGCCGTGGCGGACGGCAGCCGGCTCGCCGCCGTCCTGGGGCCCGCCACCGAGGTCTCCTGCTACCACCACCAGGCCGTCGACCGGATCGGCACCGGCCTGCGGGCCACCGCGCACAGCGCCGACGGCACCGTCGAGGCGCTCGAACTGGCCGGCCACCGCTTCGCCCTGGGCGTCCAGTGGCACCCGGAGACCGACCCCGACGACCTGCGCCTGTTCCACGCGCTCATCGCCGCCGCGCTCATCACCGCCGACCAGTCCGTCACCGCCAGCCAGTACGTCAGCCACTCCGTCAGCCAGTCCGCCGACCAGTACGTCAGCCAGAGGGAGACCGCCCGATGACCGAACCGGACCTCTTCGAGGTCGTCAACCCCGCCACCGAGGAGGTGATCACCACCGTCGAACTGGCCGGCCTCGCCGAGACCGACGCCGCCGTCGCCCGGGCCCGCGCCGCCTTCGACACCTGGCGCCGGGTGGCCCCCGCCGACCGTGCCCGGCTGCTGCGCGCCTTCGCCGCCGCCGTCGACGCCGACCGCGAGCACCTCGCCGCCCTGGAGGTCGCCAACGCCGGGCACACCATCGGCAACGCCCGCTGGGAGGCGGGCAACGCGCGGGACGTCATCGAGTACTACGCCGCCGCCCCCGAGCGCCTGTTCGGCCGCCAGATCCCCGTCGCCGGCGGCATCGACGTCACCTTCCAGGAACCGATCGGCGTCGTCGGGGTCATCGTGCCCTGGAACTTCCCCATGCCGATCGCCGCCTGGGCCCTCGCCCCGGCGCTCGCCGCCGGCAACACCGTCATCGTCAAACCGGCCGAACTCACCCCGCTCACCGCGCTGCGCCTGGCCGAACTCGCCCTGGCGGCCGGGATTCCCGAGGGCGTGCTCCAGGTCCTGCCCGGCCGCGGCCCGGTCGTCGGACAGCGCTTCGTCACCCACCCCGACGTGCGCAAGGTGGTCTTCACCGGCTCGACCCGGGTCGGCAAGGAGATCATGGCGGGCTGCGCCGCCCAGGTGAAGCCGGTCACCCTCGAACTCGGCGGCAAGAGCGCCAACATCGTCTTCGCCGACGCCGACCTCGCCAAGGCCGCCGCGACCGCGCCCTACGCCGTCTTCGACAACGCCGGCCAGGACTGCTGCGCCCGCTCCCGGATCCTCGTCGAGGCCTCCGTGTTCGACGACTTCATGGCGCTCCTGGAGCCGGCCGTGCGCGGCGTGCGGGTCGGCGACCCGGCCGACGAGAAGACCGAGATGGGCCCGCTGATCTCGGCCGCCCACCGCGCGCGGGTCTCCTCGTACGTCCCGGACGCCTCGGCCGCGGCCTTCCGCGGCAGCGCCCCGGACGGGCCCGGCTTCTGGTACCCGCCGACCGTCCTCGCACCGGTGCGCCACGACGACCGCGCCTACACCGAGGAGATCTTCGGCCCGGTCGTCGCCGTCGTCCCGTTCCGCGACGAGGACGACGCCGTGCGCATCGCCAACGCCACCGAGTACGGCCTGTCCGGCTCCATCTGGACCAGGGACCTCGGCCGCGCGCTGCGGGTCTCGCGCGGCGTCGAGGCCGGCAACCTCTCCGTCAACTCGCACTCCTCGGTGCGCTACACCACGCCGTTCGGCGGCTTCAAGCAGTCCGGACTCGGCCGCGAGCTCGGCCCGGACGCCCTCGACGCCTTCACCCAGACCAAGAACGTCTTCATCTCCACGGAGGAATGATCAGCATGACCCAGCGACTCGACGGCCGCGTGGCCGTCATCACCGGCGCCGGCAGCGGCATCGGCCTGGCGACCGCCCGCCGCTTCGCCGCCGAGGGCGCGAAGGTGGTCTGCGTCGACCTCGACCCGGAGACCGGCGCCAAGGCCGCGAACGAGGTCGGCGGCCTGTTCATCCAGGCCGACGTCACCGACGAGGCCGCGGTGCGCGACCTCTTCCAGCGCGCCGTCGACGAGTACGGCCGCCTCGACATCACCTTCAACAACGCGGGCATCTCCCCGCCGGACGACGACTCCATCCTCACCACCGGCCTGGACGCCTGGAAGCGCGTCCAGGAGGTCAACCTCACCAGCGTCTACCTGTGCTGCAAGTACGCGATCCCGCACATGCAGCGCCAGGGCAAGGGCTCGATCATCAACACCGCGTCGTTCGTCGCCGTGATGGGCGCGGCCACCTCGCAGATCTCCTACAGCGCCTCCAAGGGCGGCGTGCTGGCGATGTCCCGCGAACTGGGCGTGCAGTTCGCCCGCGAGGGCATCCGCGTCAACGCCCTCTGCCCCGGCCCGGTGAACACCCCGCTGCTCCAGGAGCTCTTCGCCAAGGACCCGGAGCGGGCCGCCCGCCGCCTGGTCCACATCCCGCTGGGCCGCTTCGCCGAGCCCGAGGAGATCGCCGCCGCGGTGGCCTTCCTCGCCTCCGACGACTCCTCCTTCATGACCGCCAACACCTTCCTCGTCGACGGCGGCATCTCCGGCGCCTACGTGACCCCGCAGTAGCACCCGTAGCCGCGGCCTCCGGGCGCTCCGGGCGCTCCCGGGGCTCCCGGAGGCTCCCGGGGCCTCCCGGGGGAGAAGGAGCGAGGGCCGTGCTGGTGTGCACGGCCCTCGCTCCGGGTGCGGGGCGCCCCGTTCCCGCCCTCGCCGCCCGGATCTGCACATGGTGATGAACTGTGCGGTGTGCACCGTCACTTGTACGCGGTGCTGAGCTGCAGTGTCGGTGAGGAATCGAACCCCTGCGCTGCTCTTCGCGCACCAAGGACCGGATAAACCGCCGGCCCGCGGTGTGTGCACGCCTCCGTGGCGACTACCTGCTTCCCACACCCAGCCTGTGGGGTCAGTCCTCGATCAGGTCGATCTCCCAGTTGGTGCGCTGGATCAGGGTGTCCACCTCGCGGATCTCCTTGGCCAGGGCGTCCGCCTGGGCGTGGAGCTCGGCGACCGGCAGGGCGGAGAGGATCCTGAGTTCGGACCGCAGCTGCCGTACGGCTCCGCGCTGGTCGCGTCCGGAGGCGGCGTCGGCCGCCGCGGTGGTCACCGAGTGGCGCAGCCGCAGGACGTCGCGACGGGCGAGGGCGTCGGTCAGGGTGCCGCCACCCTCGATGACGGCGGTCGAGTTGGTCCGGTTGATCCGACGGATCAGCCGCTCCAGCTCGTCCAGCACCTCTCCGGCCTGGGCCAGGACCTCCGCCGCGTTCTCGGCCGGTTCCTCGCCCTCCTGGTAGCGGGCGCTGCCGACGACGCGCGCCCGCAACTGCTCCACCCGCCGCGTCGCAGCCGCGCGCTGGGCGAGCGCTTCAGCCAGTTTCACCGCGTCATCACCTCTATGTCCTACTGATCGTCCGGTAAGTATGCACGTCGGTGCCCGACAACACGGTGGGGGGTGGGGCCGGCCGGGATCCGGGCCTATGATCCGGTCATGCTCATAGGGTTGATGATCGGCTTTCTGATCCTCGGTCTGGGCCTGACCGCGTACCAGGCCGGCAAACGGTGCTGGCTCGAAGCCGCTCGGCATCTGTGCAGTACCGCGATCGCGGTCGCCGGCTACGCGGCGCTCCTGCTCCACAAGCCGTGGATCGGTACGGCAGCCCTGCCGGTGGCGGTCGCCGCCGCCGTGGCCTACATCGCGGTGGCCAGGTCCCAGGCCCGGAAGGCCGCAACGGCCGACAAGAGCTGACGAACACACCGTCTCCGTCCGGTTCGCCGCCACCGCCCCCTCCGGCATCGACTCGACCGAGCCGGACACCGACATCGCCGTGCGCCCCGGGAGGACGAGAGGCGACGATAGGGGACGGGGTGGGCCGATCGGTGTGCCGTGGGTATAGAAATGCCCAAATCGGGGCGCTTCCCGAGGAATCTCTCATGGTCGCGTCCGAAGGTGCCGACCATGGTCATCAATGTCCTCACCGCCCCCGGGGAGACCCCGTCCTCCCCGCCGCGCGGCCGCCGAACCCCGTGGACGTCGCCCGACGGACAGCCGGGTTACGCGCGGCCCGCGCTGCTCGCCATCGCGGCCGTCGCCGCTGTGCTGTACGCGTGGAACATCAACCACAGCCAGTACCACACCTTCTACGCCGACGCCGTGCGCAGCATGACGGAGAGTTGGAAGGCGTTCGTGTTCGGGTCGTTCGATCCGGCGGGCACGATCACGCTGGACAAGCTGCCCGGCTTCCTGTGGCCGCAGGCGCTGTCGGCGCGCGTCTTCGGGTTCCACCCGTGGGCGCTGGCCCTGCCGCAGGTGGTCGAGGGTGTGCTGTCCGTCCTGGTGCTGTACCGGGTGGTGCGGCGGTGGGCGGGCGCCGACGCGGGACTCCTCGCGGCCGCGGCCTTCACCCTGACACCGGTGGCCGCGGGGCTGTTCCGCACCGCCGTCGAGGACGCCGCCTTCACCCTGCTGCTCCTGCTCGCGGCGGACGCGACGCAGCGGGCCGCCCACACGGCGCGGCTGCGACCGCTGCTGCTGGCCGGGGTGTGGGTGGGGCTGGCCTTCCAGACCAAGATGCTGGAGGCGTGGACGGTGCTGCCCGCGCTCGCCGCGGTGTACCTGCTCGCGGCGCCGACCGGTCTGCGGCGGCGGGTCGGGCACGTCGCGCTGGCCGGGCTGGTGACGGTGGCGGTGTCGGCCTCGTGGATGCTGGCGGTCACGGTGACCCCGGCGCAGGACCGCCCGTACGTGGACGGCACGACGGACAACTCGGCGTTCAGCATGGTGGTCGGCTACAACTTCCTGAACCGGTTCGCCTCGCTGGGGATGAGCGCGGCGCAGACGGGCAGCGTGCAGGCGGTCCGGGGCGCCGGTGCGGGTGCGGGGGCGGGGGCCGGGGCCGGGACCGGTAAGGGATCATCAGCTGATCAGACTTCTCAGGGTTCGCCCACGCAGGGTCCGTCCCAGGGCCAGGGACAGGGCCAGGGGTCCGGCGGTCGGGGCGGTCAGGGCGGCGGCGCGAACGACGGCGGCTGGATGAAGATGTTCGGCCCGCAGTTCGCCCCGCAGACCGGCTGGCTCTACCCGCTCGCCGCCGTCGCGCTGGTGTGCGGGCTGGCCTGGCGGCGGCGCGAGCCGCGCACCGACGTGCTGCGGGCCGGCTACCTCCTGTGGGGCGCCTGGCTGGGCGCGTTCTTCCTGGCCTTCAGCGCGGGCAGTGTCGGCGGCCACAGCTACTACATGGGGGTGATCGCCGCTCCCCTCGCGGTCCTGGGCGGCGCGGGGACGGTCCTGTTGTGGCGGGGCTTCCGCGAGGGCGGTGCCCGGGCGTGGGCGCTTCCCGCCGCGATCGCCGGGACGGTCGCCTGGTCGGCCTATCTGGCCCGGGAGTTCCCGACCTTCCTGCCGTGGCTGGCGCCGACCGTGATCGGTCTGGGCGTCGTCGCGCTGGCGCTGCTCGCGGCGGTCGCGCTCCAGCGTGCCACCGGGCGGGGGTTCGCACTGGCAGCGCTGCTGGCCGGCGTCGCGGCGATGCTGCTCGCGCCGGGCGCCTGGGCGACGTCGGTGCTGAGCCCGGCGTACGGCAACTCGGGCATGGGCACCGTAGGCCCCTCCGGAGGCGGACGGCACGCGGCGCCGAAGGGGGCCACCGCCGCGACGGCCGCGCTGCGCGCACAGTTCCGCGGTGGCGGTGGCGGTGGCGGTGGCGGTGGCGGTGGCGGTGGCGGTGGCGGTGGCGGGTTCGGCGGCTCCTCGGAGCACCTGACGGCGCCCGCGCAGGCCCTGTTCGACTACCTCCAGGCCCACCGGGACGGCGCCCGGTACCTGTTCGCCGCCTCCAGCTGGAGCGTCGCCTCACCGTTCATCCTGGCGACGGGCGAGGAGGTCCTGCCGATGGGCGGCTTCACCGGCTCGGCGCCCTCGCCGAGCCTGGCCGAGTTCCAACAGCTCGTCGGCAAGGGCGAGTTGCGCTACGTCCTGTTCGGGGCCGACCGGCGCGGCGGTGGCGGCGAGCCGGCGGGAGCGACGACAGCGGGAGTGACGACGACGGGAGCGACGACGGGAGCGACGACGACGGCGCAGGTCCAGTCCTGGGTGCGGAGCGCCTGCGCCCAGGTGCCGACCACCGACGTGCCCGGCATGGTGCCGACGGACGGCCAACAGCTCTACCTCTGCACGCACGCGGGCTGAGAAACCTGTCGCCCGGGCGGCCGGCCGTGCACGGGGCGTCGGACGCGTCGGACGCGTCCGAGGCCCCGTCAGCCCAGGTCGAGGGCGTTCGGCAGGCCCCGGCGGTAGCGGTCCTCGTCCTGCTGCTGGAGGGCGGCCAGCTCCGGCGGCCGGTACAGCGGCCACACCGTGCAGCGCGGGGCCGGTGAACCGTCGGCGTCGAGCAGGGAGTTGACCGCTCGGCGGGCGGATTCGTTGGCGCCCTCCATGGTGGCCAGGTCGATGTCGGTGGCGACGTAGTCGCCGGCCAGGAAGAGATTGGGCACGGCGGTCGCGGCGGACGGACGGTTGTACAGCGTGCCCGCCGGGTGGACCAGCAACTGCTCGCGATTGGCCGGGGCCGGACCGCCGAGACCGGTGACGGCCGGGTCGATGAACCAGGTGACCAGGTCCGCGTCGTCCAGCACGCGCCGGCCGCCGCTGTTGAGGGAGTCCTTGAGCTGGGCCCAGGTCTCGCGCACCACCTCCTCGCGGGAGCACTTGAGCGCGGGCTTGCCGTAGACGATCCCCGGGGCGTCCCACTGCGAGACGATCGCCGAGAGGCAGTCGGCCACCTGCCCGTCGCCGTAGTCCCGGCGGAAGTCCCGGCCGGGCCAGAACTGGGCCTGGCCGACGCAGGTGACGGACCAGGGCGAGTCGACCAGGTCGACGTGGCCGTGCACGATCGGGGTGCGACGGCGCAGGTAGAACTGCACGCCGACCATCCAGTCGGTCCGCAGCCGGTCGCAGCGCGCGAGTTGCGGGTCGGCGGCGCGCAGCCCGGGGCCCCAGGTGGCGCGGGCGTGTTCGACCGGCATCGCGCTGAGGTAGTGGTCGGCGACGACGGGGGCGTCCGCGTGCCGCAGTCGCACGCCGGTGATCCGGCCGTCCCGGTACAGCAACTCCTCGACCTCGGCCCCGAGTTCGAACCGTACGCCGAGGGAGCGCAGTCGGGCCTCCCAGGGGCCGATCCAGGCCTCGCTGGTCGGGGCGTTGAGGACGCGGTCCGGCTCGCCGTCGCTGCCCTGACCCAGGACGTTGTAGACGAACGCCTGGAGGACCCGGGCGACGGTGCGGGTGCTGGCCTCCTCGGCCTTGGTCGCGACGATGTTGCGGGTGATGCCGACGCCGAGCAGCCGCTGGTAGTCGTACGACATCTCGCCGGCCCGGATGAACCGCCACCACGGGACGCGCTCCCATTGCTCGTAGCGGCGCCGTTCGCAACTGGTGAAGTGGACCAGCAGCCGGTTGGCGAAGTACGCCACCTCGCCGGCCGGCAGGTGCAGGGCGGTGTCCAGCAGGCCCGTCAGCGTCTGGAGCAGCGCGTCGGGCAGCAGCTCGCCGAGCAGCGGGGGAGTGGTCACGGTACGGAACGGCAGCCGCAGCGCCGGTCGTCCGGCGGTCCGGGGGAAGAGCTCCTCGGTGGCGTTCACCAGGTTGTCGTGGACGGTGCGGCCCACCGGACCGGCGGGCAGGGGGATCCGGCGCAGGGTGTCGGGCAGGTTGCGGTAGAAGCCGGGGAAGAAGCGGAAGCCGTGTTCCCCGGGCAGCGGTCGCCGGCCGCCCCGGGCGGTGCCGGGCACGTCCATGCTGCGGGCCTTGCCGCCCAGCACCTCGTTGCGCTCGTAGACCGTCACCAGGTAGCCGCGCTCGGCCAGTTCCTGCGCCGCACTCAGGCCGGCGACCCCGCCGCCGAGCACAGCGACCCGCCGTCCCGGCCGCCCGTCGGGCCGTTCCACCGCCCGCGCCGGTCCGGTCGCGGTGAGCGCGAGGCCGGTGGCGGCCCCGGCCGCCGTGGTGAGCAGGCCGCGCCGGGTGGGGGCGGCCGATGTGATCGTTCGCATGCTCCGTCAACGAGCCCGCGCGGGCGGTGGGCACGGCCGGGGCCGGGGAGCCGGCACCCGGGGCGCGTCCGCAGCCGGGCGAAGTGTCAGGGAAGCGTCCGGCGAACGTCCTTCTCCAACGTGCCGGCCCACCGGCACCCTGTTGTGCGGGCGAACGAGGGGGAGCGGCCCTTTCCCGGAGTAGCCCACGAGTAGGTGTCCGCCCCCGGAAGCGGGCCCCACGGGACCCGAGGGCAATGGGTCGCACCGATCAGCCACCGAAGACCGTCAGCCACCGAACATCGTCAGCCACCGAACACCAGGAGAATCCGATGATCAGGAAGCGCACCGCCGTCCGCCTCGGCGCCCTCGCCGCCGTCACCACCCTCGGCCTGGGCCTCAGCACCGGCCTGGCCTCGGCCGACGCCACCTACCCGGCCAACGTCCCCGGTTGTGCCGGCGGCATGGTGGTCACGTACTACAGCGGGCACGACCACGTGCAGGGCTACGCGACCTCCCCCGGCGGCGCCGCCTGCAGTGTGGTCCTCCATCAGTCGAACGGCGGGAGCTCCAGCAACTGGACCAACATTCCCCGCGACACGGCCTGGACCGACACCCTCCTGGACGCCGGAATCACCTCCTTCGTCGTCGTGTGCAACGGCGACACCGGCCGCTGCGCCACCAGCGCCTCGTACTGACGGACGCGGCCGGTCCCGCCCTGGTCCGGCCCGCAGGGGGACCACAGCGGGACCGGTGCCGGGCACGGCTCCCGGCGGAGGCGGCTGCCGTGCGCGCCCCGCCCCCCGGGCGGCACCCCGGCCCTGGACGGGGCCGGGGTGCCGTCGCGTTCGCGACTGTGATGCGGCTGTGATTCGGGTGGGGTGTGGGTGCGGGGCGGGGTCACCCCGCGGCGGCTGCCCCGGTGTGGACCGGACGCCAGGCCGAGAGGTCAACGGCCTGCTGGACCAGTCCGGCCTGCGCCCAACTTCCGTCGGCGTGACGGATCGTGTGGTAGAGCGAGCCGGAGTTGTCGGAGGACTCGAAGACCAACTGCAGCTCACCGCCCACATTCGCGCCTTCGACACTGCCCATCATGAAGCCGCGGAAGCCGGCCCGATCGAAGTGGACCTGGGAGCCGATGTCCCCCCATCGGTTCCAGGTGCCGTCGGCGTTGCGGATCGTGTGGTAGAAGCCGGCCTGGCTGTTGTCCGTGACCACGACCTGCAGGGCGCCGTTGAAGCTCGCCGCGACGACGTCCGTCGGCAGGCCCCACGGCGAGGGCGTACCGGTCGCGCCCATCACATTGCCCCAGTTGCTCCAGGTGCCGTCGGCATGGCGGATGGTGTGCAGCACTTCGCCCGCCGACGTGGTGCCGACCATCTGGAGTTCACCGTTCACCTCCGCCGTGGACAGGCTGGAGAACTGGCCCGAGCCCAGGCCCGAGGACGCGCTCACCGTCCCCCACGGCTGCCAGGTGCCGTCCGGGTGCTCCATGGTGTGGACGACCCGGCCGGTGCCGTCGACCGCCGCGACCTGAAGCCGGCCGGCGACCTCGGTCGCGGTGATCCGGCCCATCCAGCCGTACTGCGGGTCGTGCGGAAGGTCGGTGAGGCCCGTCATCTCGGAGAGCGGGGCCCACGTGCCGTCGGGGTTCTGGGCCGACTGGACGTAGTGGAACCCCTGCCCGGCCATCTGGGCCCCGAACATCCGGAGCCGACCACCGTCGACGGCCAGGCTCCAGTACCAGAGGCCGGCGAACTGGGGGATTTCCTGGGCCCGGTCCCAGGACCCGTCCGGCGCCCGCCGGGTCTGGACGGTCTTCCAGGGGTCCGCTCGTAGGAGCAGGTTGAGCCCGGACACCGAATCCGTGGTCTGGGCGGTGGTGGCCGTAGATGATTCGGCCGCGCCCGCCGGTGCGACGGTCAGCGCGGTGGCCAGCACGGCAATCGCGGCGGACGTGGCCATCGCTGATACGGCACGGAATGTACGCCTGCTTCTCTGCACAGGTTCCCCCCTGGTCTCGTGGGGCATCGATTGCCCAGGCGAAGTCATACCAGACCGCGCGGACACGGTCGCAGGCGGTAGGCCGACAGCGGATCAGGGCGACGAAACGGGCGGACCCAGCCGACTGCTCCTCGCTCAACCCGGCCCCGGCCGGACGGACCCGGTCGGAACGCGAGGATGTGGGGGTCAGGGGCCTTGAGGTTGTGGGGTGGGCGGAAAACCGTTCGCCCCGGCGTCCGGGTGGCGGGCATGATCGGTCGGTGGATCTGTCTCCCCTGCTGGCCGCCATCGAGCGCGGCGACGACACCACGGCCTTCGAGTTCCTGGAGGAGGTGGCGAACGACGAACTCACCGGTGACGACGGCATCGCCCTGCTGGCCGCCGCCGCGTACGCCGGGCGCCACGAAGTCGTCGACCGCCTGGTCGTGTGGGACGTCGACCCGATCAGCCCCTGGGCCGGCGGCGTCGACCCGGTCACCTGGGCCGCCGAGAACGGTGCCTACCGGGTTCTGAACGCGCTGCTGTCCCCCGACCGTGACCCGCTGCGCGCCGACAGCCCGCACCGCCGCGCGCTGCGGGTGGCCCGGGCAGCCCTGGAGCCCGGGGCCGGTGCCGGGTCCGGGTCCGGGCCGCCACCGGCCCACCGGGCGGTCATCACCGACCTGGAGGCGGAGCTCGGCGTCCACCGCACGCCGGACGAGCTGATGGCCCGCGCCCTGGTCCATGCCGACCCCGAGCACGACGACTGGTTCGCGTCGCTGTTCCGGATCGCCGAGCCGGAGAGCCAGGAGAGGTTCGACTGGGCGCGTGCGGTGGTCGAAGGCACCGGGGAGGCCGGCTCGCTCGACCGTCAGCGCTTCGCGTTCGACGCGATCAACTTCCTCGGCTTCGGCCTCAACCCCGACAACGGCGACGACGAGCCGCCGTTCACCCGGGAAGCCGCCGAGTTCCTCCGGCCCCGGCTGGACTCCGAGCAGGACCCGTACGCCCTGCGCACCGTCGTCGCGGCCTTCACCGGCTACTGCTCCCGCGAGGAGCTCCCGGCCGTCCTGGCCCACGCCGACCACCCCGATCCGGGCGTCCGCCACGTCGTCGCCCTGGCCTTCCCCGGCCTCCTGGCCGACCGCCCCGACGCCCTCGCCGCCCTCCTGCGCCTGGCTGACGACCCCGCTCCCGTGACCCGGACCAGCGCGCTCCACGCCCTCACCCGTTCCCCCGTCGACACCC
Organism: Kitasatospora sp. NPDC030952; assembly: GCF_055571335.1. Classification (NCBI taxonomy): domain Bacteria; kingdom Bacillati; phylum Actinomycetota; class Actinomycetes; order Kitasatosporales; family Streptomycetaceae; genus Kitasatospora; species Kitasatospora sp. NPDC030952. The sequence continues at coordinate 324,171 of NZ_JBVIFM010000007.1, forward strand.
CTGCTCTGCGCGGCGTGTTGGCGGCCCACCTCACCGACCCCCACTTCGACGCCCGCCTCGAAGCCGCCGCCGCCCTGGCCCTGCGCGGCGACGAACGCGGCACGCCGGTCCTCGACGAGATCCGCCGCGGCATCAAGAACCGCAGCAGCCGCGGCGCGGGCCGCCTCGACGACCTCCACTACCAGCTCCGTGCCCGCAAACCGTGTGAAGCCGGACAAGGGGTCCAGGCGCGCTGTGCAGGAGATCCAGAGGCGACTCGGTCGGCAGCTGTCGAAGGCGGAGGAAAGTGAGTTGGAATCCGCAGTCACTGAACAGGGCTACGGCTACGGCTACGAGGAAGTCCTCGAGAAGGCAAAGAACTTGTTCAACAGGTGCTGATGACGGAGTCCGACGAGGAGCTGGGGACGCTCCGCCGGCGGCGAGTGTGACATGGGCGAACCCGAACCGACCCTCTGGCAGCACTTCGCCCCGCCGCATTGCGACGGGGCGAAGCAACTGGGCCCGGATCAATCAACAGCATCCCCGGTGTGGGACGACGGCCTCCGGTGCCGCACGGACCGGACGGACTCTTCCGGATCGTGCGCGGGCCGGTCAGTTACAGGGGATGACCCGGCCTCCCGACACGACGCAATTGTGCGGGAGGAGGCGCTGGTGTCCTGTGCGGGTCTTCCACTGGACGCTCGGGATGGCCTTGATGATCGACTGCAGCGCGTGGGTGAACGCCTCCAGGAAGTAGGCGACGAGGTTGCCGTCCTGCGTCCAGGACGAGTCCCCCGAACGGGGTCGGGTGTCGGGCCCGGCGCCGTTGGCTCCGGCTCGTGGGAAGGGGGTTGGTGGGGGTTCTCGGCGGTTGGCACGGCGTCAGAATGACCGCCCGTTCGGACACACCGCCCGGCGGAAGCGGCCCGGAACGCCTTGTGGCTCGGACCCCGACGGTCACTCAGCCTTCGGGCGTCCCCCCGTCACCGGCACCGGCCGCACCACCCCGTCCCGCGCCGAGGTCCGTGACAATGTCGGCCGTCAAGGTGGAACTCACCGCCCTTCCTGTCCGTGGCTTTGCGGATGGTGGCCGGGTGGGGTGGTGGCGGTGAGGGTTCGCTGCGCCTGCCCGCTGCGTGGCGGGTGGGGGCCGGGGCCGTGGGCGCCCGGGCCGGTGTCGTCCCGGCTTCGCTGGTCCGGCCCCTGACGCGGGGTCCGGCTCGGTTGCCCGTCCTGCGCGGCGTCGTCCCGGCCGCTTTGGCTGGCGTGATCGACGACCGCGAAGGCGACCCGGTCACCGAGATCCGCGAGATCGCCCCGGACGGCGTCGACGTCATCGCCGAGGTGGCGCTCGGCGCGAACCTCGCACTGGACCTGGCCGTGCTGCGACCGCGCGACACGATTGCGACCTACACCAACGAGGTCGGTGAGCCGGTCGAGCTGAACGTCCTGCAGAACACGGTGCTGAACACACGCCTTCCGTTCCTGGTGCTCTACACGGTCGGCCCGACGGCACGTACGGCGGCCGTCGAGGACGTCGCCGCCGCCGGAGCTGGGCCCCACCGCTCCGGCTCCGCCAGGCTGAACTCACGAGTCCGAGTTCAGCAGTCCGCTCCGGGCTCTTGGAACTCCACCACGGCCGCGCCGTGCTCGTGAGCCCACTCGGTCAGCACGGCGATCGGCTTCACCAGCGTCCGGCCGAGGTCCGTCAGCGTGTACTCGACCCTCCCGGCCCCGGCGTGGCGGTCGACCAGGCCGTACCCCTGCAACCGTCGCAGCGTCTGGGTCAGGACCTTCCGCGAGACTCCGCCGATCAGGTCGACCAACTCGCCGTGCCTGCACGGCTTCCGGCTCAGGGCGAACAGCACGACCACCGCCCACTTGTCGGCGATGATCTCGATCGCCAGCCGAGCCGGGCAGTCGGCGAGGAGGACGCTGCCGGGGTACTCACGCATGCCCCGACGGTAGCCCACGGTCAGGAACCCGGAGGTACCTACCGCCTCACTAGCGTCGACGGCGGAAGCTACCGGGAAAGGGGGACGGCATGAAGGACGGCACGAAGGGCGAGACCCACTGGCCGGGCGGGCGGAAGGTCGCCGCGCTGGTCACCGTCGCGTTGGAGCTGTGGTCACCGGGGCACTGGCCCGCGTACGCGCCGATGGCAGCGGCGTGGCCGCTGGCGGCCGGCGTCGACGACACGCACAGCACCTCCTGGGCGGAGTACGGCGTGACCACCGGCATCTGGCGGCTGCTCGACGTGCTCGGTGACCTGCCCGCCACCGTCGGCGTCAACGGGCTGGTGGCCGAGCGGCACCCCGAGACCGTCATGGCCGTGCACGAGGCGGGCCACGAGATCGCCGCACACTCCTGGGCCCAGGACGTGGTGCCCGCGCTGCTCGACATCGATGCCGAGCGGGCCAACATCCGTCGCTGCACCGACGCCCTCCGCCGGGTCACCGGCGTTCGCCCGACGGGGTGGATGAGCCCACGGGCGACCGGTTCCCGGCACACGGACGACCTGCTCGCCGAGGCCGGCTACCGCTGGACCGGCGACCACGGCGACCACGACCTCCCGCAGGTCCGGTCCACCGCCCACGGTCCGCTGGTCTCCCTCATGCACAGCGACCACTCAGACGTCCGCGACGCCGCGGGCGGCCCGTACGCCTACCGCGACCTGCACCGTGAGCTGCTGGACCAGCTGCTCGCCGCCCCCGGCCCGGGCGTCTTCCGCATGACCGTCCACGCCCACGTCGGAGGCCGGCCGCTCCTGGCCGGCATGGTCGGCCGGATCCTCGACCACCTCCGTGAGTCCGGCGACGTCTGGGTCGCCACCCACGCCCAGCTGGCCGAACACGTCCTGACGCACCAGGGGGGAACGCCATGACCCACGTCCTCGTCGTCGGCGGCACCGGGGCCATGGGCCGTCGCGTGATCCACCGCCTGTTGGCCACCACCGACGCCACCGTCACCGTCCCCACCCGCCACCCGGAGTCCGCCCACGCCACCGCGCTCGCCGCCACCGCGCCCGGCCGCGTGCGACTGGTCCGCTCCGACCGGGCGACCCTGGAGGCCGTGATCGGGGAGGTCGACCGGGTGTTCGCCAACACCGACTTCTTCGCGACGGGCAGTGCCGTGGGCGAGTACCGGCAGGGGCTGCACCTGCTGGCCGCCGCGCAGCGAGCCGGCGTGGAACGTTTCATCTGGTCCTCGTTGGACAGCGCGGTGTCCCTGACCGGCCACCCCGTCCCGCACTTCGACAGCAAGGCCGCGGTCACCGCCCACATCGGTCTGCTGCGGTCGGAGGAGATGCTCCGCAAGGAGACCGGCGGCTGGTACACGGACCACGTCTCGGTGCTGACCACGGCGCCGTACTTCGAGAACCTGCGGGACCGGCTCACCCCCCGACCGGACGGCCGGGGCGGCCTGACCTTCCGGCTCCCGCTCGGCGCCGCCCGCTACCCGCTCGTCGCCCTCGACGACATCGCCTGGTTCGCCTGCCACGTGTTCGACGACTGGCAGTCCTGGGGCGCCCGCGACCTCGCGGTGATCGGCGACAGCCTCACCGGCGCCGAGATCGCCGCCACCTTCGCGCGGGTCACCGGCGTTCCCAGCACCTACGTGCCGATGCCGCACGCCGAACTGCACGCTGCCGTCCCCGACTTCAGCCACGACTACGCGGCGATGTTCCGGTTCTTCGCCGACCGCGACCTCTACACCCGGGACCGGGACATCAACCTCCTGCGCGGCCTGCACCCCGAGTTGATGACCTTCGAGGACTGGCTGCGGCACACCGGATGGACGGGGTGACCACGGGGTGACCACGGGTGACCACGGGTGACCACCCACCGACGTCACGTCCGAACGCGGGGGCGCGGACGCCGTGGGGCGGCCGGCGGGCGGGTCGTGCGGGACTCGGCGTACGCGCCGCGGGTGGTGGGGCTCGGCCGGTGGGGCTCGGCCGGCGCCGGCCGAGCCCCACCACAGTGCCGGGTCAGAAGTGCGAGGGTACGTACGTGTAGCAGTAGTTCCTACCCCCGTAGTACTGGTCGCCGTCGAGGAGGAGGTCGCCGCCGGTGTCCTTGCCGACGATGCCGTCCTGACTCCTTCCGTCGACGCCCTGGTACCACTGGACCCAGCTCCTGGTGGCGGGCCCCCACAGACCGTCCTCCGCGAGCGGCCGCTTCTTGCCGTGAGCGGCAGCCACATCGTTGACCAGGTGCTGCACGCACCACACGCCGTGGGTGTTGTTGCCGTAGCCGTTCCCGATGTATCCCGCGCTCGGGGACGCCTGCGCCGGCGCGGCGCACACCCCCGCGGCCAGCAACCCCGTGACCACCAGTGCGGCCGCGCGCTTGCCGATACGGTCGAGTCCCATGAGAGTTCCTCCATCGCAGTGTTCGGACAGATGCCTCAGCGGTGTCGAGTGGACGCCACCCCTGCTCGCTGCCGGCCTTCGCCTACGGTGTTTGTCCTGACCACCCGTGTCCTGGCGTCGTCGGCGTTGCCATACTCGTGACAGGCATCCGCGATCGGCCATCCGTTCGGCCTGGGCCGAACGACGCGGCCGATCCACGTCACCGGGAAAGGACCGCCATGCTGCGATTACACTTCTCCGCCGACGATCTCCTCCGGGTCACCTTCGTTCCCGCTCCCGCGCCGATGATGGAACTCGCGCTGGCGGTAGCACAGTTGCAGCAACCGCCGCACCCGTCCGACGCGGGGCGGTGGCAGAAGGCGACACGTCGGGCCTTCCCCTCGGCAGGGCGGCCCCTGCTGGATCTGGTGCCCCCCTCCGGCAAAGGACCGATGTTCCTCGACCCGGTCAGCTACGACTTCGACTCCGGGCTCGACCTGGTCCTGCACACACCGGCCGCCACGATCCGAACCGACCTGAACCCCGTGTGTCCCGCGTCCCGCCCGGTGACGCCCTTCACCCGCGCCCTGGTCCGCCGCGACAGTGAGGGTCTGCACCTGCTGGAGAACGCCCTGCGCACGACCTGGACGGCCCTGCTCGCCCATCAGTGGCCGCGGATCGAGGCCGCCCACGATGCGGAACTCGCCTGGCGCACACGCATCCTGGCGCAGCAGGGCCTGTACGCCACCCTCGCCGGGCTCGTGCCCGGCGGCCGTTGGGAGAGCAACACGACTCTGGTGTACGATCGCGTGGGCGACCTCGACGTCCTGCTGGCCGGCCACGGATTGCGCCTGCTGCCATCGGCTCTCTGGCGGGGCCGGCCGGTGATCGCCCACCACGGCGACGAGCCCAGCGTTCTGATCTATCCGATGACGGCGGCGCCCCTGCCGTTCACCGAGGAGGACCAGCCCGACGACCCGTTGGGGACGCTGCTCGGCAGCACGCGCTCCGCGGTCCTGCAACTGCTGACCGCTCACCGGACCACCACGGAGATCGCCCGCGCCCTCGCCATCAGCAAGGCCTCCGCTTCCGAACACGCCAGAGCACTGCGGCACGCACGGCTGATCACCTCCCGCAGGGCGGGCAAGGCGGTGTTCCACACCTGCAGCAGCCTGGGGCTGCAGCTGCTCACCTGCGCCGACCCCCCACCTGCACCACCCCGCGGCGCGGGGCCCGACATCCGGCCGCCGCGCAGGACGCCCTGACACTCCAACGGCGCCCGCCAGCCCGCCGGCTACCGTCGTCCGCCCGCCGGCCCGAGTGGGCGCCGGGCATGTTCCAGGGGCGCCGCACGGGTGGCGGGGTTCCGGTGTCGTGCCTGCGGCGTCGTCCTGCCGCGCTCGCCTCCGCCCTTGGCGGCGCTGCCCGCCCCGCCTGTCCTGTCGGGGCTGTCGGGGGCGGGGCGGGTCGGTGTGGGGCTACGGGGAGGATGGTGTGGGGTTCGGGGTGGGTTAGTTCAGGGAGGCGAGGGCGGTTTCGTAGTTCGGTTCGTCGGCGATTTCGGTGACGAGTTCGGTGTGTAGGACGGTGTCGTTCTCGTCGAGGACGATCACGGCGCGGGCGGTCAGTCCGGCGAGGGGGCCGTTGGTGATCGATACGCCGTAGGTGTCGTGGAAGTCGCGTCCGCGTAGGGTGGAGAGGGTTTTGACGTTGTCCAGGCCTTCGGCGCCGCAGAACCGTGCTTGTGCGAAGGGCAGGTCGGCGGAGATGCACAGCACCACGGTGTTCTCCAGGGTGCTGGCCTTCGTGTTGAAGGTGCGTACCGAGGTGGCGCAGGTGGGGGTGTCGATGCTCGGGAAGATGTTGAGGACCTTGCGCTGTCCGGTGAAGTCCTTGAGGGAGGTGTCCGTGAGGCCCTCGCCGACCAGTGTGAACGCCGGGGCCTGGCTGCCGGTGGCGGGCAGTGTGCCGCCGATCTCGACCGGGTTTCCCTTCAGCGTGACCTGGGTCATGTAAAGCCTCCTACCAGCGGTGTACGACGGGTGACAACGCCGCTGATCCTACTGCCCGCCCACTGCGACGCACTGCCGGTGACCGAGGAGCGGACACCCCCGGCCCCGGCCCCCCGGCCTCCCGGCCTCCCGGCCTCCCGGCCTCCCGGCCTCCCGGCCTCCCGGCCTCCCGGCCTCCCGGCTTCCCCGGTCCCGGCTTCCCGGTCCCGGCCTCCCGGCCCCGGTCTCCCGGCTTCCCGGCCTCCCGGCTTCCCGGCCCCGGCTTCCCGGCCCCGGTCTCCCGGCCCCGGTTTCCCGGTCCCGGCCCCCGGTCCCGGTGCTGGCGTGGTGTCGTTGTTCTGAGGTCCGGGCCTGGTTCGGCGGGTCCTTGGCCGGGTGGGTGCTGTGTCGGTGGGTCAGGGGCCGTGGTGCCGGTGGGGTGCTAGCTGGTGGGGGTGGTGGGTGGGGTGGGGGTGGGAGGGGAGGTGCTTTCGTAGTGGGCGTGGTGGGTGTCGTGGTGGGTGGGGTGGGGGTGGGAGGGGAGGTGCTTTCGTAGTGGGCGTGGTGGGTGTCGTGGTGGGTGGGGTGCATGCCGGCGGTGGTCATGGCGTGTTGGGAGGTGGTGTTGTGGAGGTGGGTGTCGCCGATCACGCGCGCCGTGCCGTGGGTGTGGGCGTGGGTGAGCAGGGCGCGTAGGGCTTCGGAGGCGTAGCCGTGGCCGCGGGCGGTGGGGATCAGTCCGTAGCCGATGGTGACGGTGCCGTGGGGGTCGGGGGCGGCGTGGAAGCCGGCGCCGCCGATCGCGCGCCCGTCTTCGCGCAGGCGGATCTCGTAGGCGCCGAAGGGTTGGGGGTCGCCGTCGTTCTCGTACACCCGCAGGTAGCGGCTGGCACGGTCGCGGGCGCGGTCGTCGGGGTAGCCGGGGGCCCAGTGGCTGGCACGGTCGCGGGCGCGGTCGTCGGGGTAGCCGGGGGCCCAGTGGCTGGCACGGTCGCGGTCGTCGGGGTGGCCGGGGGTCGGGTGTCCGGCGTGGTGGGGCGCGGCCTGCTGGAGGCGCCGGGCCTGGGGCGGGGTCAGCGGGTGGAGGATGAGGCGTCGGGTGGCCAGGTCGTCCATGACGTGCTGTCGTAGCACCCGCGATGCCCGCCCCGCACCCCGTTTTCCCGCCCGCCCGGGCCCGGGGGTGTCCCGGAGGCCGCACGCGCTTTTCCGCCCGCTCGGCCCCGGGGGTGTCCTGGAGGCCGTCCGGGGCCGCTGCCTCGGTCCACTCGCTGACCTGGCCTCGGGCCCCGCTCCGGCACCGGGCACGGATGACGTCGAGCAGGTCGGGGTCCGAGGAACGAGGAAAGCGCATGGCGGCGGTTTCCCGTTCGCCGTCGGTCTGCGGCCAGCTGATTCTGTTCGGCTCGGGATCGGAGCCGGAGCCGGAGCCGGAGCCGGAGCCGGGGCCGGGGCCGGAGGCGGGGCTGGGGCCGGAGGCGGGGCTGGGGCCGGAGGTGTGGGCTCGTGGGTGGGTATTCCTCGGGCCTGGGAAGGAGGCGGGTGCGGAGGAGGTCGCGTTCGGCCCTGCCGTGGCCGGCGCGTTTGTGGAGCTTGAAGGTTATGTGGGATCTGCCGGGGTGATCATGTCTCTGTGGCGCAGCCACGGATGTGGGAGATGTGTTGAGCGGTATGACGGTGCTGGTGGGGATGTGGCCGGTGCTCGGCCGGCACGAGCGGGCGGCGGCCCGGCGGCGATCTGGACGGATCTCGGGTGTGCGCCCCGAACGACCGATGCCCGTGTCCGCGGGCCGGCCGCGTACCTGCTGGTGCGCGAAGGGGAGAGCGTCGACCCGGTCACCGCGAACCGCGCGTATGGCCCTCTGTGCAAGGGAGTTGATTTCGCTGCCGCAACGTCCGCACGGTCGAGGTCCTGCTCGACGGCGACGCCATCACCTCCGGGGCCGCGGCCACCGGTGAACCTGGCCGTACTACGATCTCGGTCACGGGCTGTGCTCCTCCTCGTTCTTCGAACAGTGCCAGCGCCGGATGGCCTGCGCCCGCTGTGACTTCTACGCGCCCAAGGAATCGACGAAAGCCCAACTCGTCGAAGCCAAGGCCGACTTGCAGCGCACGCTCGTGAGCATTCCGCTCACCGAAGAGGAACGCGCCGCCTCGACGACGGCCAGAACGCCGCCCTCGACCGCCTTCTCCAGCGCCTCGCCGAGGTGGCCACCCCAGCCGGCCCGACCCCGAACGAGCTCCGCGCCGAACCGGGCCGGCCCCTGCCACTGACCGTCCGATCACCACCTGACTCCATCGACCGAAAGCGCTGCTGACATGCGACCCGACCTCTTCACCATCGACTTCCCCGGCCCGGGACGACTGAGCACCATGGCCAGACCCCGTGGCAATGACTGGCTCGAAGACGAGATGGCCGCGCTGAAGAACTGCGGCGTCGACGTCCTGGTCTGCGCGCTCACCGGCCCCGAACTCGACGAACTCGGCCTCGCAGACGAACCCCGGACAGCCGTCACGGCCGGGCTGCGGTTCGTCGCCATACCCATCCCCGACCGTACCGTCCCCGACCTCACCACGATCCTGCCCACCCTGCACAGACTTGCCGAACAGCTACGCGACGGCGCACACGTCGTCGCCCACTGTCGAGCCGGGATCGGACGCTCATCCCTGCTCGCGGCCGCACTCCTCATCCTCAACGGCGTCGATCCCGACGCCGCCTGGAACCAGATCGAACGAGCTCGCGGGCTCGCCGTCCCAGACACCGTCGAGCAGCGAGAATGGACGATGGGACTGCGCAAATAGGCATGATGTTGACAAATCAGATTCCACAGCATGACCCAGGTCGCCAGGTCGCCAGGTCGCCTGGTCGCCCGGCCTTCGGCCGGACTGGAGTTCATCGGGGTTCGACGGGCGGCGACGATCGTGTCCCGGTCGTGGAGGAGTCCGTCGGTGAACTGCCGCGGGGTGGGCGGATCGTGCTGTCTGATGTGCTCGGTCCAGCTGTCGGGGTCTTCGCCGTGGTGCTCGTGGATGAGCGCGTCGAAGGCCCGGGCGGGACGCGGTAGCGGCGGCTTCCGTGCGCTGGCGGCCCGCCGCGTTCCTGTCCCTGCCCGTTGCGTTCCTCTCTGCAGGGTGTGTGTGGTGGGGCCTGGTGGGGTGTGGGTAGTCGGCGGGTCCGGTTCTGTGTGCCGCCGGTGGTGGTGGCGGGTGGCGGGTGGTGGCGGGTGGTGGTGGTTGGTGGTGGTTGG